>DIHK01000025.1:60310-71553 GCA_002420115.1 Nitrospira sp. UBA5698
CAACTGGGGCGTGGCCAGGTTGGTCTCATCGGCTCGATCTACCAAACCTATGAGTTGATTCCTCATCGGTTGAGTCAGTTTGCCTTCGGCAGCTATCGCCATACCTTCCGCAATCGGGATGGCTATCAATTCGGAGACGAATACCAGTTTAACGTCGGAGTGAATCTGGTCACAACCCCATGGCTTGTGTTCACCAATCAACTCAATTTCCGCCATCTCACGCAGGACAACGTCACGGCCAATCTGGAGCAATCGGCCACGCCCCTGTCAGGGGGGGAACCAACCGTAATCGATCCCCGCATCCTCGATCGCCGTGTGCCGAATACCGGATCGACCTACTTTGCCTATACACCGGGATTCCAACTCGACATTGGGCAACTCTTCACGTCTCGATATACGGAAGGGACGTCGGTATATGTTATGGCCCAAATCCCCGTGGCGCGGGATGCCAACAACAACCTTGCACAGGGAACCAGTTTTGTCTTTGGTATTACCCGCTCGATTCAACTCGTGAAACCTCGATCCTAGGCTTGGGCCACGGGTCTACTCACTTGTAGGCGATGGGAACGAATCCGCCTCCCATCGCCCGCAAGAAGCTGGCTGGCTGAAGCATAGAAGACAAAAGTCAGGAAGCGAGGTGAGAAAGGGCCTCTGGTTTGAGAAGAGTGATCGTTCGCCCGTCCATTTGGATGAGCCCTTGATCCCGAAACTGCCCGATAATGGTGCTCACCGTTTCGCGGCTACAGCCAATCAGGTTCGCCATTTCTTGGTGGGTCAACTTGGCCTTCAGGCGAATCCCCTGTTTGTCTGTCACGCCATCGGTCTTGCTCAACTCTAACAGAAGATGGGCTAAACGCGCCGGGACATCCCGAAAGACGAGATCTTCGACACGGCTCTGGATTTTCTTGAGCCGCAGGCCGATGAGCTTGGTGAGCTTCACCGTCACGTTCGGATGCATCGCGAGGTACTGGTCGAAGTCCTTTCGCGGGATCACGCAGATGAGGGTATCATCGAGAGTCTCGGCGGATGTCGAGCGCGGGCTATCTTCCAGGGCCTCCAGCTCGCCGAAGACCTCACCTGGTTCCAGGATCTCAAATGTGACCTCTTTCCCGCTAGACGCACTATTGGCAATTTTGACCCGCCCCTTTTTTAGCAAATATACATTGCTGCTCGGATCACCGGGGAGGTAGAGGGGCTGCCGTTTCTTGACTTCCTCCATACGCGTAATCTTCTCCATCTCCTGCATATCAGACGGAGAGATACCGTCGAACAAGCGAATGTGCTTGAGATACCACAACTTGTTCGTGGAGGAAGAAGGCTGTTCCATGTGGTCAACTGCCGGTTCAGAGCGACAGTCTAAAGATTTCTCCCCCATGAGGCAATAGATCGTGTGATGCCAAAATCCTCAGAGGTCGAATTGTCTTTTCAAGCAGGGGCTGTATCCACCTGATACATAAGTGAAATACCAACGGAATCGTGGCATGTTATGGGGCTTTCTCCTGGTTGTCCTCTACCCACCACACTGTGAACTGGCTCACAGAATCTCAACGGCAAGTAGGGTATTGTGAAGTCATGTTGAGAGGAGATGCTTCCAGAAAACCTGAGCTGAAGCAGCACCTCGATCTGGTTCCACGCATCCACATGAAGGGAGTTCAGTCCATGGAAACGCGGTGCGCAGACGGATACCAGGATGACACGACCCATCCGATCCCTCCTTTGCATCAGAGCACGTTGCCCGTTCCTTCCACTAAAAATAATCCCTCGGGCAAGATCATCATCGGTCTGGTGATCGGACTGGCCATCGGGGCGTTCTTCTATTTTGATCTTGGCCGGTTCTTGTCGTTGGACGTTCTAAAAAACAATCGAGACCATCTGCTGGCATTTACGGAGGCGAATTATGTCACCGCGGTCGGCATCTTCATCCTTGCCTATGCGATCGTCACCGGCTTGTCGCTGCCGGGTGCGGTCATTCTCACGTTAGCTGGAGGGTTCACATTCGGCGCCTTCCTGGGAACGCTGTTCGTGAATCTCGGGGCGACGACCGGAGCCACTGTGGCGTTTCTCACCGCACGCTATGTGTTACGGGATACTGTGGAACGGAAATTCGGGAAGTCGCTGAGCCCGTTCCAAGAGGGCTTCGCCAAGAATGCGTTCAGCTACCTGCTGACCCTCCGACTGATTCCGCTCTTTCCGTTCTTCGTGGTCAATCTGGTGTCAGGACTGACCCGGGTAAGCGCGGGCACGTATATCGGAGCCACCGCGCTTGGCATCATTCCGGGTTCGTTCGTCTATGCCTATGCAGGGCGCCAACTGGGTACGATTAACTCTTTGAAGGAAATTGCGTCGCCCAACGTCATCGGCGCCTTTATCCTTTTAGGACTGCTCGCCCTCGTCCCGGTCGTCTATAAACGGTTTGCGGCCAAACCAGTGTCATAAATAGGTCATCGATCGACCGATGATTCACAATCAAGGGTGGTACGCTATGATGAAGCCTCTCCCAGGAATCGTAGAAATGAGTGAGCACGCGCAGTCCTTGGTTCTTCCAAATGACGAGTACAACCAGCAGCTCGTCGCCAATGTGCATCCTCCCGACTGGGTCAATCCGGAACCGACCGGCCGCTACAATATCGTGGTCATCGGAGCCGGCACGGCGGGACTGATCACGGCGGTCGTGGCCGCCAGTCTCGGCGCCAAAGTCGCGCTGATCGAAAAACATCTGATGGGTGGAGACTGTCTCAATGTCGGCTGTGTGCCCTCGAAAAGTGTGATCCGAGCCGCCAGGGCGTGGGCCGATCTCCGGCGCGCCAAGGAGTTTGGTCTCGAGATTCCCGCCGGCGTGACCTACGACTTCGGAGCCGTCATGGCGCGCATGAGGAAGTTGCGCGCGCGGATCAGCCACAACGATTCCGCCCATCGCTATGCCACACTGGGCGTGGACATCTACATCGGCAGCGGGCGCTTTCTTGGTCCCGATGCTATCCAAGTCGAGGGACCGGCAGGCAATCGTCTCCTCCACTTTGGGAAAGCGGCGGTCTGCACAGGTGCACGAGCCTCGGCTCCTCAGACACCCGGGCTGAAGGAAGCCGGATATCTTACGAATGAAACGATCTTCTCATTGACCGAGCTGCCCCAGCGCCTCGCGGTGATCGGGGCCGGCCCGATCGGCTGCGAGCTGGCGCAGTCGTTCGCCCGGTTTGGAAGCCAGGTCTATTTGGTCGAGGCCGCGCATGGCATCATGCCGAACGAGGATCGCGATGCCGCCGACATCGTCGAGCATCAGCTGGTGCGCGATGGGGTGAAGCTGTTGTGCTGCGGGAAACAGCTGCACGTCGAGAAGATCGAAGGAGGCAAACGCCTGACGGTCGGCTCGCATGGTCAGCAGTACGACGTGACCGTCGACGAGATCCTGGTCGGGGTTGGGCGTACTCCGAACGTCGAGGGGATCGAGCTGGAAACCGCCGGAGTCGAGTACGACAAGAACGGGATCACGGTGAATGGCCGGTTGCAGACGACGAATCCCAAGATTTTTGCGGCCGGGGATGTCTGTTCACGCTACAAGTTTACCCACGCCGCCGATGCCATGGCACAGATCGTCATCCAGAACGCACTGTTCCCACATCCCTTCGGCCTTGGCTATGCCACCGTCGATTCGCTCATCATGCCCTGGTGTACCTTTACCGAGCCGGAGGTGGCCCATGTCGGTATGTACGAGAAGGATGCACAAGAGAAGGGCCTTGAGGTGGAAACCTATACCTACAAGCTCGACGAAGTCGATCGGGCAATCCTGGACGGGGAAGACCAAGGGTTTGCGCGGGTTCACATCGAAAAGGGGACGGACAAGATTCTTGGCGCGACGATCGTGGCCGCCCACGCTGGTGACATGATCAGCGAATTTTCCGTCGCCATGAAGGCGGGAGCCGGTGCCAAGACCATTGCTGGCACCATTCATCCCTATCCCACGCAAGCTGAAGTGAACAAGAAGGTGGTGAATCTCTGGCGCAAAGCGCATTTCACACAGAGGACCAAGAATCTATTGATGAAATTGTTCGCCTGGATGAGGCGATAAAGAAGCACGTCGTACACTGATTGGTTTCATGACGTTGCGTTGAAAGGATAAGGCATATGGCACCACATCTTGTTTCTGTAATCATTGTTCTTGCGTCGTTTGGGCTGGGTGGAATCATCCTTGGTGATCAGCACCAGCTCCAGGCCGCTTCCCCTACCACTGTAGAGATCGGTCCCTTCTCAACGGCAGCTCTTAAAGGTCCGTGGCCGGACGGCTGGAAACCTCTGACGTTCCCCAAAATTCCTCAACAGACGACATACAACCTCGTGAAAGACGGTGATCGTGTCGCCGTCAAGGCCGTCAGTCAGGCCTCTTCTTCCGGGTACACCAAAGAAATCCTGATCAATCCCAAAGAGTATCCCATCATTCAATGGCAGTGGAAAGTGTCAAATATTTTGAAGGCCGGCAATGTGGCGAAAAAAGAGGGCGATGATTATCCAGCGCGCATCTACGTCACTTTTCAATACGACAGCGCAAAAGTGAGTCTCTTTGGCAAGGCGAAGTACGAGGCCGCCAAGCTGATCTATGGGCAGTACCCACCGCTCGGCGCCCTCAACTACATCTGGGAGAGCCGAGCCCCGGTAGGAACGGCGGTGCCTAATCCCTATACCGAACAGGTGCACATGGTTGTCGTGGAGAGTGGATCGACCAAGCTCAACACCTGGATCACGGAAGAGCGCAACGTCTATGAAGACTACAAGCGTGCATTCGGGGCAGAACCGCCGATGATTTCCGGGGTCGCCATCATGACGGATACCGACAACACCGGCGAGTCGGCAGAGGCCTACTACGGAGATATTGTCTTCACGCGGCGGAGCGACTGAGTCGAAAGTGAGGATCGATAAGTCCTGTTTGCGGCGTTGATCATGGTGGCGGTGTCACAGGCGTTTGACGAAAGGGGCTAATGACCAGACTGATCTTCATTGGGCTGCAGATACTCGCTGGAGCCACCCTGCTCTGCGCAGGCCCTGTGGACCAACCAAAGACCATCCCACCCCGATCGGAGACCATGACCATCCCGTTGTTACAGGGACTCCTGAAAGACGTCGTGCAAGATCTAAAGGGTGAGAGCGGGCAGTGGCGATTCACCTATGATGGGATCGACATGGCGATACTCACCAGCGTGGCGCATGACCGTATGCGAATCATTGCACCGGTCGGACCGGAAGCCGAGGTGACGGACCAGCAAAGACAGCGCATGTTGGCAGCCAATTTCCACTCCGCATTAGACGCCCGTTACGCGACGAGCAACGGGATCGTCTATGCCGCGTATCTTCACCCGCTGTCCTCTCTACAGCAAGACGAAGTACGTTCCGCATTGCACCAGGTCGCCCAACTCGTGAAGACCTTCGGAACGACCTATTCGAGTAGCGACCTGTCGTTCGGTTCCCCAAGCCCACCGCCTCGATCCGATCAACACAAAGAACCGTATTACTGATTGATCACATTCCTCGGACGACATAAGAGCGAGGTTTCTCTCGACAACCGAGGGTATAAGCCTTCCATTCAATCAGACGTTCCTATGACGACGACTCGGATCTAGCCAAGACTCGCGCTACTCGATCCCCAAGGGGTGGGGCGATGCTGTTTGCCTTGATTCAGGCGATCACGATGAGGCAGCTGGCTGATCCCTCAGCTCGAGCGCAGCTTACAACGAACAATCAGCTGATCACCTACCCGGCCCATCCGATCGCAAGTCGGAAATAAACCCATCGCGATTAGGCATCCGGATGGTTGGCAGGGTCCGGGCGTCCATCACCGCATCCTTCTCAATGATCCCGTTTTGGTGCAGCAACCAGGCGACAAGGCTATAGACTTCCTCCGGCGTGAGCGATTGCGGCGCGGTGAACGGCATGGCGCGGAAGATGTAGTCGTACAACGTTGTGGCATAGGGCCAGTAGCTGCCAATGGTCTTGATCGGGTCTTCCGTGTCCAACGAACCTTGGCCGCCGACCAAACGATCTTTCGGTCCTTCCGTTCCTGTCTGTCCATGGCACGCGGCACACTTCGCAGCGTACAGGGTGGCACCCTGTTGCACCGTTCCTCGGCCATGTGGCAACCCCACTCCGTTCGGTGCGATGTCGATATCCCAGGCCTTGATGTCTGCTTCAGTGGCCAGCTTCCCCAATCCGTAGTGGGGTTCTTCCGCTTTGGGAATCCCGATGAACATCAGGCACAAACTCAGAGCCAAGATGATCGACGTGGCGAATCTAGACCTGCCCATTGGTCACAGTCCCCCGTCGATCAATCTTCCAAATGTGAATCGCATGGTAATGGTAGAACGAATGGACACCTCGGGCAGCCACCAGTGCCGCTCTGGTGGGCTGAATATAGCCGGTCTCATGGGTGCAGCGGCTTTGGATGATCGTCTCGTCTCCGTTCCAGCGCCATCCAAATCGAAATCGCGTGTGACACTGCGACAGCACCGGCTCTTGTAATTGAGCTGTGTGCCAGGACCTCCCGCCGTCCGTGCTGACTTCAGCTGTGACGATCTTTCCACGCCCGCTCCACGCCAATCCACGAATCTCGACAAAACCCGGCTCGATCCGTTGGCCACCGGACGGGCTGGTGATCACCGATTTGGCCTCCATCACGAAGGTGAATTGCCTGGCGGTACCGTCCGGCATGAGATCGGTATAGCGACTGGTTTCTTCTCGCGTCATAAAGGACGCTGTGCCGAGCTTCAGCCGTCTGATCCATTTGATGCAGGTGTTCCCTTCCCAGCCGGGAATCACGAGTCGGAGCGGATATCCCTGCTCCGGCCTGAGCGCCTCACCGTTTTGCGCATAGCAGAGCAGCGCATCGTTCAACACCTCCGCCAACGGAAGGCTCCGCGTCATCGCGGCGGCATCGCTACCCTCCGCCAGCACCCAAGCCGCGTCAGGTTTGATGCCTGCCTCAGCCAAGACCGTCGAGAGCGGCACGCCGGTCCATTCGCTCGTGCTCATCAACCCGTGCGTCTCCTGCACCGTCTTGCCGGTCGGCCCTTTCCACTCGTGTCCCGAATTCCCTGAACATTCGATGAACAGTGTGCGTGTGACGGAAGGAAAGCGTACGAGATCGCTCATCGAAAAGGTGCGCGGCTGGTCGACCAGTCCATGAATCAAGAGCCGGTGCCGGTCGGGATTAATGCTCGGCACGCCGTTATGATGACGCTCGAAATGCAGTGCAGAGGGGGTGATGATCCCGTGCAAGGCATGATGGGGCGTCAGTGAATGGGTGGCCGTGGGCAAGCGCTGAACCGTTTCTCCTTGAGCGCGGACTCCGTATGGACTTGGTCCACGGCCCGGTACGTGAGTAGGGCGAACACTCCCCCCCTCTTCGGCTGGAAGCAAGGCGGGAGTAAGCAAACCGGCGGCGGTAGTCCCCAACAAAGAAACCGCACCCGTCAGCCAGGTCCTCCGATCGATCCGTGCTTCCTTATCTGTATCAGGCTCCGAAGGGTTGCGCTTCTCTTCATCGAACGGATTCATGGCGTTGCTCGCGTGCAGTCATGTGTTCTGTCGAGCAGTCTGCGGCTTCAGCCCCGGGAAAGCAAGACGCTCGCCGTCGTACCAAGTATCGCACGAGGACATCAGCGGAAAGAAGCCCGGGACCGTGCAGCACGAAATATAGGAACAAGATGCCCATGTAGAACGCTTCTTGGAGCGCGGCTTCAGAGAGTTGTCCATACGAGATCGAGGCGACAATGTTGAGTCCGAACAGCGAGAGGGCTGCCCACCGACCCGCCAGGCCGACCGCCAGCAGGAATGAGCCGCCCAATTCGACAGCGGTCGCCACATAGGCCGCCATCTCCGGCGGAAGCAACGGCACATCGTAGACCATGGTAAAGAGCATCACCGTGGACATCCAGCTGGAGAGCTTCACCGTCCCGCCTGTCCAGAAAATATGCGCCAGGTACAGACGGACGGACAAATCGAAGAGTGGTAACAAGGCCTCCAAGCCCCTGACGACTCGACCGTACGAGGCCAGCGCATGATCGAGCACCACTCTCGACCATCCTTTCTTGCCTAGCATGATTGCACCTCGAGTGAAAACACCGGGCCCGTAGCGGGATCGGACAGGCCAGTCAAGAAATGGACAAGGTCGAGGTCAGGCGTGAACTCTCTCGTCATGCACTCAATGACCGCCACGGTTTTTCGATCGCGCATCGCCTGAAGCAGCCACCACTGTTTGGGCGAGAGGCTCCTGACATGAATCTTTCCACCGGCTCTCGTCACAAGGAGACCACCTTCCTCAGGAGCCAGGCTCAGGCCGTCGATTCCCTCTCCACTAACTTCCGGTTGTAGCGCGTGCCAGACTCGATGGACCGGCAGCGCGCATCGCAGCAGGCGCACGGACGGATTCAGTCGGAACGTCACAGAGGAGGGATCGACCGTGGCAAGGGTCCTCACCCACTCTTGAGAAGGAAGCGGGCTGTCGGCGGCTTGATACACTTCATGGCAGACCCATTCTAAACGAGCCAGTTCGATAAGTAGACGAGGGCTTTCAAGTTGACGGAGGAAGAGTGGGAAATGCTGCCCATACGAGAACAGATCGCCGCTCGTTGAGGGATACCGTTTCAGATACCCGCGTGCAAACACGCTGAAATAGCGTCCTCCGATCAATCGATGCAGCACCGGATAGGTGATCCTCAAGGCCTGCACATAGTTGTGTTGAATCAATCGACGATAGAGGGCCAGGCTTCGCCAGGATGGCCCACCCTGCATTGAGGTGACGGACGGCAAACCTTTCCCTTCAATCATCGCGGCGGCGAATGCGCGTTGGAGCTCATGCAGATGTGGCATAACAGGCTCCGAGCATGGCATTGGCTTGTGAGGCTTGCTCCAACAACACGGCCACCGGCGGAAGGTTGGTATCCCATTCAATCAACGTTGGCCGTGGACCGAAGTGGTGAAGGGCCCACTCGTACAGACTCCAGACTTCTGGATACACAGCCTGGCCATGCGTATCGACCAGCCATCTTCCGACGTGATCGAAACCCGCCAGATGGATCTCTTGAACGGCATCGGACGGAAGTGCGTCGAGAAACTTCACGGGATCCAGGTGGAAATTCACGGCATTGACATAGAGATTGTTGAGATCTAACAGTATCCCGCACCCGGTTCGCCTCACGACTTCAGCCATGAACTCTCCCTCCGGAATTGTCGAATCCCGCCAGGTCAGGTACCGAGTGACATTTTCAATGAGGAGAGACCTCTGCAGCTCTGTTTGAATTGCGTCGATCCTGGCGCAGATATGGCTCAAGCTTTCTTCGGTATACGGGAGCGGCAACAGGTCGTTGAAGAAGCGACCATCGACGGAACTCCACGACAGATGCTCCGATACAAGGGTCGGCTGGAATCGATCGATCAGTGCCTTCAGTTTACGAAGATGGGTCGAGTCGATCGGGTCTGTGGCACCCAACGACAATCCGACTCCGTGAAAGCTGAGCGGGTACTGGGATCTGATGCGCTCAAGGATGCGAAGCGGTGCGCCTCCTTCTCCGAAGTAGTTCTCCGGGTGGGCTTCCATCCACGCCACCACAGGCGGCGCCTCCAGGATTTCTCGATAATGGTGTGACCGCAGTCCGATCCCGGCCTGAGCCGGGATCGGGATGGGCTGTTGAACCGACATGACGGATCGTCCTACATCTTCTTCATTTCTTCTTTCATTTTCATCATGTCTTCCTTGGTCACAGGGAGCACGGTGCCCTTCGCGACCTTAGCGCACAAGCCTTTTGGCAGGAAGACATACGAATCGGCCTCGTTATCGGATTTGGCCATGCCCGCACAGGCATGGAGGCTGGTCCGGACCGCGCAATCATTCATCCCCGCCTTGGCTACTCCTCCGCAGGCTTCCCATCCGGCCGGCAGTTGTGGAACCTTGGGCTCGGCGTTTGCCGCCTGCGTGCCGGCCACACTCAAGGCGACCAACAGGGCTGATTGGATCACAGCGTTCTTCTTTGTCTTCGCGTTCATGTGATTCTCCTTTAAATAAGTGCTTGTATTGTGAAACTCTCTCGCCGCTTTTCAGAATAAGATCGGCGTCTACACTCATCTCACGACTCGCTTCTTGATGACCCTCCTTTCCAGAGCTCGAGAACACCATATTCCCGACCAAGTGTGGAATCAGGCCACAGTGGCACGCTCACATCCTACTGATCGAACGAACACCTCGCTGTGAGGCAGCTTACAGTTCGGAAAAAGAGTTGAGCGATCGGCTCTCTTCATTCGGAATATTCCGCCCACCTGAATCCATTCAGCGTTTCGTGCCTCTGACTCTCGGGAACAGGAGTATGATCGCCTGGTGAACGAGGTTGAGTCGGGAGGAAAGTAAAGTGATGGAATCTATAGATCTTATTCGGATTGGATCGTACCTGTCCGTCCTCGGAGTGATGGCGACGTGGGAACTGTTGGCGCCGCGGCGAAAGCTGACGGCATCGAAGCTCTGCCGTTGGGGCGGCAATCTGACCATCGTGGTCTTGAACACAGTCCTCGCCCGTCTGCTGTTCATGGGCGGCGTCGTGGCGACAGCGGCAATGGCGCAGGACCGTCACTGGGGACTCTTAAACTGGGTCGAAGGGCCGGTCTGGCTCGAACTGGCCGTAGCAGTGGTTGCACTCGATTTCATCATCTATTGGCAACATCAAGTCTTTCACAACACGCCGATCCTCTGGCGCTTCCACATGATGCATCACTCCGACCTAGACCTTGATGTGACCAGCGGGGTGCGGTTCCACCCGGTGGAGATTGTCATCTCAACGGGGGTGAAGGCCCTGTCGGTGCTCTTGCTGGGCGTGGCTCCGCTGGCGGTCGTAATCTTCGAGGTCGTCCTCAACAGCACGGCCTTGTTCAACCACAGCAATGTTCGGATGCCTGTCGCCCTTGATCGAATGCTTCGGTGGGTCATCGTCACGCCCGACATGCATCGGATTCACCATTCGACGGATGTGCGAGAAACCAACAGCAACTATGGATTCAACGTGCCTTGGTGGGATCGCCTGTTCGGCACCTATTGCCCCGAACCGACGTTGGGGCAGACCGGCATGAAAATCGGCTTGGAACACCTCGGTCCGCCGGTCTGCCTCAACCTCTTCATGATGCTCCGCTTCCCATTCGTGGCACAGTTGGGGCGGTATGCAAGCCGAGCACAATCGTGAATACTGTTCGAACCGACATTACAGTTTGAGGAACAC
>DIHK01000037.1:0-37410 GCA_002420115.1 Nitrospira sp. UBA5698
TGCACTTGGAACTTGAAACTGCCAGGTCTATATGCGGTTGGCCAGTCAGTGTACAATGCCACCGTCGATCACATTTTTTATGGGGAGACCTCCTCGTGACTCTTCGAGAACAACTGGCCAAAGCCTTCCGTGATACCGGATCCTTTAAGTGGGATCATACCGATGGGTTCAAGCTCGCCTCCGGTGAAATCAGCCCGTTCTACGTCGATTGTCGGGCTCTCATGGCGCATCCGGAGGCTCGTCGGCTGGTTGCCCAACTAGCCTATGACGGCCTCGTGAGAGTCGAATTTGACTGTTTAGGTGGTCTTGAGATCGGAGCGATCCCCATCGCCGTGACTATTTCTGATTTCGCCTGTGCAGCCTCCCCACCCAAAATTTGGCGGACGTTCGTCGTCCGCAAACAAGCCAAAGATCATGGATTGGGAAAGCTAATAGAGGGCAGTATTCAGCCTGGCGACCGAGTATTAATCGTAGACGATGTCCTCACCAGCGGCGGGTCTCTACTGAAAGCAGTAAGGGCGGCACGGGACGCGGGACTTCAGGTGGATCACGCTTTGGTGATTGTCGATCGCCAAGAACAGGGTGGCAAAGCACGCATAGAGAAAGAACAGGTTCACCTCATGAGTCTCCTAACCATTCAGGATCTCGTGGGTGTGATGCAAAAACAATCTTAGCCTTCCGCTCATACACGCGCCCCTTGTCCGCTCACTTACACTCAAACTGGATACCCCAACGACGCTCTTCAACTAGTTCTTGGGCACCATCAAGCGGACTCACCACCCTGGTTCGTCCTTTTGCTTCACCCTCTCGCACGATCGAGTACGACCTGCCTTTACATTTCTCGTTCATGAGATCTAACCCCTCTTTTCGGAAGGCCGAAAGCATGGGCCCCTGACCTTCCTTGAACGGATAGATGACCACCCCACCCATGTCATGTTCCTGCACAATCTTGGCTCCATCGGCACAGCCTCCCAGTAGGAGAGCAACCATTGCGGCAACGGCAATTAACCACGAGTTGATCATCGGGGACTCACCCCAATCACGGTCGGCAGCGGGATATGAAAATTCGTGCTGCCGCTGAACAGACTCTTCCATGAATCTCCTTCCTGACTATGCAGATCTCTTTCCCACAGTGATTCCACGATGCGCAGATCAGAAGAGGACCCTCCATCCATCGCCATGGCCCGACGCACAGTGGGGAGCGTCTCCTTGAAGCAGCGGCCAATGTCGTAGAGCGGCACCACGCCAAGACTCTTAAAGATCAAAATATGCCCCTTATCGGTCTCAGCCACAATCGTTTGGTAGGCATGCTTTCCTGAATCGCGGACACGGATCTTACCAGATTGGTCGAGCAACATCAGGGCCTGTGCCGCTTCTGCATAAACGGGCTGAGCTTCATCGAACCGGTCAGAGGCCAAATCGAATACCCGCGCCTTCTTTAGGCCAGGAACAGCCGGCTCTGCCACAAACAACCCTTGCCATACATTGTGGCGTCGGCTTCCCACTGAACGACCACCTTGGTACAGCAGACCAAGGTACGCGAAGTCATCACGAAATAACCCTGCATTAAACACGAGCTGATGGCCCGTTCGCTGTTGCCACTCCCAGATTTTTGGCGGCTGGGTGAACCCATCCTGAGCATAATGGTGAACGGAGAACCTCGTGCGCTCCGGATCGAGGTCCACGACCAACATGGTTGGCAAGGTAGGACAGGAGTCCATCGGTTTCCAGACGGACACCATGAGACCATCGGAAAGGCGCTCCCAGGAAATATGCTGGGCAAAACAGAAGCCAGGCAGGAGCAGCACGACCGAAACGGCGAGTCCGACCCATTGCACGATACTATATCGCCACTGACAGCTGCGGTTCATGAGCCCACCACATCAGCGACCGTGACCAGAAGCGGGTGTACCACTTATGCATCATGATGGACTGAACGTCTGGGGTTGCTCCGATCCCCCGGCGCCGCATCCTGCGCGTATCTGCGCCCTCGGTGTTCGGTCAAGGAGTTGCCGAATCGCCCCAGCCAACGCCTCAGTTGTGAACGGCTTCTGTAGATAGGCCATAGCTGTACCGCCGGCCACGACTCCCAGATCGTCCTCATATCCTGAAATAAAGAGAATGTTCAATTCCGGTTTGATGACACGAAGATGTCGGGCCAGTTCCGTCCCGCTCATGCCTGGCATCACAAGGTCCGTCAGCAGCAGTTGGAGCTTCCCCAAATACGGGGTGGCGACCAGGCACGCTTCGATACCATTTCTTGCCTCAACGATTCGATATCCCAGTTTGCGCAGTTCGTCCCGAATCAGTAGTCGCACTGCTTCATCATCCTCAACCAAAAGAATGGTTTCATGCCCTCTCATCGGCGTCGTATCCCTAATCGCGTCGGTTGAGGCGTCAATATCTGTCATAATACGGGGAAAGTACACATCGAAGCATGTCCCTTCACCAATCGTCGTGGTCACGTCCAATCCACCGCTACCCTGAGTCACGATATCAAAAACGGTTGAGAGTCCCAATCCTGTTCCCTTCTCCTCATCCTTCGTCGTAAAGAACGGCTGAAACATCTGCGCTTGCACCTCGGGAGACATCCCACAACCCGTATCGGACACGGACAGTTTCACATACTCACCGGGCGACAAGTCCCTCAGATGATACCGTGGAACTCGGTCAAGGTGCGTCGACTGCAATTCGAGTGTCAGCCTGCCTCCATTCGGCATGGCATCCCTCGCGTTTACGGCAAGATTCATCACGATCTGCTCGACCAACGCAGAATCCATTTTGATACGAAGATCATCCTGACACAATCTCAGAGTCAATTGGATATCCTCACCGATCACTCGACGAAGCATGGATTCAAAATCATCCAGGAGGGTGTTGAGGCTGATAACCTTTGCCTCTGACGGTCGTTTTCGACTGAACATGAGTAATTGACGAATGAGTACCCTCGCTCGCTCGCCGGCATGTTGCATTTCTTGGATTTGCATTCTCAATGGGTGAGCCACATCGATCTCGTTGAGCACCACCTGGCTATGCCCAAGAATCACAGTCAGTAGATTGTTAAAATCGTGGGCCAGTCCCCCGGCAAGACGACCGACGGCTTCCAACTTCTGAATGTGGCGCAATTGCACTTGATGCTCGCGGAGGGCTTCCTCGGCTTCTCGTCGTGCGTCCTGCTCTTGTTGCTCTTTCAAGATCCGCCGTACCGCAGGAATCAAACGTCCCAATGCATCTTTGGGGATGATATCAGTCACCCCCCGATTCAATAGTTCAGTAATCAGCGGTTCGTGAAGGCATGTCGACACAAAGATGAATGGTACGCGAAAATCCGCTTTCTTCGCCAAGGTGAACGCGCTGTCCCCCTCGCAGCCAGGCGTATGAAATTCAGCCAGGATAAGATCCGGCTGATCTTCAGTAAGAGCTGCAGTAAATGACAGTTGCGTATCCACACGGTGGATGGCACAAGCAATCCCACCATCCGCCAATATCGTGCCGATACGTTCACCGTCATCACCGCAGGATTCAAGATGGACTATTCGTAGCGGAGTCTTCATGGAAAGAAAGATTACTGATGGGAGCAGGCTCTTTCGGGAGGAGGCTCGTTGATCACACCCCAAAATACCCCTAACTCCTTGACCGCCGATAGAAACTGCTGAAATTCGACGGGCTTCACGACATAGGCGTTGGCGCCAAGTGTATAACTCTCGGCCAAATCTCTCTCTTCGCGAGATGACGTCAGCATCACGACGGGAATGGCTCGCAAATTGGTGTCCGCCTTGATGGTGCGCAAGACCTCAAGCCCATTGACCTTTGGCATCTTCAGGTCAAGAAACACCACTGCGGGATTCTCTTTCAACCGTGTCTTGAACGGTCCCCGACAATACAAATAGTCCAACACTTCGGCACCGTCGTGACACAGGACAACTTTATCGGATATATGCTCTTCCTCCATTGCAGCCAGCGCAAGTTCCGCATCACGAGGATTGTCTTCGGCGAGCACAATCGGCTTGGCGAGTGTCATCCTTTGATCCCCCCTCTGGGCAGTGCAACATAAAAGGTTGCGCCCTTATCCGGCATCCCATCGGCCCATGTCCGACCTCCATGACGATGAACGATCCGGCGAACATTGGCAAGTCCGATCCCCGTTCCTTCAAACTCGTCAGCCCGGTGCAGCCGCTGAAACACTCCAAACAATTTTGGAGCATACTGCATATCGAACCCCACACCGTTGTCACGGACATAGACAACCACCTCATCAGAACTGGGAGGTTCCACTCCTATCTCAATGGAGGCCATCGGCTTGGTGCTCGTAAACTTCAGCGCATTGGTGAGTAAATTCATGAACACCTGTCGAAGCATGGAAGGATCGCCCTGCACCTCAGGTAGTGACGCGATTGTCCATGATATCTGACGCCCGTGCAAGTCAAGGCGCAGATCCGACAGAATGCTCTTGATCAGCTGATCCATGTTCACGGTCGTCTGCAGCATGTCTTGGCGACCCATGCGAGAGAACACCAGCAGATCATCGATCAGTTGGCCCATCTGCTTTGCGGCATCAGAAATCGTCTGTAAATAGCGGGCAGCTTTCTCATTCAGCGATTGATCCACGGTTTTGCGCAGGAGAGCGGCGTAACCGTCAATGTGTCGCAATGGGGCACGAAGATCATGAGACACCGAATAACTGAATGCCTCTAGTTCCTTATTGGCAGCCTCAAGGAGTTCTCCTCGGCGTTGTAGCTCACCGGCCACACGGCGGCGCTCTGTGATATCATGGCGAATCAGGTAGTAGACCGATGCGAGCAGTACCAGCTGTAAACCGGCACCGACGGCTAACAGCATGATCGTATGGCGTGTGCTTGCAGCGGACTCGATGACCCGCCGAGTCAGTGCTTGTCGTTCATACAGATCCATCTCACTGATAATCTGATGAATCCCGTCGAGTTCGCGCCTGCCAGCTCCCTCCAATGCCATTTTCCTGACGGATTGGATGCCGCGTTCCTGAACATGCGTGATCGCCTTTGACTCGGCGCTTACCTGACGTTCCATCAACCGATTGAGCTCTCCGGCACGCCGCTGTTGCTCGAGCGAATTCTGGGTCAATTCATTGAGATAGGCCGTGAAGGTAGGTTTCTGAGCAATCACCCGCTTATAGGCCTCAAGATAGGCCTGTTCACCCGTCACAAGATACCGTCGATGCGTACCTTCAGCCTCACCCATCGCAGCGTCAATACTGCCGAGCAGTTGGATCAACGCATGACTTCGACCATCGAGCCCACTATTTCTCAGCAAACCGTTGGTATTATGATACGAGATCGCACTAATGATGAGAATTCCCACAAACACGAGGCTGAATCCTGTCAGAACTCGTTGTTCGATCGTCAGTGCCTGAAACCACCGGATGATACGCTGAGAAGGAGCGGTTATCGCTGGAGTCGAACCGGTAGGAAGTTTGCCCGCGTCATCATGCAGAGGGTGAGCTTGGGCCTGATGGTTGGTGGCTGATTCCATAGAGCTGGACAACCCGCACCAGACACGCTGATCACGCGAGAGTCACCTGCGGGGAGACGAGACGATTCGTTTCTCCCACTGAATTGTAGCAGAACTGTGTAGATGGAAAAGCAGAAACCTAACTGCCGATCAAAACAGTCGGAGGAGTGATCGTGGCAGCCGGAGTCACAAAATTCGCGAACATCAATGTTGCCGCAACCACCCAATCCGTAAACGGTTGGGGATAGATTCCAATCACCAGAGTCCCTGCGAGACCGACATAAATCACCGCCTTCATAGGTCCTCTAATCGAAATGGGAGACGGATCAATGGGCTCATTGATGTACATTTGCTTCACCACGATGAGGTAATAGTACATCGAAATGACGATATTGATCAGCCCGACGGTGATCAGCGTATAGAGCCCTTCTTTGATCGCCGCAATAAAGATGTAGAGTTTCCCGATAAACCCGGCAAGCGGGGGGACCCCGGCAAGGGAGAGGAGAAACAATAACATTGAGAAAGCAAGGAATGGAGAACGGCGCCCTAGGCCACGGTAGTCTTCGATCTCATCTCTTCCAATAGCCTGACTCACGGCAATGACCACGGCAAACGCCCCGATGTTTGCGAAGAGGTACGCCAGGAGATAGAAGAGAATCGCGTCATTTCCCATTTTTGTTCCGGCGGCAAGACCAATGAGGACATTCCCGATCTGTGCAATGCCGGAATAAGCCAGGAGCCGTTTGATATTTCGTTGTGCAATGGCCACGATATTGCCGTAGGTCATGGACACAATGGACACGGCAACGAGCAGGTAGATCCAGGTCGGCTTGAACGTCCCTAAGGCCACGATGAAAATCCTGAGCAAGATGGCCAGAGCCGCACCCTTTGGAGCAATGGACAAGAACGCCGTGACCGGCGTCGGAGCACCGTGGTAGGTATCCGGAATCCAAGAATGGAAGGGGACAGCGCCGATCTTAAAACCCAGTGCCGCAAAGATCAGCAGAAACCCGATGATCAACCCGGGTGTGGCTGGAGCGGAAGCCATGTCTGAAAACACAAGTTTCCCAGTTTCCCCGTATACCAAACTGATGCCATAGGCAAAGAGGCCGGCTGCAAACACACCGAGGATAAAAAACTTAAGACCGGCCTCATTCGAAGCCAGATCATCCCGTAGGTACGACACCAAGATATAAAATCCCAGCGTGGAGAACTCCAAACTCACGAAGACCGACAGCAGATCGTTGGCTGAGGCCATGAACATCATACCGAGCGCCGACATGACGACCAGCGCATAATATTCCCCACGGAACAGCGTAAACCGGTCGACGTACTCGATCGACGCTAGGATCACCAGGACCGTAGAGCCTAGGATGAATATCTTGAAAAAGATCGCCATCCGGTCGAGCACAAACATGTTGCCGAACAGCGTCCCGGATACCTGATTCACGTCAAACCACGCCAAACAACCAAGAGTCGCCAGCAGCCCACCAACGCTCAGATAGGCGAGCCGTTCCTTAGGTAATCGAGGTGACACAAAGTCCACCGTGATAACCACACAAAGCCAGCAAGTGAGGAAGATTTCCGGCAACAATAGAAGCAAATCAGAGAAGGACAGGTTCAGCACAAAATTCATTCTTGTCCTCCTCGAGAAGCTTCCGACACTTGCGCAATAGGCTTGTTTGAGACCATGGGAATAGCAGGCGGCTGCGTGATTTCGGCCGCAGCCTTCACGCTTCTTGACCCTTCGTCGCTTTCAGCGACAGGGACCACGTGTGTAATCCGTGCAATCAGAGGGTCCACACCGGACCGGACCACCTCGTACAGATGCATGGGGAAAATACCAAATCCGATGCTGATGGTGATCATCATCAGGAGCGGCAATCGATCCACCGTACCGACGGCGTCATGCGCATGGCTGTATTTTTGATTCATCGGCCCATAGAACAACCCTCTCATCATTTTAAAGAGGTAGGCAAGGGTCAACACGATACCCAGCATGGCCACGATCACTTGAAGAGGGTACTTGTTCCAACTTCCGACGACGATCATGATTTCCGCCACGAAATTGACGGTGCCCGGCATGCCGATCGACGCCATACACCCCACAATAAAACAGCCGGAAATGAACGGCATCTTATTAGAGAGCCCTCCGAGCGACGGAATGTCACGAGTATGCGTTTGGTCATAGACCCATCCGGCCATTGCGAACAGCATCCCGGTGGCCATGGCGTGCGCAAACATATAGATCACGGCTCCGCTCAGGCTGATGTAATTCAAGGCCGCCATCCCGAGGAACACATACCCCATGTGGCTTGAGCTCGAATATCCGATCACATACTTCGTATCTTTTGCATAAAACGCCACGAAACCGCCGTAGATAATGCTGAACATGCACAACACCGCAGCAATCGGCATCAGCTCTCTGGTGGTCTCAGGAAGAATTTCAAAGGCCACCCGAATAATCGAAAAGTGTCCGAGCTTCATCAGTACGCCGGCATGCAGCATGCTCGTTGCGGCAGGGGCCGCCGCATGGCCGACCGGCGACCACGAGTGCAACGGCCAGATAGGGGCAATCGATGCAAATCCAAAAAACACCAGGATCCAGATAATCTTGTCGAGCGTTGTCCCGAGCACCGGGATATTCATGAGGTTGGCTTGCTCTCGAAGCACCAAGATATCAAAGGTGTTCAGTCCGGAAAACTTATAGATCAGCAAGATCCCCATGAGCGCAGCCACGGCAAAGGCGGAGAGGAACAGGACCAGCTTCATCGCAGCGTACTCTTTGCTGTTCGACCCGAAATTAAAAATAAAGCCGATCGAGTCTCTCTGCTTCAACCCTTCAGGGTCGGTCATCTCTAAATATTTCTTGGTATGACTTCCCCACATACCCAGGAGCAGATACATCGGAATGACGGACATTTCGTAGAAAAAGTAGAGGAAAAAGAGGTCGAGTGACATGAACACGCCGATGGTGGCAGCCGCCAAGATCAGCAGCCAAATATAGAATTCCTTCGCCCGATCCTTGATGTGCCAGGACACGAATATCCCGGCGAACAGGAGGATGGAAGAAGCCAGTACCAGTGGGGTCCCAATCCCGTCGACCCCCAGATACAACGCAATACCCAATTCCTTCGACCAAGCAAACTTTTGGACAAACTGAAATCCACCTTGAACTGTATCGTACCCATAGAAGATGTAGAGCGAAGCAACCAGCGAGACAAACGCCGCGCTCGCGGCAATCCCACGCACAAGCGTAGGCTGTCGATTAGACACGAAAATCAACGCCAGCGCTCCTGCGAATGGAGCGAAAAGGATGTAGAGGAGTGCGTACTCTCCCATTGCGAAACCTGTTACCTTCTTTCTGTCATACCGTCATGGAGTGCGGCGGTCTTCTCGTGGTGCAGCCGATCAACCAGCGCTTGAACTGAACCGTTCATGATCCGCAAGAAGGGGGATGGATAGAGTCCAATCCACAGAATCATGATCGACAGCGACACCGCAATGACCATCTCTCGCAGTTGCAAATCACTCATCGTGCTCTTCACAGCACTACCGAGTGGACCGAGCATCGATCGTTCGTAATACCAGAGAAAATAGGCCGCACCAAAAATCACCCCGAGTACGGCAATTGATCCGACCCACCATTTGGCCTCAAACGCTCCTAACAGAATGAGAAACTCGCCGACGAACCCGTTGGTGCCCGGCAGTCCGATCGACGCCAACCCGATAATCAAAAAGAAGGTCGCGAGCAACGGCACTTGTCTTGCCATTCCTCCGAACGCCGCCAATTGGGTCGTCTGTTGACGGGAATACAAAAATCCCGCAATAAAGAAGAGGCCGGCAGTGCTGAACCCCAGATTGATCATCGTCAGCAAACTGCCTTGCAAGCCTTGATAATTCAACGCAAATAACCCCACCACGACAAACCCAAGATGGCTGACACTGCTGTAGGCAAGTAGGCGTCTGAAATCAGACTGAACCAACGCCATCCACGCGCCATAGAGAATCGCGCAGAGCCCCAATACCACCACGACCATCACAACCGTGTCACTCTTCGAAGCATCCGGCAGCAGCGGAATGCTGAAACGGATGAAGCCAAAGGTCCCGAGTTTGAGGCCCGCCAAGACAACGGCCATCCCAATGGGGCCCTCTAAGAGCGCATCCGGCAGCCAGGTGTGGAATGGAAATACCGGAGCCTTGAACGCAAATCCGAGAAACATCAACCAAAAGATAAGGATCTGTTGACCAATGGGAATCGGGACCGTGAGTAACTCAAGCAAATCGAACGAGTACGCATGATCACTATGATGGAGAGACGCCCATTGGTGGTAATTGATGTCCAGCAGCGCGATTCCCACGAGCATAAACACACTACCTAAGAGCGTATAAATGACGAACTTCAGTGCGGCATAATGGCGTTCGGCTCCCCCACCCCACAGCTTGATCATAAAATAGCTGGGAATCAGCATCAGCTCCCAGAACACAAAGAACAGGATCAAGTCCAACGACAAAAATACCCCCATGGTCGTCGTTTCAAGCGCCAGGAGGCACATCATGTAGAGTTTGACTTGATGTCGGATCGTGTCCCACGAATAGACCACGACCAGGACGGTCAAAAATGCCGTCAGGCCGACGAATAATACACTGATCCCATCGACCGCCAGGTGATAACTGATCCCCAATGCGGGGATCCATTGCACCCGCTCGGCGAACTGCATGGCGGCCGACTCAGGGACAAATCGGAGAAGGACAAAAACCGACAGCGCAAGCTCCACCAACGCAATGGTGAGGGTTGAGCTTCGGACCGTGTCTTCATCGTCCACAAACCAGAGCACGATGGCGCCGACAACGGGCAGAAAGAGGATACAAGATAGAATTGGGAAAACAGCAGTAAGCTCTTCGAGCATGATGACCGTTGGTTTCGGCTATGACCTACATCTGAACCACAAGTTGAACAACCAGGGCTAGAAGAAAGAGCCCTGCAACAATAATCGCAACATAATGATGCACCATGCCGCTTTGCATTTTTCGACCCTCGCGGGCAGCGAGGTGATTCCCATATCCGATGACATTCAATCCCGCATAGACAATGTACTTTTCGACCCACGTCGATCCAGACGCACCCCAATCTGCGAGATGGCCCACCCCTCGCACCAGACCATCGATGATCGTCCGATCAAACCAGTCTAGGATCATACCGAGGCGTTTGAGAGGCTCGACGAATAGGAGGTCGTAGACTTCATCGATATAGTATTTATTCAATAGCAATCGATACAAACCAGAAAACTTCTCAGCCCATCCGTCTGCCGTCACGGGGCTCACTGCATAGAGGAAGTGCGCAAGTCCCCATCCCATCAAGGCAATGGCAATCGCCACACCCATCAGGAGAATAGTCATTCCCCCACTGGCTTCATGTTCCGCCCCAGCTCCAATAACCGGAGACAAAAACCCGTGCAACCACCCCTGTTCAGGAGGGAATCCCAATACCAATCCACCAACCCCGGAAAGAAACGCGAGAACCATCAAGGGTGCGATCATCACCATCGGAGATTCATGCACGTGTTCCTCGGTATGATGATCCATCCTGGAGGATCCATAGAACGTCAAATACGTCAGTCGAAACATATAGAAAGACGTCATCAGTGCACCGGCTGCTGCCAGGCTATAGAGCAGATAGTGGTGCGTGTTGAATGCATGGGCCATAATTTCGTCCTTACTCCAGAACCCAGCCAGTGGAGGAAGGCCTGCAATGGCAATGGTGCCAATCAGAAAGAGACGATGGGTCCACGGGATGCGCTTACTCAATCCACCCATTTTTTGAATATCTTGCTCCCCTGACAGAGCATGGATGACCGACCCGGCTGACAAAAACAAGAGCGCTTTAAAGAAGGCGTGTGTCATGACATGAAATACAGAAGCCGTGTAGGCACCGATCCCGCAGCCCAAAAACATGTACCCAAGCTGGCTCACCGTTGAATAGGCCAAGACTCGCTTGATATCGGTCTGCACTAATCCGATCGTTGCCGCAAACAGGGCGGTCCCTCCACCCACGACTGCCACGACTGCCATGGCAAACGGAGAGAGATCAAAAATGACATGATTTCGTACGATCATGTACACGCCGGCGGTCACCATCGTCGCAGCATGAATGAGCGCGCTGACCGGTGTCGGTCCCTCCATGGCATCAGGCAACCAGGTATGGAGCGGCAGTTGAGCAGATTTACCGACCGCACCGACGAGCAGGCACAGCGCAATAGCCGTGGCCATCTCCGGAGACAACTGTCCAACCTGAGCAAAGACTTTTGTGTAATCCAGCGTCTTGAAGTTCACGAACACGAGAAAGATGGCGAGGAGAAATCCGGCATCCCCGATTCGATTCACAACGAAGGCTTTGGATGCAGCCTTAGCGGCAGAAACCTTATCATAGTAATACCCGATGAGGAGGTATGAACAAAGCCCTACACCCTCCCAACCGATAAACAACACCAGATAGTTGTTCCCCATGACCAGCAGCAGCATGGAGACCATGAACAGATTCATGTAGGTGAAGAAACGGGTGAACCCCTCCTCACCATGCATATACCCGACGGAATAGATGTGAATCAGAAAACCCACACCCGTCACAACCAGCAACCAGGCACAGGTCAGCGAATCAACCAGATACGCAAAGTTGATCGTCAAATCTCCGCCGAAAATCCATCGATACACGACGACTTCATGCGATGTACCGGTCCGCAAGACCTCTGCAAACACCACGAGCGTGCACAAAAAGGACAAGCCGACAGACCCCCAGGCCAAACGATGCGCCAGCTCATGTGAATACCGATGGCCAAAGACGCCGTTGGCAAGGACCGCCATCAGCGGAAACAGGGGAATCAATTTGATCAGCAGATCGATTGTGTCAGACACACAGTCCTACGTTTTTCTCAGGATGCTCAGCTAAGCGAGAAGGCCGATGAAGTCTGGTCCTACTGCATCCGCTGGGGGTAGTTATGAGGGCATGGAGCACCGAAGACAGAACACGATGCCGCTCTCAACATCCTGCTACCATTTCAAAAGGTTCATCTCGTCCACATTCGTAGAAATCTTGCTTCGAAAAACCACGATAATGATGGCCAACCCAATCGCCGCTTCCCCGGCGGCAATCGCGATGATAAACAAGGCCACAAGCTGCCCGGCCATCGATTCAAGATAGTGCGAGAAGGCGACCAGGTTGATGTTGGCCGCATTCAACATCACCTCGACGGACATGAGCACGATGATAAAGTTCCGACGAATCAGCACACCCAGTAATCCCGTCATAAACAGAACGGCACTCACAGCGACATAAGCGGTCAGCGGTATCATCGATGGTCCCGTTCGGCTTCCAAGGCCTTCGGCGTCTTCGCCAACACAATGGCGCCGATAATCGCGCCAAGCAGAAAAATTCCCACGATTTCAAACTGCAAGAGATGGTCACTGAACATCTTAATCCCAACCGCGTAGGTATCTCCCTCTTGCAGTATCGCACCAGCAGGCGCGCTTCCTTTGGCCCCCTCAAACGGAGACCGGAGGAGGAGAAAGAGTACATACAGAGCCCCTAAAGACGACAGCCCAGCGAAATACGGCGCCGATGCGTGAAAATACCGCTCGTCGGTTTTGAGATTCATCAACATCAGCACAAAGAGGTAGAGCACCAAGATAGCCCCGACATAGACAATGACCTGGACAGCCCATAGAAACTCGGCATTCAACAGGATGAACAGACCTGAGACGTGCATGAGTAAGGCAAGCAGGGACAATGCACAGTGAACCGGGTTGCGCAGGGTAACCGTGAGTACGCCAGCGGCAATGCTCACCAACGCAAAGTACGAGAAAAATGCCAAGATCATAATGTCCGCTCAACTCAGATGTTTCGGAGGTGTCTGTGTCGCTTTCGCAACTGACTGCGGGAAGTAGTATCGATACTCGCGGCTCTCCTCAAGATTCTTTTCTTGATTGTGTGCATACAAATACTTCTTCCCATCATCGAGATGCCGCTCGCCAATATCGTACAGACGATTTTTATCGAACAGGAGACTCCGCTTGTCATGAGTTGAGTACTCATACATCTTGGTCATCGCCAGCGCATTCACGGGACAGGCCTCGACACAGTAGCCACAGAACACACATTTGGTAATGTCAATGTAGAATTCACTGGCATACCGTTGAAGCGGTCGCGTGGCATCTTCGGCACTGATCACCTTGATACAATGCGACGGGCAGGCGACTTCACACAAATCGCAGCCGACACACCGTTCTCGTCCATCATCGTACCGCAACAACCCAAGGGCCCCTCGATGCGCGTCAGGAATCGTGCGGTGCTCCCGTGGATACTGAAAGGTCATCGGTCGATGGAGCATGTGCCGAAACGTCACTTTCATCGCGTCCCAGATTTCATAGAACAGGGCCGCATGAAGGATCTTTTTCGTCAAGGCAGTGATGCTCATCGTAAACTCCTGATCATGAGCAAGCGAACAGCTCCATCGCAATCATACCGGTTCAACATTGACCCACATCTGCTTGAATGACGGGACTCCTGTCGTGGGGTCAACGGTCACCGTCATCAAATCCTTTACTGGGGGCTCATTAAAGTGCTCAGGGAAAAAGCAGGTGCCAGGGGCAACCGACTGATCCGCCTGCACGGCAATCTGGAGAGAACCACGGTCCGACGTTAGCCGCACCTTCGCACTCTCGTGCAGACCGAGATGTTCCAGATCTCGCGTATTCATCCTCAATTTTGCCGTGTTTGGAGCAATCGTGATCAGACCGGGCGCCTGAACAGAGAGCTTCCCGGAATGCATCAGGAGCTGTCCCATCAATAGGGCAAACGGGCGAGTTGGTGTATGGATCTCCGGAGTCGACTGATACCGCTCGCCGACCTTGGTCGCATAACCCTTGGACAAGTATGTGTCGAGTGTCGCCGCGGTTTTGCGGGGTTGACCAAGATTGTAGTACCCGGGAAGCAGCTTCATGATCTCGCTTTGGATATCATTTGCAGACTGATAGTCCCATTGGCATCCCATGGCATTTGCCAGAGCAGTCATAATGTGCCAATCAGGCAAGCTCTCTCCACGAGGATCCATGGCTTGCCGAACACGAAGGACCCGCCCTTCAAAATTCGTAAAGGTGCCGTCCTTTTCTGCATAGGTGCAAGCCGGCAGCACAAAATGTGCGAGCTTCGCTGTGTCCGTCAAGAATGGATCTTGGACCGCCAATAATTCAAGCCGTTCTAGTCCGGCCCGCACTTCCATCGAGGCCGGAAGGGTGGCTAGGGGATTTTCTCCCAGTATATATAAGGCTTTGATCTCTCCGGTCCGACAGCGCTTCAAGATTTCAACCAGGTGTGCACCAGAGCTCGGAGAAGGAAGCACTGTGCCCCAAGCCTTGGCAAAACGATCTCGCACCTCTGGATCACCATACCGACCCTGGCCCGGGAGGAACTCTGAAGCCGCACCCATATCAACAGCCCCTTGCTCATTGGGCTCTTCCGTCACCGTACTCACCCCACACCCCGGTCGTCCGAGCTTTCCGGTAATCCACGCAAGATCCATCAACTTGAGCACGTTCTGATAGCCATTCGTCCGTCGGACAATTCCTTCCGCGCACAGAATGATCGACCTCGGTGATTCGGCAAACAGCCTGGCAATCTCTCCGAAGACCTCACTGGACAGTCCAGTCTGAGCCGTCAATTGTTCCATCGACAGACTTGCCACCGCCTTCTTGAGCGCCGCAAAGGCCTGTGGATGTTGTCCCACAGCCGCTTCATCCACCACATCTAAGTCGATCGCCGCTTTCACGAGCCCATCGATCACCGCCCCTTCTGTCCCAGGCTTGATCAAGAGCGGATGTGAGGCGAGTTTGCTCATATTCGTAATGGCGCTGTCGAACGTCACCACCTGGGCCCTGTACACACGCACCGCTTCTTTAATGCGCACAGCCGTGAGTGGATTCGTCTCCGTGATGTTGGACCCAATCACGATAATCGCCTTCGCTTTCGTGAGGTCCTCCCAATCATTGGAGGCCCTCCCTAGACCGATGGCATGTTTGGAGGCCAATACAAAGTTCATATGCCCATAGCGCGCGCTGCTATCAAGCTGGTTGGTTCCAAAGGCGGTGCGCATGAGCTTTTGAAACAGATACAACTCTTCATTGGTACATCGGGCCGTCACGAGGCCGGCAATGGCGTCGGGACCGTACTTCTCTTTGATTGCCACGAATCGATCAACAAGCCCGTTCATGGCTTCCAGCCACGGCTTTTCAACCAAGCGCCCACTTTCACGAACCAAGGGGTTCACAAGCCGACTTTGACTATCCAGCGACTCGAAGCCAAACCGCCCCCGCACACACAGCCCCCCGTGCCCTTTGGCCGTATCGGATCGATCACCCCACTTATTTTTCCAGGACAGTGGTGATGTGACCCGGACGACTTCTTCGTCTTTAGTTTCCAAGTACATCTGACAACCATCCCCGCAGTAATTGCAGGTGGTGGTCGTTTTTTTCATCTGCCACGGCTTATACAGGTACTTGGAAAACTTGTTGGTGATCGCACCGACAGGACAGACCGCCAAGCAATCCCCGCAGAATTCGCAGTTAAGGGGGAGATCGCCTTTGGGAACGACCTGGTTGAACCCACCCTTTTTCATGAACTGCAAGGCATCAATCATCAAGACATCCTTGCAGACATTGATGCATTCCGCACAAGCAATGCACCGATTCATATTGAAGTCGAGAACCGGGCTCCTCGTATCTTCCGGAATGAACTTTTGTTTAGCATTGGCGAGGTTGGTCACCCCGTGCTGAAAGGCCATATCCTGAAGTTCACAATGACCATCCGCGTCGCACACCGGGCAATCAAGGGGGTGCACGGACAAGTGTTTCTCAACGGCTTTCTTGCGGGCAAGAAAGAGGTCTTCCCCTTCGGTACGAATCACCATTCCCGCTGCTGCCTTCGCCGTGCAAGAGCGAACAGGAGCCTTTTTGCCTTCTTGCATCACAAGGCACATCCCACAGGAGCCGAACGGATCGAATGTGTAGTGGTAACACATCGCCGGGATGATCTTCCCTGTCATGGAGATGACATCGTAGAGCGACACCCCGTCCTTTGCCGTGACGGTTTTTCCGTCAATGCTCAGTTCGATGCTTGTGGCTTCAACGTCGGGATTGGTCGCTGGCTTTAGTCCCATGTGTTGTCCAGTTTTGAGTCTTTAGTTATTAGCGTTGAGCTGAAACTCAGCACTCACAACTCGCTATCGGTCGCATTCACCCATCACAATATCGTAAGTCCCAAAAATCGTGCAGGCGTCGGAGATCATATAACCTCTGGCCATATGATCGAACGCACCCATATGGATGAAAGACGGAGCACGAATCTTCAATCGATACGGCTTACCCCCACCCGTACTGACGATATGAAAACCCAATTCCCCTTTGTGAGCTTCTGTACCGCAATAGATTTCTCCAGGCGGGGCATCAAACCCCTGCGAGAACAGCTTGAATTGCTGGATCATTGCCTCCAAGTTCGTGAACACCCGTTCCTTCGGCGGCAGCGTGACACTCGGAGCATCCGCCATGATGGGACCGTCCTGCATCTGCTCCAGACATTGCCGGATGATCTTGACGCTCTCATACAGCTCCATCACTCGGATCCAATACCGGTCATAGGTATCGCCGTTTTTTCCGACTGGCACGCTGAACTCACACTTCGGATACGCGCTATAGGGTTCATACTTGCGCAGATCATAGTCCACGCCGGATCCACGCAAAACAGGCCCGCTCAGCCCAAAACTAACGGCGTCTTCCGCAGAAATGACGGCGACCCCCTTGGTGCGTCCCAGCCAAATACGATTTTTTTCGAGAAACACCTGGTATTCATCGATCTTCGGTGGGAAATAGTCGAGAAACTGCTTGAGCTTGTCGATTAACGTAGGCGTCAAATCACGCTCGACTCCGCCGATTCGATACCAGCTGGTCGTGAGACGGGCTCCGCACAGTTCATCAAACCAGTCCAGCAAGATTTCACGATCTCGAAAACAATAGAAGAAGACGGTCATGGCGCCAATGTCGAGCGCCTGGGCACTCAGCCAAAACTGGTGCCCGATGATACGCTGAACTTCAGCAACGATCGTTCGTAAGTATTCGGCCCGTTCCGGCACCTGTAAGTTCAGGAGCTTTTCAACGGCGCGGCAATAGGCAAAATTGTTGTACATCGCACAGACATAGTCCAGTCGGTCGGTATGGGGAATAAACTGATGGTAGGTACCGTCTTCCGCAAGCTTTTCAACGCCACGATGGAGATACCCCATCACCGGAGTCGACTTGACCAACCGTTCCCCCTCCAACTCCAAGATCACCTTCAGCACACCGTGCGTACTGGGATGTTGGGGCCCCATGTTGAGCAGAAGCTCCTCGGTCCGTAGAGTCGGGAGCGTCTCACTCTCCGGGTGTTCCGGGTTGACCTTATAAACCGTGGTTCTCTGATCTTCGAATGCCATATCAATCAAGCATCCTATCGAGGGACTTCATCCAAAAAATCGAACGTGTCTCGCCAACCTTTGCCTCGCAACGGAAAATCCTTTCGCAAGGGATATCCCTCGGTATAGTCATCCGGCATGAGAATGCGGCGGAGATCAGGATGGTTCCGGAAGCGGATCCCCATCATATCGTAGACTTCGCGCTCCATGAAGTCCGCCCCCTTCCAGAGATCTGTCAAAGAATCCACCACGCAATCACTCTCAGGCACCCGAGTCTTCAGTCTGATCCGCTGACGTTTTCGAATCGAGTAGAACTCCCAGACCACCTCAAATCGCTCTTCGTCGTCAGGCCAGTCCACAGAGCTCACATGGACGATATAGTCAAAATCCATCCCAGGATCATCGTGCAGGAATTGGGCGACCTCGCGAAGCTTGTCACGAGTAACCGTCACAGACACATCGCCACGCCAATCACTGACGTTGGTCACACCAGCCGAGAACGTATGCTGAACCCGCAGTAAGAGAGGATGCATGACTGCGTCAGACCTTCAAATTTGCTTTCACCTGATCAGGCTGAGCCACAAACACCCGCTTTTGCATGATACGCTCTTGCAGCTTGAGGATACCGTCCAAGAGAGCTTCTGGAGTTGGGGGACAACCAGGCACATAAATATCAACTGGGATAAAGCGGTCGACACCCTGCACGACAGAATAACTATCGTAGATATTCCCAGACGTTGCACAAGAGCCCATCGCAATCACGTACTTCGGCTCTGGCATTTGATCGTAGATTTTTCGGATGACCGGCGCCATCCGACGGCAAACCGTTCCTGCCACGATCATCAAGTCCGATTGCCGTGGCGATCCTCGGAACACTCCAGCTCCAAAGCGATCCATATCGTATCGTGAAGAAACCGCTGCCATCATTTCTATGGCACAGCAGGCAAGTCCGAAGGTCATCGGCCATAGCGAGCCTTTTCTGGCCCAGTTTACGGCCTTTTCAAGAGATCCGGTAATGACGTCCGGAGCCCCATCTTTATCGTGACGTCCCAGCTGAATCAGTCCCATAGATTCCTCAATCCCACTCCAGAGCGCCTTTGCGCCAAGCATACACGTAGGCGACGACAAACAACCCGATAAAGATCAGCATCTCGACCAATCCGACTATTCCGATTTTGGTGAACACAACCGCCCAGGGATAGAGAAAAATGACTTCGATGTCGAAGATGACGAACAACATCGCAAAAATGTAATACCTGACGGGAAACGGCATACGGGCGTCCGAAAAGGGTTCGGCTCCACATTCGTAAGTCGATAATTTTTCAGGCTCAGGGTACCTTGGTTGCACAAAGTAGCTGACCAACAACGTCAGCATTCCCAAGATTAAACCCATAAAAATAAAGAGAAAAATTGGGAAATACTTCGTCAGATATACAAGAAGAGCCTCTGATCCGCTCATACGATTTTCTCTTACAAGGCATTGACCTGAAAGACTATTCCAGGCGTAAAGGGTGGAATATTAGTTCGCTATTATTTGGGATAGCAAGAGAACAAAGGACCTAAGTCCTGATCACCCGAAAGCCCTACCGTTCTCCAGCTAAGGGAGGGATGGTGAAAAATTTGCGGACTATTGAGAGGTTAGAAGCTTACGAGCACTACATGAGACGAATTGGTCACTTACAGTTGTTCTTGGCTTGTGCGCTGCTCAGGATGAGCAGACCCCGCCCGCTCCCACTCTAGAGCGAGGGGCGAAAACGCTTTGACTGTTCGTCGCCGATGAATCTGGGTTTCGATTCGAACCTTCCTGGGAATATCCTCGGGGACGAGGAGATACCCGTCCGCCGCCTTCTCCGGCTCCCTGTTGCTGCTCACTAAACGCTTTGAGAAATTGTACAGACCCAGCATGCGGAGTAGGTTACCATCTGAAAGAAATATCGGTCAAACCCCTTACACATTCAGTTCAAATTCTTGACAAGACAGCGGTGTTTGCTATGGTCTTTTAAGCGATCTTTGCCTTAATGAAGGACTCCATCTATGAAAATCACGATCTCCTTCCTCCTAATTCTGTGTTCGGGAATGAGTCTCTCCCTTGATCAAGCTCTCGCCCAGGTCTCGAATCTCGATTCCGTTCGAATCCTAGATGGAGGACTCGCCTTCGCCAGTGGAATGATTGAGAAGACCTCCCCGATCGACGGGACCGTGAACCTAATCACCGGTGACAATCAATCATCGGGGAATCGAATGCTCTTAGGAAAAGGAGACTCCCTCTATCTCAAGCTGGATAACCCTGCCGATGTGGCATCCGGAGATCTCTTTACCGTGTATCGGCGGGTGCGAAAGGTATTTCATCCAGTCACTCGAGAATACCTCGGGTTTGTGGTGAATCGCTCCGCCGTTGTAAGGGTAACAGCTGCCGATCACGCCCTCACAACGGCGGAAATCGTGGTGAATTTTGGACCGGTTGCCCCCGGAGATCCGGTCGCGCGATTTAGAGATCCTGCCCTGGATGCCACTACCAGCACGGCCATGAACGCGGACGACCTTGAAGGGATGATTATTGAGCTTCAAGCCGACCGCACGATGACATTGGTTTCGCAATCTAATGTTGTCTACATCGATCGTGGCAGAGAAGATGGACTGAAAACAGGGGATCTCCTCGATATTCACCGTCATAGTGTTGGGCTACCGCCCCGCAAAATCGGGCAGCTTAAAGTGCTCTCCACGGAGGCGAGCACAGCCGTTGCCAAAGTCCTGAGGGCAAATACCCGTGTGATCAAGGGAGATCGGTTCAAATTCGTCGGAGTTCCTGAGACCTCCACTCATCCGGTTGTCGCACTTGCGCATGCATCGGCAGACCAGAGCACTCCATCGCCTATTGGACCAACTGCCGATGTGGTTACCAGCAAGCTGAAAGTACACGACGCCTCCGGACAAAGTCGCCTGAACCTGGGCGAGTTGGCCAAGTTTTTGCGCTATGAATCAGGAGATGCTGCGATCAAGCCTGAGAATTATGCCGTGCTCGATCAGTTCATCGAATATCTTCGCACTAGCGGCGATGCCCGATTGATTCGCGTTGAAGGTCATACCGATAACGTCGAAATCGGTCCTTCCCTTAAGGCTCGTTATCCGAGCAATTGGGAACTATCCAAGGTCCGTGCAAACGGTGTTCTTCGCTATCTTGTTGAGAAAGGCGGTGTTGACCCAGCCAGAGTCACAGCCATCGCCCTCGGGGATAGCAAGCCAACCTCGTCGAATGAGATGGAAGAGGACCGCAAGAAGAATCGCCGAGTGGAGATCGTAATGTATCCCGCCGAGACCGATGCTTCTGAAGAGCCCCCTCCTGGTCACACGTTGAACACGAATGCTTCTAATTTGAGTGCGCACGGAACTGCCGATCAACCGAGCACCGCTCTCTCTACTTCGGATACAGGAAGCACGGTCACCCCTGGGACCTTGTCTACCGACGATTCTTCGCAGACTCCCCAGGCTGGAACTGGCAATCGTGCTGGTACTCCTGATATCGGCAATCCTTCCACGAAAATGGATAAGCCAGATGCCTCCCAGCAACAACCAGTAAGCGGGACGTCGACGGAGTAGGATCCCTCGCGAAGGGTAGACTCATCATAACTCCTCACCACACGAATCCCCGCCGCTAATCCCTCTTACCCTGGATAGGCCACACATCCGGTGTCCTTCATGATCTCGTACTGTTAGAATGCCGTATGGCTCTCCAGGGTGTCTCGTTCTCGCGGCCTCAAACAGAGGCGCTGTTTGCGGATGTACTTGTTCCACGTCACATCACCAAGACGTTCACCTATCTCGTTCCCACCGCCATCACGCAACGTCTTCAGACTGGCAGCCTCGTCAAGGTGCCATTCGGCCGATCCGTCCTGGAAGGGGTTGTGGTTTCCATCAACTCCCACCTGGCACCCGAGCTAGCGTCTACGTCCCTAAAGACTATTCTTGCTCTGGTTGACAATGAGCACAGTTCGACAATCTCCCCCACTCTGCTTGAGCTCTCTCACAAAATTGCACAGTATTATGTGGCCCCCTGGGGCCAATGCCTTCGATTGCTCTACCCTCCAACACCCGCTTCCTCCACACGCCTGATAGCCACTCAACTCGGGCGCATGGCACTGGAAACAGGTACCTGCCCGGACTCCCTGCGACCGATTCTTCAACGAATTACCCACCGAGTTTCCGGAATCTTGTCATCCACGCTCCGCCCAACCCCACGTGACCATGTCGCGCGGGCGATCGACACCCTCATCGAACGCTCGTGGATCAATCGCGTACTCTCGGACAAAGGACGTATCTCGGCTCGCAAGCGACGGGGTACTCCCCTGGCTGAGCCAGATGGGCAACAGACATTGCATCACGCAGTGATCGACACCGACCAACTCCCCGAGATAGACCCTGCCTGGCGTGCTCATCTTCACCAGTATTTTCAGGCCGACCACATGAAGAAAATCGTTCTCCACGCTCCATGGCAACACCGCATCGCACGACTGGCGGAGGCCATTCGTCAAGCGCATGCACGCAACAAATCAACGATTGTGGTATGCGGAGAGACTGCCAAAGCACGTTGGCTGACACACGTGCTCGCACCACTCACCGGACTACAGATCGTCTTTATCCAGCCGCCCAGCTCTCCTCAACGATGGAAGCGTCATCAAGGCTCGACTCCGACTGTAATCGTGGGAACCCGTTCGGCTGTCTTTGCTCAGCTCGATTCAGTCGGGCTCATCTGGGTTGAAGGAGAAGAGGACTCAGCCCTCAAAGAACCCAAAGAGCCTCGGTATCACGCTAGGGACGTGGCCTGCCTACGAGCGAAGCAAGATCGCGCCGTCGTAATACTTGCGTCGGAACACCCATCGATGGAATCGCAGTTCGATCCCGAATCCGAGGTTGAGCGCATCCAGCAGGACATGAATCTTCAGCCCAAGATTGAGCTGGTTGATCTCACTAAAGAACGGAGAGGAACCCTCCTGAGCCAGGACCTCCGTTCTGCCATGCGTGAAGTACTCGAGTGCAAGGGAAAGATTCTGTTATTCCTCAATAGGAGAGGGTACGCCCGAACGCTGATCTGTCGAGACTGTGGCTGGGTACCTCGCTGTCCTACCTGTACGGTCGCACTCCCCTACTATCGAAAAGTCGGCAGTCTGACTTGTCGGTACTGCGGAGTTGCGGAACAATTGCCTGACGACTGTCCCCTCTGTCACGCAACCCACGTGAGTCCGGTTGGTGAGGGCACCGAACAGGTCGAAACTGAGGCGCATCGCTTGTTTCCTCATGCCACGATTGTACGCCTCGACAGTGACACACTGCGCCATCCAGCCACCGCCCGATCACTGTGGGAACGTGCCAGATCGAAATCTTGTGACATTCTGATAGGGACGCAAGCACTGTTCACCCGTGAGCCACTTCCACAGCACCATCTGGTTGGGATCCTTCAGGCAGATTCCGGTTTGCATGTCTCGGATTTTCGAGCCGCGGAGCGGACGTACCAACTCCTTGTCGATGCAGCGAGCTCGGCGTATCCGGCATCCACTGGCGGGCGAGTCATCCTGCAGACCCGCCTCCCGTCCCACCACGCTGTACAAGCTCTCTTATCTGGAAATCCTCATGCGTTCTACAATGAGGAACTCACCGCGCGTCGGCTTCTTAATTATCCACCGCTGTGCCATTTAGCCGATCTCACCGTCGCCGGACACAATACGGCCCTCGTCGAAGAGGCTGCCATTCGCTGGGGCTCAGCCCTTCAGCAACCGCCCTCTGCCGAAGAACATCATGTTGTGGTACTTGGACCCGTACCATCACTGGGAAGACAACCACGAGGCCAGCATCGCCGTCGCCTCCTAGTGAAGGGAGCCGATCCCAACATCCTCGCACGTCGGCTCCGGGATTCGGTTGAGAGCATGGAAAGGCAATACCGACAGAAGCAAATCAAATTCGTCGTCGATATGGACCCGGTCGAGAGCGGATAACGTTACACGACTTTCCTGTTCCTTGAGGGAGATATAGACGTCCTGGTCGGCTCATCATCGGACAAGGGCTCATCTGTTCGCCACGCTCGTTTGAACAGACCATAAGAAAACGAAATCCAAAATACAGAAGCGAACAGACCCAGCACAACCGCTGAAAGGATTGCTCCCATCTCGGCCTCAGGGAGCGATTCCGACGGGCCCTTGAGCTGAATCATCAACACCACCGGCCACGCAAAGCTTTCCAGCCCAAGTAACAACGTCGTCCATGCCCAAATCTCGGTAATCGACTCTGCCTTCAGCCAAAGAAAGATCCCCACGACGAGCGCCCATCCGAGCACAACGACCGGAGCAACTGTTCCCCAGATCAGCCAAAATCCGACAACGGCTACGAGGATCCCCAGAAGGCAATTCAGCAGTCGCATAGAGATGAACCACACACAGGACGGGGATCGAGTCTGACGGGATTGCCGGACGATGTCAATGCAAAGAAAAAGAGCACTCTGAAGGGTTGCTTAGCTCATCACTTCGGTAGCGACCGCGTCGAGGAGAGCCTGACGTTCAAAATGGCTTTTGAAGTGTCCGCCTTGTTCCTACCATGGTTGCAACATCCAAAAAATTAGGAACGTCGATTCCGTCAGTCCCGCAATGATCCGAGCATCTGGGTAACTTACGCCGAAGTGCCGTGATAGCCCCCAATCCGTCCTGATCAGGCATAAGAACATCCATAAGGACAAGGTCGGCGGATTGTTCGTGATAGCGCGCAAGTCCCTCTTTTCCATCACGAGCCTCTTCGACATGATACCTCGCCCCCTCCAAAGGGTTACGGATCAGCTGACGTACTTGGACTTGATCGTCAACGATGAGGACCGACAACATCCGGCACCTCAGCCTGTGACGACGAAGGATCCGATCCCCGTTGTGGGGGTGAGATGGATTCCGGATAGGAAGCGGCCTGATCCGACGCGCGGCGAATGGTTTGAGCCAGCTCACGAGCGTATCGACCGGCTGCAATCACTTGTTGAAGATGGCGATGGGCCTTGCTTTCTGGAGGAATCAGCGGAAGGGCCAGCTCGCTGAAACCAAGCACTGCGGTAAGGCGGTTGTTGAACTCATGAAAAACACTACGAGGGATGGTCCGAGGTGATTCCATCGTGGAGGAGGGTGGCGTAGCAGTCAAAATGGCCCTCTGATCTGTGATATCGACGAGCATCCCGACGGTCTGGCGGGGTTGAGTTGATAGATGTTCTCGGTCAAACCAGGTCATGTAACAGAGACTGATCGTGCGAATGGCTCCATCTGGCCGAACAATGCGATAGGTCACCTCAAAGATCCTATCCTCATGGGCACTTTTGACAGATCGGGCCATCACGTTCACCATCTCTCGATCAGAGGGATGGACCAGCTGTAGATACCTCTCTAGAGAAGCCGGTTCCTCCATTCCGATGCCATGTATGGTCCGTAGGATCGGAGACCACCAGACGGTACCGTCTTTATGGTCATATTCAAAGATCCCGATGTGCCCAGCCTGTACGGCAAGATCCAAGCGCATCTGATCATCCCGGAACGTTCGATCAGTTTGACCGGATGTCGTGATGTCCTCAATGGTGACCAGGAGTGACGGCCCCGAGGAGAGGGCAATCGGGTACAAGCCGATCTTGGAGAGGAATCCCGAACCATCCTTCCTCAAACTAGACAATTCCACATCGGTTCGTGAAAGGCCGTCTGCAGAAGCCGACAAGATATCCCGAGTTTCAGAAGCATACTGTGCACGATCAGGGATCAGAAATAGGGAATCAGCAGGACGGCCGACCAGTTCCCCGTACACATACCCGAACATCTGTTCAATCTTCCCGTTGGCAAGAGAGATCGTTCCTTCCCGACTCACCAGGACCATCCCAATGGGAGAGGCATCCAAAACAACCTTGAGCTGGAGCACTCGTTCCTCCGCCAACGTCGCCATGAGCTTGTAGTCGGTAATGTCTTCGATGGTTCCCGACATCCGAATCGGCTGATCCTGGAGTCCACGCATGAGGACGCCCCGACAACGGACAAACCGTACTACGCCTGAGGGTTGAATGATCCGACAATCGATATCGTATGGGCGGTCGGAGGTAAACGTCTCTTCGAACAAGGTGAGAACACGATCACGATCTCCTGGATGAACCGCTTTTTTGAAGGTCTCATAGGTTGGTGGCACTGCCCCAGGCTCGTACCCCAAAATCCGGTACTGCTCAGCTGACCACAGCTCGGTACCATGCGCAACGTCCCAGGCCCAACTGTTCATATCCGTCATCGACTCTGAAGAGCGAAGATCATGGAGGCCCTGGGCAATATCCTCGCCCCTTCGATCCGCAGACAAACGGTCTGAAAAACAAATCAAAAGCGATTCCTGCGCCTCCCACACGATTGGAGTGGTCGACATCTCGATAGCAACGGTACGTCCATCTCGATGCAGGACTCTGGTTTCCCACCGATGCTCTGAATCAGGTGATGTTCGGGTGAGCTGTTCTCGAACACCCTCTTGGAAATCCCGATGAACGAAGTCCAAGAATGTATGGCCAAGAACTTGGTATTCGGAACTTGCTCCGAGGAGCCTTAACCCAGCCATGTTCACGTACACAATATCTCCATCCGTCGTCACCAACATTCCCTCTGAGACGGACTCGCACAACAAAGTGGGTGACGGTCTCCCGCTTCGATCGGCTTCCAACGCTCGAACATGTGAGATATCACGCATGATCCAAATGACTGTGATCAGTCGCCCAGCCCGGTCCTTGATCGGAGAAAGCGTCACCTCATTCCAAAATGACGTGCCGTCCTTTCGATGATGACGAACAGAGACTTGACAAGCCCACCCATCCTGAAGGGCTAGCCCAAGTTTTTCCATGGATGCACGATCGGTATCGGGGCCACTCAGAATCGTGCTGGCTCGACCGAGGACTTCATGCTTCGCATAGCCGGTCAATGCAAGGAAGGCTCCATTCACCTGGCGGATAGGATGATGCGGGAGCGTGGCGTCGGTCACGAGGACACCACACTTCGTCGCCTCAATAACCTGGGCTTTCAGGAAGTTCTCACGCTGGAGTCGAAGAACACGCCAGAGGGAGAGACTCAGGAGAAGCAGCATTCCTAGGAAAAGACCGGCTGCCATGAAGGACAACCTCCCGGTAGGCCATGACAACACAGCGGTGTCTGACAACCCGCGATTGTCGTCCGCACACTCGGAAAGAACTAAGGGCCACAACAAGAAACGGCGATGAGACTCCTTCTCCAACATGCACTGGAATCTCGACGCCCTTTTTAGTTATGAATCCGAATACAGCAGGGTAATCTTACAGAAACTGACCGAGGAACACCAAAGGAGGATGGGGTTACAAGAGACAAATTTTGCCTCTACCGAGCTAGAGCCGAATGTGATGAGCCTATCCTTGCCGTTTCACGAAAAATGCCGCGGCCTGTGCACGTCGCGTGATACGAAGTTTCTGAAAGACGTTCGCCAGATAGTTCTTCACCGTTTTGTCGCTGAGTCCGAGGGCCACGGCAATTTCCTTATTGGTCTTGCCTTCGGCAACCAGCGCCACCACTCGTTCTTCTTGAGATGATAGTTGATCCGTACCCGGCGTGGCCGGAAGGTCGTGCAGGCCTCTCAGCCATCGTAGCGCACGCTCGGTTACCATCGAATCGAGAATTGATTGCCCCCTCGCAACCGACCGAATGGCTTCCAGTAAGGCCCCGGAATCGATTTCTTTGAGCACGTAGCCCTGTGCACCAGCGAGGACGGCTGCCAGCACAGAATCATCATCAGCGTACGAGGTCAGGAAAATGACTCTGGTGCTGGGAAGCATCCCAAGAATCTCGCGACAGGCATCGACACCGGACCCATCGGGGAGACGGACATCCATCAATATGATGTCGGGTTTCAACTTTTGGGACTGCAGAATCGCGTCTCCCATGGTACCGGCTTCCCCGATGACACTGACGCCTTGATTCTGGCTCAGTACCGTCCGGAGCCCTACCCGAATCACTTCGTGATCATCGACGAGCAACACTCGGATCGTTTGTGTTTTAGTCATGAGCATAGGTCGTGTCCTTTGGTAAATCGAGAATGATCCTCGTCCCTTCGTTTGGCTTCGACTGAATGGCAAACCGGCCGCGGACCTTCTTAGCCCGTGCAGCCATATTGCCCAATCCATGCCCAACTCCCTGCGTCAAGCTGGCGTTAAATCCGAGCCCATCATCTTGAATAGCAAGACGTACACACCGACGGAGCGAATAGAGCGATACCATAATCCGCCCGGCGCCGCTGTGACGCAGGGCATTGCTCAAGCCTTCTCGGACGATGTTGATAACATGGAGCGCCTGTTCCGTGGACAGCTGTCGGGCGGCTATGCCTTCGATTCGAACCACACACTTGGCCGCTGCTGAACTGCACATGGTTCGGATCATATTTCGAAGCGCCGTTGGAAAATCTCCACCTTGGATGACGTGAGACTCCAACCCCGCAATGAAGTTTCTGACCTCTCCCATCACGTGGTTGAGCTGGCCGATCCCCTGATTGAGCATCGACGTGAGTTTCACCACGTTCTGATCAGGCTGTTGCCGAATCATCGGTTTGCACGCTTCTAATCCAAGCCCTACGGCATAGAGTGATTGGAGAATACCGTCGTGCAGATCCTGACTGATCCGTTCCCGCTCTTGAAGCGCGGCGTGCAGATCCCGCTCTCGTTGCAGGAGCATCTCCTCCATCCGTTTGCGCTCCGTAATATCGGTTGCCGCTCCCAGCACCATATGGACTTGCCCTTCGTCATCGAAAATCGGCCTCTTGACCGTCTGTAGCCAACGCGTGTTTCCCGCCGCATCCGTGACCTTTTCTTCCGGAATAAAACGCTCCTCCAACGAGTCCAATACTTCAAGATCCTTCTCACGAAAGAACTCTACCTCTTCCACGTTCCTGTTGAAATCAGCATCCGACTTGCCAATCAGATCCTCCACTGTGGTGCCGTAGCAGTCGGCGATTGATCTGTTGGCCATTGCATAACGTCCGGTACGGTCTTTGGCAAAGATAAAATTCGGATCGGTGTCAATCACTTGCCGCAAGAACGCATGGGATCGGTGAAGCTCCGACTCCGCCCGCTTACGTTCTCCGATATCCCTCAAGATCGCACAGCCATACTCTTTTCCATTATATTGCAAATAGTTAAAGGTCACCTCTGTCTCCAAGACATCTCCGGTGCGTGACCAGTACTTGGCTTCGAAACCCAACGCTCCCTGTTCTTTGACGTCCTTCCAATGTTCCGCCCACCGCTCCACAGGTAAACTAGGATCGATGTCATGCACCGTCATGGTGATCAGCTCCTGCCGTGCATAGCCCAGCATACGACAGGCCGTCTCATTGACGTTGAAGATTTGACCAGTCTGATCCACCCACAAGACCGCTTCCACCGCGTGGTCTACCGAAAACTGAGTCAACTGCAGCGCTCGCTCCATGCGCCTGCTCTCCGTGATATCGTCCCCGACCGTCACGATACATTGCTTGCCATTCAGTTCGATACGCTCTGAAGACAGCAGGCACATCCGAATATCGCCGTCCTTGCTTCGTAGTTGCACTTCCAAGTTGCGGATGGATCCCTGACATTTCAATTGCTCAAGATAATGAGCTCGTTCCTCCATGGAATGCCAAAGTCCTATCTGCAACGTCGTCTGTCCCACAACTTCTTCTTTGCGATATCCGAACAGCCGCCACGCGGCCTCATTGGCATCGACGACGAGACCAGAATCTAGCTCGCTGATGACGACCGGATGAGGGCTCGCTTGGAACGCCTTGGCAAAGCGTTCTTCGCTGATGCGCAGTGCTTCCTCGGCCAGCTTGCGGTCCGTGATGTCGTTCGCGACCGTCACCACGCAGAGGACTCCGTTCAGCTCCGCGAGATCAGCGGAGGCCAGAAAATAGCGCAACGCACCCGATTTGGTCTTTAACGCAAACTCCATGTTGCGCATCGGCTGTCCAGTTTTCAACCGCTCGATGACCCGTGCTCTATCCTCGAGTTTTGGCCAGATGCCTAGCAGAAATGTGGTGTTTCCGATCACTTCTTCTCGACGAAAACCGAACGCCTCCAGACAAGCATCGTTCACCTCGATGCAACGACCCGTTACGGCCTCCGTAATCCCTATTGGATGAGGACTCGTGCGGAAGGCTTTAGAAAACCGTTCCTCGCTTTCACGCAATGCCGCTTCCGCATGCTTGCGCTCGGTGATATCGACGGCGGCACCGATCAGCCGGGCTACCCGTCCATTCTGACCCTGGACACTATGGCAGCGCACATCAATCCAGACAATTGAGCCATCCTTCTTGACCATGCGAAGCTCGACATGACACATCGGCACTGCCCCAGTACGTATCTGTTCCCAGTGGTCCAATGCAGTTGGCTGGTCATCAGGATAGACTAAGCTCAACCAAGCATAGGGCTCGGAAGAGAGCTCACCTCTAGCATATCCAAAGAGAGAGTCGAGATGAGCGTCTCCATAATAGTACTGATCGCTATTAAGATCCCATTCCCATACGCCGACTTTGCCGATGGCTGTAGCACGTGCATAGCGCTCCTCACTCTCTCGCAATGCAACCTCAACCCGTTTCCGTTCCGTGATATCAACAGTGGCCCCGATCAAGTGTGTCAATCGTCCCTTCGGATCTCGAACGGCACGCGCTCGGATGTCACCCCAGACGATCGAGCCGTCTTTCCTGATATGGCGTAACTCGTAATGAGAGGCTTCAACAGCTCCGCTTTGGACCAATTCCCAGTTCCTCATCGCGATCGGCTGGTCCTCAGGATGGACCAGCCTCAACCAGGCAAATGGATCCGTGGAGAGTTCGTTGGTGCCATAGCCAAACAGCTCCTTCAGATTGGTATCTGCATGGTACTGCCCGTTGAGGACATCCAATTCCCACACCCCCACCTTGCCGATCGCGGTAGCGCGTGCATAGCGCTCTTGACTCGCCTGCAATTCCTCAGTGCGCTCGACGACTTTACGTTCTAAGTCATCATGTGCTCGCCGAAGTGCTTCTTCCGCCAGTTTGTGTTCCGTGATGTCTTGGAATGTCCCGTAGGCGCGAACTGCCCGTTTTTCCAAGACGTCAACCTGGCCGGTTGCCCGCACCGCGATTCGCCGCCCCTTCACCGAGATGAGTTCCAGTTCGAGATCCCAAGGCTGCCCCTGCTCTACCCCTTTCCTCCACGCCTCGGCCATGATCGGACGGCTATCGGGCGTGTAGAAATTCAACGCTGTTTCCACTGTTGGGGTGAATGCATCTGGTGTCGTTTCGTGTAATCCGTACGTCTCATCGCTCCACCACAGCCGGTCTGTGAGGAAATCAAACTGCCACCCCCCGATTTTCCCGATCGCCTCGGTTTGGGCCATCAACGCCAACTGCTGCTTATGGTGGGTGATATCTTCTGCGATCCCCGCAATGCGATTCTCTCTGCCAGTCATTCGAACACGGCGATCGGAAATCCACCGGATATGGCCATCCCGCCCCACGATGCGGTACTCACAATGAAACACGGCCGTCATCCCGCCACCGATAAATCGATCATGGCTCACCTTCACCCGCCTACGGTCATCCGGATGGATTGAATCGAGCCACAGCGACCAGTCTTGATAGATTTCTTCGCGCTCGATACCCCAGATAAAGGTAAACGCCGCATTGACATACACGACCTGGCGTTCGTCCGACGTCACATCCGCGATCCAGAATGCTGCCCCCACCGACTCAGCAAACTGCTGCCACCGAGCTTCACTCTCCCTCAAGGCTTCTTGTGCACGATTACGCTCGGTCACATCGCGCTTGATTCCGACATAGCAAACCGGTTGACCCAGAGCATCCTTCACGGTAAATGCCGTGAGATCCAGCGTGAGTGTTGCACCATGCTTAGTCCGGCTCTCCACCTCACCACGATAAGTACCCGTGGCACATAGTGCTTGCCCTACACGAGCGAAGGCCTCCTCTCCTAAGTGGATCGCGGGAGTCTTCCCACTGAGTTCATCTATCGAATAACCGAGAATCTGTTGGTGTACACTGTTTTGCTGTAGATACCGTCCGTGAAGATCAATGACTGCAACGCCGTCGATTGAGTGGGTGAAGATCTCCTGATAGAGTCTCAGCTGCTCTTGGATGCGCTTCCGTTCGGTAATGTCTGTAGCAATGACACCGATGGCAGAGAGCTGTCCCGAAACATCAGGCACGGGGAACTTCGCGACAATACTGGTACGCAGCCCATCTCGCTGTTGCGTAACCTCCTCGAACTCCTGTCCCAGACCGCTGACCAATACCTCTCGATCATGTGCTTGAAATAGAGCGGCCTGTTCCGGAGAGAATACTTCCTCATCTGTTCTCCCCAGTGCCATACCAGGAGTAAGCCCAAATACCTCATCGAAGCGCCGGTTGGTATACAGATACTTCCCATTATGACTCTTGAGGCAAGTCACATTTGGCGCATGGTCAAAAAATTGCCGGAAGCGTTCCTCACTCCGGCGCAGTGCTTCAGTCCGATCGCTCACCTGACGTTCCAATGTTGCATTGAGATTGGCCAGCGCTTCTTCCGCTTGCTTCCGTTCCGTGATGTCTGAAAACATCCCAAGAATCGCCGGCTTGCCATCCCACGTGATCCGCCCGGCTTCAACCTGGACCGGGATCGTCGTGCCATCCATCCGTACATACACTCGCTCTGCACTATGGACAGATACACCGCCCCCGAACAGTCGTGTGACACTGTCACGCACCTCTTGATGGTAGTCGGGATGGATGAACTCAAATGTCGGTCGGTCGAGAATCTCCTTCGGATCCCGCGCACCCATCAAAAGCGCACCGGTTCGATTCAGGTAGACGGTCCGTCCTTCACAGAACACAAAGACACCGGATGGGGATAGTTCAACCAAGGTGCGGTACCGTTCTTCGCTCTCCCGTACGATTGCCTCCATGCGCTTGCGATCGGTCACGTCGATATGGGACCCGAGGAGATGGATTCTCCGGCCATCGGTCTCGGTCACAAAGGAGGCACGTGACTCAATCCAGCGATACGTGCCATCCTTGTGCCGCAGGCGAAATTCTTGTCGATAGTCCCCTTCCGGCACGGCCCGATACTGCATGGCGTAGGCGACAGCGCTCTCACGATCGTCGGGATGCAGAAGGCTCGTCCAGGTCTCAAATGCATCTGGAAGCTCTGTCCCGCTATAGCCTATCTGTCGTTTCCACTCCTCGGAAAAGACCACGGCGTTCGTTTCAGTGTTCCAGTTCCATAATCCAGTGCCTGAGGCATGAAGCGCTTGTTGGAGTCGCTCCCGGGAAAGCCGGAGTTCCTCCTCAATATGACGATGATCCGTGATATCCAACACGCTGTTCGAGACAAAAACAGGACGACCGTCGCCATCTCGACAGACTTCTCCACGGCAATGGATCGCACGAGTCGTACGGTCAGGACGGACGATGCGACATTCGACGTCGTAAGCTGTGCCCCCCTTCAGTGCAGTGTCGATCACATCCTTCACACGCGCCCGATCCAGGTAGTGGAGGGAAGCCACAAATGTGTCATAGGAGACAGCCCCGTTTCCCGGCTCATAACCGAAGATCCTAGATAGCTCCTCTGACCAGTGCACAGCCCCGCTATCTAAATCCCAGTCCCAGCTACCCAGATGCGCACGTGCTTGAGCTTCCAGGAGCTGACGCTGCTGTTGTTGGAATTTTGTCTCGGAATGCCGTCGATGGAGCTCAGCTCCTGCCCGCGAGGCAAAAACAGCCATCAGCGATCGCAGTCGATCGGTGTTGCGCAACGGTTTGGCATCCATGAGAGCGAGCAGCCCCATGACCGCTCCGTCTTTTGTCCTGAGCGGGACTCCACAGTATCCCTCGACGCCCAACTGAGCCAACCGCCCAAAGAGTGGGAACACCGCCCGGACATCTCGTTCAAAACAGGTAAAGGACTGACCAAGCGCTGTTTCGCACGGAGTATTGACCAGGGGATATTCGAAGTTATCGACGAGACTGCCGTTGGCTGAGACGGCGAGGGTACGGATCTTCTTCACCGGACGGTGGTGGATCTCCCCAACGACGGCATACTGCACACCCAATACCGAGCTCAGATGGCAGACGAGGGTTGAGAAGAAGTCTTCCCCGGTCTCCGCAGCCGTCCCGGCAACGATCGCGCGCAACATATCGGATCGTTCGCGCAAATCTTGTAACTCGTCGTCTCGCTGTCGCGCGAACTCCTGTAAAGTCTGATCCCGCTCCGCCAATTCCCGTGAAAGGTCCGCGACCTGCCTACGCAACAAGTCCAATTCAGCCAGGTGACTGGTCGAATTCATGATGGGACTCCTCCCTCAGCGCTCTTTCGCAACTTCCGTTCGACTTGTTCCGACACGACCTCACGGCGCAACACTGGGTGCAATGAAGGCATGTACCGGAAAAGCCGATGGCTCTAAGCCCAAGGCTATTGGTTCCTAATCACCAGGAACCAAGCGGGAGCTAGTCTCCTACGACCACGGGTGAAAGTCTAGATCCAAATGGCCTGAAACTTCTGAAGGAACTCGCGCAGAAACCGTACAGATCGCTGGAACCAGAGGCAAGATTCCTGTCCCTGAGGCCTCTGCAGTTGATCTTTTAACCCTTTGGATTAATTGGAGTAATCAGGTGAATATTTTGGTAGGTCAAGGAGAATCCTGGTCCCGCGCCGAGATTCGGATCGTACAGCAAACACCCCGCCGGCTTTGTGCGCTCGTGCCGCCATATTTTCTAAGCCCTGGCCAACACCCTGAACCGACTTTGGGTCGAACCCGATACCGTTGTCCGTTACCGTCAGACGGACTGATCCAAGGAACTGACGCAATGACACGGTAATATGTGTGGCTTGGCTATGACGAAGGGCGTTACTCAATGCTTCCCTCACAATATTCATGAGATGGAGCGCGGGTTCAGGTGAGAAATACTGCCCCACCTTGTCATCGATCCGTACCCGGCATTGGATGGACGATGCCCCGCACAGCATCTGGACCATAGTTCGTAAGTCCGCTATAAAATCGCCACCTTGCATAACATGATCCTCAAGCCCTGAGATGAAATTACGGATCTTCTCGATGACCTGGTTGAGTTGGCCAATGGCCTGTTCCAATGTCGCGATGAAATGATCTGCGGTTAACTCAGGTTGGCGTTTCATCATTGACCGACACGCTTCCAACCCGAGCCCAGCCGCATAGACTGATTGAAGAATATCGTCATGCAGGTCCTGGCTGATCCGTTCTCGATCTTGTAACGCCGCATTCAGATCTCGTTCGTGCTGGAGCAGCGTTTCTTCCATCCGCTTCCGCTCCGTGATGTCTGTCGCCGCTCCAAGTACCATGTGGAACCGCCCGTGGTCATCAACGATCGGTCGCTTGATGGTCTGTAACCAGCGCGTCTTTCCAGACCAATCCGTAAACTTTTCCTCGGCAATAAAGCACTCCTGCAGGGACGTCATGACTTGGAGATCCTTTTCGCGGGAAAACTCCACCTCATCCCAATGGGGATTAAAATCAGCGTCTGTCTGCCCGATCAAATCGTGCACCGTTGTCCCATAACAGTCAGCAACCGCCTTATTGGCCATCGTAAATCGCCCGTCGCCATCTTTGGCAAAGATAAAATTCGGCGAGCCATCGATGACCTGCCGCAACAAACCATGCGATCGGCGCAACTCGTCCTCAGCTCGTTTCCGATCTGTGATATCATCCGCGACCGTCACCCGGCACGGTCTCCCGTTCAACTCAATGAGTTCCGACGACAGGAGAAAGCGGCGTACATCGCCGTTCTTGGCCCGGAGGTTCACTTCCAGATTACGGACCGGACCAACCTGTTTCAATCTCTCGCGAAACCGGACTTGCTCCTCGGCCGACCCCCAAACCTGGAGTTCTGAAAGGATCTGGCCTTCACTTTCTTCCGTGCGATGACCCAACAGCTGGCTGGCCGCATCATTGATCTCTACCAGCCGCCCGGTTTCAAGCTCACTGATAAGGATGGGATGGGGACTGGTCTTGAACGCCTTGGCAAACCGCTCCTCGCTCGCTCGTAACGCTTCTTCCGCCTGTTTGCGCTCAGTGACATCGGAGATCAGCACGATGATGGCGGGAATGCCGTTCCACACGATCCTGGCGACCTCCATTTGAACGGGAATCGATGTTCCATCTTTCCTGAGATACATCCGTTCCGCGCTATGGACCGACACGTTTCCAGCGAGCACCCGACGGACATTTTCACGGACATCGTCGTGGTAGTCTGGGTGGAGAAAGTCGAACATCGATCGACCGAGAAGTTCCTGAGGGTCTGTCGCTCCTAGGAGAAGAGCACCTCTGTGGTTGACATACACGGTCCGTCCGTCACAGAAGACAAAGACCCCGGATGGTGACAGGTCGACCAGCGTACGGTATCGGTCTTCACTCTCTCGTACCGCTTGCTCCATGCGTTTACGATCCGTCACGTCCATATGTGAACCGAGGAAGCGGATCCGGCGACCGTCAACGTCTGCCACCAACGCGGCTCGAGACTCAATCCATCGATAGGTTCCATCTTTGTGCCTTAGCCGATACTCCTGCCGATATTCTCCATGACGTTTACGGACAGCGTCCTGCAAGCACACCATGACACGATCATGATCCTCCGGATGCAACAGACCTTCCCAGGTCTCGAATGAGTCCGAAAGCTCCATCTTTTCGTACCCAAGCTGACGCGTCCATTCCTCTGACAGGGTCATTTCGTTGGTATGCGTGTTCCAGTCCCACAGTCCGATACTCGATGCTTGGAGCGCTTGCCTCAGCTTGTCCTGCGAGGAACGCAACGTTTCTGCGATGCGCGTCCGCTCAGTAACGTCCAGGACAGACCCAGACATGCGACAGGGCTTCCCCTGATCGTCTCGCAAGACCTCCGCACAGGAATGAATGGTCCGCACCTCACCGTTGGGACGCACGATCCGATATTCCACATCGTACGACGCACGCCCCCCCAAGGCATGATTGATGGAGGCCATGACTCGATCACGATCTTCCGGAAACACTGCCGCCACAAACCCATCAAAGCTCAGCAGATCTGCCCCAGATTCACGGCCGAAGATCCGATACAGCTCAAGCGAACACCGAACAGCCCCGCTCTCGATTTCCCATTCCCAGCTACCCAGATGCGCGAGGGCCTGAGCCACTCGGAGATGCCGAGTTCGTTCGTGAAGCACACTGTCTCGCTCGGCCAGTTCGCGTACGAGATGAGCAACTTGTTGACGCAGGACATCGACAAGAGAGACGGGGCCGTTCATGATGAAGCTCCTTAGCCCTGTGATGGGAGTAGCCAAATACTAGCCAAGGTGGTGAAAGAGTGAGATTGACGGCGCACTGTCATGATAGACCGTACACACACCACGGCTAGGGCCAAATGG
>DIHK01000037.1:37703-53472 GCA_002420115.1 Nitrospira sp. UBA5698
ACCACCCCCTCTGCCTCTGCGATAAGCTCGAGCAGCACGATTACCTGAGATAGGATTTGAATGATCCCCTCTCACTAACACTCTTCGTGTCTATACTGGAGGAGATCAAGCACTCCAATCAAGGAGCCATGTTTGGATGAGAGCGATTGACCGTTAGAGGGAAATGCGAAATCGTCTGATACTATCGAGGCAAGAACCAGATTAGGAGAGGCCGTGAGTGAGGAAATCGCTCGGTACATCGGTCCATACGAATACACTGGAGCACAAGCCCCGTTGGACGACGTATAACCGATGGAAATCACCGTTGGTGGTTAGGATGAGTCCCTGGAACCTACAACGATGAATCCAATGGTGCCGAAGGCGGGACTTGAACCCGCACGGCTTGCGCCACACGCCCCTCAAACGTGCGTGTCTGCCATTCCACCACTTCGGCACTCAGCAGGATGTTGCCACGAACCCTGCCATCGTATGCTTGGGATGCTCAACACGATAACGGTCTAAAACGTCCGTCATCGGATTTCGCTCACACCGGCCTTCTTGCAGGCTTCTCTCACGAACCCTGCGTTGAAACCCCCAAGTCAGGATTATGAGGGGAAAGGAAGCTGTATTATAGAAGTAGCCCAAAATTCTTGTCAATGAACGAATCGTCCGGTAGAATTGCCCTCTCAATTCATACCTCCGGTGCACTCGCATGATACAGACTGATCAACGAGACCTTGCTTCTACGGTTGCTGCATTCTTTGATGTCGATAATACAATCTTACCCGGCGAAGCAAGTGAGTTGAGATTTTTCCGTTGGCTGTGGCGCCGCGGGATTGTCGGGTGGCCTGAAGCTCGAGACAGCGTGGCGTGGCTCCTACGACATATGCCTCCCCTCTCGCTCCATCCTCTCCGCCAACGGAAGTTGTACTTGACCGGGAAGCCTTCGCAGGTGATTGAACCACTGGGTGAAGAATTTTGTCGGGAAGAACTCTGTCCTCGCGTCTCGGCGATCGCCATGCGAAAACTTGATGAACACCGCCAGGCAGGTCACGCCATCATTTTCGTGACCGGATCGCTTGACTTTCTGATCGCACCGGTCGCAGACGCACTTCGAGTGGATCGGTGTTTTGCCAGCCGGTTAGAGCAGCAGCAGGGTCTCTATACGGGGTTGCTGGTGCCCCCACTCCCATATGGAGCGGGAAAACGTCAACTGATCGATCAATTGACCCAGGACCTCACATTGGATTTATCCCAATGCTATGCGTATGGCGATAGTCCGGGAGATGTAGACCTTCTCCGCGCCGTAGGACATCCAACGGTGGTCAATCCGATTCGGGGAATGGATACGATAGCCCGTCGTCATAACTGGCCGGTTGTCAGGTGGCCCTGAACGAATGCTGATGACCGGAGGTACCCCCTCTTCAGCGAATTACCATGTCCATCATGAGTTAGCCCACACGTTGTTCATGCGCGTCACCGAAATCTTTCATAGCATTCAAGGGGAATCGACCTTTGCGGGATTGCCCTGCGTGTTTGTGCGCCTCACCGGTTGTCCTCTTCGCTGTACCTGGTGCGACACGGAGTATGCATTCTTTGGAGGAACAGAACAATCCATCGAGGACATTCTCAGGAGGGTTCGTTCGTATGGGTGTCCCTTAGTCGAGGTGACAGGAGGAGAGCCCTTGGCACAAGCGGAAACGACGGCCCTATTGCATCGATTGTGTCACGCCGGCTTCACGGTCCTTCTTGAAACGAGCGGTGCCATCGACACCAGCACCATCGATCCATCCGTTCGCATCATTCTGGATGTGAAATGCCCAGGGAGTGGTATGACGGACCGCATGCACTGGCCCAATGTGGAGCGGCTGAGACCGCGAGACGAAGTCAAATTCGTCATTCAGGATCGCATCGATTATGAATGGGCAAAAGACATTCTCCACCAATTCCATTTGACCGATCGCTGCTCAGTTCTCTTCAGTCCAGTGTTCGGAACACTCGATCCTCGCCAGTTGGCAGAGTGGCTGCTGGAAGACCGCCTCGGTGCGCGTCTTCAACTCCAACTGCACAAACATATTTGGGCACCCGATACGCGGGGGGTGTGAGGAGCCCGCTGGACCATCGGAACGCCAGACATGTTGCGACCACTAGCCCTCAAGGGCTGCTAGCCATTGATCGTTCATCATTCACACAAGGAGAAACCAATGGATATCATGCGGGTTCACGCTAAACACGGATGCGTCGACACCGACCGTACTGAAGCGCTGGTCATCCTGCTGTGCGAAGACGATAGTCTGGCAACGTCCGACGGAGCTGTGTTGGATCGAGCCCTTGGTGGAGCACTTCGGGAACTCCAGCGATCACGGGAATTCGAAGGGAAGCTGCACGAGGTCATGCTGCTTCACACTCATGGAAAACTTCCAGCGAAGCGCCTGATTCTAGCTGGTCTTGGGAAGCGACCCCAACTAGGCCTGGATCAGATTCGCCAAGCCATGGGGTATGCCGTCAAACGAGTTCGCCAAGCAAAAGCCGGTTCCTTCACCGTCGTGCTGCCAAGCGCCGTACCACCCGGGGCTTCGGTGAGTGACCTGTCGCAGACTCTGACTGAAGGAGCGATCCTGGGGAGCTATCAGTTCACGGCCTATCGCAGCGAAGCTCCGGTCGGCAAGGGCGTGGCTGCCATGACCATCTTGGTCTCACAGAAAAGCCATCTGAGCCCCATTTCTGAAGGCGTCCGCCGCGGGATCGCGACCGCCGAAGCCACCGTGTTCGTTCGTGATCTCTGCAACCATCCTTCCAATGTGATGACCCCGACCAAGATCGCGAGCGAGGCCAAGGCCATAGCGAAAGACACCGGTGTAAACCTCAAAATCTTGGAGCAGAAGGAAATGGAGCGCCTTGGAATGGGGGCGTTGCTTGGTGTCGCGAAAGGCAGCCACGAACCTCCGAAATTCATTATTCTCCAGTATCATGGAGCCAAGAAGAAAGACGATTCTCCGGTCGTTCTCGTCGGGAAGACCATCACCTTCGATACCGGAGGAATTTCACTCAAACCAGCCGAGAACATGGAGCAAATGAAAGCCGACATGACCGGAGGCGCCGAGGTTCTGGCCACCGTACGGGCTGCGGCCCGGCTCAAATTACCCCTCAACCTCATCGGCATCCTTCCGGTGGCAGAAAACATGCCCGGTGGTCGCGCGATGCGCCCAGGAGACGTGGTCACCACCCTCTCGGGGAAAACCGTCGAAGTCCAAAACACCGATGCCGAGGGCCGGTTGATTCTAGCGGACGGCCTGGCTTATGCCACCCGCTTTAAGCCGGCCGCACTCATCGACATCGCCACGCTGACTGGAGCCTGTGTCGTCGCCCTGGGACAATTCGCAGTCGGCATGTTTGGTACCGATTCAACCTTGAAGGATGCAATCACAGGCGCCGGTCTCCGAGCCGGAGAGCGGGTGTGGGAAATGCCCTTATGGGATGAGTACTTCGAACAACTACGAAGCGATGTCGCCGATATGCGCAATATCGGTGGGCGTGGAGGCGGCATGATCACTGCCGCCCTGTTCCTGAGCAAGTTCGTGGGCGACTATCCTTGGGTGCACCTCGATATCGCCAGCACCGATTGGAGCGAGCGAGAACGAGCCTACATTCCCAAAGGCCCGACTGGTATTGGCACGAGGCTGTTGATCCAGTTCCTGATCAATCGCTCGCTGAAGCCTGAGAGCGCACAGGCATGACAATCGCTCAGGATCAGATAGGACAGCTCTTCATGATCGGCTTTGACGGTACAACTGTGTCAGCGGATCTTGCGTCGTTCATCAAGGAATGTCAGCCCGGTGGGGTCATCCTGTTTGCAAGGAATCTCGAATCAACTGAACAAATCGTCGACCTTACGAACAGCCTCCAACGCTGTAGTCCGCATTCCCCTCTCCTGATTTCCATCGATCAAGAAGGTGGACGTGTCTCACGGTTGCCGAAAGAATTTACGATTTTCCCACCATGTGACGTCCTCGGACAGTGTCACTCCTCAGAGCTGGCCTATGCCGCAGCTGCGACGACCGCAAAAGAATTGGCGGCTGTCGGAATCAACATGAATATGTCTCCCGTGCTGGACGTCAATAGTAATCCATCAAATCCCGTCATCGGCGACCGAGCATTCGGCGCAACGCCAGACCTTGTGTCTGAATTGGGATTGGCCACGGTGGGTGGCCTCCAAGACAATCGGGTGGTCGCCTGCGGGAAGCACTTTCCAGGGCATGGCGACACGACGTCGGACTCCCATAAAGAATTGCCCGTCGTAAGCGCCTCTCGCGATCGCCTCGAGCGCATTGAGTTCCCCCCGTTCCGTCGCGCCATTGACAGTGGGGTCGCCACGATGATGACAGCCCATGTCCAGTATCAGGCATTGGATGCGCAAAGGCCGGCGACCTTGTCCCCGACCATCATCTCAAAACTGCTTCGCCAAGAGTTGTACTACGATGGAGTTGTCCTGACGGATGACCTTGAAATGCATGCGATCATTGATCACTACGGTATCGGAGACGCGGCTGTGCTGGCCATCCAAGCGGGTTGCGACATGCCGCTGATCTGCAAGGATCGGAATAGAGTGATCACCGCCGTGCAGGCCGTTACCAAGGCTGTTACCAGCTCAGATATCTCTCCACAACGGTTGGCTCAATCCCTTGCCCGCATCCGCCGTCTGAAGGACCGGTATCTCCTTCCTTATCGACCCGTCACCATCTCTGATGCAAGATTGGCGGTGGGTTGCCGTAGCCATCGAGCGCTCCTGCGGTCCATTCACCAAACTCGAGAGCGGGTCGTGAAAGCTGAGGCATGAGCCTTTTTGAGGATTGGTTCTCTTTAGGAGACAGCCTATGGAGCGCCCCTTTCAGTAGACGGGCGCTGAGTCCGTAAGGTGCCGCTCAAAGCTAGTCTTGCTCCGTTCTCACGTCTTGTGGCATCATGAGCATTTCTGGGAGGGCCTTATGGCCTCATTGCTTGAGTACGTCGGATCTGTTCATATTTTTCTTGGGCCCTACCGCGGTAATCCCATCGCGTTGTATTTGCGACGAACAGAATCAGGCTGCCAGATCGGGCCGAAAGTGTATCCCTGGAATGATGTCACCGGTGTTGGGGAAACACCGAACAAAGCCGCTGCGGACTTTGAAGAAAAATGGAAAACAAAGGGCTTAACTGCAGATATGTATTCTGGTCCCTCCTGGGAAGGAGGCATTAAACCGGAAAAACCGGCCCCACCAAAACCTGCTGCTCCGCCAAAAGCCGCGACTCCTCCGCCACCAACTCCAGCTGCTCCAGCAGGAACCTCTTCAACGCCACCTACCCCGTCTGTTGCAAGTACGGCCACGCCTGGAACCCTGTCAACTCAGGCCGACACCGCCCCAGCCACGGCTCCTGCGTCGATAATATCGCCCTCCACGTAGTCCTTATTATTCAGGTCTGGGCATGCCATGCACCTCGTTGGGGTCCTCAACGGCTTTGGGTGTCTCGCCTTGAGAGCTTGCTGTGCTTCATACCGTAACCAAGGTAGACGACGATCCCCACAACAGTCCACACGCCAAAGCGGATCCACGTCGCCCATGGCAGCCCCGCCATAAGATAGAGGCAGGCTGCAATACTGCAAATCGGCACGAGAGGCATGAACGGAAGACGAAATGGGCGAGGCTGATCGGGCTTTGTGTATCGCAGCAGCATGACCCCGAAACTCACCAAAACAAACGCAAAGAAGGTGCCGATGTTGGTCATATCAGCCGCATCCCCGATCTGGAAGAACGCCGAAAGAACTGCCACGACGACCCCAGTGAGAATGGTCGCACGATGCGGTGTTCCAAATCGTGCATGAACCGTCGATAAGCCAGGGCTCAGCAGTTGATCCCGTGACATGGCAAAGAAGACTCGGATTTGCCCCAACATCATGACCACCAGTACACTGGTGATCCCAGCGACAGCTCCAATCGCGACGATCGCGGCACCCCATTTGAACCCGACACGCGTGAGTGCTTCAGCGACCGGCGCATGAATATCGATCTGCCCTACTGGGACGAGTCCAGTCAGTACGGCTGCGACAGAAATATAAAGGACTGTACACACACTCAAAGATGCTAGGATCCCAAACGGGACATCGCGCTGAGGATTTTTTGCTTCTTCGGCGGCCGTGGAGACAGCATCAAACCCAATATAGGCAAAAAAGATGATGGCGGCAGCGGCTCGGACACCCTCGAACCCGTTCGGCATAAACGGTGTCCAATTGTCGCTGTTCACAGCAGGAGCTCCCACGGCGATAAAGAAAAGAACCACCGCCAGTTTCAGGAGCACGATCAGACCGGCAGCCCTTGCACTTTCCTTAATCCCAATCACTAGGATGGTTGTGACCAACAAGACGATGATGGCGGCGGGGAAATTTGCAATGCTGCCTTCCGGCCCACCAGCCCACTGCGGGGGATTAGTGGCCCAGTAGGGCAATTCGAGACCTGCAAGCTTAAGTAATTTATTGAAATACCCCGACCACCCGATCGCCACGGCAACGCAAGCGACGCCATACTCTAGGATCAGATTCCATCCGGTGAGCCAGGCGAGAAATTCTCCTAAGGTGGCGTAGGAAAAGGTATAGGCAGACCCTGCAACTGGAATCATCGCCGAAAACTCGGCATAACAGAGAGCTGCCAGGGCACAGGTCACGCCGGAGAGAACGAAGGAGAGAACGATCCCAGGCCCCGCCCCAGGTCGATGGGCATCGCCCACAATGGCCGTCCCGACCAGGACAAAGATCCCAGTCCCAATAATTGCACCAATCCCCAGTGCCGTCAGGTCCCAAGCCGTCAGTGTTTTCTTGAGGCGATGCTCCGGCCGCTCGGCATCGGCCAAAATTTGATCGATGGGTTTTGTCCTGAAGAAGGGATTGCTCACGACTACTCTCCGGTCTTTGGCGCAACGCTCTGGCCAGAAGGAATCACCGGCAGAAAGCTCGTTTGAACCTCACCCCTATCCGAGGGGACTACCTACTGAGAATGGTTCGGCATTTCTGACCCGCCCAGAAAGCTCATGCCCTAGTCCGCCGCGCGGCGCGTAACAGAGCCTCGAAGAGCCGACGGTGAGCCTTATGTCGATCGAATAGGAACTCTGGATGCCATTGAATAGCAAGCAGAAATCGATGGGTAGGGGACTCAATGGCTTCAATAATGCCATCAGGAGCCACCGCACTGGCGATGAGTGATGGAGCAACGGCTTTCACGGACTGATGATGTGAACTATTCACCATCAGTGTTTGTTTTCCGATGATCTGCTTCAGGAGGCTCTTGGGGAGGACAGTCACCGCATGGGAGACAGAGACCGCCTTCGTCTTTTGACGATGATCCATTGCGCGTGGAAGCTGTGCAGGGATATCCTGAAAAAGGCTGCCTCCACAGGCCACATTTACGGTCTGCATCCCTCCACAAATCCCTAAGAGCGGAAGGTCCCGTCGCCTCGCTTGACGCACCATCTCCATCTCAAAGTCAGCACGCCGCTCACTGACCAGTGAAAATTTGTAGCGCTGCTTCTCTCCATACAGGCATGGTGGAAGATCAGGGCCGCTGCCGGTCAGGAGAATCCCGTCCACGCTGTCAAGAAGTCGTCGTCGATCGGCCGCTGCAGACACTAACGGCAGGACTAAGGGAACACCACCGACCTCTTCAATGGCCCGAATGTACCGGGCTCTCAGGAAGTAGGTAGGCTCGGACCCACCCATATCTTTCCTGTCACCGGCATTAAAGTCAGGAGTCACGCCGATGACAGGTTTCATCATTACTGCGCAGGTTCAGGTACCGAAGTAGGGGCAGGAGCGAATCCCTCGTTTTCAGCCGCCACGCCCAGGAAACGAACCGGGCGATCGCCGCTGAGATGCTCTGGAGTAATGACATAGGTTCCATACACGCTGGGAACCCAAATGTTCTTCGCCGTTGACTCACTAAATCCTGAAAAAACATAAGCCAAGCCACCGACAATCCCCCCCCCGAGGGCAAACGCGGCTTTGAACGGGAAATACAAGATTGTGGCGGCGGCAGAAGCGGCACCCATACCGGCTCCCGAAGCCGTCCCTTGTAGAGAATCCGTTGACGTGGATTGGCTCCAAGCCGGCGACACCAGCATCGCCCCGTATGCAATGACAACCAAAACAATCACGATCGGGAGTCTCACGTGTGGCTCCTCCTTCCTCTTCAACAGCTCAATCTGACAAACACAGGACCTGATCATACACGAATACTGATATGCGTTATAACAAATTCGAACCTGAATGCAACCCCCCTTGTTGACCCATTCTGAGAGACAACACGTAAAGGCACAACTAATCAGGTGGCGAGACCCAGCTCATCCAGGACGTAGGAGATCAGATGTTGAGGCTCCTTACTGATTGCTTGCTCCAATTCAACCATCAATTCCCCAGCGGGAATCCTCTGAGTATTCTTGGTCAGGCCAGGCAACAGCTGGAGATCCAATTTCCACCGGCATACGGCTTGGGCAAAAACATCTCCGCTGCGTTCGTGATAACCGGACCGTTCTTGAGCCTCCACGGCCACTAAACTCTTCGCAAGTTGATCAGGCAACTGAATCCTTCGCTCAATGGCCAAGAGCTGACTGCTGCTGACCTCCACGACAACCTGAATCCCTGCCTTCCAGCTCCGTTTCTTCACATTAAACACACAAGCCACCACATCCACCTTCCCTTCAACCGGTTCTGGCCCAAAGAAAAAGCTCACCCGATAGGCGGCGATATCGTGGCTAGATGCAGTACTCATCGATTGCTATAGTACCATGAAGTATGGATGAACTTATGGTCTGATTGACGCCCTGAGGCCTCGAAGATATGATGCAAGGCTTATGAGCCCGACTACCCATCATGCAAGAATCCGGGCGATTCAAACCGCGCTTCTAGATCAGGAGACCGTCGAGGGATGGCTCTTCTATGATTTTCGCGGTTCAGACCCCTTGGCCTATCGGGTGTTGCTTCTTGATGCCTCCCAACATGTGACCCGCCGTTGGTACTACTGGATCCCCAGAACTGGCGAACCGGTGAAGCTCCTTCATCAAATTGAGCCGCATGTGCTGGATGACCTACCTGGCTCTTCCCGTCTCTATGTATCGTGGGAACAGCAACGCACGGCATTGGACTCCCTCTTACGAGGTCGACGGCGCATTGCCATGCAGTATTCGCCCCTCAATGCTGTGCCCTATCTCTCTAGAGTCGATGCCGGTACGATCGAGCTCGTTCGAAGCTTTGGAGTGGATGTTGTCACCTCAGCCGATCTTGTCCAACGATTTGAGGCTGTCTGGACGGAAGAACAACTGGACTCCCATCGGTATGCCGTTACAACTCTCAGACGCATTGTCGATGAGGCCTTCACCCATGTAGCCTCGTGCCTCACACACCAACGTCCCTTAACCGAGTACAGCCTGCAACAATTCATTCTCTCTCGAATTCACGCTACGGGAATGACGACCTCCAGTGCGCCAATCGCAGCTATCGATGCCCATAGCGCCGATCCCCACTACTCACCAGGTGAATCCACCTCATCTCCGATTACCCGGGACAGTCTCGTTTTGATTGATCTTTGGGCGAAGCGAACGACACCAGGCTCCGTCTATGGAGACATTACCTGGACTGGCTATACGGGACAACAGGTTCCACCAAAGCATCGCTTGGTTTTTGAGCATGTCCGACAAGGGCGCGATGGAGCCTTATCGTTTATCCAGGCACAACTGGCAACAGGACGATTTCCCTTTGGCTGGGAAGTCGATGATGTCTGCCGGGGCAAGATCCGTGAGGCAGGATACGGCGAGTTTTTCATTCATCGTACCGGTCATTCAATCGGTGAGGAAGTTCATGGCAATGGAGCCAACATTGATAATCTTGAAACGCATGATGGGCGTCAGATTCTCCCCCACACCTGCTTTTCGATAGAGCCGGGCATCTATCTTCCTGGCGAGTTCGGTATTCGGAGCGAGATCGATGTGTATGTAACGGATCAAGAAGCCATCGTACATGGCTTGCCTCTTCAAACCGAGATTGTCTCCCTTCTCTAATACAACGCGCCGGGTTATTGGCTCGACGCTTTCTTGACACTCCATCAAAAAGACAGCTACAGTCTTTGGGTAACGACTCTTCTGACGCTCATCGCGAGGTCATCCTTGTTTGGTACGATGGGGTTTTCCGAGCTCATCATCATTCTTGTGATCGTGTTCATCATATTTGGAGCAGGGCGCCTGCCGCAAATCGGTGAGGGAGTCGGCAAAGCGTTAAAAGGGTTTCGAAAGGAAGTGAACGACGTTCCTCAGCCCAGTACTGATCAGGCTCCTGAGGAAACACCTCCCCAACAACCAACTCGGATTTCGCCGGCCTCCACAAATCCGGTCGTTACACCCACCGAAACTTCGCCGGAAACAACCAGAGTACATACCCCCTACACTCCTGGCCCAGAGCTGACCCCTGGAACCACAGCCTCGTTTCTTTACAATACAAGTTCTCAAGCCCCTCGCATATCAGTAGCTCCTTCACAACCACTCGCATCGTCACCGTCCAGTCAGGTCGTCTCGATGGAAGAGCGAGCATCGAATCCTGTTCCAATAGCCCAAGCGTCGTACCCACCTCTGCCTGCAGGAGCTCAGACAAAACCGACAACAAAACGCCCTTCAGCGATCGTCAATCAGGAAGGAGTTGCCCGCGTTCAGGCGCAACAAGCCGCGCTCAAGTCAAAGACTTCACCTTCAACCGTTGGTGTATCATCTAATGATCTGCAGAATCTCGGTGAGGGTCTAGGAGAGGTCGTACGCACATTCCGTCAGGCTGTGACTGACATCCGAAGCAATGTCGACCCACAAATGCACACGATCAAAGCTGAGGTAGACGCCGCCCAAAAAGAAATTCAGCAATCCATCGAAGCAGCAAAAGAGCTTCCGAATATACAAGACGGATCCCCGAAATCAGGCTGAGTCTAGTCGCATCCAATTCCCTTATCATCATTCCTGTTCTCACTCAGAAAAACAGATGCCAGATTTATCTAATCAGTTTTGATCTCACGCCTTCTGAATGTCATGTCTTGAACCTGGAAAACCTGGAAGGAAAGATGGGCACTGGGCAAAAATCGTCGCGAGCTCAACAGTCAGGCATATCCCGTCGAATAATTTTAGGATGGGGTTCGACTTCGATTCAGTGCCTCGACAAGACTAACTAGATCCTCCTGTATCTTCTCATCTATATCCATGAACTGAATGCCCATACCGGGAAAGAGGAGGTATCGTTCCGGCTTGTGACGAGCCCAGGCAACCTTCGCCTTGGCCTTAAGTTTCTCCGTGGGTCGATCCGGGAGTGCAAACTCAACCGTGAGTTCGGTACCAGGACTTAGCGGAGCACCGCTCTCGATAAAGAGCCCTCCTCCACCAATTCCTCCCGTGAGGCTATCGAATTGTTTTCCTTCTGGAGTGGTGTAGCGGACCTTCAGAGCCAGAGGGGCCCGCGGTTGCGCGCGGCAGTGAGCAAACCGCGCATCCTCATTAGTCGCCAGTACTCGTTCGATAAGTGAACCCCACGATACATTGCCAAGCAACTGACCTGACATGTCATGCACATGAATCGTTTCTTGCTGAGCATCAATGATCAACGACTTACCACGATGACCTGCAGTAGAAACAACGGGAAGCTTCATATAGAGACGATGTTGTCCTGATGGCTCGATTCGTACGGGGAGTTAGGCTGCTTGACTCGTCACCTGGGTTGCTTTCACAACTTCATGAATTTGATCACGTACGCTCTCTTCTACTTCGGTAAATCGCACTCCCATTCCTGGACTGAAGGTGTATTGATCAGCCTTTGGACACACCCAAGCGATAGTTCCCTTGGCCGGAAGCCAGTGATCTGGTTTTTGAGGAAGCGAAAATTCCATGGCCAATTTAGTTCCGACGGGAAGGGGACTGTGGCTTTCAATAAATAGGCCGCCGCCGCCAATACCACCAGCACGACTCTCGAATTGCTGCCCTTCTGGCGTGTTGTAGCGCACCCTAAATGTGAGGGAAATCCTCGGTTCCACCCGAACTTCCTTCTGAACTGGTATCCTACGATAGGCAAGAACTTGATCGATCACAACATCCCATGACAAACTCCCAATAACATCCCCGTTTCCGCCCAATAGCGTCACCATTTCCCGTTCCACATCAACCTGGAGCACTTTGCCTTTGTGGCGAAGGCTTGTCAGTACAGAATACTTCACACGTTCTCCCTTCACTGGGTCACACGTGATAAGTATAGCTCGGCGTTTCTACTTGTCGAGGAAGGAGAGGCGTGTCGGATAAGGATAGAGATAACTGAGCCAGCCGGAAAAGACTTCGAATAGCCTCGGTTTACACTACAGCCTTTTCCGGCAAAAAAACTTGTTTTATTTATCAATCACTTATGCTGTCTTTGCATCTTGTTCCTGTTCAAAGATACGTATCGGTGGGTTCTTTCCCACAATCGCATCTTCTGTAATCACCACTTCCATGATGTCTTTTTGAGAAGGGGCATCATACATGACATCCAACATCACCTCTTCCAGAATTGCTCGGAGACCTCGAGCCCCTGTCCGTTGAGAGTAGGCTTTTCGTGCAGCAGCACCCAGGGCTCCTTCCGTAAATCGGAGCTTGACCTTCTCGAACGACAGCAACTTCTCATATTGCTTCGTGAGAGCATTGCGTGGTTCGGTCAGGATACGAATAAGAGCTCGTTCATCCAGCTCCTCTAATGTAGCCACGACGGGCAACCGCCCGACAAACTCTGGGATCAGGCCGTACTTCAAGAAATCCTCAGGTTGGACTTTGGCCAGCAGATCACCTAATCGCACGTCACTCTTTCCACGGATTTCAGCGCCGAAACCCATTGACTTTTGATTCAGACGCTGTTCGATGATCTGCTCCAAACCCACGAATGCTCCACCGCAGATGAATAGGATATTGCTCGTATTCACTTGAATAAATTCTTGATGCGGGTGCTTTCTCCCTCCTTGGGGAGGAACGTTCGCAACGGTCCCCTCGATCAGTTTCAGCAATGCCTGCTGAACCCCTTCACCTGAAACATCGCGAGTAATCGACGGGCTGTCGCTTTTTCGACTGATCTTATCGATTTCATCAATGTACACAATCCCACGTTCGGCCCGTTCCACATCGTAGTCAGCCGCCTGCAGTAGTTTTAAAATGATGTTCTCAACATCTTCTCCTACATAACCGGCTTCAGTTAGCGTCGTGGCATCCGCAAGTGTGAAGGGAACATCGAGAAACTTTGCCAATGTCTGGGCCAACAGGGTTTTCCCTGTTCCGGTTGGGCCCACCATGAGAATATTGCCCTTTTGAAGCTCGATATCATCCACCCCTTTTTCCTTCGAGGAGATACGCTTATAGTGGTTGTGCACGGCGACAGACAGGATACGTTTGGCACGTTCCTGGCCAATAACATACTGATCAAGGTGATGTTTGATTTCGGCAGGCTTCTTCAGCTTCGAGGAAATTTCTTCTTTGGCTTCTTCCCAATCCTCGGCGATGATGTCATTGCAGAGGTTGACACATTCATCACAGATATAGACCGTCGGCCCGGCAATCAGCTTCCGGACCTCATCACGGCTCTTGCCACAAAAAGAACACCGCAAATGTCGGTCCATCTTTTCCTGCTTAGCCATGTGCCCTCCTGTGTTACTTACCTTTTGCCCCGTCTCCGGACTCACCCACCTTCAGAAACTTGGGTGGCCTTGTAATGACCTCATCAATGAGGCCATAGCGTTTCGCCTCTTCACCCGACATGAAATAATCTCGCTCGGTGTCATGGGCGATCTTTTCTATCGGTTGCCCGGTGTGCTTGGCCATGATCTCGTTGAGACGTTCACGAATCTTTAGAATTTCCCGGGCGTGAATGTCGATTTCTGTCGCTTGTCCTTGAAACCCACCTAGGGGTTGATGAATCATCACCCGGGCATTGGGTAGGGCAAACCGCTTTCCTTTCGTTCCAGCGGCAAGTAACAGCGCTCCCATACTCGCCGCCTGACCGAGGCAAATTGTGTTGATCGATGGTTTCACATATTGCATCGTGTCGTAGATGCCCAATCCGGCTGTCACACTTCCTCCCGGCGAATTTACATAGAGATTAATGTCCTTTTCAGGATCTTCAGCTTCAAGGAAGAGCAACTGCGCGATTACCAGATTGGCAAACACATCATCAATGGGGGCCCCAAGGAAAATGATACGATCCTTAAGGAGACGAGAATAGATGTCATAGGCGCGTTCACCTCGATTAGTTTGCTCGACTACGATCGGAACCAACATGTCGTTCGCTTCCTTTCCTCAAAGAGTGTCGGCGCGAAACACACAAGATGATCGAGCGCCAACCTATCCCTGAATGACTGCTTGACGATAGACAAGATCCAGCGCCTTGTCGACCAAGATCCGCGCACGCAATTCCTCAACGGAATCCTGACCGCCCGCCTGAATCATTTTGACAAGATCGGCTATCGGAACCCGAAGTTCCTTGGCTAATCGAGTGACTTCGTGGTTTAGATCATCCTGACTTACTGACAAGTTTTCTTTCTCGGCAATGGCTTCGAGAATCAGTCCCGCTTTGACACGACGATTTGCTTCTTCACGATGCTCTTCACGGATTGCCTTCAGTTCCTCCGCAGCTGGTTCAGGAAGGGAGTCGGTGACTTTTCCACGCTGCTGTGCCTGCAGTTGCTGTCGTACGATCGTGGTGAGCTCCCGTTCTACAAGTGTGTCGGGAAGATCAAAATGATGGGTCTCAACGAGGCGTTTGAGAAGGGTGTCTTTGTAGGATTCTTCGATATCTTTCTTGAGCGCCTTTTCCATTTCACTGCGTAGTTTTTCTCGTAAGTCTTGGATGGAGGCGTACGGTCCACAGTCTTTCGCAAACTCATCGTCAAGAGCTGGAAGCGTCTTGCGCTTGACTCCCTTGATTTCGAGGCGGAATTGAACCACCTTTCCCGCAACTCGGTGATCCGGGTGGCTTACTGGATAAGTTTGCGGAATATCCACCACCTCACCTTCTTGCTTCCCCAGCAAGTGTGCGTCTATTTCAATCCCCAGCAGAGAGGCCTTCGAACCCACGCGATGCAGTTGGCCTTCTTTTTTCGTCCCTTCAAGAGCCACTCCGTCCAAAAATCCCTCCAGATCGACAACGGCATAATCTCCATCAGCCAACGCGGTACCAGTTGGAGCTGCATCCAATCGAGCCTGTTGTTCTCGAAATACCTCGAGTGCACGGTCCACTTGTTCTTCGGCAACTGTACGCTTGTCGGCTTGCAGAGACATAGGACTAGGGGACTTATAGTCACGAAGTTCGATGGTCGGCTTGATTTCGACCGTCGCCGTAAACGTAAACGGGGAATCTTTTTTGATCTTGACGCGATCCAGAGGAGGTATATCCACCACGACCGGATGGATTCCCGCTTCTTTGATCGCTCGATCATAAAAATCAGGAACCAGTTTTCGAATGACATCTTCTTCGACAGTCTTGGCATACCGCTTTTCCAAGATTGCCAATGGGGCCTTCCCCGGTCGAAAACCAGGAACGTGAACCTGCCGATTCAGTTCCACATATGCCCGCGAAAATTGTTGGGTGACCTCGGCGGCTGGCACCTCGATCTTCAAGGCACGTTTCATCGGCCCTAACTCAGTGACTTCCATCTTCATCGTCAAAATCTGGCTCCCATCCAGCTTAAGGGGATTCGGAATGGTGGTGCGAGAGGGGGGACTTGAACCCCCACGG
>DIHK01000037.1:53738-175839 GCA_002420115.1 Nitrospira sp. UBA5698
GCCAGTTCCGCCACTCTCGCACAGTGGAGGATGCCGAGGAGCTGTTTCTATCCGGTAATCAAGACAGCCTAAACACGCGATGTTGTATAGCGTTGTACCGTCGGACCCATACAAGTGTCAACCCATACGACCGAGGGTATTCCATACCTAGTATGAATGGCCCGATTCGGTAATATTGATACCCTATCCATTGCCTTTGCTGTCTGCCCGCAATAGCGCACGTATGGTTCACCGCTCCTGCAACCCGCAAACGGTTCTCACACACAAGGAGCCTTGCCCACTGACCCCTTCGGTCGCCTTGCTGCTGTTGTACACGCATGCTAAGATGCCGACCTTTGCACTTCTCGATGCGGAGAGGTGCGAGAGTGGACGAATCGACATGCTTGGAAAGCATGCGTCTCGGCAACGGGACCGTGGGTTCGAATCCCACCCTCTCCGCCATACCGCACCTCGTATGTACCGGTCGTTCCTTAACTACGTAGGGTCATTCGTGAGGGCGAACGGACATACTTCGGGTGCGGACTGTTTGAAGTGGATTCAGATTCGAGAACAGGGGCTGGGCCCTGTGCAATAGAACCCTGTGAACCCCGCTAGATCCGGAAGGAAGCAACGGTAAGCAGCCAGTTCTGTGTGCCGCAGGATCACCTGGCCCCACTCTATTTGATGCTGTATCTCGTGAAGTGTCATTCGTGAAGCGGTTGGACTATAGACGAGATACGCTTCACGCGTAACGAACGACGCAACATGGACTACCAAGTCTCCGCGCGAAAATATCGACCCGGCACTTTTGATGATGTGATCGGGCAGCCTCACGTTGTTCAGACCCTCATGAATGCGGTTTCCACCAAACGGGTGGCGCATGCGTACCTATTTTCCGGTACGCGAGGCGTTGGAAAAACGACCGTGGCCCGAATCTTTGCCAAAGCCCTCAATTGTGCACAAGGACCCACCAGCCATCCCTGTGACACCTGCGAGAATTGTCGTGAAATCGCGCTGGGAAATTCGGTGGATGTCATCGAGATCGACGGCGCATCCAATACCAGCGTGGACGATGTCCGAGAGATCCGGGAGAACGTCAAGTTCGCGCCGTTTCGTGGTCAGTTCCGAGTCTATATTATCGATGAAGTCCATATGCTCTCTAATTCTGCCTTCAATGCCCTATTGAAGACGCTCGAGGAACCACCGACTCACGCAGTGTTCGTTTTTGCAACGACAGAAATCCATAAGATTCCCGTGACGATCCTCTCACGGTGCCAGCACTACAACTTCCGCCGGATTGCCAGGTCTGAAATTGTCCAACGACTTCAACACGTGGCAGCTCAAGATCAGTTGACACTGGAGGAACGAAGTTTCCTGGCCCTGGCCCGTGCCAGTGAAGGCAGTATGCGCGATGCCTTGAGCTTGCTGGATCAAGCGATTGCCTACAGCGGCAAGGCCATCAGCCACGCGGATCTCGAACTGCTGCTGGGAGCCGTCCCTCAAGAACTGGTGCAGGAACTCATTCGAGCCATTTTGACCCAAGACAGCCCTACGGCTCTTGCCAGCCTGGCCAACCTCCTGGATAGAGGACATGACTTGCGGGCGTTCTGTGCGGACGTCGTGGAACATATCCGTAATCTGCTCGTGGCAGCCGTCGTTCCCAGCACGACCGAGCTCAAAAGTTTGATTGAGACGTCGGAAGAAGATCTCAATCAGCTTTCGTCGGATGCCAAGACGATGACGCCTGAACAAATCCAGGAACTACTGGCCATCTTCATTCAGGCGGAAGATTCATTGCGATTCAGCACCCACCCCCGTTTTGTGATGGAAACCGCAGCCGTGCGGGCGACACGACTGCTGCGCCCGCGCCCGAGTGACTCCCTTTCTCTACAGCAGATATCCCCGTCCCCAAACCATAAACCCTTGGATGCATCAGAAGGGCACAAAAACACGACATCCGCTTCACCAACCCGGAAGCCGACCAGCCAACCTCCTCCCTCTTTCAAGGCAAGTAAGGGTGAGCAACCGATGCCTTCGCCTGATTCTTCCCCAAAACCCATCGCTGATCCTGCAGCTGCCTCCTCAGCTACTGAGCCCACTCCGCTTTCTCCTCAACCATCAACATTGCGGTGGGAATTGGTCCAAGAAGAAATCGCAGCGTCGTATCCAAACATCGCCCCATTCCTTGAGGCTGGTCGATTCGTTGGGTTAGAAGGCGGTGTGGTCACGATCGGATTTGCCAAGCAGGCCACAGTGGCCAGGGCTCGACTTGAGAAGGAAGAGAATACCAAGGTGATCTCACAGTTATGTGAGCGGCAGGTAGGACCGCCTATCCGTGTCAGAATTATCGAGTTAACGGAGACCCACCCTCAAGGACCGACGATGGCCCAAGCACGGGCAGCCAAGGAACAGGAACATCGGGCGGCGTTGTTTGAACAGGCAAAGACAAACCCAACCGTGAAGCAGGCGCTCGAGATATTCGGCGTGGAGTTAGCAGAAGTCCGCAGCATCGCCCAACAGGAGGCAAGCGAATGAAGAATCCCTTCGGCAATATGAACAACATTCTCAAGCAAGCTCAGGCTATGCAAGAGCAAATGGCCAAAATTCAAGAGCAGGCCGCATCCAAAACCGCCAGTGGAACAGCAGGCGGCGGAATCGTGACCGTCACAGCGAATGGGGCTATGCAGATCGTTAGCGTGGCAATCGACCCGGAAGTCGTCAAGAGCGGCGATGTCGACATGCTCCAAGATCTGGTCGTGGCGGCCACGAACGAGGCGCTCCGTAAAGCCAAGGAATTGATGGAAGGTGAGATGAAAGCCTTGACAGGCGGGATGAAAATCCCGGGTCTGTTTTAGCGATGGCCGTCGATCAACAGGGTCTGCTCGCACGCCTCATCAAAGAATTGGTCCGCCTCCCTGGAATCGGTCACAAGAGCGCGCAACGCCTGGCCTTTCATCTCATGAAGATGGAGCGGGAAGATGCCTTACGGCTCGCCGATGCGATACGAGCGGTCAAGGATGGGCTGGCGTTTTGCAGCCAATGCCGAAATATCGCGGAAGGGGAGCTCTGCGAATTCTGCCGTGATCCAAAACGTGATAGCAGCAAGATTTTCGTGGTTGAGGAACCCAGTACCCTCTATGCCGTAGAACGGGCCGGGGCCTATCGTGGGCTCTATCATGTCTTATTAGGTGCACTCTCTCCGTTGGATGGGGTAGGCCCCGGAGACATCCGAGCCGAGGAACTCATTGAACGGGTCAAACTTGGCGGGGTCGAAGAAGTCATCCTGGCAACGAATCCCACCATCGAAGGAGAGGCCACAGCCATCTATCTCACCCGAATGCTCAAGCCGTTCGGCGTCCGCGTGTCGCGTATTGCCTACGGTATTCCGGTCGGTATGGATATCGAGTACGCCGACGAAGTGACTCTTCTCAAATCGATCGAGGGGCGCCGAGATCTATAGCCCTTGGATACCTAACAAGCCCGCGTTGACCCCTTCTCGTAGAGGTTGATATAGTTTCTGTATACATTAATATATCCGATTTATCCCATAGCGAGCCCTAGTCATGAAAACACCTCCATACAAGAAGCAACCTGCTTCGGCCACACCTCAGGCAACCGGTTCCGCAAGCGCCAAGTATCCCGACATCCGTCAGGACCTTGAGCGGCAACGTGCGGCAATCCTCAGTGAGACAGGTGAGGTACTGACACACCGCGAGAACCCCGAAGCACTTCCTGATGTCAGCGATCAAGCTTCCGCTGAGGTCGATCAGGGCTTCTCCATGCGCATTCGCGACCGGGAACGGAAGTTGTTGAAGAAGATCGACGAGGCGCTCGAGAGACTGAATACCGAGACCTATGGAATTTGCGAAAGGTGCGGTGGGGAGATTCCGTACAAACGGCTTAAAGCCCGCCCGGTTACCACGCTCTGCATCGAGTGCAAAACCCTTCAGGAACAGGAAGAACAAGCTCGAAGCTGAGCTCGGGGTCTTTCCTCTCATCGGATCAGACAACCCGTTCCGCGACCTGTAAAACTGCTCACCAGCGGAAACAGCTCTACCGCTTCAAAGCCTTGATACGTTCTTTGGCATGAATGATCCGATCCGCTTCCTCTGGAATGCCTTCGACGATCGCGACATAGGTTTCGTATTCCGAGAGTGCACGTTTGGGATTCGTTGCCTCAGAAGCCTCGGCCAGGTTGTAACGGGCCAGCGCATAGTTGGGACGCAGGACGATCGCTCGCTCAAACAAATTCAATCCGGCAGCCTTGTCGCCAAGCTTGATCTGAACCGTGCCCAGGTTATTCAGCACCTCCGGAACATTGGGCCTGAGCGTGAGTGACTGGAGCAACTCGGCTTTCGCCTGTTCCACCTGCCCTTTGATCAGTAAGGTCACGCCGAGTTTATGCCGCACTTCGGCCAACCAGACCTTGTTCGTGAACCCACTCCCAATAGCTCGCTGGTACGCATCTGCGGCAATGTCATAGTTTTTCTCACCGCAGTAGGCGAGCTGCGCCGTTTGCCCCCGTGCGAATTGCTGCAGCGAGGGAAACGGTTCCTTATCTTCGGTGCCCTGACTCTCCAGAGTCTGACCTCCGGTACCCCCAGCCGGCTGACGAAGTCGGTCAAGAAATTCTCGTCGGTAGGGAGAAAAGAGTCTCACATAGGGGTCGATGGTAAAGGAGGCTTGGAGCAAGATCGGATGGTCGCGTAATCCGGTCACGAGATATTGCGTGGTGCTTTTTTCATCACCAGTCTCCAAAAGCGAGCTGCTCTCCATGTTCGTTCTTGTTTCCAATTGAGCGACATTCAAATAGAACTCAAGGGCGGGTTTCAGCCGGGAGAGCGTATCACGCAGCACCGAATAAGGGGCCAGGTCGAGGCCTTGAGGAAACGTAAAGAGTGCCCCAACCAACACACCGTCCTCATCAAAAAAATAGGATTCGTCTCCATGCGAAGCACTGCGCGCCCCAGCAATGGTGAGCTCCTGACCGCTGCCCCAGTCTCTCGAGAACTGCGCTGCGGAGGGATATTTGATCAAGAAGTCCGCTTTGCGCTCACAAAGGGCCGTCGAGGCCAAGAGCACAAGATCGCTCTTGGAGGGGGGGAGGGGAGGCCTTACAGGGGCATCTGAGGCCGCACATCCCAGGGCGAGCCCCACAGGCACGAGCAGACCGGCAGAAAGCCAGTATCGGATCGAACTCAGGAAGGGACGCATCGGGCGACAACAATAGCACGATTTGCCCAGATTCGAGCGACGGGGAAACAAAAAGCCCGCTCTTCATCCGAAGAGCGGGCCTCAAACCTAGCGAACAAACGCGATCAACTACTGACGTTGAGAGTCCAACATACTATCTTCTGCGGTGTACCCATAGAGATAGGGAGAGCTGCCGCCAACTCGATAGATCGGACGATTGAGCCCGTAATCGAACACGTGTCCGAGCGGATGCGTCAGGAAGCCCAACCATCGAAGCGGATGGTCATTGATAGCCGATCCCGCAGCAGGGGTGGAGTAGACCAAAGCGGTACTGTCCAGGATATTATAAATACTCGTTGGGGGAACATATTCCCGATCATTCATCCCGGCACTCTGTTGGTGTGTCGTGCTGCACCCAGTTGCCAGCAGCAGCGTGAGGACTCCGATACCCATCACAGTTCCTCTCATACATGACCTCGCTTGTTTCAACGCCTAGTACTGGAATCTCGAACCAGACACGCCACATAAGACAAACTGAAGTCTAGCCGACAACCCGGTTTCTGTCCAGGAATCGAGCAGTTTGATGGGCAGAGTGCCCTTAAGGGGATCAAGAAAAATGAGGTGGTGGGCGATACAGGTATCGAACCTGTGGCCTCTTCCGTGTGAAGGAAGCGCTCTACCACTGAGCTAATCGCCCGACCGGAAGCGAACTCAAAAGCGGCCAAACTCTAGCACTGTGTCTTGGGGGCAGTCAACGCGGAGATCGCCTTCCCAACTCAGCGCCCAGCTGATGAAATTTCTATTCCCTATAGATAGAGCACTCCCTACGAGTACCACCCCGTATGGTCGATCAATCATGCAACTCCGTGTTCACGCCTTCTACAGCTCCACCTGGCTTAATCTCCAGCCAGAACATCAGGGTACTGAGGGTTGTGGAGGGACCATGCACTCGGTTCTATGCCTATCTTAGATAAGCTGCTCTGATTGAAGGACTCACCAGAAATAGACTCCTCATGCACAACACGCTTTCACCAGCCCTTTTCCTTGACAGAGCAAAAAATCGATTCGTACAATGCGCTTTCACTCTCCAACTATTGGATGTTCCAATCACATGCGTGAGGACATTGTCATCATAGGCGGGGGTCTGGCTGGGTCGGAAGCGGCTTGGCAAGCGGCAAATCGCGGCGCCAAGGTCACGCTCTACGAGATGCGTCCGAAAGAGATGACGAAGGCGCATAAGACGGGTGGCTTGGCAGAACTCGTCTGCTCGAATTCGCTGGGATCGCTCGATCCGCTGAATGCGCCCGGCATTTTGAAAGAAGAGATGCGGCGGCTGAACTCGCTGATCATCTCAGCAGCCGAACAAGCCAAAGTTCCAGCCGGATCGGCGCTGGCTGTTGATCGCGATCAATTCTCCCAACACATTACCCGAGAGCTCGAAGGGCATCCGAACATCAGAATTCTCCACGAAGAAATCAGCGAGATCCCAACGGATTGCCTCTGCATTATCGCCACTGGTCCTTTAACGTCCGACAAACTCTCCCAAGCCATCCACGCTGCGACGAAGTCGCAGCATCTGTACTTTTATGATGCCATCTCCCCGATCGTCGATGCCGACTCGATCAATATGGACATTGTCTTTCGCGCCTCGCGCTACGACAAGGGCGGGGACGATTATTTAAATTGCCCCATGACGGCAGAGCAGTACAATGCGTTCTACGATACCTTGATGGCAGCCGAAAAAGTACAGCCCAAGGAATTTGAAAAGACGCCCTATTTTGAGGCCTGTGTGCCGATTGAAGTACTGGCCGAGCGTGGCCGCCAGACAATGCAGTTTGGTCCGATGAAGCCGGTCGGCCTTAAAGATCCTCGCACCAGGATCGAACCAGCTGCTGTGGTGCAATTGCGGACAGAAAATGTCCATCGCACCTGCTACAACCTGGTCGGCTTTCAGACCAAACTGACGTATCCGGAACAGAAGCGCGTGTTTCGCATGATCCCTGGACTCGAACAGGCGGAGTTTCTCCGCTATGGAAGCCTCCATCGCAACACGTTTATCAATTCGCCCCAGCTGCTGCTGAACACCTTGCAATTCAAAGCCCGCGCCTCCCTTTTCTTTGCCGGGCAACTCGTCGGGGTGGAAGGCTATACCGAGTCGGCAGCCATGGGAGGTCTCGCCGGGATCAACGCTGCGCGGGCCCTCACCGAACAACCGCTGATCACACCGCCGCCTACAACCGCACATGGCTGCCTTATATCTCATGTTGCCTCATCAGATCCTCGCCACTTCCAGCCGATGAACACCAATTTTGGTCTGTTCCCTCCCTTGGCGAATTCCCCGAGGGACAAGGAGAAGAAGCGTCGTGCACTGAGCCAACGAGCCCTTGAGGATTTTAACGCATGGAAGACGCAATCAAGGCTTTCGTAATGTACCTCCAGGTCGAACGCAATGCGTCCCCTGAGACGATCCGTAACTATCGCTCAGACCTTCAGCAGTTCACCAGGTTCCTCAGAAGCACAAGGAAGGGCAGCTCATCCATTCCGGTTGACTCGATCACCAGTGACGAGATTCGGGCCCATCTCCACTCACTGGATCGCCAAGGTGAGAAGGCAGCGTCCCTGGCGAGAAAGCTGGCGAGCCTGCGCAGTTTCTTTCGCTTCCTTCTTCGTGAAGCGCTCGTGAAAACCAATCCGACGGAAACGCTGAGGAGCCCGAGACTGCCCAAACGTCTCCCTCGTGTGCTGACCAAGGATGACGCGGCAGCCCTCATGGCATTTCCCACTGGCCCCTCGCCTCTCTCGCTCCGTGACCGTGCCCTGTTGGAAACGATGTATTCAACCGGCGCGCGGGTGAGCGAAGCCGTCGGGATCAATCTCAATGACCTAGACGAAGCAGACGGCATCGTGAGTTTAAAAGGGAAGGGTAGGAAGGAACGGCTGGTCCCGATCGGCGATGTAGCGCTGCAAACCATACGCGAGTATCGCCGGTCCTTGAAGCCGACTCCTGGCAATCGTCATCCGTCATCTCCGATGTTCCTGAATCACCATGGTGGACGATTGACCACCAGAAGTGTCGCCAAGATGGTCGCCCGGTACTCCAGTCGTCTCCTGAGTGGAGCAGTCAGTCCCCATGCCCTCCGGCATTCATACGCCACTCACCTGCTCGACGAAGGAGCGGATCTCCGATCGATCCAGGAACTACTCGGCCATGCCTCCCTGAGCACCACGCAAAAATATACGCATGTGGCGATGGACCAACTGCTCGCGGTCTACGACCGGGCCCATCCTCGAGCAAAGGCGACTCGCCTGCCACATGGAAAGGATCCCAAGTCATCATGAAAATCCGGTCAACCACCGTTCTCTGTGTCCGTCGCGACGGACGGGTCGCCATGGGCTGTGACGGCCAAGTCACCGTTGGTACCACAGTCATGAAGCACAATGCCAAGAAGATTCGGCGTTTGCATCACGACCAGATCTTGGCAGGATTTGCGGGAGCCACGGCGGACGCGTTCACGCTCTTTGAAAAATTCGAGAGCAAACTTGAAGAGTACCGAGGGAATCTCACAAGGGCTGCGGTCGAGCTGGCAAAAGATTGGCGGACGGATCGCGTGCTTCGCCGCCTGGAAGCGCTCCTGGCCGTCGCCGGGCGCGAGCAGTCGTTCATCATTACCGGGACTGGCGACGTCGTCGAGCCGGAAGACGGCATCCTGGCCATCGGGTCGGGTGGCCCCTATGCGCTGGCAGCAGCCAGAGGATTGCTCTGCCACTCACAACTGGAAGCCCCGGTGATCATCACCGAAGCCCTGACTATCGCAGGGTCCATTGACATCTACACAAACCAACAGATTCTTGTTGAAGAACTTCGAGGATAATCCACAATGATGAAGCCGCTCACCACTGAGCCCGTCGCATTGAATCTCAATAGCCTCACTCCTCCTCAGATCGTTGAAGAATTGAACCGCTATGTCATCGGACAGAAGGATGCGAAGCGCATGGTGGCTATCGCCCTTCGCAATCGCTGGCGTCGCCAGCAACTGTCGCCCGACCTTCGCGATGAGGTCATGCCGAAGAACATCATCATGATCGGGCCAACCGGCGTAGGCAAAACGGAGATCGCCCGACGGTTGGCCAAGCTGGCCGAGGCGCCGTTCATCAAGGTCGAAGCGTCGAAATTTACCGAAGTAGGCTATGTCGGGCGCGATGTGGAATCAATCATTCGGGACCTCACCGAGCTCGCGATCAATATGGTCAAAACCCAACGTCTGGCGTTCGTCCAGCAAAAGGCTGAACAGCAAGCCGAAGAGCGTCTGCTCGACCTCCTCTTGCCTCCTCCCCCACCTCGGCCTGGATTTGTAGACAGCACAACGGAGGCAGCTGCCCAAACCACTCCTGACTCCAACGAAGCAACCCGGTCGAAACTCCGTCTCCAACTGCGAGAAGGCAAGATGGATGAACGAACCGTGGAAATGGAGGTTAAAGAGCGGGGAGTGCCGGTCGGCGTCATCTCCAATGTAGGCGGGTTGGATGACCTCGAGAACAATCTCCGCGACATGCTGGGTGGGATGTTCCAGGGTAAGAAAAAGAAGCGGCTCATGAAGGTACCTGAAGCGCTGAAGCACCTGACGCAGGAGGAAGCCCAGAAGTTGATCGACATGGACGATACCACGCGTGAAGCGATCAATAAGGTGGAACAGACGGGGATCGTGTTTCTTGACGAGATCGACAAGATCGCCGGTCGCGAGCGCACGTCGGGACCTGATGTGTCCCGAGAGGGGGTGCAACGAGATTTACTCCCCATCGTAGAAGGCTGCACCGTCAACACAAAACATGGCCCGGTCCTAACAGATCACATCCTCTTTATCGCCGCCGGGGCCTTCCATGTGGCCAAACCGTCCGATCTCATTCCAGAGCTCCAAGGGCGCTTTCCGATCCGCGTTGAACTCAGTCCCCTGTCGAAAGAGGATTTCGTCCGCATTCTCACGGAACCAAAGGGAGCGTTGGTCCGTCAATATCAGGCCTTGATGGCCACGGAAGGGCTGGCCATCGAATTCGCTCAGGACGGTCTGGAGGAGATCGCGGAGATCGCGGTCCAGGTGAATGAACGAACCGAAAATATCGGTGCCCGTCGCCTCTTCACCATCATGGAACGGTTGTTGGAAGAAATTTCTTTTGAGGGGCCCAGGTGGCCTGACAAACGGATCAACATCACTGCCGCCTACGTCAGGGATCGGTTGAAGGACATCGTCAAGGACCAAGATCTGAGCCGATATATTCTCTAAGAGCCACCAGTGGTCAGTCATCGAGCTGATCGCTGAACGCAAGCGGCTGGGAGCCACGTATGAACAAACTCATCAAAAAAGCTGATGTCTTGATCGAAGCCTTGCCGTACATCCGAACGTTTCGCGGCAAGACCGTGGTCGTCAAGTATGGCGGCCACGCGATGACAGACGCGTCACTCAAAGAGCGGTTTGCTCAAGATGTCGTCCTGTTGAAGTATGTCGGTATCAACCCGGTCATCATTCATGGCGGCGGGCCGCAAATCGACAAGATGCTCGACCGACTGGGCATTCAAGCGAAGTTCCGCCATGGTGTCAGGATTACCGACGCCGCCACGATGGAAATCGTGGAGATGGTCCTGGCCGGGAAAATCAACATGGAACTGACTGACATGATCACCCGGCACGGAGGCAGCGCTGTGGGCTTGAGCGGAAAGGACGGAGGGCTCATCCTCAGCAAACCACTGACAGCCAAAGCTTGGGCGGAAAGTCTCGATCGCGACCTGGATGAGGAAGATGCGAAAGGCGATTTCGGATTGGTGGGGGATATTGAAAAAGTCGATCCTGGCCTGTTACGGAACCTCCAGGAGGACCACTACATCCCGATCATCGCGCCCATCGGCACGGATCGCGAGGGCAATACCTACAACATCAACGCCGATCTTGTCGCTGGAGCCATAGCCGGTGCGTTGCGGGCGGAAAAACTGTTGATGATGACCGACATTAAAGGTATTCGCGACGCGAACGGACGCCACCTCTCGACGGTATCCCGCAAAGATGTGCAGCGCATGATGAAGAAGGGGATCATCACAGAAGGGATGATCCCGAAGGTTCATGCGTGCTTGGATGCCTTGGGCGACGGGGTCGGAAAAGCTCACATTATTGATGGACGTATTCCGCACGCTGTCCTCCTTGAAATCTTCACGAGGAAGGGTATCGGCACGGAAATCGTGACCTGACCTTCTTGCAGCTGGAAAACCAGTTCTGTGCCCATCGATCACAATCGACTCAGAGAAGATCTTCAGGTCCTGGTGGGGGAACGCCATCCCATCACCTCACCGAACCGTTTGCGACAGACGGAATCCTACCTGCGCCATCGCTTCTCTGAAGCGAGACTGATCGTAACCACGCAACCTTTTCTCGCCTTGGAGAACACGTTCCACAATATGATCGGAACAGCACTTCCTGAAAAGAGATCATTCCAATCAGCACTGCCGCTGATCCTCGCCGCACACTTCGATACTGTCGAAGGATCTCCCGGCGCTGACGATAATGCCAGCGCGCTCGCCGTGATACTTCACGTCGCTCGTCAGGTGAAAGCCTTGCCATTGGTGAGACCGATTCGATTCATCGCCTTTAACCTTGAAGAAGAACACCTTCTTGGAAGCCAGGCGTATACCTCCTTGTTACGAAAGAATGGCGAAACCATCCATGGAGCCATCGTGTTGGAATGTGTCGGCTATGCGAGCCATCAACCCAATTCACAGAAAATCCCGCCTGGTGTCCCAATCGCAGTGCCCACAACGGGGAATTTTCTGGCCGTCATCGGCAACGAACGGTCACACCATCTAACCGGCTCTGTTGCCAAAGCCATGAAGCCGCACCTTCCCATTGTTCCACTGATCGTCCCAGGCAACGGAGAAAAGCTCCCGGACACCAGACGGAGCGACCACACCTCGTTCTGGGAACAAGGGTTCCCCGCTGTTATGCTCACGGATACTGCTAACTTCCGAAACCCCCATTACCATCGACCGACCGACACGCTTGAGACATTAAATCTCGATTTTATCGCTGCCGTCGCTGACGGCCTCATGGCCACCGTCATTGAATTAGCCAGTCAACCATGAAAAGACGACTTTCTGATTCAACTCGACAGACGATCGCCGAGACATTCGCCCACCTCGACTACAAACGCCTGGAGTCCGTCTACTGTTACGAAGGGGGTGACGAGTTCTGGCGGGCGAAGCGGGAACCGTGTCGGAAGTTGGGGACGCAGGTGGCCGAGGCTCTCGTCCCTACGTTGCCGCGTGGCGGTCGGAGTCTCTACATCGGCGCTGGTGTAGCGGAACTCCCGGCATTGATCGCAGAGGCTATCAATCGTGAACGGGACGTAGAGCCCTATAACCTCAGGCGGTCTGAAGTCGCGGTGCTCAATCGCGCTTGTGGGGAACTATCGGTTCGTTTCCTTGCTCGCGATGCCTCCTCAGCACGAGGCCGATTCGACCATCTCTGGATGGTCAGCGTCCTGAACGATCCTGAACGATTTCCGCATCTCTCTCCCCTGTCGTATGGCCAGGCCGATCCCGTCAGCTTTAACCCTTTCGAATTTCAGAAAGAACGGCGGATTGTGCAAGCGATCGTCAAGCAGTGCATGCCGAAACTAACGACCCCTGGCCTCGTGACGACTTCAACGGAGGAAGTCGTATGGATCGCAGACTGGTGCCATCGGCACAAGGTGCCGTATCGCGTATCGCGAAAACACTACCCCACGGCACTCGTTGGGGACCCGATCTGTTTTATAAAGATTGGGTAAAAAGTGAGAAGTGAAGGGTAAGGGGTAAAAGGGTCGGGGCACGATCAATCAAAGTTCAAAGCCCGTCTTCTTGGCTGGCTCGCCCATGTACTGCCTGGCGTATCGCACATAGTTTCCTGCTGATTCCTTGATCCAGGCTAATTCTTTCTCAGTGACCGGCCGCTTAACCTTTGCAGGAGAACCCAGGATGAGACTCTTCGGCGGCACAACCGTCCCTTCAACCACCAAGGCTCCAGCTCCCACCACCGAGTCTTCCCCGATCACCGCGCCATCCATGATAATGGCACCCATTCCCACCAGCACACGGTCGTGAATGGCACAGCCATGCAGGACCACGTTGTGACCGATTGTGACGTCATTGCCTATGATTAGGGGATGGGTGTCATGCGTCACATGCAGCATACAGAGATCTTGGACATTGGTCCGCTCACCGAGCCGAATATAGTGCACATCGCCTCGGATCACGGCATTGAACCAGACACTGCACTCTTCCCCCATGACGACGTCACCAATCACAACCGCCGTCGTTTCGATAAAACAGGACTTCGGAACCGTGGGTTTGATGCCTTGAAAGGTGCGAATCATGATGCGCACTCTAGGGGAATTGCTCGACCTTCCGCAAGGGGCTCATTGACAGCCTTTTTCACCCTCCCGTAGACTGCCTGCCATGTCACAACCCTTGATTCTTCCAAAGCGTGCGCGTTCCACCAAGGCCACTCGAGTCAATCAATCGGCAACGACCATCGGTTTCGTCAACCTGGGCTGCTCGAAGAACCAGGTCGATTCAGAAATCATGCTTGGAACTTTGGTCACAGAAGGGTTTCAACTGACCGGCGATCCCAAACAAGCCGAAGTGGTGATCGTCAATACGTGCGGCTTCATCGAGGAAGCGAAACAGGAATCGATCAACACGATCCTTGAACACGGCCATCTGAAGAAAACAGGAACTTGCCGCGTCCTGATCGCAGCCGGTTGCTTGGCTCAGCGCTATCAAGGAGACCTGCTGAAAGAGTTGCCGGAATTAGATGGTGTCGTAGGGACAGGAGAATTCGGAAGGATTGCCGAGATCTGTCGAGATCTATTAGCGCCCAAGAAGCGACAACGCCGCCTCTGGATCAGTCAGCCTCCCTATCTCTACGATGAGTTAGCCCCTCGGTTGAGACTCGGCGCGCAACACAGTGCCTATGTAAAAATCGCCGAAGGCTGCAATCGCAATTGTACATTCTGCGCGATTCCGTTGATGCGCGGGAAACAGCGCAGTCGACCGGTAGACTCTATCGTGGCCGAAGCTCGTCAGCTCGCTGCGGAAGGAGTGAAAGAGATCAACCTCATCTCGCAAGACACCATCAACTATGGTGTCGACCTTGGCCTTCGCCAAGGGCTCCTGTCGCTTCTTCGTGAATTGGTCAAGGTGGATGGCCTGCACTGGATCCGGCCGTTTTACCTCTATCCTCAGCAGGTCACCGATGATCTCCTCGATCTGTATGCAGGGGAAGAAAAGATCGTTAAGTATATCGATATGCCGCTCCAGCATATCAATGACCGGATGCTCACCCGTATGCATCGACTGGGTAATCGAGCCGTCATCGAGAGTCTCGTGGATCGCATCCGCACACGCATTCACGGGGTCACTTTCAGGACGGCCTTCATCGTCGGCTTCCCGGGAGAGACCGATGCGGCCTTTACCGAGCTGCGTGACTATGTGGAACAGGCGGAGTTCGACCGCGTTGCGGTATTTGTATACTCGGATGAGGAAGGCACTCCGGCAGCTCAGTTAGACGACAAAGTCGAGCGAGACGTGATGGATGAACGCCGCAATGCAATTCTCTCTATCCAGGAAACGATTGCCGCATCGAAGGGGACGGCGAAGATCGGCTCAATTCTTGATGTCCTGATTGACGGGCGATCCGAAGAGACGGAGGGCGTCCTCGAAGGGCGTCACGAAGGGCTCGCACCTGAAATCGACGGAGTCGTCTATGTCGACGAGGACTCAGCCGATGCTGGGTCCAAGGTTGCAGATTCGGCACCCGGTGACTTCTATAGAGTCCAGATCACCGACGCGGCGGGATTCGATCTCGTCGGACACATCGTCACCTCGACAGCTCACTGAGTACGGCACCTTGCTGCCCCTCCTCATACCCTGATCGTCACGACTCCTGAGGGAGTACACACCCATGACTGCACGGAAAAAAGATTCGATCGTGCTCCTGATTCGGTGCAAAGACCGCAAAGGCATTGTCGCACGCGTGTCGGGGTTCATTCACGATTTCGGCGGCAATATTCTCGACTCCGACCACCATACCGACGAAGAAACAAACGCGTTTCTCATGAGAATGGAGTTTGCCACGGATGGACTTCAGCTGCCTCCCGGCGATATTCCGGCCGCCTTTGAGCCGATCGCGAAAGTGTACGAGATGCACTACGAAGTGTATTCGTCCACCCAGCGGCCTCGTGTTGGCCTTCTGGTTTCGAAACAGGATCATTGTCTGGCCGACCTTCTCCAGCGCCACCGTCGAGACGAATTGCACATCGATATTCCCATCATCATTTCGAACCACGACATCTGTGCAAGTTGGGCTGAGCTTTTCAAGATCCCCTATGCCGTCTACCCGGTCACGAAGGAGACCAAGCCCCAGCAGGAACAACAGGTAGTAGGCCTCCTCAAAGAACACCGGGTGGAGCTCGTGGTAATGGCCCGTTACATGCAAATTCTCTCCGCTGATTTTTTGACTCACATTGGCTGCCCGGTCATTAACATTCACCATTCCTTCCTGCCGGCCTTTATCGGAGCCAATCCCTACCGACAGGCCTACGACCGCGGCGTGAAGATCATTGGAGCAACCGCCCATTACGCGACCCAAGACCTGGACGAAGGACCGATCATCGAACAAGACGTGATGCGCGTGGGACATCGGGATACGGTGGAGGATCTCGTTCGGAAAGGGCGAGATCTTGAGGAAGTCGTGCTGGCAAGAGCTGTTCGTCGCCACGTTGAGCGCCGAGTCCTAGTGTACGGGAGGAAAACCGTGGTCTTCGATTAAAAGATTTTGAAACGGAGCCACAGGTAGGGGGAACATGATCTTGCCTCCTCCCCCTACCTTCGAACGCAGCATAATTCTACACTTTGACGGATACGAACAATGAATTCCCCCGCCGATTGATCAGAATCAGGACGCTGGCTCCTTTCTTGAAATCTGCGGAAGCCATTTTAAAATCTTTGATAGACTTGATCGGTCGCCGATTCATTTCTTGGATCACGTCGCCCGAAGAAAGACCGGCCCTCTCGGCACCGCTGTCTGGATCGACCCTTGTCACCACAACACCCTGCGTTCCTTGGAATCCAAGCTGTCTTGCCCGATCTTGATCTAACTCCTCAACCACAAGGCCAGACAGCGCATCACCTACATCTCCGTATTGCACCTTCGCAACTTTGGGGTCGTCCGGCTGCTCACCGACCCTGACGGTCACCTCACGTTCATGTCCATCACGAGTGACGGTGAGCGTCACTCTGGCACCAACGGTGGTCCGCGTGACAAGTCGTTGTAACGCGACACCATCTTCTACGGAAGTACCTTGATAGCTGACGATCACATCCCCCTGCTTGAGACCAGCCTGCTCCGCCGGACTCCCTGCTTTCACATCACTGATCAACGCGCCTTTCACATCCTTGAGGCCGAATGCCGTGGCGAGATCCTGGTTCAATCCCTGAAGCCCAATCCCGAGATATCCCCGCACAACATTCCCGGACCTTATCAGACTCTCATAAATCGGTTTTGCCATCGTGGTCGACACGGCAAACCCAACACCCTGATACCCTCCCGTCTGGGAAAAGATCGCCGTGTTGATGCCTACCAGCTCCCCTTTCGTATTTACCAGTGCACCACCTGAGTTGCCTGGATTAATGGCAGCATCCGTCTGAATAAAATCCTCGTACTGGGTGATGCCCATTTGGCCACGACCCACCGCACTCACGATCCCAAGTGTCACGGTGGAATTGAGGCCAAAGGGGTTGCCGACCGCCAAGACATACTCACCGACCTGCAGACTTGACGCATCACCCCAGGCCACGGTCGGAAGATGACCGGCGTTGATCTTGATTACGGCGAGGTCACTCTTCGGATCCACTCCGATGATCTTGCCTCGAAATTCACGCTTGTCAGGAAGTGTGACGCTCACCTCGCGGGCCTGGGCGATCACATGATTATTGGTCACGATATAGCCATCCGGTGAAATGATCACACCAGATCCTTGCCCTCTCCGAGGCGCTCGGTGGTCAAATGGGTCGCCAGGTCGCCGACCACGAGGTCCGAATGGTTTCCCAAAGAATTCCTCCAGTCCCTCTCGGAACTCATCAGGGACAGGGGAACCGTCCGCCACATGCTCCGTCATGACGGTCGTAATGTTCACGACCGCCGGAGTGACTCGCTTCGCAACGTCTGCAAAGCCTGGCGCCGGTGATGCACTGGATCCTGCTGCGGTACTCTGTGATGGAGCCGTGGATGCATCGGACAGGGTGAGTGAATGGCCGGCCCAGAATAATGTTCCGCTCACCAGGCCAATTCCAAAAATAGAACTGACGGTACGACGGGGATGTGATGGCATGATTCCCTCCTTCATCACGCTAAGGATCACGTGCTCAAGACTCTCTGAACTGATCCCTGCGCAGCCTGTTGTTCGAGATCGAGTACTAGAACTACCAACCGGTGATGAGAAGGAGATTAATCAAGGATTAAACGTGGCTAAGCTGCATTATTCATGACGGTTCGTCACGAAACCGCCAAGACGCCAGGCGAGACGGGCGTGCGGAGCGCCGAGAAACCGAGGCATACTTGAAACAGTATGTTGAGGTTACGAGGAGCAAGCCCGCCCGCTGGCCGCGCGAAGCTTGCGGCCACGCTTGTCGCAGCGGCGTCTTGGCGGTTGCAGTAGAAACGCTCATGAATAATGCAGGCTAAGCTGGCAAAGTCGAAAGCGGAAGCACAACCGTAAAGGTCGATCCCTGGCCAAGCGCACTCTTGACCTCAACCCGTCCCTTATGAAGGTCTGTGATCCAGGCGCAGATAGCAAGGCCCAGTCCGGTTCCCTTCTTGGTATGGGCGCGAGCCACATCCGTGCGGAAGAAGCGTTGGAAGATCTTCTTGTGATCAGCCTCGGCGATGCCAATTCCATGATCAGTGATGGAAAGCCGGGCTTCTTGTCTGTCTTTCAACAACGAGATTTCAACTTTGCCACCGGAGTTCGAATACTTCATCGCGTTCTCCACGAGATTCAGCAGCAATTCCCGAAGCCGTAGGTCGTCCCCTTGGACAATGACCGGCATGACCGTTCCAAGCACCACTTCGATATTCCGATCATGTCCCAGAAGCTTCGCCTGACGATGGACGTCTTCCACTAACGACTGCAGGGCCACCGGCATGGACTCGACCTTCACCTCCCCCATATCGGCACGAGAGAGAAACAACAGTTCATCCACGATGCGGGTCATCCGATCAATCTCTTCAAGGTTGCTCTCCAGCACCGCCTTGTAATCCTCGAGCGGGCGAGATTTCCTGAGCACCAGATCTGTTTCGCCCTTCATCACGGTCAGGGGCGTTCTCAACTCGTGTGACGCGTCACTAGTAAATTGACGGATTTGTCGGAACGAAGCATCCAACCGGCCGATCATGTTGTTGAAGGTGGCCGCAAGACGCCCGATCTCATCATGAGCCCCAGGCATACTGAGTCGCTGACTGAGATCTCCTGCGGCAATCCGCTGTGCAGCCAGCGTAATTCTATCGACCGGGCGGAGGGCCCGCCCGGCCAGGAACCAGCCCCCAGCGAGCGACACGGCCAACGCAATAGGAATGGCCACCAGAACCAGGACGAGGAATCGATGGAGCGTCTCTCCGACTGACTCCATCGAGGTCCCGACCTGCACGATGTACAGGAGATTGCCTCGATACATGATCGGCATGGAAATCAACCGCAAGGGAGGCTCCTTGGGATACTTGGCCGACTCATAAATACTCTGCCCGGCAAACGCGGCGTCGAGGGCCGTCCGGCTCAGTGGAACCTCGTGTTGTTTGATGTTCGGGGAGCGAATCGTGATGGTGCCGGAAGGGCTGAAGATCTGGAAGAACTTATCGATTCGCGTCAGCTCCGGAAACTGAGAGAGCAGGACCTCTTCATCGATCAGAGGAAGAAATCCGTTCGTTTCGAGCAAGCGTACGGCCGTCGTCGCCGTGTCTTCCAACGATTCATCAACGGTGTCGCGGAGATTTCTTGCCGTAATGGCATAAAGCACCACTGAAAACACGATCAAGACCAGGGCAAGCACGGTCCCATACCAGAGGGTCAACCGGACACGTAGCGGCATCAGCTACCTCCTGACCAATGAACGCAAACGAGATTCGCGGTGCAGTCTTGGTACCGGTGTCGAACCTCTGGAGTCGCGATGTGGGCTGGGGCCACATATCTCCGCACCCTGCTAGTCGGCCTTCAGCATATATCCGCTTCCCCGAATGGTATGGATCAATTTCTTCGTCCGACCTCGGTCGATCTTGTTTCGGAGATAGTTCACATAGACGTCGATGACATTCGTAAACGTATCGAAGTCTTGATTCCAGACATGCTCGGAGATCATCGGTCGGGTGAGGACCCGACCAGTATGACGCATCAGATATTCCAGCAAGGCATACTCTTTCAGCGTCAGATCGATACGTTGCCCGCCTCGTGTCACCTCACGCGTCGCCGGATTGAGCAACAAGTCGTCGACCTGGAGCACTCCCGGACTTTCCGTTGCCCCACGGCGCAGTAAGGCACGAACTCGTGCCAGCAGCTCATCAATGGCAAAAGGTTTCGTGAGATAGTCATCGGCACCGGCATCCAGCCCTTTGACCCTCTGATCGATCTGCGATTGAGCAGACAGAATCAGCACCGGCGTTTGGATCCGTTCACGACGAATATTCTTGAGCACATCCAACCCGGACATGCCCGGCAACATGACATCAACAACCAGGAGATCATAGTCGGTCGCCAATGCCATCTCCAACCCCTTCGCCCCGTCTTCACAGAGATCGACGGCATAGCTTTCTTCTTCCAATGCCCGCTTGATGAAGCAACCGACTTTGGTTTCGTCTTCGAGGACAAGCACCCGCATACCCACTCCTACAAAGATTGATCAGGGAGCTGATTATACCAAACGACGCACCATGAATCTTGGAGCTCAAGAAAGCCGGCGGAAAGCCTGATTCACCTGCGTCGACAGGCTCGACATAGGCGAGAGGGCAGAGGATGATAGGGCTCTACCTCACGGAGACGGGGGAGTAGCACAGCTAGCCCACATTATTCATGACGGTTTGTCATGAAACCACCAAGACGCTATGCGAGACGGGTACGCGGAGCGCCGAGGCATACTTGAAACAGTCTGTCGAGGTCACGAGAGGCGAGCCTGCCCGCCTGGCTGCAGCGCAACCGCAGCCAGGCTTGTCGCAGCGGCATATCGGTGATTGCAGTAAGAGCGCTCATGAATAGTGCGAGCTAGGTGGAGTCGCCAGGGAAGGTCTGTTCCACAGAGGTAATCATGGGTTTTCCGTCGCGGATCGTAAACACGAGAGTCTCTTCGCCTTCTGCCTTGAATTCGTGATTGGAGGGTCTGAGGGTCTCAATGGACTTGAAGGACACCTTGGCACTTCGTTCATCCGCAGCCAACGAGACCGACGTATTGGTGCGCGTGAAGTCGTGGTCGCTTGGGAAGGCGAACGCCATGGCTAGCGTCTTGCGATAGTCGTCCCTGTTCAGCAAGGCCGTTTGCTGCTGCGGACCTTGCTTCAGATGGATGGTGATCGTTGCGTCATACGAAATATAACGGAGGACGCCCTCGACATCTTTTCTCCGGACGGCCTCGTCTAGATCTCCGAGAAGCCGATCGATTCCCTCACGAGTGAGGCGCATATCCCCCGGCCTGGAGTTCGACTGATGCTCCGTCGGCGATGCAGTTCGTTGACTATGGGGTGCCAAGAACGTCGTCGGTAGCCCTGGGCCGTTGAAGATCACGTATCCGCCTATGGCCAAGAGGCCGAGAGCCAGTGTGATAAGGAGGACTGTTCCCTTAAAGGAACGATCCGTGGATGGCTTTCCAGAATCATGACTGGAGCTTCGACTTGTGGCGGTCATGGTCAACGCTCCGAACTCGATTGATCACCTCACCATAGCGTGAATTCTCAGAAAAGCAACGAAAGAGCGAGGCCATGCACATTCATCTCCCTGTGGAACGAACCAAAGAGTTCCTGAAGCTGAACATGGACCTCACATGTGGTGCGCCGTGCTCCTCGTTGCCATGAACTTTCCCCATAAGGGAGCGGCTCAGGTCGCTTGGAAATGTGACGATCCCATGGTAGGCTGCGCGGTCAACGCGGCGAAGGGTGCGTCGTGCACTCGTGGCGGTCTCAAAAACCGAACAGAGGATGGATGACTTCATGAACAGTCCGACATGGCTTCAACCGACGGATGACTTTGTACATCGACACCTTGGTCCGACTGATGCAGATATTCAAGAGATGCTGGCTACTTTAAGCCACCAGTCGCTTGATAAATTAGTCGATACGACCGTTCCACCTGATATCCGTCTTCGGCAAACCCTGGACATTCCCAACGGTGAGGGCGAGCAAGCCGTTCTCACGCGACTCCAGGGAATCGCAGCCCAGAACAAGGTCTATCGGTCGCTGATTGGCATGGGATACTACGACTGTGTCACGCCTGGGGTGATTCAACGGAACATTCTCGAGAATCCGGCGTGGTATACGCAGTACACTCCGTACCAAGCTGAAATCTCACAAGGTCGCCTAGAGGCTCTCGTCACTTTTCAGACCATGGTCGGGGACCTGACCGGTCTTCCGCTGGCCAATGCGTCCCTGTTGGATGAAGCGACGGCAGCCGCTGAAGCGATGGCGATGTGCTACGCGATCGCCCGCCATGCCGGTCAGGAGCGCCATGAGTTCTTTGCCTCACACGACTGCCATCCACAAACTCTCGCGGTGCTACGGACAAGGGCTGAACCCCTGGGCATCGTCCTCAAGACGGGCGTCCCATCAGCCGCTGATTGTGCCCGTCCAGAGCTGTGCGGCATCCTCCTGCAGTACCCTGCCACGGACGGGTATGTAGGTGATTTCAGTGCATTAGTGACCCAGGCTCATGAGGCCGGTGTTCTGGTCGTCGTATCCACTGATCTCCTCGCACTCACGATACTCCGCTCACCCGGAGAATTCGGCGCCGATATTGCTGTCGGCTCGACTCAACGGTTCGGCGTCCCCATCGGCTTCGGGGGACCCCATGCCGCGTTCCTGGCGACCAAAGAAGAGTTCAAGCGGCAGATGCCTGGTCGACTCGTCGGCGTCTCAAAAGATGTCACCGGCAAGCCGGCCATCCGGCTTTCCCTTCAAACACGCGAGCAACACATCAGACGGGAAAAGGCCACGAGTAACATCTGTACCGCCCAGGTCCTGCTGGCAGTGATGGCAGCTATGTTTGCGGTCTACCATGGGCCGGATGGGTTGCGTCGCATCGCCGAACGGGTCCATGGCCTGACGTTGTTGCTCGCGGAAGGCCTGCGTCGCCTTGGATTCGAGGTGTTGCCCAAGGTCTTTTTCGATACGATTCGACTCCCAGTTTCCAAGTCCCAAGCCGCGCAGATCGTTGCGAGGGCGGAGACACACGGAGTCAATTTCCGACAGTACGAGGACGGCTCCATCGGCCTGTCGCTCGACGAAGTCAGCTCCGAGCAGGAGGTCCATCGCCTTCTACAGATCTTCGTCGGCCATAACCAATTGCCGTTCCGCCTCCCGGACCTTGCATCCTCTGTTGATCTGACATACCCCGCTCCATTGATGAGAAGCAGTCCGTATCTCACACATGAGGTATTCCACCGCTATCACTCCGAACACGAAATGCTCCGCTACCTCTATCGACTCCAGGCGCGCGACCTCTCCCTTGTGCACTCGATGATCCCGCTGGGCTCCTGCACAATGAAGCTCAATGCGACATCAGAAATGCTGCCGGTGACCTGGCCGGAGTTTGCGCGGCTCCATCCATTTGCTCCCGCTGATCAAACCCGTGGCTACCACACCCTGTTTCGCCAATTGGAAAGCTGGTTGGCCGAGATCGCAGGATTTTCGGCCTTTTCGCTTCAACCGAATGCGGGCTCACAGGGCGAATACTCCGGCTTGATGGTGATCCGGGCCTTCCATCGGTCAAAGGGTGAGGGACACCGGGATGTCTGTTTGATCCCTGTCTCAGCCCACGGGACAAATCCAGCCACCGCTGCCATGGTCGGCATGACCGTGGTCGTCGTCGCGTGCGATCGTAATGGCAATGTGGATGTCGCTGACCTGGAAACCAAAGCGGCTCAACACCGAGACCGATTGGCGGCACTGATGTTGACCTATCCCTCCACCCACGGCGTGTTTGAGGCCAGCGTGCGGCGCATTTGCCAAATCGTCCACACCCACGGGGGCCAGGTCTATATCGACGGAGCCAATATGAATGCCATGGTCGGCCTCTGCCGTCTGGGCGATATTGGAGCCGATGTCTGCCACCTCAATCTCCACAAAACGTTTTGTATTCCCCATGGCGGCGGAGGGCCTGGCGTGGGACCCATCGGCGTCGCGCGGCACCTGGTACCGTTTTTACCAGGGCACCCCGTGGTCAAGCTTGGTGGCCCACAAACCATTGGTCCCGTGTCGGCAGCCCCGTTCGGCAGTCCAGGGATTCTTCCGATCTCCTGGACGTATATCGCCATGATGGGACGCGAAGGCCTGACCAAGGCAACACAGGTCGCCATTCTCAATGCGAACTACATGGCCAAACGCCTGGAAAAATACTACTCCATCCTGTACCGCGGAGAGTCAGGATTGGTGGCGCATGAGTTCATTTTGGATCTCCGTGAATTCAAGGAGAGCGCCGGTGTCGAGGCGATGGATGTCGCCAAACGACTGATGGACTACGGTTTCCATGCACCGACCGTGTCATTCCCCGTAGCCGGCACACTTATGGTCGAACCGACTGAAAGCGAATCAAAGCAGGAACTCGATCGGCTCTGCGAAGCACTCATTTTAATCCGCGCCGAGATTCAGGAGATCGTCGACGGGCGCCAACCACGAACTAACAATATCCTGAAGAACGCACCTCATACCGCCGCTGTCGTGACCGCCACGGAATGGAACCGACCCTATAGCCGCGAGCAAGCGGCGTTCCCTGCCTCCTGGGTCAAGCACAGCAAGTTCTGGCCGAGTGTCAGTCGCATCGACGAGGCTTACGGCGACCGCCATCTCATCTGTAGTTGTCCGCCGATAGAGACGTATCAGAACTAGCAGGACCCCTTGTACTAGGTCTGAACCCTGGCTGGTAAACCAGCCAGTGACTTCGTTTATGCCTCTCCTTGCCTGATTTTCCAAACAAGCAGTAGAGTACAGAGGATCCATCTCTGAGGAGGGCATCCTATGAGCGACATTGGACGTCGAGGCTTTTTGGTTCGAACAGGCTTGGCCTTGAGCGCAGCGGTGCTAGCTAGTGCAGCCTCTCGCACCATAGCCAATCAGCAACCCTCGCCATACCGCTTCACAAACTGGGAGGATCTACGAACCCAGTTTCCCCTCTCTCCACAGCTTATCCACTTGGCCGCGTTCTTCCTTGCCTCCCATCCCACCCCGGTGCGAGAAGCCATCGACCGACATCGAGCCGGCCTAGATTCCGACCCAATCGGCTATTGGTTTGAACATGAAGAGAAACAGGAGGCAAAAGTCCTCCTGGCGGCAGCCGAGTATCTGAAAGCCAGCCCCACCGATATCGCGTTGACCGACAGCACGACGATGGGACTAGGGCTTCTCTATGGTGGTCTCAAGCTTGGCAACGAGCAAGAAATTCTGACAACGACCCACGACCACTATTCGACGGAAACGGCGCTACGCCTTCGCGCTGAACGGACAGGCGCCATGGTACGACCGATTCACCTCTATCGATCACTCAAGACCGTGTCACGCGATGAAATCGTCGAATCGCTGCGCAAAGGCATCACCCCGATGACGCGCATTCTGGCCGTCACCTGGGTGCATTCCAGCACGGGCCTCAAACTGCCGATTCATGAAATGGCGCAGGTGATCCAGACCATCAATCGTTCACGGGATGAACGGGACCGGATCATCTTCTGCGTGGACGGAGTTCACGCCTTAGGGGTTGAAGACTTCCGTGTGGATGAACTCGGCTGTGATTTTCTCATTGCCGGAACCCACAAGTGGATGTTCGGCCCACGAGGCACCGGGCTCGTCTGGGGCCATCCGAAGGCCTGGCCGATCGCCAGGGCAACGATCCCAACGTTTAGCGGTCAGGCCTATGACCTCTGGATGGAGAATAAATCCTCAAAGGATCTCCCGCCATCCGTTCATATGACCCCCGGTGGGTTCCATTCCTTCGAACATCGCTGGGCACTGGATGAAGCCTTTCTATTTCATCAGACCATCGGGAAGTCCAGGGTGACACAGCGGATCTATGAGCTCAACCAGCAGCTGAAACAGGGCTTGGTAGCCATGCCCCACGTGACTCTCCACACGCCAATGACTCAAGATTTGTCTGCTGGGATCGTCTGTTTTGAAGTGGCCGGCCTGGCGCCCCGTCAGGTCGTCGAGAAGCTCCGGCAACGTAACATCGTCGGCAGCGTGACACCCTACGCTACGAAATACGCCAGGCTTGCACCGAGTCTCATCAACTCGCCGATGGAAATCGAAACGACGCTGGAAGAGATAAGAAGGTTACGTTCGTCATAGAGTTAGCCTCGGTATTACGTCAGCTACTAACACCGCTCTCAAACTACTACCAACATCGCATCACAGCACATTGTAAATAATAGGATTTTTCACCATTCGACTAATTTCTACTAACATTTCACATTTTAGTATTTATTGACAACTTACAAGTACTAATTTATAAAACAATAGTACATTTTAGTATTAAGGCACGTATGGCAATTATTGTCGCGCCTCCTCAACTTTCGGCGATCCTCAAGAGTCCAGAAACGCTCCAAAAACTCCTGCGGACACGGGTTGACTCAGCATTTCAGGACGTCATTCAAAAAACAAATGAAGATTATATCCCTTGGCATCAATTTCGGTATGTTCCAATACCCATGGAGCTTTCTCACGAAGAAGCCTGGGCATTGATCAAACTTGGTCGCCATGCCAATTTGAAAAAAGCTCCATTCACAGACAAAAACGGTGCGCCGTTTCTCTACTGGATACCAGATGGTCTTCAAAAAGATCTTCACGCCGTTGACGTTTGGGCTAGAGAAAACCTAGTCACCGATACCTCAAGCGCGTTACCAGGGAGAGAACAGTTTGTCATTAGATCACTGATGGATGAGGCCATCGCATCGAGTCAACTCGAAGGAGCCGCCACGACAACCCCAAAGGCAAAGGAGTTGCTCCGTACGGGTCGAACACCGAAAGATCGAAGCGAGCAGATGATCCTCAATAATTGGGAAACGATGCAGTTCATCAGAGAGAAGCGAAAAACACATCTTACAAAGAATTTCATCACAGAGATCCATCAGAGAATTACCGAAAACACGTTGGACCACCCAGAAGACTCTGGACGACTCAGAACGACTAACAACATCATCGTCGAATACCAAGGAGAAACCGTCCATATTCCACCGGATTGCAGCACGTTATCAGAGCGCATGGACGCCTTCTGCGAGTTTGCCAACAAGGACGGGGACAGTAGGTGGATTCATCCCGTGATAAAAGCAGCGATGCTGCATTTTTGGCTGGCCTATGACCACCCGTTCCATGACGGAAATGGCCGGACGGCACGGGCTTTAATGTATTGGTATCTGCTCTCCCGTAACTACCTCCTCTTCGAGTACCTAGCAATCTCACGGTATATCCAGCGAGCTCCTGGGCAGTATGTCCGTGCATATCTCCATACGGAGACAGACGAGAACGACTTGACCTACTTTCTCTTTTATAACCTGAAGGCAACCAAACAGGCGTGTGAAGAGGCACAGAGTTACATTCAAAGAAAACAAAAAGAACTGACCGGCCTGAGCGCCGCACTGAGAAAGTATCCGGGCTTAAATCTTCGTCAAAGAAGTCTGCTCTCACACGCAATTCAACACCCGCATGAGACCTACACCATCGATACGCACCGGAATGCGCATGGGATCGTCTATCAAACGGCCAGAACCGATTTGCTCGACCTTGCCGGGAAAGGCTTCCTCAAAAAAGAGAAAAGAGGGAAGGAGTTTTTATTTGTTCAAGCGGACAAAATGATGGACAAACTTCGGAATGTGGCAAGCGCCTAAACACGGATTCGGCTGTTTGTGGTTCGACAGGCTCACCACGAACGGAGGCTCTGTGGAATGAATCGGAGGCAAAGGGTCAAAGCATAAAGGGCACAGGGTTAGGGAATGTCCTGAACGAGACGGAAACCCAGGTTGTTGTTCCGGTTGACGGAGTAGTTCCTGTTCCGGGTCGACGCACGCAGATACCCCGGTTCGTAGAGCCAGGAACCACCGCGGAGCACGCGCAGGGTGATGCTTTCGTCATACCAACTTGAGCACCATTCCCAGACATTGCCCGACATGTCGAAACATCCATAGGGGCTGACTCCGTTATAATACTGAGTCACTGGAGTGGTATGGCCAATACCGGACTCATAACTGTTACATCGCGCTGTGTCGAATTCATCGCCCCAGGGATACTGACGCCCATCTTCACCTCGCGCCGCCTTTTCCCATTCCTGCTCGGTAGGAAGACGCTTGCAGGCCCATTTCGCATAGGCTTCCGCTTCATAGTAACACACACCAACAACCGGATAGTCGAGCTTGTTCCATATGGGATCATTCCAATATTCAGGCCTTGCAATGTTCTCTCCCGTTTTCCTGTCCATCCTTCGTCTGACCAGTACTGTCTCTTCTCGTAGCCACCAGCTAGTACGAACGCTCGATACTTCTCGTTCGTCACAGGGTACTGATCGATCCAATAGTCATGCTCGATCACTGCACGAGCCCTCTTTTCCCCATATAGGAATGGTCCTTTCGGCACTTTCAACATGTCGACTGGTGCGGTAGGAGTAACTGGCTTCGTCTCATTGAGAACAGGCTTGGATGAGGTGCTTCGTTCTAACTGAGTCTCACTGAAACCACGCACCTGTTGTTTGAGGAATTCGATCAACCTGTTCATGTCCTTGTGAAAATCGTGACCGGATCGCACTTCCAGCCCATTCCGATAGGATAAATCATGCACATTGGTTGGCAGCCGTTCCGTGGCTGGAAACTTAGCCCCCCGGACAAACACTGGAATGATCGGAATCTCACGTTTCAGTGCAGACTCGATTTCAATCCGCACGAAATCGCGCGGGTCTTCAAGTCTGGATTTGCCCTTACCGTCCTTTGTTCCAGTCCAGTCTGGCCCGATTACCGCAAGGAATACATCGCACTTGGCCACTTGGTCATCCAGATGCTTGCGAAAATCGACACCAAAGGGAATGGAATCCACATACACAAACACGGCCTCGCGCCCAAACTGCTGAACCAGCCGGTCATCGATCCGACCAGTCACATCGGCACTATCTTCACGACGATAGGAAAGAAAGATCTTGCTCATGGCTCAGCGTTATACTCTAGAAGCCCGTCATGGTTCGACAAGCTCACCACGAACGGATTCTACGCATTTTCACGGCGAAGGAAAAGTAGGAAGCTGACGATTATGGTCCGAACCGCAGTCGGCCGTCAGGAGAACTGGCCCACTACCCCTTGAATGTCCAAAAAAGATGCTTGTGATGCCGGAGAGACGGAATACACTGATCAGTTTGACGGTTCGAAGTGACAGCGAAGTTTCTTGGCGGCATGCCGCAAGGACTGATCACGGGTCCACAACGTCACTCCGTCGAGCACTGCCGAGGCAAGAAGATGCACATCGATTCAACCTAAGCCCTGTCCCGACAGTTTATGAGTCTCGATAAACGTCAGAAGCTCATCATACTCAACGGTGGGGGTCGTAGGTAGCATCGCAAGGGAGCCAAGGGCTTCTGACCGACGCTTCATATTGCCACAAGCCAATTCGCCAATGACGAGATCATGCTCTAGCAGGTGGCGTAGTTCTGGCGAGTCAGTTCTAAAGTGATCGACCCATACCGAGGTATCGACCAATGTTGGCATGCCTACGCGGACCGGCGCCGGCGAATCTCTTTGAGATGGGGCTCGCTGCCTCCAAGACGAGCGAGTCGCTTAGCGGCTTCGTGTGAAATCAAAGCCTCAAGTCCCATGCGCACGAGCTGGGTTTTCTCATGAACACCGGTGAGTCGCACTGCCCGCTTAATGAGCTGATCGTCAATGTTGAGTGTAGTTCGCATATGTATGAATATACATCACCTGTCAAAGCCGGTCATAGCCACCACTGCGGCAAACCTCAGACTCTGGTGAGTGCCTTTATTTCTCACCGCACTTCTTAAACTGCGATTCGAGGCACTGCTTGGTCAGCCCTTCGGCTTTCTGAATCTGATCTGGCGTCATACGCTTCGCCATATGGTCCCGGTCCTTGATGATCTCCGTCCTTGACCCGCCGGTTGACGACTCCCCAGCGACGCTGTACCAGACATAGGCCCGTACTTGATCCTGCTGAACCCCTTGCCCCTTCGCATACATCTGAGCAAGTTCATTTTGCGCCCCGGCGTGGCCTTGCCCCGCCGCCATGCGATGCCATTTCAAGGCCGTCTGGTAATCTTGCATCACGCCCATTCCGCTGGCATACAGGAGTCCGAGATTGTACTGCGCCCGCACATCGCCTTTTTCCGCTCGTGGAGAGAAGAGTCCCGCGGCGCCTCGATAGTCGCCCCGCTTGAGCGCCTCGTAGGGTTCTTCCCCAGCCAGAGGGATCGATCTCTGAGGGACTACTTTCTTCGGGTCCCCAGTCAGCGGTTCCACCGCCATTGCGATCGCCACACTGCTGAAGATCAAGACTCCCGCGAACACAAGTCGTCTCATTACACCCCTACCTTTCAACCTGATCATCTATCGTGAAGCCGACCGCTTTGTCAGAGGTAACCTGATAGCGGCTTCTCGGGCCTTCATATGCGCCGCAGTGGATCCCTCAAGACCATAGTTCATTGTTGTCGAACCTGACCGACCTGTCATCAAAATACCATTTTGAGGTCTGAGGATGATACGTGGAACGTTGTAGGAAGTAGCGGTCGATGAGTCCGCAAAGACATCACGCGGGACAGATTCCATTTTGACGAGCCGTGAAAGGGTGCCGCTGGGTGAGTGGCGAGGCGCCTTCGACTACCCCATTCGTCTTCAAGTCTCGTCTTCTCCTGTTTTCTCATCTATTCGTGAAAAGCGCGGAACAGATACGCCTTCCTTCTCGACGCTCTCAGTAAACATGGCAAGGGGTCTAATCCAGAGGCCTCGATCGCCATACAAGGCCCGATACACAACAAACTCCTCCTCCGTTTCTGAATGTCTGGCAATCCCCATGACTTCGTACTGCTGACCTTTATAGTGACGGTAAACCCCGGGTAAGACCACGATCAACGGTTCCTCATAAGGTGGTTACCTGCGTGTCCACTTTACAGTGACGTAACCATTCGGGGCACAGCCAAACGTCAGAAGGGGGTGTTCACCGGTTCTAAAAAAATGAAACGATAAACTCTCTTGATAGGAGAAGGTGAGGTGTTGTGGTGCCGAAGCCGGGAGTTGAACCCGGACGCCCTTGCGAGCACCAGCTCCTGAGGCTGGCGTGTCTGCCATTCCACCACTTCGGCTCTAGAGGCTACTGATGTGACCCTTGCAGCTTGCTGACAGCCTTATATCAACGTCCCTTGCATACCATCCCGCAAGAAGGGGGATTATCCTGAATTCTCCTCACCCACGTCAAGCAAGCGGAACTGGAGCAGTTTCCGAAGCAGTCCGAGTCCCCTTCTGGGGCATCACCCATTGCCCGACTGCAGCGACGTCCCGTGGATCGCCGCTGACAACAATGCGTTCACGCACGAGGCTAGCTGCAGCCAACAGTGAGGGCGCGGGGATCTTGGGAGCATCATCGACCATGAGCACATCGAACCGCACGCGGCTGAACAACGGGTCGGTCGCGACTCGCGTGGGGGTGGCGACAACCAGACGTCTATTCTGGACAAAAGCCTGGCGATTCGGATTCTCCTCAGCTGCGAGGAGTTCTCGAACTTTCTTGGTACCACCGAGTTTCGCGAGATGCTCCTTGAGTTCCTCACACTCTGCACGCTGTCCTCGAGGCACCGCCGCTTCCGGAACAAGTTGCTGAATCCTGCCTTTGGCCACATCGATCTCGCTGTCCAAACGATCCATCTGCGTCTGATACAGTGTACGATACTGCTTGAGCGACTCCACATTTTTTCCAACGGTCTGCATCGCAAGGCGTTGAAACAGCGGAAGGGTCTCAAACTCTTTGAGCGTGGTGTCGACGCCAGCCAGCTTGACTTGAAGCTCTCGGAACTGCGTCACCAGACGCCACTCCAGGAGACGGACTTCGTCCAAATCTTTTTGTTTCGCATCCTTTTGGGCCAGAAACGGGGTCAACTCTCTGAACCGGTCGTACTTCTGTTTCAACGTAGCTTTATCGCCTTGTGATTTAGCGTAGAATTGCTGCATCTGAGCTTCAAAACTCAGCTCATGAAGATCAAGACCGGCGGCTTGCGATACCAGGGGGAGTTCATATCGCGTCACCCACGTTCGGGGGTTCAATCCGCCCGCCTTCATGGTCCGCCCCACCATCCCAACCAGCTCATCACTGTCGTCATGGCCGGGACTCAGCAACAGGATACGCTTGTTGGCGCGAACCAGGTCCATCGCCAGGCTCCCAAGCCTTTGTCGACGGAGCGCTCGGTCATCGGACCACAGCGTTGTGAAGACGGAGGAATTGGCGGAGAACGTTTCTACTTCCCCAATTGGCATCTGGAGAAGCGCCGCCAACCGCTCGGTCGGCCCAAGGTGGTACAGATCAGGCTTTGCCAGAATGTCTTTCAAGCGGGCCGTTGCCGTACCAATCAGGCCAACTTGGTCTGGAACCAGAGTGCCAGAAGGGACTTCACTTCCGAGGTGATCGACCAGTTGAACCAGCAGCGACTGCCCCGTTTGCCGCAGTATGATTCCCTCCGTCGTATCCGTATCATCGGCAGGGATGAGGGAAACCGGCAGGTCGATCGGCAGCCTGACCTCACCGGGCACGATAAATTCGTACAGATGCAGCCCGCCGGTCGTCCTGACGAGTCGGCCTTGTGATGTCATGGCCGGAGCATCCTGTCCTGTTTCAATCAGACGCGCCTGCTCGGCTTCAAGGCGAGCGATCCAGAATTCGATGAGTTCTGTTGCTGTCATGACAAGTGATTTCTTGCGCCTATTTCTTAACGTAGGAGAACGTCATGATAAATGCCCGTCGCCGGTACTGTCCACCGCGATAGCCCTTCATAAGCCCTTGTCTTCACAACTCGACCTTGTCTAGAATGAGACCCTTTGTGGAGCTTGTAAGGAGGAACCTGTGAAGGGGTTGAGATTCGAGCGGATTGCGACTGGACGTCACTACAATGTGGTCTTCCACATCGGCAGCACCTACGTCCCCGTGAGTGACGAGACTATCGACGAACTCAAAGAACAGAGCCTGTTGCCGACCGAGCGCTTCCTTGATTTCCTCGTCGACCGCGTCGGCTATTCCTCCTACCTCAAAGATCAGATCCGCAACGAACTTCAAGCGACGGGCGATCCCACGACACAGATTACCGTGCTGCAGGGCGCAATCAGAGAACTGTAAATCTCGTCCCTCGTCGTTCGTGAAGCGTCTCTCATCAAAAACTCACAGCCAGAAACCTCTTTCCTTGTGGGACTAACCGAGTGGGGCTTGGCTGCGCGCCTCGAGCTTCTCTTTTCCCCCTCCAAGAGGGGGTGAGGCGTTGTTCTTCCACTGCGCACATGGACCGAGGTCCTTCCGAGGGCGCGCGGCCCGTGAGCAAGGAAGAATGACGCCTCGGCCGCTCAATCCCCCACCTGCCCTTCCTGGAACAGCTGATTCATAATTTGGTTTCGTTTCTCAGGGTCGCGGTAGTACTTCAGCGCTTTGGTGTAGTTTTCCATCGCGCTTTGGCGTTTGCCTCGGATCGCGTAGATCTCGGCAATGCCGTGATAGGCACTGGCATCTTCCTCATTACACTTGAGCGCACGGCTGAAGATGTCCGCCGCTTCTTGAAGCCGATGCTTGCCTAACGCGAGCCACCCGAGGGCAGAGTGGGCTGCGCCAAAGTCCGGATTGGCATTGAGTGCATCGTGATAGCTCTTTTGGGCCAGGTCCAGACGGCCGCGCGTTTCGTAAAGGCCGCCCAAGGCAAAGTGCACTTCGGCGTCCTGCGGGTTCAGCTTCAATGCTGTCTTGTAGGATTGCACCGCCGGTTCCATTTTCCCCTGTTCTGCCAGCGCACAGCCGAGATTGGAATGAGCGGCTGAATCGTTTGGGGTGAGCTTGATCACCTCACGGTATTCCTTGATCGCCATCTCCAGCCGCCCCTGGTCTTGATAGGCCACGCCCAGATTCATCCGGGCCGGCGCATAGTCCGGAGCCAGTCGGACAGCCTCCCGATACTCCTTGATTGCCATTTCGAGATGGCCGGCCCGTTCGTGGATCTGTGCCAAAAAGTAGTGCGGATAGGCAGATTGTGGAAGCAGTCTTGCAGCTTCCGCGTATGGCCCCATCGATTGTTCGGATTGACCAGATTGGGCGAGAAACAAGCCCTTGACGAGATGGGCATAGCCGCCGTCCCCATGCCGCTTGAGCAGGTCGTTCACCCAGCTCCCCACGGCTGCGATGTGTTCCTGGGCTTCAAGACAGAGGGCATGGGTTTTCCAGGCCTCCGCAAACCGTCCTTGCACGAGGTACACCACATTTCGCGCAAAGAGCGGGCGCGGGTCCTTCGCTCCGTCCGGATCTCGGCTCCACGCTAGAGACTCGGCAAAGAGGGTGTCCCATGCGCCGGCCATAATGGCGGCTTCGCATTGTTCCTGAGGGGTGTGCATGAGCGGTACGAGGATCTTATCGAGTCAGCGCGTCTTCAACATCAGGTGGTGTCGCCTGGATTTGTTCGCCGAGGAAGGGAAATTTCTTGGCCAGCTGTTGCTTCATCTGCCAGGCCACCGTTCGGTACGACCAATGGCCTTTCACGCCAGACCGTAGTTTGCTGATATATTCTGCTTCCGCATAGTCCATCTTAAACAAGCACCGGACTTTGAAGCCAAACGGAATAGCGTAGAGTGAAGCTTCTTGGTCCTTCTTCCTCAGCGAGTCGATATCCTGGCGCACGGCATCCATGGCCTGCCGGTATTCCTGATCCAAACCGGCATCGATCAACGACTGCGGGACATCGTACCCGTGGACGGTTGTGAAGTTCTGTTGCACCTGCTGGCACCGTCGATGGCGGTGCATATCTCGCCAAGCACCAATGTCCATGAGGATATCGAATATGAATGCATAGCCGCTGCGGAACTCTTTGATGAGTTCATCATATGGACCACGTTGTCTGGTGGCCACTTCAATGGTCGCCTGTTTTTCCTTCTCGGTCCACTCTCTCACCACCTCGAGGATCTTGCGATAGGGAGCCTGTGAGACACGATAGAGCAGCGTCGCGACAATTTCGTCGACCGGATGATGGGAGTCCACCAACTCGACCGACTCCACGGCTCCCCACATCCCAGGCTGATCCAACCCTGTGCCGCGTAAGACCTCTTTCGCATGGCGAGCAAGATCGGCATACACCGTTTCTTGGTAGACATTCGCCTTTGCATGCCGAGCCAGGGTCGGCGCCAGAGGGTCGCTCAGGCCTCCGCCTGTTTGGCCACAGAGTTCGCTCCATACATGTACCGGCGGACGCTGGCACGCGTCCTTCAAATCCTCCCCGATCGCCCGTAACTCCGGGAGTTGTGACGACAGGAGGCGGGTGATCTGTTTCTCCAAGGTCCGGATACTGACGACCTGTCCGACATTGGTCTTTGCCGCAAGGGGAAGCATGTACCGAGTGACATCGAACGCCCGTGCCGCGATGGTCCGGTCATAGTCGGCCTGCTTCATCGACTCAGGCCGTGGCTCGCGCGTAGCTAGGAATTGTTTCAGAGGTTCGTGGAGGAGTCGGTACACATCCCCAAGGCTTCGGAGAATCCCTTCATACAGAGCCTCGGTTTCACTTCCACGAATTTGGCCTGGGACGAACCAGCGGCTCGAGGCAAAATTTTGATAGCGGCTGGATTTTGCCTGACCATCCCACAGCGGCTCATCTTCCAGTCGAATCGCCGCAAGTTCAGAAATCTCTTCGAAGCAGATGATGACGTGTCCAAGATCGGCGATCGACGCATGTCCGTAATCAAAATAAAACTGCTCCCAGAATTTTTCCGACGAGTGTCCGTGCACCCATCGAATACTCTCCTCAATGGAGTCGGGAGATCGGCTGTACCGTGCCAGCGCATAGGCGGACTTTTCAGGGGGCATAGGGGCCAGGGCCAGAACTCGACGGCCTGATTGATCTCGGTTCATAGGAGATTGAGTGACAAGGACCGTATCATAAGCTGGGCACTATACCTCTCGAGGTAGAACGGCGCAAGCTCCACGCCGTTGACTTGCCGCCGAGGCCGCCGCTATAGTCCGCGCGAACTCTGCTGTAGGACAGGCACATACGTAAGGAGATAATTCCGTGTCCGTAATCAAAGGTGTCAAAGGTGTCAAGGACCTGTTGCCGGAAGAAACCCCCCGCTGGCGGTTCATCGAAGAGTCTGCGAGGCGATGGGCGACCCGGTATGGATTTCACGAAATCCGTATTCCAATCTTTGAGGTGACCACCTTGTTTGCACGGAGTATCGGCGCATCCACGGATATCGTCGAAAAAGAGATGTACACGTTCCCGGATCGGGATGGTACCTCGTTAACCCTGCGACCGGAGGGAACTGCCGGTACCGTCAGGGCCTATATCGAACACAATCGTGCCGCGATTCCGGTACCTCAAAAATATTTCTATACCGGTCCGATGTTTCGTCACGAGCGCCCGCAGGCCGGCAGGCTGAGACAGTTTCATCAATTTGGTGTTGAATCATATGGAATAGCAGATCCGCGTGCCGATGTTGAGGTAATTGCCCTCCTCTGGCACATACTCCATGAGCTAGGCCTTCCTAGCCTCACCCTCGAAATCAATAACCTTGGCCAGGCGGCTGATCGAGATATCTACCGCCCTATTCTTGTCGGCTATCTCAAACACCATGAGGCGGGGTTGTGCGGTAATTGCAAACACCGCATCGAGGCGAACCCCCTTCGCGTCCTGGATTGCAAGGTTCCTGAGTGCCGAATCATTACGGAACAGGCTCCTCGTCTCTCTGAATCTCTATCGGAGACAGCCCGTTCCTACTTCGCTCAAGTACTGGCTGGCCTCGATCTCATCCATATACCCTATTCCTTAAACCACCGGCTGGTACGAGGCCTCGACTACTACAATCTCACAACGTTTGAAGTGACGGCGACAAATCTCGGAGCTCAGAACGCAGTCGGCGCAGGAGGCCGATATGACGGGCTTGTGGAAACACTCGGAGGTGCCTCGACTCCGGCCGTTGGGTTTGCCGTTGGGCTTGAACGTATAGCTATGTTGTTACCAGACTCTCAAAACTCTCTGTCGCTTCATGACAGGACTGTCTATGTCGCCGGGTTTGGTACTCAAGGATCTGTCGCAGGGCTTACTGCGCTCGAAGAGCTTCGCATCTTTGGTATCTCAGCGGTCTCTGATTTTCGTTCCACAACGTTAAAAGCCCACCTTCGGCAAGCCGACCGACTTGGTTGCCACTTCACTCTCATACTCGGCGACGATGAAGTGACAAAAGGAGTGGCAGTGCTCCGGAATATGGAATCTAAGGATCAGTCTGATGTTCTCTTGTCATCTCTTACGAACCAGATACAACCTCTTCTTTTGCCTTCTTAAGTGCTGCTTTTAGGCATTGACTTTCCCCTCAAAACCACTTAGTCTCGCGTTAGTTTATAACTTATCGAATACGCTGAATATTCACATAAATTCCTGTGAATTAACCTGTGAAGAGAAAAGTTGGATTCCTTCTAGCCCTCCCTCCGGCACATCAAAGCTCCGAAACAGTCACTGGACTCGCTCACGCTGCACTGGATGCCGGCCACGAGGTATATCTTTATCTCATTGATGAGGGAGTTAAAAATATGACTTCTCAGTCATATCAAAATCTTGCTCGGGCGGGAGTCCGAATGTTCGTCTGCGCATATGGCTGCCAGCAACACCATGTTTCAACGGTGGATGTTGAAAAGGACTTTACTTTGTGTGGGTTAGTTGTTCTCTCCGGTCTTATCGATGCTTGTAAGCCATTTATTTCGTTTACGTAACGCGATTTGAATCTCTCGTGGCAAAAAACGTCGCCGTTATCATTCAAGAAGATCCTCGTATCACACACAGGCCGGTTGAGGCATTGCGGATCGCCCTTGGCCTTGTCGCTGGATCTCATAGGACGACAGTCATCTTGCTTGGTGAGGCTGTTCGGTTGTTAACTAATGATACTGATGACATTGTTGATCTTGATATCCTTGAGAAGTACCTCCCTTCTATTGAGCAACTTGAGATCCCTTTTATACTACCAAAAACGTTTGATATTTCAGCACTAAGTGGGAAATTCTCTATTCGTTGTGAATCAGAGGATGTTGTAGCTGCTGTTATTCAATCCATGGACAATACACTCGTTTTTTGATTGGAATGGTCCTTGTGAATTTAGTGGTTTACTTAATTCGGTCACCACGGGAGATGATCTCACCGTTTTTGTATCCAAAAATGGAGGACGTTACTATTATCGCAGTCGAAAAAACTCTTGTCGGAGGAAAAGTAGTACAAAAGGGTATTGGTTGCTTATGGGAAAGGGAAGCAACATTGTCATATAGCGAAGTACTTGAGCTGTTAATACAAAGTCAGCAGGTTATTGCTCTGTAACTCCGATGTTCTGTAGTAAAGAAAATTAGTCGTCGTCGGATTAGGAGTAGTGAAGTGTATAGGGTGGATAGTGTATATGTATTTGATAATATTTATAAATTTACCAATTTACTCTCCGTGTAACCTTGTGGAAAACCTCTGTGAAGAGCCAGAAGAATATGTGAGTAGCCGCTGAATAGATTTTATGGACTAGGGTATCAACTCGACAGAATGTGGCTAGACATGCTATTCAGCGCACCTTCTTTACCGTAGAAACGAGAAAAATAGATAGTTATCCACAAGTGTGAGTAATCCTGTGTATAGAAGGTGAATGCGAGCTATGAGTGTAGAGATTGAGTGGGATGAGGCGCTTGAGTACGTTCAGCAGAAGGTACCTAAACAGGTTTTTGACACCTGGTTTCTGCCGGTGCAATTCGATAGAGTTGAAAATTCAACAGTTTACATAGGAGTACCCAATAAATTCTTTGGAGAATGGTTGGAGACGCACTATGGGGCCCTCTTTGCTGAGGCCGTGGCAATAGCAAGTGGGGGTGAGCCTCTGACCGTCGAATTTGTTGTTCGGGAGAAAACAGCAGCATCTCCGACCGAGCTACCAGCCGTAGTCCAGGGAGGGAAAGGGCAGTCTCTACCAAAACCACGGCGTGGTATTCTTCTCAACCCTAAATATACATTCCGGAATTTTGTGGTTGGGGCTGGAAATCAGTTTGCCCATGCAGCTTGCATGGCTGTGGCAGAACAACCAGGCCAAACCTACAACCCCTTGTTTATCTATGGAGGTGTTGGACTTGGAAAAACTCATCTCCTTAACGCCATAGGGAATCATGTGGCGGAACAGAGAGACCTCCGAATCGCGTACCTCACGACCGAACAGTTCACCAATGAGGTCATTAATTCGATCCGCTACGATAAAATGATGGATCTCCGAAAGCGCTACCGACACATCGACATGCTCATGATCGATGATATTCAATTCCTCGTCGGGAAGGAGCGGACACAGGAAGAGTTTTTTCACACGTTCAACGCGCTCTATGAAGGCCATAAGCAAATTGTGTTGTCGAGCGATCGGTTTCCAAAGGACATGCCCGATATCGAAGAACGGCTACGTTCCCGATTCGAGTGGGGCTTAATCGCAGACTTACAGCCTCCAGATGTCGAGACACGGATCGCAATTCTGAGGAAGAAATCTGAAGATGAAGGGGTCAAACTACCCGAGGATGTGATCCAGTTTCTCTCAACCACCATGAAGAGTAATATTCGGGAATTAGAGGGAAGTCTCGTTCGGCTAGGGGCCTATGCTTCGCTCACCGGGCAAGTTATTAGTCTAGACCTCGCAAAAACTGTTCTGCGGGATCTCATCGGAGATAAGAAAAAGGTTGTTGCGATGGATGATATTCAGGAAGCCGTCTGCGCTCAATTTCATGTCAAGATCGCGGAACTGAAATCTCGGCGTCGAAGCAAGACATTGGTCCATCCTCGACAGATTGCAATGTATCTCTGTCGGGAGCTGACGGACGCTTCATACCCTGAGATTGGGCGGCAATTCGGCGGGAAAGACCACACGACCATTATCCATGCTTGCCGCCAGGTGACGAAGGCCAAGGAGACCGATACGGGATTGCAGACGACGATCGAATCATTAAAAGAACAGATCCTTCGCAGTTAGCGACGTCGATGGGGGAGCATTCCATGAAAGTACGGATCGGGCGAGACGAGTTGTTGACGGGCCTTCAGCGTGTGCAGGGCGTCGTGGAAAAACGCAACACCATGCCCATTCTGTCGAATATCCTGCTGGAAGCCAAGCAGGATGGTGTCGAGATTGTGGCGACAGACCTTGAACTCGGCATGAGAGGTCTGTACAAGGCGACGGTGTTGTCGACAGGGGGGGTCACCATCTCAGCCAGGAAGCTCTTTGAAATCGTGAAGGAGTTACCGGCTGGTGACATCGAGTTGACGGCAACGGACAATAACTGGACGACGATTCAGGCGGGGAGGAGCCAATTCAAAATCGTGGGCCTTCCCAGCTCCGATTATCCGGCGTTACCGGCGATCGAGCGAGAGGGATTAATGCCGTTGGCAGGCGACGGTTTGCTCGAATTAATTCGAAAGACGCTCTTCGCAGCTGGAGACAACGATGCCCGGTACATTCTGAACGGACTGCTGGTCACGTTGATTGTCACTGATAAGAAGACAACCCTCCGATTAGTCGGCACGGACGGCCATCGTCTGGCTGTTGCAGAACAAGAGGTCGGCAAAGCGGGGGCCAAGGCGACGGGCGTTCCGCAGGAAATGAAAGCGATTATTCCCAAGAAAGCCGCTCACGAAATTCGCCATCTCTTGGAAGAAGGCGGAGATGGTGAACCGCTCATCGGGTTCTCGAAAAATCTCATGATCTTTCGGAAGAGCGGCCTGCTCCTGACATCACGGCTAATGGAGGGCAATTATCCGAACTACCAACAGGTCATCCCAAAAGATGGAGGCAAGACCATCAGCGTCAATCGGACAGATTTGGAGAGTGCCCTGCGGCGTGTGTCGGTCCTGTCGAAAGACAAGGCCAGCGCGGTAAAGCTTTCCTTTGGCCCCGGCAAGATGACGCTATTTTCTGCCAGCCCTGATTTCGGCGAAGCGACCGAAGAATTGCCAGCCCGCTACGAAGGAGAAAGCCTGACGACCGGCTTCAATGCTCGGTACCTCCTGGACGTCTTTAGCGTGATGGAGGGGGAAACAATTTCGCTCCAGATGGAGACCCCGCTGAGTCCATGTCTGGTTCAGGAACCGGAGAGCCCCGGTTTCAAGTGCGTTGTCATGCCGGTGAAGATTTAGCGGAATGCTGGACGCACTCACGATCATCGTTCCTCTCTTTCTGGGTGGTTCCACATATCGTAATCTAGGTGTTATCCCATGGACAAAATCCTTGTCCAAAACTGAAATAAGTCCTCTGATCACGAGGATGGAATAGGTAGCGGATGGCCACGGAAGAACAGTCTCCAACCAAGTCTGACAGCTATAGTGCCGATCAAATTAAAGTCCTTGAAGGACTTGATGCGGTTCGCAAACGGCCGGCGATGTATATCGGCAGCACCGGAGTCGATGGATTACATCATCTCGTCTATGAAGTCGTCGACAACAGCGTTGATGAACATATGGCGGGATTCGGGGAAGCCATTGAGGTGACCATCCACATCGACGGAAGCGTGACGGTGACCGACAACGGGCGCGGAATCCCCACCGGGATGCACCCAACACAGAAAAAGTCTGCGGCCGAAGTCGCTCTCACTGTTCTCCATGCGGGAGGCAAGTTCGAACAGGGCGCGTACACCGTTTCCGGCGGTCTACATGGAGTGGGCATCTCCGTCGTGAATGCTTTGTCCGAGTGGCTGGAGCTGGAGATCTGGCAGGATGCCCAAGTGTTCGAACAGCGATATGAACGAGGGAAGCCCAGCGCACCCCTCGCGGCGACAGGCAAGACCAAACGCCGAGGAACCAAGGTTCGGTTCAAGCCGGACGGCCAAATCTTTGAAACACTGGAGTTCAGTTTCGACGTATTGGCTCAGCGGTTGCGGGAACTGGCTTTTTTGAACAAGGGCCTTGCCATTACTCTTCGAGATGAACGGAAAGAATCGGCGAAAGAACAGGTCTTCTTGTACAAGGGCGGCATTGTGTCCTTCGTTGAGCACCTCAACGAAGCCAAAACACCCCTGCACAAGCCGATCTACGTCAAAGTCGAGAAGCCGGAAATGATCCTGGAAGTGGCGCTCCAGTACAACGACAGCTACGCAGAGAATCTCTTTTCGTTCGCAAACAACATCAATACGAAGGAAGGCGGCACGCACTTGGTCGGGTTCAAAGCCGCCCTCACTAGGACGATCAATAATTACGCCAATGCCAATGACCTGCTCAAGAAAGAAACTGAATCGCTGACCGGAGACGATGTGCGGGAAGGACTGACGTCGGTGGTGAGTGTCAAGGTTCGCAATCCGCAGTTCGAAGGTCAGACGAAAGCCAAACTCGGGAACAGTGAGGTGAAGGGCGTAGTTGAGGCTGCGGTCAACGAGGCCTTGGGGAATTATTTTGAGGAAAATCCTCCAGTCGCCAAAAAGATCATTGGCAAGGCTGTCGACGCGGCGCGTGCTAGAGAAGCAGCACGGAAAGCGAAGGATCTGATCAGGCGCAAGAGTGCCCTGGATGGTGGTTCACTGCCAGGGAAATTGGCAGATTGTTCGGAAAAAGACCCGGCGTTAAGCGAGCTGTATATTGTGGAAGGTGATTCAGCCGGTGGATCCGCGAAACAGGGGCGTGACCGAAAATTTCAGGCGATCTTGCCGCTCAAGGGAAAGATCTTGAATGTGGAGAAAGCGCGGTTCGACAAGATGCTCTCCAGCGATGAGATCCGAACGCTCATCATGGCGCTGGGCACCGGGATCGGTCGTAGGCGGGAAGAAGGGGATAAGCCGGAGAAAGATGCATTCGATATTGCGAAAGCTCGGTACCACAAGATCATTCTCATGACCGACGCTGATGTGGACGGAAGCCACATTCGGACATTATTGTTGACGTTCTTCTTCAGGCAGATGCCGGAGCTGATCGAGAGGGGGTATATCTATATCGCGCAGCCTCCGCTGTTCAAGGTCAAGAAAGGTAAGACAGAGCGGTACCTCAAAGATGAAGGGTTATTAAACGAATACCTCGCCGACTTGGCAGTCGAGGACGTTGAACTCTTCATGGAGGGAGCTCAGGGTTACGTGACCGGGCGTCGCCTTCTGCCCATCCTGAAGAAAATGATTACCTTCGAAACCTTGCTCGGTCGTCTCAATAAGAAATCATACGAAGCCGCAATGCTTCGTGCTTTTGTCGATGAACCGGGGCTCGATCGCGAGCGGCTCAAGGATCGTGCAGCCCTTCAACGATCCGTCGAGAACCTCACGCAAGCACTGGCCGTGGTGTTCTCGAATGTGACCCCAACGTTTGATATTCTCGTGGACGAGGAACACCAGTCGAACAAGGTCACCTGCCGACTGCACGCGAGTGGGGTCACCCATGAGTTGGACGTGACACATGACCTGGTTGGGTCTGCCGACTTCCGGGAACTCCAAAAACTGACGCCCTCTGCGATCGGACTAGGCCGAGCTCCGTACAAGCTCAAGGCCAAGGGCGAGGAAAAGTCGTTTCAATCCACGGAGGAGTTGGTGAAGGCCATTCTGGATACGGGAAAACAAGGCCTCAGCATTCAGCGCTATAAAGGTCTCGGGGAAATGAACCCTGGACAGCTCTGGGAAACGACCATGAACCCAGAAATACGAACGCTCCTGAGGGTGACTCTTGAAGACCTCACCGGCGTGGATGAGATCTTTACCATCTTGATGGGCGATGAGGTTGAACCGAGGCGCAACTTCATTCAAACCCATGCGCTCGAAGTCCGGAATTTGGATGTCTAGCTAGGAAGCTGTCCGCCTTCAGCGACCAGCTTTCTGGAGCTGATGCCTGAAAGCTTATAGCTTTGCGCTTTGAGGAGAAGACATGCCCCCTGATGAACGGTTAGGTCATATCGCGATCGAAGACGAGATGAAGTCCTCCTATCTCGATTACGCCATGAGCGTCATCGTGGGACGGGCGTTGCCTGATGTCCGTGATGGGCTGAAGCCGGTGCATCGGCGGATCCTCTTCGGGATGAGTGAAATGGGCTTGGCCTCCAATCGAGCCTACCGCAAATCAGCCAAAATTGTCGGCGAAATCATGGGGAACTATCACCCCCATGGGGATTCGGCGATCTACGACACCCTCGTGCGGATGGCGCAGGACTTCAACATGCGCTATCCCCTCGTTGACGGCCAGGGCAATTATGGGTCGATGGACGGGGATTCACCAGCAGCCATGCGGTATACCGAGGCCCGCATGACGAAGCTGGCTGAGGAGATGTTGGCCGACATCGACAAAGAAACCGTTGATTTCGGTCCGAACTATGACGAGTCACGGCAAGAACCTCTGGTGCTTCCGACGAGAGTTCCGAACCTCTTGGTCAATGGAGCGGGGGGTATTGCAGTCGGTTATGCAACCAACATTCCTACACACAATGTGCGGGAAATCATCGATGGATTGCTGCTCTTGTTGGAGAATCCAGAAGTGACGATCGCCCAGCTGATGAAAAAGATCCCTGGGCCGGACTTTCCTACGGCCGGCTTCATCTATGGCATGGGCGGGATTAAAGAGGCCTATGAGACCGGACGCGGTCTTCTGAAACTGCGAGCAAAAGTCGTCGTCGAGATCGACGAACGTACCGAGCGAGAACGGCTCATCGTCACGGAAATTCCCTATCAGGTCAACAAGGCCAAACTAATCGAAAAGATCGCGGAGTTGATCCAGGACGATCGCATCAAAGGTATCTCCGATCTCCGAGACGAGTCGTCTGATCGCGAAGGGGTACGGGTGGTGATCGAGCTCAAACGGAACGAAATTCCCCTGGTGGTATTGAACAATCTGTACAAGCACACCCAACTCGAGACGACCTTCGGCGTCATCATGTTGGCGCTGGTGAACAATCGCCCTGAGATCCTCACGCTTAAGCAGATCCTGCATCATTTTCTCGAGCATCGACGCGAAGTCGTAGTACGGCGGACCGCCTTCGAACTCAGAAAGGCCGAAGAACGGGCGCATATTCTCGAAGGACTCAAGATCGCTCTCGATCATCTCGATGCCGTCATCGCGCTCATCAGACGATCGCAGTCGCCTGACGAAGCTCGTGCAGGGTTGATGCGGGAATTTGGTCTGACTGAGATTCAAGCCACGGCGATTCTCGACATGCGGCTGCAGCGTTTGACGCAGCTGGAGCGGACCAAGCTCATCGAAGAGTATCAGGAGGTGCTCAAGCAGATTGAACATCTGAAATCCGTGCTGGCCAGCGAGTCGTTGGTACGCAGCATCATCCAGAACGAGCTTACTGAGATTCGTGAAACGTACAAAGATGACCGCCGGACCCAGATCGTCAAGGAAGAAGCCGAGATTAGCCTCGAAGATCTGATTGCAGCGGAAGAAGTGGTCGTCACGATCTCCCATTCTGGGTATATCAAGCGGAATGCCGTGACCCTCTACCGGGCTCAGCGACGGGGAGGGAAAGGCAAGATCGGGATGGGGATCAAGGAGGAAGATTTCGTCGAGACCCTCTTTTCCGCTTCCACCCACGATTCGCTCCTGTTTTTTAGCGATGCCGGGAAGGTCTATTGGCTGAAAGTCCATGAGATTCCTGAGGCCAGCCGGTCAGCGAAAGGAAAAGCACTCGTCAATCTCCTTGCGTTAACCGGGAGTGAAAAAGTGACCGCGACCTTGCCGGTCAAAGAGTTTCGTGATGACCGCTATATCGTCATGGCGACCAAAAAGGGAATCATCAAGAAAACGGAATTGTCCGCATTCAGCAACCCCAGGCAGGGCGGGATCATCGCGCTAGGACTCGAAGGTGGCGATAGGTTGATCGGGGCTCAGCTGACCGATGGTCAGCGCGAAATTTTATTGGGGACGCGACAAGGCATTACGATTCGATTCAAAGAAGAGGAAGTGCGGTCGATGGGTCGGATGGCGCATGGTGTGAAAGGAATCACACTCGAAGAGGGCAACGAAGTCATCGGAATGGAAACCATTACTCCGGATTCGACCACCTCGATCTTGACCGTGACAGAAGGTGGTTACGGCAAGCGGACACCGGTGGGCGAATATCGGATACAGGGACGCGGTGGAAAGGGCATCATCAGCGTCAAGACCACTGAACGAAACGGATTGGCCGTGGGGTTCCTTCAAGTACGAGATGACGATCAGATCATGCTGATGGCTGCGCAGGGGAAAGTGCTGCGCTGCAAAGTTGATGATATCCGCGAAATCGGACGGAACACTCAGGGTGTTCGGCTTCTTGATCTCGATGGCGAAGGAGACCGAGTCGTCGCCGTGGCCAGATTGGCGGACGCCGCCGAACGAGAGGATGCTACATCGGAGGACACCCCCGAGAACTCATCGGATTAAGCCAGCCTGTCATTCGATGCCAAAATCGCTCTCTGCTTCTATGCCTCCGAATGACCAAAAGACCAAGAAGCCCCTGGACATTGTCGTCAAGTTCGCGCTCAGCGTCTTTGTCGGATCGTTTGCCTTAATCTGGGGAGGTATGTATCTGAGCCGTCCTGATCGATCGATTCCTCCCTATACGGTCGGTGCACAATCCGGCCTTCTCGTCGTGACGGACGTTCCTCGTGGTACAACCGATGAAGAGGTGGAGTCGTTGGTGAAACGCTTTCGAAAGGTCGGCCATCAGACCCATGATTTCGCCCGGATGAAGATTTATCCCACGACTCCTGGCGATCCAGGTGGGTCATACAAGCAAATCATGATTTACGTATTTGATGACCATGGATGGACCGATCCGGATGTCTTAGCTAAGTATCTGGCTGGAGATGCGTCCGTGGCCAAAGACTATGAAAGGGCTATGCGCGGATATTATCGATTACTGGATCAGGAGGAAGACGGTGGTCTCGGTCCAATGCCACAGGGCGGACGAATTTCCATCGACACCCGGGTCCTATTCAAGGGGCGCGTGACGGACCCTTTGCCGGTTGAGGCGGAACCTGAGGGTATCGCGATATCACCTCTCTAAATCGCTCGCGAAGCGAGGGGTCTTGGATGGTCGTGGTGTGTGTCACGACTTCAGCCCATGAGCTCTCGGACTGCGCCGATCGGATATCGGGATCGAGATCACCCGGGGGTACTGCCAGATCGTTCGGAAGCTCTCCGACACGACCGACAATGTCCGTCACGAGTTCGGGATCAACGTCAGCCTGTAGTTTTGTGAGGAGAGCCGGTTTGAGAAAGGTCAATTGTTGAAGCCAGACGGAATTCCTGACGGTCAAATACAGCTTTTTGAATCGAATATTGGCCGGCCAGGTGTGGGACGCCATGGGCTCACCGACAATATCGCTCCACTGATGCTGCAAGCGCAACTCCACCAGTCTCGACTCAAGGCCAAGCCGTTTGGACAGACCGGACAGAATCGTGCCGAAGGAATCGAGGGTGCCGGGGCGAGCCATCCGCTATCATAGGCGCTCGCGAAGACCGAGATCAAGGTGTGGTGTCTGGGTATGGCGAAAGACAACGAAGATCAGCAGAAGGTGGTGGCCACCAACCGGAAGGCCTACCACGATTATTTTATCGAAGAAAAATTCGAAGCCGGGATTGTGCTCAAGGGCACCGAGGTGAAATCGCTTCGGGACAGACGAGTGAACCTGCAAGACAGTTATGCGGGTGTCAAAGATGGCGAGGTCTTTCTCTACCACTGCCACATCAGTCCTTATAGTCACGGCAATATTATGAACCATGACCCGGTCAGAACCCGAAAATTGCTTCTTCATCGAAAGGAGATCAACAAGCTCCTCGGAAAGACACAGCAGAAGGGGCTCACGCTGATTCCGCTCCGAATCTACTTCTCAGAACGAGGCCAGGCGAAGGTCGAATTGGGATTGGCGAAGGGGAAGAAGCAGCATGATCGCCGTGATTCAATCAAGGCTCGTGAAGCAGGACGTGAAGTTGAACGGGCGATCAAGGAGAGAAAGTAATCAGTAGTCTGATCTTCCCTCAAGATGGGGAAAGCTGCTTGGACAGCGCGCAGAAAGCGGTCCAGTCATTGGCGACCCAAACGCCCACACTCCGACGGACTGGGTCTGGAAAATGATTGCTTCCGCAATCGAGTCTCATCCCCTCTCCGGAGAGAGCACCCCTCATCACACTGCGAGGGTACGCCCGATCCGAGGCTGCGGGAAGGTCCGAAAGGATTCGGTTCTTATGTAGACCGTCCTCTCCCCAGTGACACCCCTGATGAGTTTATACCGGGACTTCCAAAAGTAGACCTTCCCCCTTCAATACTGCGGTCTGCCGGCTGGACAAGGGCATGACCCAACAACGGGGCTGTTCTGATTACCCTCGTGAGAGCTGCAACATAGCGTACAACACGCCGAAGATGCTGACCAAGATGAACACTTCAATAAAGGAGACCATGATTGTTCTTCACCCCCCTTCTCTTTTTTATAAAGATACGCTGTCAAGATGAAGCTACCGTGAGGAGATCATGAAGAGTTCTTCATATAGGCCTGGTCTGGCCATGTTGCTGGAACACATTGATAACGCGAAGAAGTCTGCACGTTCGAGTTTGCTCTGTGGCCAAGAGGTCAGCCAAACGACCGAACAGCGCGCTCGAAAAGGCCACCGTACTTGCTCTCGCGTTATGTGCAGGACCAGTCCAGGGTATGGGTGCGAGGGGAGGACTCGTTTCTTCACACGCAACAGCAGCACTGGCCAAGCTTGTGGCATGTCGGGGAGTGCTATGAACTAGGCTGTGCCGTCTGAGAGATCAAAGAGATTACCGATTTGGCCGAGCGTTCGGTCAGTAGGTGGAACTGGAGAGAGGCGCAAGCACGGGCAACCGCAGGGTGAAGACAGACCCTTTGTTGACCTCACTGGTGACGGAAATACTCCCGCCGTGGGTTTCCATGATTTCCTTCACGATGGGGAGCCCAAGACCAGTCCCGCCGGCGTCTTTCGCCCGCGCCCAATCGGTTCGGTAGAAGCGCTCGAAGAGATGCGGGATATTCTCCGGCTCGATCCCATGGCCTGTATCTTCGACGGCAATGGCAACTTCACGCCCTACTGCGTGCAGGCGAACGGTCACGGATCCGCCCGAGGGTGTGTACCGTAACGCGTTGTCCAGCAAGTTGATCAGGGCTTGCTTGAGCCACTGTGCATCACCGAGCACAGAGGGCACCGGCTGGGACTCGAACGTCAACGTGATCTGACGGTCATCCGCCAAGAGTATCAACTCATCGATAAGCTCTTGAATCAGCGGCTCCAAAGCAAGGGGCACGAGGTTAACCGGAGGTTTGCTACTGGTAAACTTTGCTAGAGTCAACAAGGGACGGGTTAACGCGATGAGCCGGTCGACCTGCTGGAGATTGTTGAGCAGCACCTCATGATACTCTTCGGTCGTCCGGGCTTTCATGAGTGCCACTTCGAGGTTTCCCTGAAGGATGGTCAGGGGCGTTTTCATTTCGTGGGCGGCGATTTCACAAAAGTTTCGCTGGACTTCACTTCCGCGCTGGAATTGATCCAATACGGAATTCACAGCCTGGGTGAGTCGCCGAAATTCTCGATAGGGTGAATCGAGTGCCAAGCGTTTCCCAAGGTCGGCCTCCGACATGGTCTCGGCTCCCTTGCACAGGGTCTCAATCGGGGCCAGCACTTTCTTGGCCAACCAAAGACTTCCCACCCATGCCACAAACAGTGTGGCGCCGGATCCAAGGCTGAGCAAGAACACGAGCCCATGGAGCGTTTCCTGGTAGTGCAGCAAGGACGTTTCCGCCTGCAATACATACCGGAGACGTCCACCCTGTACGACAAGAGGTAGGAAGAGATGTCGTGCGGGAATGCCGTCCGGTGCGGTCAGTGTGTCGAAGACAAGCGTCGAAATGCGGACTCGCTCAAGCACGCGGGGCGACAGCGAGTCTTGCGGGGAAGCATGGGGGTTGCTCCAAAGAAGTCGGCCATCCGTCGAAAAGATGCGAAGGGCATGTGTGACATCAGGCAATACGTGCTGTTCCGTCAGGTTTTGGGTTAATTCGTTCGTGGGAGCAATTTTGCGGTCATGCTTTTCGAGAAAATCCGGATACTGCTCCACGAACTCGGCCAGACTCTCCGCCAGCACCAGCAGGCGCCCGTCGACGAACCGTTGCAGCAGGGTTTCACTGGCGGCATACACGAGCCCGGAAAAAAGGAGAAGCCCGGCCATCAGGACGAAGGCGGACCAACTGATCAGACTGCGCAATGATTTCATGCGGAGGCGTCCGGCTCTTCGAGCATGTATCCGGCGCCGCGAACCGTCGCGATCAAGGGAGGGGAGTAATCTCGATCAATCTTGGCACGGAGGGCACGGATATGGGCGTCGACGATATTCGTCATTGGGTCGTAACTGATATCCCACACATGCTCGATAATCGCCGTTCGAGTCAGCACGCGATTTTTGTTCCGCAGTAGAAACTCAAGGAGCGAATACTCCTTGTTCGTGAGCGCAATTTCGTGGCCGGCGCGCCAGACACGGTGAGCAGCCGGATCTAATCGAAGATCCGCAGCCTGAAGATGGGCAAGTTGTTGGGAGCTGCCCCGTCGCAAGAGGGCCCGAATCCGAGCAAGCAATTCGACGAATGCGAACGGTTTCTCCAAAAACTGATCCGCGCCCGTATCAAAACCTGACACCTTGGTTTCAACCGTGTTGCGTGCCGTCAACAGAAGCACGGGGGTGGAGATATCCTTATCACGGATGCGGCGGCAGACAGTGAGGCCGTCCAACTTAGGCAACATGATGTCGAGAATCACAAGATCGTAGGGGTTGTCCAACGCCAGGGCCAAGCCCGCCTCGCCGTCGTTGGCGACATCGACGGCGTACTGCTCTTCTTTCAATCCTTTTCGGATGAATTGAGCCAGATCCGCATCATCTTCAACCAGCAGAATTCTCATCGCCTCCCTCTTAGTCCCTATGGTTCAGGAGCGCTTCTTACAGTACACGCCGCTAAGCCACATCCGTCGCTTCCCCGCTGAGAGAGCTCAGGTGGTTCGTACCCACAAGATGCGGAGGACGCTTCACAACGCGCACAGTCCAAGAGGCGGTTGCTTAGCAGAGGCTGCTTTTGCAATCAGTGACCACCAGGTTTGTCGCCTTTTCATCAGCATCAAGCTCAAGGGTCAACCAGGCGATCCCCACCGCTCGCTCATCTTGATGAGCGCCACCACTGCCTTCCAGCAGGCTGACCACGTAATAGCGTCCAGCAGGCACTTTGGTAAACCAAAAGTGACCGGTCGGGTTGGCCCGTGTCACACGGAGATAGGGAAGTAGGCGTTTGTCGGCCAGCAGTTGGTCCATAACGGCTCGAAGGCACTCGAGGGATGAATTCTGCGCCCCATGCGCTTCGGAAGATGACGTCCCACCCTTTAACGGGCAGGAGTTCTCCCTCACCTGCTTGTCGAACCACGCGCGAGTATAGGATGAGATGGGAATCAATACGATCGACGCGCCGGCCTGAGTCACGGCTTTGCCTGAAACGGCCCGCAAAAACACCTGTCCTGCCGCGCTCCCATGTCCCTTGGCTTTGTAGGCGAACAGTTCTTTCTCATTGAAGGCCAATGGATTCGGCGGAGGCGGCGCAGCGGCCTGTACCGGGGCCACGAGAGAGCAGCTCATCAGTAAGAAGCAGGCAAGCCAGCACCTAACATCACTATGACGCCGTATCATGTTGAGGGCGCCGACGCCGTGGCTGATTCGTCCTGGGAAGTGAAAACCGGGACCGCCTTGTGCTTGAGGGCACGACCTTTGTCGGGAGTCGGATCGGTGATCAGCCCGTACACCTCTCGACCTTCATGACCCTCCGGCAAATATTCGGTAATCGGCATCCCATCTTCCCGCACAAACAGGAGGCAGTGACAGTATTTGTAGATCTGCATTTCGTCGCACGCGCAGATCCAGCGGCGGAGCTTGGCTTCCGCTTCTTTGTCCTTGTAGAAGTTGCATGGACAGAGCGGTTTCCCCAGTTCATCGATATGAGACGCCAATCCCTTGACGACCGCGTCCGTCACCGCAGCATTCGGGTGCATCGCCGTTCCACTTTTCTCGGCAAAACCCGTGATGAACTTCCTGATTTTCTCGAGGCTTTCCTCTGTCGGTTCAGCCATGGATCTCCTCCTCAGGGCAACTAAGGGCGGAACCGCTAGTTTACAAGGAAAATTCGCTCCTTTACAATCCATCCCTTCACGCTGATTTCGGTAATCAATCATGACGGACGTGGCGAGTCGACAATTGTTGCGAGACCGGCTGGTGTCTGAGTTGAGTCCGACGATCGCGGAGACTCTCGTGACGCGCCTGGCCCAGGAGACCGGCAAGCCAGATCTGTCCGCACAGGTCCTCATGTTGTTGGATGAACTCTCGGAACTGTCTGAGAAAGCAACCTGTGCGGCAGTGGGAGCACTTCCGGAACTGGATAGAAGGGCCGGACTTTCACAGATCGTATTGTGGCTGGACCTTGGTATTGCCTTGACGGAGTCATCCGGCGCGTCCGCACTGAAATATTTCAAGGAAAGCCCCTTGGTCCTTGGGCTGATCGATTCCGGCGATGTCCGTACCGAGGTCTTGACCATCGGGCTGGAAATCGCCGAGCAAGATGCGAACGTGGCACTCGAATACATGCGCCAGGCTCCGCAGATCCTGTCCGACGTTCCCGTGACAGACCTACGACCCTGGCTGGAAATCGCCGCAGAACTTACCCAGATCAACGTGGTCGTCGGACTGGAGTTTGTTCGGCACATCGGGAAGCTGGTTTCCATCCTCCCTCTTGATACGGTGCGAAGCTGGGCGGAGGTAGGTTTGAGGCTGATCGTGCCGAACAGTCTTGGAAAACCGGACTATGTGGCGACCATCGAATTTCTCAGGACCAGCCCGACGATTCTGGGAGAGATCGAAGACTCAGCGGTTCGTGCGAAGGTCGTGTCTCTGTGCCGGCTGTTGACCGAAGAGTCACCGGAGGTGAGCATGCAATGGCTGGCTGCGTCGCCTCCTCTGCTACGAGGGCTGCCCTCCGTCGAATGGAGGGTCCGAGTGCTGCAGTATGGTTCCTTACTGGCCGAAAAACATGCGGCGGCGGCGCTCAAGTATCTCCAGCGGGCTCCGGAGTTGGTTGCACTCATCGGAAATATTCCCGGTGCACTGTCACGATTCGAGAATTGGTTCAAGGCTGGAATGGAAGTGTTGGCCTACAGCCCGGACGGAGCGCTGGCATATTTTTCCGTTGAGTCTCAGAAAGCGCTCGCTTCCGTCGAAGCAGCGTTGAGCGGAGTACCGTTTCGGCAGGTCGCGCGGCGCCTGACGTTATTTGTCCAGGGACTCTGCGGGGCGGACATGACGGTAGCCGCACTGCCGGATTCGGTCACGACTCCTGCCCGTGCGACGGTCAGCGAAAATGGGCAAGTCATTTCCTTGCCGGCGTTGCTTCGCCGCTATCCAACGGCCGAGGAGAACGAGCGCCTGTATCTCGTGATGGCGGCACATGAAGCCGGCCACATAGAGTTCGGCACGTATCAACTTGAGCTGGAGTCCTTCACCGATCTTGTCGAGACCGTGCGGCATCGATACGGTCGATCCGATATGGCGAGGCCGGACACCCTGGCTGATCTGTTTCAGCTGTACCCGAACCCCACACTGGTGCGGGATCTCTGGGTTGTGCTGGAGGATGCGAGGGTCGAAGTCTTGCTGCAAACGGAGTATCCGGGACTCCGATGCGACCTTGCTCGTTTCGCGTCTGAGTCCGTTACCCCGCGTGATCCGGCGCAAGGGGTGACGCCGAAGGAGCTCGTGGTCGATTGCCTGTTAAGGCTGTCGCTCGGTGAAGCTGAGGATTCCGTCGTGCCCAAAGCGGTCAGGGAAGAGGTCTCCATTCTGTGGAATCTGTGTCAGCCGGCTCTCCTGGTCACAGCGACGGCCGAGAAGACGATACGTGTGGTCGATGCCGTCTACGTGCGGCTCGAGGAACTGCTGGCGGCTCGCGGTGAGATGATACAGGGAGAGGAGCGTGAGCAACCGGAGGAGACCACAGCGGCCCAGGCACAATCGAATGAAGCGGAGGACCAATACCGTTCGGTGACCGAGGTGACCTATCGTGGCGCGATGAACCAGGAGTTCGTCAGGTGGAGTCCGGTGCAATCGGAGAGACAGCCGTACCAGTCCCAGGCCCCAGCGGATGGTCCTGCCAGACGAGATGTTCCGAGCGCGAGACCCGCATCGGGAAGTGGAGAACTACTCCAAGAGGCACGCTCCCTGCCGTCCATTGTAGAAGAATGCCTCACCCTTGAACTCACTCCGCAGTCGAGGCAGCCGTCAGATGAGGAACACGCCGTCCTCTATCCGGAATGGGACTATCGGATCGAGGACTATCGGATGAATTGGTGTCGTGTGATGGAACGACCGGCAGATCTCGGGTCCGATGAATTCGTGACGGAGACGTTGGCGGCCCGGCAGAGTACGGTCAAACTGCTCCGCCGGTTTTTTGAAGGGCTGCGTGCTCCGGTCTATCGCCGTGTTGCGGGGCGACCGGATGGAGAAGAGGTGGATCTCGATGCAGTCGTCCGACGAACAGTGGAGCAACAGGCGGGCATGGAAGGCGACGACCGAGTGTATATCCACCATGACAAACGAGAGAGGGATGTGGCAGTCGCCTTCCTGATCGATATCAGCGGATCTACAAGTCAACACCTCGGAACCGGTCGGCGGGTGATCGACGTCGAGAAGGAAGCGCTGGTGCTGCTTTGTGAAGCGTTGGAGGCGGTCGGGGATCAGTACGGACTCTATGCGTACTCGGGTCAAGGACGAGCGAAGGTCGAATTTCTGACGATCAAGGACTTTGATGATCGACTGGGAGCGGCGACGGCACGTCGGCTTGGTGGTCTGGCTCCCCGGCACCAAAACCGCGACGGCACCGCGATTCGTCATGCCATGGCGAAGCTGTCGACCCGTGATGCGAAGCACCGCCTCCTGGTGATGCTGAGTGACGGAAGACCATTGGATGATCATTATCGGGATGACTATTCGCTGGAGGATACGAAAGCGGCGCTCCGCGAGGCAAAGCGACAGGGAATCGAGACATTTTGCGTGACGATCGACCGGGAAGCGGACAGCTATGTGCGCCCACTGTATGATGAGACGCGGTACTGCGTCATCGACCGCGTCGAGACGCTGCCAACCAGATTGCCGCGTATGTACAGGCAATTGACGGCATAACCCCATTCACACCATGACCATGACCAACTCGACAGGAAAACCAGCGGTCCCTGCCTGGCTGTATAAACTCTTCACGGGGCATCAGTATCCCTATGTCCGACGCCTGGCCAAGTTCGGGCAAGTCGTGAAGCCCGGCGAGGATCGTCCTGAGCCGACGAAGGACATGATCGAAGCAAAATTCTGGGAGGTGTATCTTCGTTGTCGGGTGAAGGTCTTACAAGAAGTCAAAGAAGGCATGATCGTGGTCTTTCATGATCTCGGTGAGTATCCCCCGGGCAGCTTTCAGGCCCTCGTGGACAATCCTGAGGTGTTTCTGGCAAACACCTATGGGAAAAAGAAGATCAAGGTCAACTTCTATGATGACGAAAATTTCGTGTGTACGATCAACTTCAAGGTTGCAGGGTGGACTGAACATGAACACACGTGAACAGTCAGGGGTGAGGGGTAAGGGGACGTTACGCTTCACGCCTCACGAGTCACGTTTTACGAGGTGGTGAATGATGGCACGACCGAAAATCACAGTGGTAGGGGCAGGGAACGTCGGTGGGACGACGGCGCAGCGGCTGGCTGAGAAGAATCTCTATGACGTGGTCCTTGTCGATATCAATGAGGGCATGGCGCAAGGCAAGGCGCTCGATCTTTCTCAAGCTGGGCCGGTGTGTGGTTACGACACCCGTGTTGTCGGCACCAAGGACTATGCCGCGACAGCGGGATCGTCGATTGCCGTGATTACGTCCGGCATTCCACGGAAGCCGGGGATGAGTCGCGACGAATTGTTGGCGACGAACGCGAAAATCGTGAAGTCCGTCGTCACGGAACTGGTGTCGCGCTCGCCGAACATTATCCTGATCCTGGTCACCAATCCATTGGACGCCATGGTGCATATGGCGCTTCGTGTCAGCGGTCTTCCCAAATCGAAAATCATCGGGATGGCAGGTGTGCTGGACTCGGCGAGAATGCGCACGTTTATCGCCGAAGAACTGAACGTACCGTCGACTGAGGTCGAGGCGATGGTCTTAGGAGGACATGGGGATACGATGGTGCCGTTGCCGCGATATACCACGGTGAAGGGACGACCGGTGTCGGAACTCATGTCGAAAGAAAAATTGGATGCCATTGTGCAGCGGACACGCGATGGCGGAGCAGAAATCGTCGGTCTCTTGAAAACAGGGAGTGCGTTCTATGCTCCGTCGGCCTCGGCCGTCTCCATGGTGGAGGCGATCCACAAGGATGAAAAACGGGTCATGCCTTGTGCGGTGCTGTGCGAGGGAGAGTATGGGTTGAAGAACGTCATCGTTGGTGTTCCGGTGAAGATCGGATCTGGGGGCGCCGAACAGATTATGGAGTATGACCTGACCAGTGATGAACGAGCCGCGTTGGATACATCAGCCAATGCCGTGCGAGAACTCTGCAGCACAGTCGATCGACTGATGGGATAGGACAGTCACTGGTCAATCGTCATCGGTCATTAGCAAGAGAACGAGTCTTTCACCAGTGACCAATGACAAGTGACTCACGACCGATTCGATCGACATAGCGGCTTGACATTCAGAGAAAAGCTGTCGTACAGACAACGGCCTAGGCCATCAACCGTTTTTTAAGAGAGGGGAGTTATGAAATTTCTTGAAGATCCGATGCAGACGATGGGAGTGGGATTTGCCCTCACCGTCGTCTTGATCATGATATATCTGGGATTAGCCGGCATTGGTGCGGGCGAGGCGGACTGGGGTCAGATGATCCTTCGCTGGGTGCATTTCCTGGCTGGGATTACCTGGATCGGGCTCCTGTATTTCTTCAACCTGATCAATGCCTCGTTCTTGAAAAGCCTGGATGGGCCGACCAAGAACATCGTGATTCCGAAACTGATGCCGGCAGCGCTCAATTGGTTCCGGCATGGGGCCACCGTAACCGTGCTGGCCGGGGTGTTGTTGTATGGGCATATGTATCACAAGGGTGGAACAGGAGCGGTGGCTTTGGCCATCGGTGGGTTGCTCGGCATCATCATGATGGGCAATGTTCATGGCATTATCTGGCCGAACCAGAAGAAGATCATTGCTGCCGTCACTGCAGCTGCGCAGGGAACCCCGGCGCCGCCCGAGATGGCACAGTGGGGGCGAACCGCCTTGCTCGCTTCCCGCGTGAATTTCATGCTCTCGATTCCCATGCTGTTTTTCATGGGGGCCGGTAGCCATTTCAGATAGAAAATTTGATGCGTGGCCGGAGGGGGTACCCCCTCCGACCACGGTTTCCATCTCTCCCCTTCTCCTACTCTTCTGCCCCTCCCTGCCTAGGCTTTGACTAGGCCTCCTAGGCCTAACTGTTTGAGATTCAGGCCCATTTATGACTGGTTGCCTTGACGGAAGAAGAGGCAGAACCGTATAGTACTCGCTCAACCTTGAAGAATTCAGAGCGGATAGCTATGTCCACGCTTACAGAACCTCGCCTTGTTCAACAGATTGAGGGAGCCCCTTGGCAGATCGAGGGGTATCTCAAAGTCGGCGGCTATGAAGCCTGGAAGCGGTGCGTGAAGGAATTGAACGCGGCTCAAGTCATTGATGAGCTGAAAAAGTCAGGGCTTCGTGGGCGGGGTGGCGCAGGATTTCCGACAGGGATCAAGTGGGACAAAGTCCTTAATCACCGGGTAAAGGAACGCTATTTCGTGTGCAATGCCGGCGAACATGAGCCGGGCACGTTTAAGGATCGGTATTTATTGAAAACGTTGCCCCATCAACTGATCGAAGGTTGCTTGATCGCTTCCTTCACGGTGCAAGCGAAAGCGTCCTTCATCTACGTGAACCATGAGTACCATGAGGAACAGCAGAATCTGAAGAAAGCCATCGCTCAAGCGAAGGCGCATGGATTCTTGGGGAAGAACGTCTTGGGCAGCGGCGTCGATATCGAGTTGGAACTCTTTGACGGTCATGGCAGCTACGTGGCCGGTGAAGAAACGGCGATGTTGGAATCGATGCAGGGTCGCCCCGCGATGCCGCGACAGAAGCCTCCGTTTTATCCGACCGACTTCGGCCTCTATGGTAAGCCGACTCTCGTCAATAACGTTGAGACCCTGTGCAACATTCCGAGGATTCTGCACAAAGGCGCCGGGTGGTTCACCCAGATTGGGACGGAGAAGTGTCCCGGGACGATGATGTTTTCGTTGAGTGGATCGGTGAATCGACCCGGTGTGTATGAGATGCCGATGGGTGTGACCATCCGTGAAATGGTCGAGGAGTGTGGTGGCGGAGTACCGGGTGGTCGCAAGATCAAGGCCGTTTTCCCGGGTGGACCGGCCTTCCCGATGGTGACGGCGGATCAGCTCGATCTCACGATGGACTTCGATTCACTGAAGAAAGCGGGGACTGGGCTAGGGTCGGCCGGAATGATCGTCGTCGACGATGCGACCTGTATGGTGGCGAAGACGCTGCATTTTTCGAATTTTTTCAAGAATGAGAGCTGCGGACAGTGCCCGCCGTGCCGTATGGGTACGAACAACCTGGCCATCCTGATGACCAAGATTGAATCCGGACAGGGCACTCAAAAAGACCTCGACAGTATGTTGCAACTCTGCGGATTCGTTAAAGGCACTGGTTACTGCACGCTTGTCACCGGTGCGTCGGTTCTGGTGCAAAGTAGTTTGAAGCTGTTTCGTCACGAATACGAAGACCATATTCGTCTACAGCGGTGTCCTTATCAAGACACACCAGCTGGGATCGTGACCCACTCCTAGGAGACGTCATCATGCCACGAGTGACGTTTCTGCACACGGACGGGCGAAGCGGAGAGGTTGATGAGAACGTTTCACTGCTTGATGCCGCCAAGGAATTGGGATTTCGTCTGAATCACGATTGCGGCGGGAACGCATCCTGTACGACGTGCCGGGTCGAAGTGCAGATGGGGCAGGAGCATCTCTCGGAGATCGATTTCGACGAGCAGGACCTGCTGGATCGCGAAGCATTGACTGAGCCATGGCATCGGTTGGCTTGTCAGGCTCGTGTGTTGGGAGATGTCGTGGTGCGCGTGCCGGAAGCCAAGTGGGAGCAGCCACAGCGAGCGGCATCGGAGGCAAGGGGTTGATATTGGAAGAAGAGGTGTTAGACTAACATTCTAGCCAGCCGAGTAGGCTGGAACGATCCATAGAGGAGGATGACCATGGTTAACATTACGGCGGTGGCGGAACAGAAGATCAAGGAATTGATGGCCGAGGAAAAGGATATCGTCGGGTTGCGGGTCTACGTGCGTGGTGGTGGATGCCATGGCTATCAATATGGAATGGCCTTTGAATCCAAGATGGCCGAGGACGATACCATCATCGAAAAGGGTGAGGTGAAACTCATCATGGATTCACAGAGTGCTCCCTTGCTGCAGGGCGCGGAAGTGGACTACGTCGACAGTGTGCAGGGCTCGGGATTTTCGATCAAGAACCCCCAGGCCAAAACGACATGCGGCTGCGGCAGCTCCTTCAGCGCGTAAGCCTGGCTACGGGATGACCGTAGGAATGCCGATCATGGACTCTCCTGCCTAAGACTGCTCGAACATCGGGCAGTCTTAGCTTTTTCACCCACACGACGAGTCACCGGATTGAATGTCACAGATATTTGTGACCAGACGCTATCGCTTTTGCGCCGCCCATCGGCTGCATACGGATCTCCTCTCCCCTGAAGAAAACTGGGCTGCCTTCGGCAAATGTAACAATGCGAACGGTCACGGGCATAACTATGTAGTCCTGGTGACGATTCGTGCCGGAACGGCAGAGAGTTTGACCAACCTCGATTCCCTTGACCGCCTCGTCACCGACACGGTTATCGAACGCTTTGATCATCAGGATCTGAACAGTGACCCGGCATTCTCTGCATTAACCACAACGGGAGAGAATCTTGTCGCAGTGATCTGGGACATCCTCAACCCGCTGCTGCCTGCTGGTCGTCTGTCCAAAGTCGGGGTCATTGAAACCAGAGACAACTATTTTGAATATACGGGCGCCATATAAAGGCGAAGGGGAACATCGTGAGAAAGTCACCAAAACGAGAGAAACGACCGACATCGGTGGAAGACGTCAACGGAAGTGGACAAGCTCCGGACTTGCCGGTTCTCCAATCGCTGGTCACGGAGATGCTCCTCGCCCTCGGTGAGAAACCCAGTCGGAATGGGCTCCTCAAGACCCCTGAGCGCGTGGCCAAAGCTCTGGCCTTTATGACACAGGGATACCAGCGTGATATCGATCACCTCCTGAACGGTGCGCTGTTTCCGATCGAATATGACGAAATGGTTATCGTCAAAGACATCGACTTTTTCAGCATGTGCGAACATCACTTGCTGCCGTTTTTTGGTCGAGTCCATGTCGGCTACTTGCCCAACAAGAAGGTGGTCGGTCTCAGCAAGATCCCGCGGATCGTCGACATGTTCGCCAGGCGTCTGCAAGTTCAAGAACGGTTGACCGTGCAGATCGCTGAAACATTGAGCACGAAGCTGAATGCCCATGGTGTCGGCGTGGTGATCGAAGCCCGACATCTTTGCATGATGATGCGGGGAGTGGAAAAACAAAACACCGTGGCCGTCACCAGCTCGATGTTGGGAGCGTTCCGCAGTCAATCACAGACGCGGGAGGAATTTTTGAAATTGATTCGACGGGGCAGCGTCGGCGATCCAGAGTGAGATCACGGTGACTCCCCTGGCAGCGCACGGTTATCTTGTTAGATTCGAACCAAAGGAACGGATCGCTTCATTGAACAGCTCCGGCTGTTCCAGGTTCGAGAGATGGCCTGCCCCTGGAATGACGGCCAGGCGGGCATCGGGGATCCTCTCCGCCATGAGCCGGGCGTCGGCAGGTGGCGTCGGCAGATCCAGCTCGCCGACGATAATCTGAATAGGACATGAAATCTGCGTTAAGAGAGGCCGCGAATCAGGCCGCTCCGCCATCGCCATCAGATCTCCGGCAATGCCACTGATTTGATTGCCTTCGATCATGGTGCGCACCCGTTGAACCAGCTCCGGCCTCGTCTGAATCGTGGCAGGGCTCAGTAACTTGGGAATCATGATCTCGGCGATTGCACCCGCCCCTTGTCTGTACGCAAGCTGAGCCATCTCAAACCGTGCCTGTTTTCCATCCTCTGTATCGGCCTGGGCCCTCGTATCGGCCAACACTAATCCTTTGACGCGCTCAGCATACTTTCGATAGAAGGCCAAGGCAATGTATCCACCCATCGAGAGACCGACAAGGATGGGTTGCCCGATCGAGAGATGATCCATCAGGCCGCAGACATCATCGGCTGCTTGATCAAGAGAATAGTGCCAAAGCGGCGCATCAGATTCTCCATGTCCGCGCAGGTCGATCGTAATCACGCGAAACTGTGTTGAAAGGGATTTTTCTTGGTCCGCCCACATGGTGCGATTGAGTGGAAACGCATGAAGAAAGACAAGGGGAAGTCCGGTCCCCAGATCGTTGAAGGCGAGGGAGATGTTATTGACCTGAGCGAGCATGAGATAGTCCATCCTGGTCAAACGTCGTACCATCGGCTGTCGGCATGGTCAAGAGGTCATTTGCGCTCAGGTGGCCCGGCGTATACAATTCTCGAAGATTTGTGAGGAGTAAGATGACCCGCTTTCGTGATCAGGCCCCAGATCTATTCACGGTGCACCATGAACAGGTCGTTGACGCTCCGCTTGCCGAGCGGATGCGCCCCCGTACGTTCGAGGATTTCGTGGGGCAAGACGACATCACCGCAACAGATCGACCGCTGCGACGGGCCATCGAGGCCGATCAGCTCTCTTCCGTCATCTTCTGGGGGCCACCAGGATCGGGGAAGACGACACTCGCTCATCTGATTGCCAGGTATACGAAGGCCCAGTTTGTCTCCTTTTCGGCCGTCACTGGCGGGGTGCCCGAGTTGCGCATGATCATCAAGGCGGCCGAGCAACGCCGGTTGATCAACGGTCAACGGACCATCCTGTTTGTGGATGAAATTCACCGGTTCAATAAAGCGCAACAAGATGCCTTTCTTCCCCACGTCGAGCGAGGTACCATCATCCTGGTCGGCGCAACCACGGAAAATCCCTCGTTCGAAGTCATCAGTCCGCTATTATCACGCTCGATTTTGGTGGTGTTGAAACCCCTGAGTGATGAAGCCCTCGGGCGGATTCTGGATCGAGCGCTGAACGATTCAGAGGTCGGTCTGGGACAACTGAAGGCCGCAGTGTCACCACAAGCCTGTCAGCGCTTGGTCGCGTGCGGCAATGGCGATGCGAGGGCCATGTTGACGGCATTGGAGTTTGTCGTGAGGCAGGCGCCCAGAGGGTCTGATGGCACACGCGCGATCGATGTAGCGATGTTGGAAGCTGCGTTGAATGCGAAGGCCCTGCGGTATGACAAGACCGGTGAAGAGCACTACAATACGATCTCGGCCTACATTAAAAGTCTGCGGGATTCCGATGCAGATGGGGCGCTCTACTGGTTGGCGCGGATGTTGGAAGCTGGTGAGGATCCGACGTTCATCGCCCGCCGGATGGTGATCTTTGCATCGGAAGATGTCGGCAATGCCGACCCGCTCGCTCTTGTCGTGGCCGTTTCGGTAGCACAGGCCGTCCAACTCGTCGGGCTTCCGGAGGCCCAGATCAATCTGGCTCATGGCACGACGTATCTTGCCTCACGGCCGAAGGACAACGCGTCCTATATCGCTCTCCTGGAAGCGCGCAAGGATGCACAAGGCCATGGAAATCTAGGAGTTCCGCTCCATCTCCGGAATGCCGTGACGTCTGTCATGAAGGACTTGGGGTATGGAACCGACTATCGCTATGTGCATGACGATCCACGTGCACGAACAGAGCAAACCCACCTTCCGCCGGTGCTCAAAGACCGCCGGTACTACCGCCCAAAACCGTCTCCATAGGGCCAATTGCAGGGGTTTACATTCTCGTCCTATCGATTATACTTAGAACGATGAGGCGAGGAGAAGGAAAACTGTCGGGCCATGCCACCGCACTGAGTGAGCGGCGGAAATTCGTCCGTGCCGAATTGGTCGGGTCTGCCTTGGTGTCGCCGAAGAGCGGCAGGCGCGCCTGCACGGCGGTTCTGGATAATGTGAACAAGATCGGAGCAGGGTTTCACACCAAAGAACGGTTCCCGTCGAATGAGCGGGTCACCGTCTCGCTTGCCTTCCTGGATTCCGATCGAGTGGAGCAGCAGGAAAAACTCGACGGCATGGTCGCCTGGGTGAGGCCATGGGAAAAGAAGGGATTCCTCATCGGAGTCGTGTGGGATGAATTGGTGACGAAAGAAAAGCACCGCTGGCTGTACTATTATCTGGAAGAAACTCTCAAAGCCTCCGTTTGAGACCCTGGCTTGAAACGTTCTCACCCGTCGCCGGTCAACAACATCCTACGCTGCGTGTGGAGACTTCGCTAACCCATCGACACGAGTTGTTGCTTCACACTCTCGAGTTCGGCCGAGAGTGATTCCCAGCGAGCAGTCAGTCGTTCGAGATCCCGCTTCCAGCCGTCCTGTTCCTGATGCAGAAGATTCCAACGATCGAACTCAGCATAGAGTTTCGGATCAGAGAGCTCAGACTCACGCGCTTTGATTTTGGTCTCCGCCTCGGCAATTTCTGTTTCTGCTCGGGAGATCTGCTTTTCCAGTCGGGCCTGCGTTTTCGTCAAGTCTCGTCGTTCTCCGCCCTTCCCCTTTGGTTGAACCTGTTGAACCATCGCACGGGTCGGGCCCGAAGACGTGGGCGCTGAACCACCCGCGAGCTCCTCGCTCGTTTCCTTGATCGAGTCAAACTCCTGCGCCTTTTTCCAGAGATAATACTCGTAGTCTCCGATGAAGTTCCGGGCGTTCCCCTCTTCAATCTCGACGACTCGAGTGGCGATGCGGGCCAGAAACGTCGGATCATGCGAAATGAAGATGATCGTCCCTGGGAATTCCGCCAAGGCGTCCGTGAGCACATCGACGGAGGCAGGATCCAGGTGGTTCGTCGGCTCATCGAGCAAGAGGGTATTGGCCGGTTCCACCAGCATACGGGCGAGGGCGACCCGGTTCCGTTCACCACCGCTCAACGCCTTGATGGGTTTCTTCTGATCCTGGCCGGAGAACAGGAATGCACCTGCGATCCCCCGGAGAAAGTTCATCTCCGCATGTTTGGTGACCTCTTCGAGCGACTCGAGCACCGAATGCTCAGGGTTGAGCGTCTCCGCCTGATGCTGGGCAAAGTAGTGCAGGGTCACCCCGTGGCCGACCGTTCGGGTGCCGGTATCGGGCGCCAGTACGCCGGAGAGCATTTTTAAGAGCGTACTCTTGCCGGCCCCGTTTTCACCGACCAGCGCGACACGCTGACCACGCTCCACGGAAAAATCGAGCGTTTTGTAGACCACCTTTTCACCGTAGCGTTTGCTCGCCCCGACAAGATCCAATACCTGACGACCGCTGGTAGATGGAAGGGGAAATCGGAACTTGACGCGTTTCGGGTCCCGCTGGATTTCAATCCGCTTCACCTTGTCCAGCTGCTTCAACCGCGATTGCACCTGACTGGCCTTATTGGCCTGATAGCGGAACCGATCGACGAACTTCTGAACTCGGGCGATCTCTTTGGACTGTCGGGTTGCCGAGGCTTGGAGCTGGGCATCCCGCTCCTCCTTCAACCTGGTGAAGAGCGAATAGTTGCCCCGGTATTCCTCGATTTTATGATGGCGGAGTTCCCAGATGTGTGTCACCACGCGGTCCAGAAACGCGGTGTCGTGGCTGATGATCAGGAGCGTCATCCCGGATTGGATCAGAAACTGTTCAAACCAACGCTGGGTCGGTTTATCCAAATGGTTCGTCGGCTCGTCGAGCATCAACACATCGGGATTCGAGAGAAGGAGATGGGCCAGGGCTACCCGCATCCGGTAGCCTCCAGAGAGTTTCTCGACGGGGCGATCGAAATCGGCTTCGGTAAACCCCAGCCCCATCAGGATACGCTTGGCCTCGTGTTCAGGGTATTCGTCGCGATGGGCGGCGTCGAGTGCGGTCTTGCCCGTGATGGTTTCCAACTCTTGCGGGAGATAGCCGATGCGAAGGCGAGGCCGCTTGCGGATCGAGCCTTTGTCCGGTGACTCTTCACCGAGAACCATGCGAAAGAGCGTCGTTTTCCCGGCGCCGTTCGGACCGACGAGACCAACCCGTGAATTCGGACGAAGATGTGCGGAGGCGTCCGTCAGGAGCACCTTCGTGGAATATTGCTTACTGATCGATTCTATTTGGAGCATCGGCACAAACCTTCCGTGTGAAGTGGAATCACCAGATCATTAAGAGACGAACTCGAACGAACGAGAAAGTCAGCAGGTAGGGAGCCGAGGCAGCTCGAAGTTGATAAGCAACTGCATGTGGAGACAGCTGGGTATGTGACGAGTGTAAATCATGCGACCATGGAATGCTGGCCTGCCAACCGAAGCGGGGAGCGTCGTTGCCCGCCGTCGCTCAAGCTCTGGCGGGCAACCTTCGCTGCCGGCGAAGGTTGGTGGAGCTGGCCGGGATTGAACCGGCGACCTCGTGAATGCCATTCACGCGCGCTCCCAACTGCGCTACAGCCCCACTCTCACGCGAAGAAGTCAGGGAAATTAATTCGAAAAATGAAGATGTTGAGAACGAATCGGCATGCTAACACGCGGATACAGGGCAGTCAAGAAACCACCAGCGTGATCTTTTCCAAGAGATTACGAATCCAAACAGTTCTCGATCCCACGAGCTGAGACGAACGGCTTGACAAAACAGTAGGTGATACCTACCATGAGCCCCCTTGGCTCTGGTCCCTCAATCAGGTCAGAGCCATTTTTTCGTGCCAAAATCGGGACCGGGACATCGTTGAACTATGGGAAATCTCGTCATTATCGGTGCGCAGTGGGGCGATGAAGGTAAAGGGAAGATTGTCGATATCTTAGCTCGTGATACCGACATCGTGGTGCGTTATCAAGGTGGGTCCAATGCCGGGCATACCGTGATCAACGAACGGGGGACCTACATCTTCCATCTCATTCCCTCGGGAATCCTCTATCGCGGAATGACCTGTGTCATCGGCAACGGGGTGGTCGTTGATCCCGGGTCCTTGATCGAAGAAATGGATCAGCTGCAAGCCAAGGGCATCACGTTCGGCAAGAACTTCGCCGTCAGTCAGCGAGCGCACTTGATCCTTCCCTATCATAAGGCTATCGACCGGGCAGCCGAACAGTCGAAGGGATCACGGAAGATCGGCACGACCGGACGAGGGATTGGACCGTCCTATGCCGACAAGATGGCGCGGATCGGCATTCTCATGGGGGATCTGCTCAATCCGACCTTGTTCAAGAGAAAACTCGAAGAGAATCTCGTCGAGATGAACTGGTTCTTGGAGCGGCTCTATAAAGTCGACACCTTTCAGGTGGACAAAGTCTTCGACCAATACATGGGCTATGCCGATCGGCTCAAGAGCCATATCGTTGACACTACCATGTTGCTGAATCGGGCCATTGAGAAGAACAAGACGGTGTTGTTTGAAGGCGCGCAAGGGACGCACCTGGATGTGGACTTCGGCACCTATCCCTATGTAACCTCGTCGAGCGCCGCAGCCGGGGGTGCCTGCACCGGAACCGGTGTCGGACCAACTATGATCGATGCGGTGATGGGCATTGCGAAGGCCTACACCACCAGAGTCGGGAGCGGCCCGTTTCCCACCGAACTGACGGATGAAGTCGGACGAGGGCTTCAAGAACGAGGGAAGGAGTTCGGTTCAACCACAGGACGGGCCAGGCGCTGTGGATGGTTTGATGCGGTGGTGGTTCGCCATGCGACGGTCGTGAATGGGTTGACCTCGCTGGCGCTGACCAAGCTGGATGTGTTGGATGGGTGTAAGGAGTTGAAACTGTGTACCGGCTATCGACATGGCGGTACCATCCATAAGACGATGCCGGCCGATCTGGATGTGTTGGCCAACAGCGAGCCGATTTATCAGCGAATGAAGGGGTGGACCACGGCCACGACGGGAACGACGAGTTATAAGCAGCTCCCTGCCGAGGCGAAACGCTATTTGACACGCATCGAAGAGCTGGTGGACTGCCGCATCGACATGATTTCGACTGGGTCAAAGCGTGCGGAAACAATTATGTTGCGAAATCCGCTGGATTGCTCCCGCCGACGTCCCAAACGCTCCTGAAAATAGCCAATGGTCATCGGTCAGTGGTCAATGTTATGATGCGTCCGTGAGTCTTTGGGTGGCTTTCATCCAGTCGTTTCACGAATAACGATTCACGTTTCACGCCACGAGATTGTGAGCCGGTAGCTCAGTCGGTAGAGCATCGCCCTTTTAAGGCGAGGGCCCTGGGTTCGAGTCCCAGCCGGCTCACCATTAAATCAACGACTTCGAAGATCCCGCCTTCAACGACCCGCCCAATTGTGACAGATTTGTGTCATAGGGCGGTCGGTGTTCCAGCACATTGACTCCATCCCGCAAGCTCTCAGGACAATGATGGGCATAGCGTTGCGTCATCGTCCCGGTCTTGTGACCGAGCAGCCGTTGGACCTTGTACAGATCGATCCCCCGTTGCACCAGTCGCGTGGCGAACGTGTGCCGCAGGTCGTGAAAACGGAAATCGGGAATACCTGCCCGATCCCGTGCTTCACAAAACTCCCGAACCAGGAATCGTACTTGGAGCGTATGGCCCAACGGTGTCTTGAACACTGGTCCCTGTGATGCGCCTGCCGCAGCCTGTTTAGTTGCCAGGAGGTCGTACACGGTAGCGTTCAAGGGAATCGTGCGGCGTGTGCCGTTTTTGCTCTTCATCACGATGAGCGTCCCACGTGTGAAATCCACATCCTGCCACAGTAGATTCAGGATCTCCCCTTGCCTCATCCCGGTGTTAAGCGCAAAGCGAATGATCTCTTGAAGCCAGGGCGATGAAGCAGCCAGGAGACGGTCCTCCTCGTCGGCAGTCAGCCAACGGTCCACTTCGTTTCGCACCTGTTCAAGCGCCACCCGGTGCATGGGGTTCTCCCGGCACCATTCCCATTCCCGCATCGCCAGATTGAAGGCATGCCGCACCAGCTGGAGTTCCTTGTTCGTGGTTGCTGGGGCTGCTCCTTCAAGCCGCCGTTGGACTTTATACTGTGCGAGCAGCTTCGGCGTAACGTGCCCAAGCACTCGCTGACCGAACACCGGGAGGAGATGTTTGAGAGCTGTCGCATCCCGGATTCGGCTCTTGGGAGCCTTCAGCAGCGAGCGTTCTGCCATATAGCGGGTCATCATGTCGTCAAAGGTCCGATCCTGCTCAGGATGTTTGTCAAAAAACACGCCCTCAATGATCTGGCTCTTTACTTTTCCAAGAATCGCATCGGCTAGGCGTTTATCTCCTGTACCGGTCGATTGTCGAATCCGCGACCCCTGATAGACGAAATCCATCCACCAGACTTTTCCTCGTTTTACGAGTCCCATTCTATTGCTCCTTTCGGAATGGGCTCGCTATGCTGGTTTCCCCGCGCTCAGTATAGATGGCACGTTTGGCCTGCTCAATGAGGGCATCTACGTTGCTCACGGGACGTTGTCGAGGCTTTTGAGGTACAGGGATAGTTGGTCGGCTGGTCATCCGACAGGACTCAAGCCACTGGTCGATCTCGTCCTGCCGAAACCGCAGCAGCCCGTGGAGTTTCAGGCTTGGTATCTTTCCCTGAGCAGCCCAGGCGTAAAGCGTAGCGGCTTTAATGTGTAGCAGCTGAGCAAGTTCTTGGACCGTCAGTAACATTGTGAAACTCGTCGTACCGGAGTGAACGTCTTACCGTCGATGGCGACCAAGTTGTTTTCGAACAGGTCGTGACTCCCGCACGGGAGAGCCAGGCACTGGTTTCGGTGGTCCATCAATCAAGAACCCATCTGAGCGACAGATCCGGCCTTTATAGACAGCCCGGTACCAGTAATCGCCCCCACCGAATTGGGATTGCACGAAGCTTTCGTCAAAGTACCAAGCAGGGAAGACGCCGAGGTACTGCCGCCCGCGCTGAGGGTCGATGCGATACAAGTACACTTTGGGTTCGTTCTCCGGCCAGTCGCCAGGGAGGGCGTCGGCCCAACTGTCGTGTGAGTTGCGATGTCGTGTCATGGATCATTCCTCCTATACATTCGATATGGATTTGCTGCGTACGCCATGAGCGCATGGCGCAATCTGGTATCGAGGGTACCGTGTGCCTTGGGTTCCAGTCATAGAGGAGAAAAGGTGGGGGGACTTTTCTCCGGGGGAGGAATCAGTCAGTTCTGCCAGGGATTGAAAGGAATGGGATGGTGTTGGAGGAAGCATTTCCACTCTGCAAACCAGCGCTCAAAGTGCTCGCAGTAAGGTTTCACCTGCTTTTCGATGTAAGAAATCCGTTGACGGACTAGTTCACCTCGAAGGGGTGACGGGTCATAGGTGGCCGGGCAAAAGCTGTTCAGCAAAAGAGCAATCGAGGTATATCGTGCTCCACGAGGTGAGCCTGTCTGGACTAGGTGACGGCTGAGCAGCACCATTCCTGTATTGAACCAGTACTCACCAGGTCGGCCTTTTGGTAGTGCCTCAGGAGGACTTTCAAGCGTGAAACTGGTCCACAGACTCGCCTTTTCGCCAACGTATCCGTCCAGGTCGGGCGGCTCAGGCATCGCCTCGAACCGTTTCCTCAATCGCTCCAGGCCCGTCTGATCGAATGACTGCCCGGCCCTCAGTAAGGCCGGAGCAGCGGTTTCGATGGTTTGGAGGTCAGATTCGGTGATGAGGTGGAAGTCTCCTAAGTTTTCGAGAGATCCGGACCGGTCTTGCGAGAAGACTTGTGGAAATGGAGATGAAGCACTCACGCGCGATTCGTCACAGGTCCTGATGAGGACATGGAGAATATAGACGGGATCTGCCCCACGTTTGATGACGTATTTGAAGGTGTCGGCAGTCTTCTTTTCAAAACGATTGAGATGGGTGATCAGGTGGGCATACTGTCCGGCACATTCGGGTGCCTCGTCCCAGGATTTCAGGACTTGCTCCCAGAAACGAAAGGCGGTGTGAGACTGTTTGCGCCACGGTTCCGGCATAAGGGGTTGCCTCGCGGATGCCAGCAGTTGAGGGGCGATAGACCGGCAAATTGAGTATTGATCGAAGTCACCGGGCTGTCCAGCTTATGGCTGTTTTAACGGTGGAGGGCAGAGGGGTTCATAATGGGGTTACGGATGGAACTTGGAAACCCAGTTTTCGAGGGGTTCTTGCATAATAACCTGGTCCGGGAACCAAAAAACCCAGTTTCAAAACACTTCCCTGAGGAAAACAGACGGTTGGGTGGGGTTAGTGGGTGGTATTCGTCTTCACGTAACGTTGGCCAGTCCTCTTGTTCAACCCTAGAGGCGCTTCCCTATTCGGAAGGAGTGATTTCTCAAGAGGAAAGGGGTAAGCTGCAGTGCCCTAGGGATCATCAATCAGCGGGGAAAGCAATGCTCTGGGTTGCTCCCTTGGGGAAGGACCCGCGACAGACGTGCTGGAAAAGCGGTCCTGAGATGTCAACGACCAATTGTGAACCAATAGCAACCAGTTCTCTGGAGTCACTCACCTGACCATCGTTGCATGTGAACTCCTGCTTATGACGTCAACAGTCCATGCCAAAACGGACGCCTGGTAGGAGGCCTTCCTCCCAAACATCCGAACTGCCTTCCTATCTCTTCATAAAACCTCAGCAAGACACTCCGGTTCCACCCCCCACACGTACCCGCGCACAGTCCTTACCGTTCTCAGAGCTTAGCTGGGAAAACTTCGAGCGGCTGTGCAAGGCGCTCGTCGAAAAAGAATCTGACGTAAAGTCCTGCAAATTGTATGGCAGGCAAGGCCACTCTCAACACGGAATAGATTTAATCGCGTTATCAAAGAATCTCAAAGACAAACAGCCACGGGTCTACCAATGCAAGCGAGTAGAAAAATATAGGGCGGCTCAGATCAAGGAGGCGGTTAAGAAGTTCACGGACAATATCCCCACTCTCAAAAGAAAGTGGAGGACGATTCCATCAAAATTTGTGTTGTGCTGTCGGTGCTCACTTCGATCACCAGATTGCCAGGACGAAATAGTCCGCCAAAGGAACCAGCTCGCAAAGGGCAGAGTTTCATTTGAGGCCTGGGATGAGGAGGAATTGTCGAGGCAGCTAAAAGACCATCCCCGAATCGTTGACGAGTTCTTCGACAGAGAGTGGGTAAGGGCCTTCAATGGACAGGAATCCGCGATGGCACTTTCCCAAATGGTTGCTCTCGACTCTTCTCAAGCCTCACCCAAGGGCGGCCCCATTGCATCCCTACTCATGAGTAAGGATATCGAAATCCAGACGCTTACTAGTGTGTTGGATGAGCAACTCTTGTCACAATGCAAAGCAATCCGTGAGAGCTTCCAGAAAGGTGTCCAACAGAAATCGATGCAGGCAATCCAGGCCTATCTTGAACGGTTTGATACAGATTTGTCTCTCGCGTCCAAGGTTGTTCGAGCGAAGTTCTGGTATACAGCTGGCATTCTTCAATGGCAAATCCCGCAAACGCGCTCGCAAGCAAAAGCTTGTCTCGAAAAGGCTCAGAATCTCGATCCGTCGTTAGACATACGATCTCTCTCTGCACGGATTCTCTTCACAGAGGGTAAGGCCAAAGAAGCGCTGGAGGTCTTAGCCCATCCCAATACTCAGCAGGTGGCAACGCTCAAGCTGGCCATACTGCTTGACCTGAGAAAGATGGACGAGTTCGATGCCCTGTGGCAAACGGTGTCAGTTGAACGAGATGATTCCGACTATGAGCTCTTAGCCTACCGCCAGCGACTCGACCGAAAGTTTGAGCAAGCAGTGCAGTCCATTCAGGTAATCATAGAACGATCTCCACACATACCATCGCACCTACTCGCAGCAGGTCATATCTATTTTTGGTATGCAATACCAGAGCACCTTGATAAGGCACCACGTTCCATCCTCCCTCCTTGGATTCATCCGCACTTTTATGCTCCGACAGCCGCCCAGGCTCAACTGCTGGAAAAGGCGTCTAATTTTTATCTTCAAGCGCATAGTGTTGTTTCGGGAGTGGGGCCAACAGAGGCGTCTCAAGCACGAGAGATCGAAGAATTTATCCTACTCTGTCGCGCCTATCATCCACTCCAGAGAATTCAGGCCGAGGAACTAGCCACTCGCTTGTTATCGGAAGACCCCACAGTTTTCACTGCACTATTCTATTGCCTCGAATGGGACGTATCCTTCGATATGAACCGATCCATTGCCAAACTAGAATCGAAGCGTGCCGCGCAGGTGGCCAACACAAATGACCTCTTGATACTCTGTCAGCTTTACGATCGGAAGGGAGATCATGAACATGCGATTCGCTTGATGGAAGCTGAAAAACCACGGTTCTCCTCAACGCGAGATGCGGGTTTGTGGGTGGAACTGATGAGTGGTCTGTACATCAAAACCGGTCAAGCGTCCAAGGCCAGATCCCTCCGAGACGAGGCAGCCTCAGATCCTACAATGAGCTTGCGTCTCCAAGCGTTAGAGCATGACATCGCTGGAAATCGTGACACGACGGAGCAAGCTGCATTAAAAGCCTGGAGAACCTCACAGAGCCTGATTGACCTGATCAATCTTTGTGGTTTCTATCGGAAGACAGAACAGTGGGCTAAGCTTGTACCAGCGGCAGAACAACTAGTTTCGCTTGCTCCTGATCCACGAAGTCTGTGGTATCGGGTCGAGTCCCTGTATCATACACATCTCTACCAACAGTGCCTTGATGTCATTGAGAAGCAGAGACCTGTGTGGCTTGAGCCGTCCATCCTGGACAACATTCGCCGGATTGAAATCGAATGCCTTACGAAGCTGAACAGACTTGATCGTGCTGTTATACAGTTGGAAGCGATTCGACGAGAGCGGCCAAGTACTGAGGTTATCCAGAGACTGGTAGATGCCTACTTTCGTCTGGGTCGACGAGACTACGCAGTGAAAACGCTCCGTGAAGCAGCAGCCGAGCCATCCGCGGACACGCATCTGCTCATCGGAACAAGTCAACTTTTAGTTCATGAAAACCCAGAAGAGGCATTTCAGCTAGCTCAGCGCGCCATAGAAATGACCCCTACAGATCCGTCTGTGTGGATGTTTTTTATTGAAACGGGTTTTTTGACCGGCCATGACCCTGAGGCGAGTCAGCGGTTACAAGAATTTCGAGAGAGGTTTCCTACATCAACTGCGATTGAGGCCGTGTCGTTCTCGGATCTCATGCAACGCATGGCTGCACAGCAGCAGGCTCAGCAGGAGCGCTGGGAACTTTACCGCAGGGCCGAAGCACCAGTACACGTATTGATGGATGTTGAACATCACCCGTTGGGATTCGACTGGTACGTGAGGTTCAGGACCAACCGTAAAGCAGTCACGTGGAACAAGAAAGTTCCAGTCTATGCGAATCACGGCAGTCGTCGGGTTGAAACTGGGGCCATTCCACTTGAGACTAAAGGTATCCTGCTTGATTACACGAGCCTACTTCTGTGCCACGAGCTGAGCCTCTTCCAGATTCTGGAACAAGCATTTGAGCGGATCATTCTTGCTCCATCCACGCTCTCGTTAATCCAAACAGAGTCGCTCAAAGCAGCTCATTTTCAAGTGAGCCGCCACACTATCAGTCTAGCAGTCAAAACTGCCCTGGAGTCCGGAGAAATTCGCATTTTGACAGACATCCCACGCGATGAGGTCCTGAATGCATTTCAAGTGCAACAGTTGGGACGAACGGACGCCCTTCTGTTCTATCACGCGAAACGGGAAAAGGGCCTTGTGCTGGTCCAGCATTTGACGAAAGAGGCATTTGGACCACTCGAACTAAACGAAGAGCTTAGTCGAGCTCGTGTATTCCCCTATGAAGTCCTGACGGCGATGTGTGAGATAGGAGCCCTCTCAAGACACGAGCTGGCGTCGATAGCGGTGGCATGCAATAGTCAGCCATGTCGGGAAGATCGCGTACAACTCCTGACGAAGAAGCCATTTTTGGTCCTCGATATAGAGACAGCAGAGTTCTTTGCTCGTCATGAGTGGCTTGAAGGACTCACCCGTGCGTTTCAGATAGGAATTCCCAAGCATGAGACGGAGCACACTACGCACGTCTTGGAGGAATTCAGGCTGCGGCAGGAAGCATCGGAGTGGCTGAATAAGCTTAATGGTTACCTGAGCGAAAGGCTTAATCAGCGATTCTTCTTCCCATCAATGACCCTTCCTGCCTCACGGATGGGAGACAAGGGACAATGCGCACGCGTACTAGAGGAGTTGATCTACAGCACCCGCGTCGAGCCTTATCCGTTATGGACAGATGATCGTATGATCAATCGTCATGCTCACGCCGAACAACAGCCAATCGCTACAATAGATAACGTGCTGGAATTCGTGACTACGAAGGGGCTGCTCTCAACAGACCAATACTATGACTATCTAGTTCAACTCATGCAGCTCAACGTCCTGTACCTATCAATCCCATTCGGTCTGGTCGTGCATTATCTACGTCGTGCGGGACTCTCGGTGGAAGGTGTGCTGCGAGAGACCTATGAACTCAAAATCATTCGGAGGTATTCTGCGTATGTCTTTTCTCATGGGACCGCACTACATCCGCTACCAATAGAGCAAGGCAAACCATCCGAAGCAGCGACGTATTTCTATTACTTTCGCGAAACTTGTCGCCAGGCGGTCATTGAACTTTGGACCGATGAAGCGCTCACAAAACAGCACAAGGAGCTTGCCTCCAAGTGGATCATTGAGTGCCTATGGAAAGGGATGGAGGACATTGCTCATCTAGAACCCCATCCGCTCAGTTCCGAAGACATGGTCGCGATATCGCAGGCCTTGCTCATCGGATTTGGCTTAGTGATGGCGTTTGCAGATGTCAAACGTCGTGGTGAGAACGCTGCGACCTATTTGAGCTGGCTCCATGAAGCGCACTTGGAGTCCCATTGGCAAAGCAATTCCAATCTCAAGCCGCTGGTACTGAAAAAGATTCGTCAGGTGATCACTGACATGGTCGAGAAAGAGAAGGGAGATCGAAGGCAGATTACGCTTGCCCTGTTTGCTCACGTGTTAGCGACGACGTCAAAGCATCTCGCAGCGCTCATCCTGTCTGATGACAAACTCAAATCTATATTCCAGGATCACCTGAAAGAGACGGTTGTGGTTACAGAGGGCCTCAAAGTTCCAGCAAAGGAATGGGAACAGTGGGGATTTGGCGCAATCACAGCTGGCGCAGGTACGCGGCAGCACGTCGCACTGGGAGATAAGACTTTGACCATTTACTGGCACGAACCCTCACCCTTCACAGCCGGGCTTGGGCTTCTGCAGTCTAAGGCTGATGGGTCTGTCATGAGCGTGGTCCAAAGCGATTCATTTTTAAAGCTTCGTCACCCGATTCGGACGATAAGAGAGCAGGCGTTGCAGGCTTTTATTCCTTATCTTGGAATCCATAATGATGCCATCATCCGTCTCTTGCAAAAAGCTGTGTCAGACGGTGATCGGCAGACATTTGCAAGAGAAGTCGAACAACAAACCGAAAGAAGCTGGAACTTTTTCTGGGAAAGGCTCAAGCAGTTGGTCATTGCGCAGATTGGCATTCACGAAAGTGTGGCTTTCCCACCACAGCCAGAGATATTTGAACGATGGCTCAATCTTCCCTCTGCTACTTATCATGATCAAGCAACCTTCGCCGAAGCTTATACACGAGCCATTGAAGAAAATATCCGAGCTGAAGGGATTGAAAAGACCGTCGCCAAAGTATTCGGGCTCCCTGTTGGGCGATGTTTTGACCCGAATACGGCGCTCGGAAACCGATTGCGTTCGGACGGCCCAGAAAAGGATCAGATCATAGGGCACCTTCTTGCTTGCTCGCGAACCACTTCGAACCCAATTTTTCTCCTGAATAGCTTAGAAGCGCTTCTTCAGTTTGCGCTACCGAATCCCACAGTGCAGAATGCGATTACGCAAATTCTAATCAAGCTTCTTGCTCCTTCCAAAGATCCAGACACGCTCCGTCTACCTTCGTCGTTTAGACTTTACGCTAGTGCCCTACGATTTGCGTGGTATCGGATGGAATCTCTTGAGGTTTATGGTTCCATGCCGGTGTTGCAACGGATTCTCATGGCCTATACCTATGCCACAGGTATCATGAACTTGGCGGACAGCTTGCGCGACCGCGAAAACTACGACATGGATCGAGAGTTTCTTGCTGAATGGATGGATAGCAGGGTATCGAGGCCGGGAACGGCTGTCTTTGAAGACTTATTCGAAGAGCATCTGGAAGTGTCACATCCGATGGGTATGGGGCCATTTCGCATGACCGTAGCCCCAACATTGCAAATCCTTGCTGCGCAGAAGGAAAGCCTAGCTCCCTTTCGCGATGAAGTTTTGCGCCTCGTAATTGACACGGCAAGATCAATGGTCCAAGCGACATTCGAAGGAGGATGGGAAATCTATCATCCATTCGTGACCACGAGAAATTGGTTTCGGGCCCCATGGGGACGGAATGCCATTGTCTCGCTCAAGGAGTTGCTCGAGGGGCTTCTCAACGATGATCTGTCAAGATTAGGACCAGCGGACACAGAAGTTGTGGCTTCCGTTCAATCGTTTGACGCGAGAACATTGTTGCAGATGGCTCTCGATTGGATTTCTAGTTCAAGGGCCTGGAATGCGGGTGACCTACTGCTAGTGTATTTGGCGTTGTCGGAACCCATCGATGTAGAACAGACGGAAAGAATTCTCGCGGCGATGCGGCAGTTGGATTTGAGTCAATTTCACGAGGAACAGGACTTTCTGCTGGCTTGCGGGGTGATTGCCCGGTGCGGGGCAGCAACTAAGGATCCTGGCATCCATCTTGAGGCGTTAGAGAAACTGACGGACGCTTGGAATAGTAGAGCAAGTACGCTCAATCATTATGTGGCGATCATGGATGCTGCCCAAAAGCTCTGCCTGGGCATGGGCGGAGTTGAGAGCTTCTACAACTGGTGGGAGCGCACTATCAATGCAAGTCAAAGAGAGCTCCCGTCAGAAGTGCAAGGATTGGTTTCTGGTCTCACATGGACTACTCCGCTTAGCTGTCAGAATTCATTGCCTGGTATTCGCGCGAAGCTCCTGATGCTGTAATCGAGATGGGAACTGTACAAGACCCAGCATCACATGGGTCGGGTCGCAGGGGTATCGAGTGACAGTCTAACACCTGTGAGGCGCACCGTCATGCCAGTTAGACCTATCAATTCCACCGCGTGATCCTCTCCGGTCCGCCGGTTCTGGCCTCTGCCTCCTGTTTTCTCTGTGACCTGTGCGGTGCCTTTTCTCCGCTCGTGAGAGACTGGTTTTTGAAGTGACACAAGGAGGAAACCCCATGGCGACCAACACATCTTCATCCAAACGCCCGGCTACCACTCTGCGATGTGGCAACATCAAGGCCACGATCTGGCAGAATGTCAGTGAGAAGGGCCCATTCTTCGCCACGACATTCTCGAGGCCCTTCAAGGATCAGTCCGGTGCCTGGCACAACGGCACCTCCTTCGGTCTCAATGACCTGGAGGCGCTGATGAATGTCGCCTTCGAGGCAAAGGAGTGAATGATTGCTCAAAGCTGACAGGCTGACCATAACTTCCGCGGGAGGGGAATGTTGTAGAATAATTGTGTTGCTGAAAGCAGCATCGTAAGGCGATGCCGCTTTCAGCAATGGACTGGATAAGGGTTATGAAGCTTTTCGCTTCTTCGTCACGACTAGCGCCGCCAGTCCTGTCCCGAATAACCACACGGCGGGAGGAAGAGGAACGGGATTCACGCTGGTCAAATCAATTCGGACAAAGGTCGTCGGGTTAAAGGATAACCCCTCCACGTTCACCTCTAACTTATTCCCGAGAAAGGTTACATCGCTGTCTGACAAACCTAATGTAGTAAGCGAGCGATCAATAGATGCTGAGGTGATAGTCGGCGTGGCAGCGCTGTCGAAGGTAAATAAGTATGAGTTGCGAAAGCCAGAAGCGAAGAGTGAAAACGGAGCTGAATTACCAAACCCTATGTCGATAAAAGCATCGCCGGCATTCACTGAAACATCAACCAGTGATAGCCCACTAGGGTTGCTCACCTCTAACGCCTTAACACTTGGAATTTCTATTCCTGGCTCAGTAACTGTGACAGTTTGTGTACTCGAAATCTTAATCTCTTGACTGGTTGGGAGGCTCTGAAAGACGGTCTCAAAACCCAGATTCGTCCCAATAAGGGCTGCTTCGCTGAGCTGCGCTATGGCACAGAACATAACCGCTACGATCGCTGCAAGCTTCATAGGCTATACCTCCAAGTCAGAATAGTTGATGAAGATGAGCATTGTCCTAGTTGCACATCGTATCCCTAACATAGCTATATGTGGTTCCGTGTTAATTCTTAGTTAAGTTTGAAAGGGAAACTCAACAGCGGTTCCCGTCAGGTGTTAAACTGCGATCTGGCAGAATGTCGCGAGAAGGGACCCGTCTTCGCCACGACTCTCTCTCGTCCGTTCAAGAATCAATCTGGCGCAATGGCACCTCATTCGATCTCAACGACGTGGAGGCGCTCATGAATGTCGCCTTTGAGGCGAAGGAGTGGATGACCGCTCACACACTGAAGCGGTAAGCGTCTTCACGGGAAGACTTCGGAGGCTTCCATTTGAATCACAGCGGAACTCTGATGTACTGAGTCGAGTATGCGCAGACCCCAGATCTATCCGTAACGTTCTCTTTGAATACACAAAGCATCTCATCGTGAGCGAATAGACCTAACCAGAACTACACTTTAAAGACACAGACAAACTCCGCTAATAGGTATAGGGCTCCTTTCAGGGGCACGAATAAAGCTTATTCCCGCCTAAACTGTACTTCCCATTTCACACAAGAAAATTGTGTGGATTTTTTGTTGGCCATCATTCATTGCAATGGTGTGCATCGCCCCAAGTGCCCAATCGCGTCTTGAATACGTTGTGGTACCTACAGTATAAGTTCTTCCGCATAGCAAGATCATAGGTTCCTGGATCCGTATAGGAGGCACGATGCAGAGCCGCGATTGGAGTATCTACCTAATATTGGCTATTGGAAGCCAGGCAGTATCGTGCTTTTACATGGATGAGGCGCTGGCTAAAGGGAAGGCCCTTCCCAGCCCACAATCAATTGATTTAGAGCTAACAACTAAAGGTGCTCCAGGCATGTCCATGGCCACTTATGGGCTTGTAACAAAGGACCTCCGTCCAGCCAACAAGGAAGATCGAGCAAAGTTTAACAACCTGGTGCGAACGACGATATCTCAGATGAATAATGCGGATAATCCACCGCTATCTGAAGCTCCCATTAATGCCTATCTCAAGGCTGCTAACAAAACAATCCAGACATATCAGCAGAATGTGGATGCCACAAACAGTGCACGGACGGGTAATCAGCAGTTTGGCATCATTGGAGCTGGAGGGGCAGCAGCCCTTGCTGTTGGCAGCACAGTCACAATGGGCGTTGCTACTGCTGTCGGTGCAGCAGGCATTGGCTTATACGCATTGCATATGGATACCAAATTTGATCAGCAGTTGAAGAAATATGAGGCGGAGTACACAAAGAAAATGGGCGATTTGCTTACAACCTCCCTGGCGAAAGACTCTACGCTGATTCAAAGCATCCATGAACGAGCAACTAATAACGCAACTGCAAGAACAGTACTCGATGAGCTTACCAAAACTAATAGCAACCTGAAGGAACTTCTTACGCAATTCCCGGCAGGTGAGGCACGAGAACGTGCCAAGATGAGTATGGCAAACACCCTTAGTAAATCCGCACAGCGTGCAAGCACAATAACGCCCAAAGAACTCAAAGCACTAGAAAACGAAGCCGCTGAAACAAAGAAACGAGTCACTGTAATCGAGGCAGGATTCGCAGAGTTTCAGAAAACAACTCGTCAGAGTTTCTTCGCTGTAGAAACAGCGCTCAATTCTCAAGCTCTTGCTATAAAGCAAATGAATAAGGACCTCTCGGCGGTAAAAACAACTGCGGTGCAAACCGCCCACGATGTCGAGATTATGCAGGAAGTAATGTGGGGAAAACTTTCGAACGAAGAGAAACTATATGCGCTTGACCATGGTCTGATGCGAAAGCTCGATCCTAAGACACGAGAAGAAACTCGGACAGCGCTCCAGAGGGCCGTTGAAGCAGAGAAGCTCTCAGAAAGGGTCGACACAGGCCTAGCCTATGCCAAAGGAGCAGCCATCGTAATTAACAGGCTCGGGGGACAAGTTGACATTGAACAACTCGATAGGAATATCAAGATTGCAGAACAAGCCTCAGCTCTGGTCAGCAACATCATCGGCCAAAACTATCTTGGCGCCGTGATGGCACTAGGTGGACTTTTTGGAGGAGATGAGGGACCTGATGTAGGAGAAATGCGCCATCAGCAAGTCCTACAAAAGCTTGATGAAGTGGTGCGGCTGCAAAAAGAAACCTTGAAGGCGTTAGGCGAGCTCTCTCGTCAGATTGCTGACTCTACTGAGTCGGTCATGGAGAAGTTGGTAGACCTTGAATATAAAATCGACCACATACGTCAGATGCAGTGGCACAATACCGATCAAATCCCACAGGGCCAGTGTTCTTACTTTCGGGCCCGCGCTAAGAAAGATTACAACATGGATGCCTCTTGGGCCTTTCCTTCATATGAAAGCAGGCAAACCCATTTTGCCAAAAACTTTGATTCCTTCAACGCCTGCACCAAATATCTTGACCAAGGCATTGCTCGAATAAACCCTGAGGACTCTACAGTCCACTACGCGTTAGGTGTATCAAGCGTCAACCTCACAAAGGCAAAGAACTTCACAAGTGTTCACTGGGCCCCAATGTTTCAACTAACAAAAGAATTGCTTGGGGCCAAGGGAAACCCAAATTGCTTAGCGCGACTCCTGAGTGTTGCCTCCCAGCCTCCCCAGCACTTTGGCGATATTACTCACGAGACATTCTTATGTGCAGGCACCTCCGACATCCCAGGATCCGCAGCGGGGGTCTACAGAAACTATGAGGGGGATCCAGTCCATGGGGACGGAGCATTGAGCGAATACTTGTACTTTCCATCAGTTCGTTTCATCGGAAATCAGCTTGCCTTTTTTGCCCCGTATTTCGAATTGCAAACAGGAGATAAAAGGCTGTTGTCGAAGAAGGAATTGGCCAGAGGTACGGAAGTGCCTAATGCACCGACCAAAGGGGAAATCTGGATGGGGCAATTCCTGGACATTACTAACATTGAGCTTGCACAGGAAACCATCTATTCAGGAGCACTTCTAGCCAAAGAGGCGGGGAACACTATCCTGAGAAAGAGCCAATTTGGTGAGGTGCCGATCGATCCACAAAAGCCTACACCGTATGATCACTGGCGCAGCTGCTTCCAAAGGCTGGAACAAAACATTTCTATAAATCAGGATCAGACGTGTGTCGACGCTTCGGGTCAACTATGGGGGGATAAAACCATCAACAGCATGGAGGATCTTTCTAGGGCCAAAAAGAAATCCACCTGCAAGGACCTGAAGCCCGACTATCCCGAGGGGAAATACTTTGCCGCACTGTGTCTCATGGAAAGCAATCCACTCTTCCGTCAGAACGTGGTGACATATCTTGTCCTGTCCGCTCTCGAAGAATCGCGTAGTCTAAACGCAGCCAAAGAAACAAAGGGGCAATTCACCGACGGAACGGAAGTGGCCTATCGCGTAGCGTACTACTACAACAATCCCTACTGGATGGCCAAACTACTCCCGGGGTTACCGATTGAGTGGGGTAGTCAAAAAGATGGCAAGGATGGGATCGAAGGGGAAGGTTGGCACCTCAAGCTGCGCAAACGAACTGGGGAGCTTTGGTACGTGCCGCTCCCCTCTCCTTATGCGGTGAAAACCGGAATGATTGCCTACTCGCCTGTTATGCGAGAGGCCGAGGAATACCGTAATAGAATTATGCAGCGGTACCTTTTCCATAGCTTGCATCGTCAAGTCCTCACAGATAAAGACCTCTCGGCCCAAACAAAGGGTCAGACGTTAAAACTCTTGCACCAAATAGCCCTGTATTCACGTGACACCGTGATGGGAAACGTCATGGATGGCTCACCCGATCCAAGCCTCACTCCAACATCGGTGTCTACTAGCATGAAAAAGACCACCACATCCAAGTCAGTAGCAGTTCAGAAGAGGAAATAGGAGGAAACGATGCGGATCATTCTCTTGTGCCTTGCATTTCTACACTCTTTGCCAGCACACGCCGAAAAAATTTCTGTTTTTGATCAGTATTGCGTAGCAAACGAGGTCAGGGCGTGCATCGGTCAAGTTCTGAAGAACAAAGAGGTTCTTTCTTGCGAGAACGGAGAACTCCCAGATAATAGTAATATCTGCACGAAAGTCTATCCATATAACATCTATTCGCAACAGAGGCCTGAAAAGTTCCAGGAAGCTTTTCTCTTTTGCGAAAAGGTAGTTCACTATTCAATGGCGCCGTCCAAGTGTTCCCACGTCATCGACATTCCCTCATCTGCCCAACTGGACACGTTCAATAAGAACTTTAATGATAATTTTGTTCGCGCGCTGGAAAAGGCTTTCACGGAGAAAACGGGTTCATCCGCTGCTCCAGCAACACCAGCGTCTGCCCCAGCGCCAGCTAAGCCGTGAGCGGTTCACTGTCAGCTACCCACATAATGACCGACTGTGTGATAGAAAGGGGCTCAATATGCAGATCATTCTAGTTCTCATGGCGCTATTATTCCCCTCGGTAAGCAGTGCCCAAGCAATAACAGGCCTTGATCATAAATGCGTTTCGGAGAGTATAAGGCGATGCATGGGCAATTTTGCTGGACATAAATCAAGCGATACCTGTCCCGCTGGAACACTACCAGTTCCTGTGGGTAGTGGTGATGCAGGAGGAGGAAACTGTATCTCGCTTCTACGTCCTACTGAAAAAGAACAGGTACAGGGTGGCATTGTCACCAAGAGGAATAAGGCGATAACGACATCAGGTCAGCCTCTTAGCTATGCAGAGGAACTTGTTCGTTTCGAATGGTGTGAGAAAATTGTTTTGTACACGCTCGCTCAAGAGGAAGGTTGCCTAAGAGGCATGCCATCAGCAGAGCATTTTGATAGCTTCAACAAGGCCTTCCTCGACAAGTTTAAAGATGCGCTAGAAAAGGCATTCCCACCAAAGAGCGCGGAATCCGCCGCCTCGGCAACACAGTCTGCAGCTCCAGTCAAGCCGTGAGGATCTCAGCAGGTCGGATCTTGTATTGTGCATTGTGATAGTCACCACCAGGAAATAATTCTCTCACCAGGTACACGTATCACCACTGTGGTGAATTTTGTGACAAAACCCTGCAGGAAGGGAAGAAAAGAGACGGGAATGCATAGAGCTAATAGAATCGTCTAACATCTCAATATTACAGGGAATAATGGGGAAACCGTTGTCATAGCGAGCACTTGTCAAAAACTATTCTTTCGAGCTTTTAAGGCGAGGGCCCTGGGTTCGAGTCCCAGCCAGCTCACCATCCCTAACCAAATGTTCATGCTTTCTCTCCAACTAGTCTAGGGCCTTGCCATAGGGCATAGTTCAGTCAAAGTTCTAGGATTTATAGGTACTTGCAAGGCATGGCCATTTTTACGGCACCACCGTTATTAAAAGTTGACCCGTCAATGCTTAATAACATATCCGCCTATTCAGTAATCGTGAATAGAGAGTTCGACGATGAACCGTGGTTTGATTGGCCGATACGAGACTTCTCAAATTGGAGGAGAGCACGTGCGCGCCTATATCCCGAAACCACTCCCTCCCGTACCATTTCTTGATCTCACAGGCGCGCGTCAGGTTCTACTCGAGCAAGCTCTGTTAGCCTTGGGACGTCTGGACAGCGTTTCCACATTACTGCCTGATCCACATCTCTTTCTCTACTCGTATGTTCGGAAAGAAGCTCTGTTGTCCTCCCAGATCGAAGGAACTCAATCATCCTTATCTGACTTGCTTCTATTTGAACTGGAGGAAGCTCCGGGGGTGCCACAAGACGACGTGACAGACGTCTCTAACTATGTTGCGGCATTGGAATATGGGCTTGAGCGATTGCGCGAAGGGTTCCCTCTGTCGAACCGTCTGATCCGAGAGGTTCATGCGCAACTTCTGTGACGTGGCCGGGGCAGTGACAAACTGCCTGGAGAGTTCCGCCGATCACAGAACTGGATTGGGGGCACTCGATCTGGAAATGCCCACTTTGTCCCACCACCACACGTGGTTGTCGAAGATTGTATGGGACAGCTGGAGCAGTTTCTCCATGATGAAGCCATCCCTTTACCTATGCTTATCAAGGCTGCTCTTGCGCATGTTCAGTTTGAAACGATTCATCCTTTTCTAGACGGCAACGGGCGTGTCGGACGACTTCTCATCACCATTCTCCTGTGCCGTGGTGGTGTACTGATGCAGCCTCTTCTCTACCTCAGCCTCTATTTCAAGCAAAACCGGTCCACCTATTATCGATTACTTGATCAAGTGCGTCTGGATGGAAATTGGGAAGCATGGATCGACTTCTTTCTAGAGGGTGTACGGACAACCGCACAAGGAGCTGTCACAACCGCACAGCGTGTTGTGGAATTATTGAATGCTGATGCAGCGAAGATTCAGACAGGTGGACGGGCTGCTGGTTCGGCACTTCGTGTCCACGCAGCCCTTCGTGAGCGCCCGATTGTTTCCCTTTCGAACATTTGCCGACGCACAGGTCTTTCCTTCCCAGCGGCGACAAACGGCATGGCCTTGCTTCAAAAACTGGGGACAGTTCGAGAACTCACTGGTCGGCACCGGAATAGGCTGTTTGCCTATGATCGTTATATTCAGATTCTCAGTGAGGGCACAGAACCATTGTAGAACTGTTCAGTTCTTATCCTATTATCCAGAACTACAAACCCAGACTAATTCATGAAATTCAGGAGGGCCCGGTTCGGGTCCCAGCAGGCTCACGACTCTGGGCCAGTGCAGAACTTCATCCTCAGCCCGTCTACATAGCCTCAGTCCAGCGTAATCTTAGTAGACCTGAAGCACCTTTTGTGACGGTTCGCAACGGGAGCATTGCGATCGGAATGACTACGAGCCGGACATGACCGTTTTAAATTGGAGGGCCGAGCACCGATGTGTTAGTAGTGGAGGGCTCACCGTGTGGAGGACGCGGGCCACGTCCTGCGGGAGTCGCCACATCATGCGAAGGATGGTCTGAGAACTCATACGACCTGTCATGGAGAGATAACGATGCCCAAAGCCCGCAGTGCCGGCCAGTGTGCTCAATGTGAAGCCGACGATCGAGTCAGGATGACCTTTATGACATGCAGCCGCTGTCGTCGGTATTTCTGTAGTGAGCACGGCACCTCCCAATTAGACCAATGCGAGGCATGTATTGAAGGCGGTGAGGAGACAGACTAGCAGAATGCTGAAAAAGCCTTCCAGCGGCGTTCTCGCATCGCTCAGAGGCTCAACGTACCGAAGCGTACGCCTCGCCCCTTCGCTCGCTGCGGCCTTGCTGGACGGCCTTTTTGAGCATTCTGAGGTGTAGAGTGCCACAGTTCCTTCTATCATTGTGCAACGATGTGCGAAGCAGAACCGCGTTTTTCAGCAAACTGCTAGCGAATAGTCAATCATCGAATCGACCGGGGAAATGCTCCCAGGGGCTTCCTGGAGAGGGCTATCTGCACTGCATGAAACTGTGTTCTGCCCCCGATGATGGCCGAAGGGCTAGGATCTGTCAGAGGCACCGCTCGTGCCAGTGAGATTGGCACTTCCGCTGCTTCTCCCTCTCGGGCTGGCCAGTTTTTGCTGCCGCCACACGTGTCTTCTATGACGTGTGCAGTGTATCTCCTTCTCTCATAAGGAAGATATTGTGAGCCGATACAACGAGGAAACACCGGTCAAGGCCACCAACTCTTCATTCTTCTGCCGGCCGTCGATACATGACGGGGCGCGATACAATTCAACGATTGTGTTTGTGGCAATCTATGAGAACGTTGCTTAGAGCCGGCACCCGAAGCTGTTGCGCTATCATGGAATGATGACGACCGTCTCTCTCTTTGCCGTCGTTTTCATACTCAATTGCCTACCCGCATTTGCACCACCGACATGGATGGTGGTGTCTGCGATGACGTTGTCTAGTCCCGGGGTGAATCCTTGGCTCACGGCGCTTGCGGCTGCAACTGCGGCGACGGCTGGTAGGCTGGTCCTCGCGAAAATGGCCTTTCTTCTCGTCAGGCAACGGTGGTTGAGCGCGCGTACCAAAGAGAATGTTGATCTGGTGAAAGCCCGTCTGGAACAGCACCGCGCGATGACGTTCGGGGCCGTCCTTGCCTATACCTGCAGCCCCTTGCCGTCGAACTCACTGTTTATCGCCTATGGGCTCACGTCGTTGCCCCTGGCTCCGGTGGCGGCGGCCTCGTTCCTCGGCCGGTTTCTGACCTATAGTGTGTGGGTGGTCATGGCGATGGAGGTGGCGCAGAAGGTTGTGGTCGATGAGGGATCGGTCTTTGCCTATCTCGGAGGGTATTTTGTCGTGACGCAAATCCTCATGCTCGCGCTGGTCGTGCTCTTCACAAAACTGGACTGGAGGGCCTGGTTTTCTGGCAAAACGATCCGACTCATGAAACAGACCGAACCCGATGATCAGAAGTGACGTCACATCATCCCCGCATCGACCGCGGCTTTTTCCTACGACGCCACGAGCGGATCGTTGATCGAATTGCGTCTGGAAAGTCCAGCGTGGTCAACTGGCAGGGGGAGCATGGAAACTTTTGGGGTGGAATAGTCGATCTCAACGGTATCGGTCGTCTGGTCCTGATGCGATCAGCCCATCCGTCACCACGATGTCATTGCATGGGTCTGGTTGCCTCGGGCAACAGCCCTTCAGCTGTGCGATGCCTTTTCCCTTTCCGTGAGAGCCGGGTGTTGCGTCCATACAAAGAGGGAGCACCAGGGCAAACTCCGCAGGCGTCAACGCGATCTGCTAAACGTTACCAACCCCACATACAACCTTAATGTGATGGTAGCCATGAGCCACTATACGTTTGTTCGGACATGATGCGAAACAAGCTGGCAAAGCCTCGATTCGCAACAAGACGCGTCCACCGCACGATTTCGACCCAACCGTTTGGACCCAATAATCCCTATAACCCCGCAGTTAGTGCCACGGTTCGGTATTTACACTATGGTCGGTCCAAGCAGAGTCGGTCTCAGGCGCGCCCAGCTGGAAGGTAAGATTTCGTATGGTTTTCGGAATCATCGGAAGTCGGCAGACTGTTTAGTCTAGGAGACACAGACATGCGAGATCCGAACACTCGAGTCAGTCTCTTGCGGTTGCTGGGCATCTCGGCCATGAGCCTTCTCCCATGGTTCGGGGGTTGTGTCGGCACTCCTCAGGAGAAAACCTGGATTATGGTGGGTATGACGACCAGGGATGAGGTGGTCACGCGGTATGGGCAGCCGGACATTGTTCAGATGTCGGGCGACGGCGCCATGGTCACCTACTGGCCGAGGTCAGTCCGACCGATCCATCCGCGGATGGAGATCCCCACGGTCCAGGCGGGCCCTTTGGGAACGACCACCACCCAGATGACGCCGATTGAACCAGGACTCGACCGGACCGACAGGCAGGAGCGTCCGCTTCAAGAAATCCAGATCCGCTATGACGCCCAGGGCATTGTGCGGGAGGTGATGCCGTAGAGAACTTCGAGGTTGGTACGCGACGACGCGTTGCGTCGTGATCAGGTTGCAAACGGTGAGCGCGAGGTATTCCGATTCTGTGCGCTGAAATTCATCCTGCAGACGTAGCTTGCATGATTGCTCCTACCTATTCCGGCCCGATGAAACGATCGCTGAGCCTCTATTACAGTTCTACGCACAGGTGAGACAACTGTTTCTCCTTCTCCGAAACAACCAGTCCTAGACGGAGCCGGGGATTATCTCAAGGTTGACGTCGTCAACGAGATGCGCTCTCGTTCCATCCCTCGTCCGATCCTGTGCCGGTGCATCCTGGAACAACAATTAACCAAACAATCAGGATGAGCCAATGAGTCGGTAACAGGCCGCGAGTACATTGTGCTTAGGAACAAAAATGAGATTGGGACATCGTGACACCTAGAACGCTCTGCGTACGTGCACCCGCAACGGATGGAAGGAAGTCGCTATGATGCAGCTACTTGCCTTGGCCTCTAAGAGTGTCTCTCGTATCGTCCGTCGTATGCCACACCGGTTGGGTGTGGTCGGAATCGCCGCTGCAACGGCTTTCTTCAGCGCCCCTGCGAACGTGTGGGCAAGCGGCGATGTCGTAATCAGCCAAGTCTACGGCGGCGGGGGCAATTCGGGAGCAACCTTTCGCAACGACTTCATCGAGCTGTTCAATCGTGGCAATGTCGCCGTGAGTCTGTCCGGATGGTCTGTGCAATATGCGAGTGCGACCGGCACAACGTGGCAACGCACGGATCTAAGCGGAACGCTCCAGCCCGGGCAGTACTATTTGGTGCAAGAAGCGGTCGGGACTGGAGGTACTGTGACGCTCCCGACACCGGATGCGACCGGGAGCATCCCCATGTCAGCGACGGCGGGAAAGGTGGCCTTGGTGAACTCAACCACCTTGCTCACCTGCAGCACCGGGTGCGCCACCTTGCCGAGCATAGTCGATTTTATAGGGTACGGCGGAACAGCGAACAGTTTTGAAGGTGCCGGAGCCGCACCGGCGTTGACGAATACCACCGTCGCAGCGCGCAGTGGAAACGGCTGCCAGGACACCGACGGCAACGCGACCGATTTTACGGCGGGCCCGCCGAATCCACGCAACACCGGCTCACCAGCCTCGCCCTGCGGGGGTTCCGCAACGCAGCCCGTCGTCGCCACCTGCCCGGCGACACTGTCTACCGCCGCCGGTACGTCCGCATCAGCCAATCTCAGCGCCACGGACAGCGACGGTGTCGTGACAAATGGCGCTGTTACGAGCGCTTCCGTCGCCGGCATCACCGTCACGAATATTGTTCCCGCTACGGCAGTCGGTGGAACATTGACTGCCACGCTTGCGGTGTCCGCGACGGTGGCGCCGGGAACATATGCCACGGATGTAACCTTTACCAATGCCGACCCCATCGCCCAGACAACACTCTGTACCGTGACGATTGCCGTCGGCGGCGGGACGGGAGTGTCCTTGCGCATCCATGAGATCCAAGGGGCCGCCCATCTTTCCCCACACAACGGGGAAACGGTCGCCCACGTCCCTGGAATTGTCACGGTCGTGCGACCAAACGGCTTCTTCATGCAGGATTCGTCCCCGGATAACGATCCTGCGACATCAGAAGGCATCTTCGTCTTTACCTCGACGGCTCCTCCCGTTGTGGTGGGAGACTCTGTGCTGGTGCGTGGCACAGTAACCGAATTCCGGCCAGGTGGAGCCGGTGGCGCGACGAATCTGACCACGACGGAGATCACGTCGCCGATTGTGACGGTGGTCTCGAGCGGCAATGCTTTGCCTGCGGCGGTCAATATCGGAATCAACGGGCGTATCCCCCCGACCCTCGTGATCGACGACGACGCGACAAGCGATGTCGAAACGAGCGGCGTGTTTGATCCAGCGCACGACGGCATCGACTTTTACGAGAGTCTTGAAGGGATGTTGGTGCAGATCAATAACCCGGTAGTCGTCGGCCCGACGAACGCGTTCGGGGAAATTCCGGTGCTGGCGGACAACGGTGCCAACGCCGGGCTCCGTACGGCTCGCGGCGGGATTGTGATCAGCAGCTCCGATTTCAACCCCGAGCGCCTAGTCTTGGACGACGCCATTGTTTCTGTGCCGGCAGTCAATGTAGGCGATCGGTTTACTACGGTGACGGCGGTAGTCGATTATAGTTTCGGAAATTTCAAATTGCTCGTGCTGAATACACCGACACCAATCCCGCAAGGTCTGACACCGGAATCCACATTACTCCAGGGAACAAGTAATCAGCTGACGATAGGCTCGTTCAACGTGGAGAATCTCGCGCCCACTGATCCGAGCAGCAAGTTCGCCGGCTTAGGGGACGCGATTGTCAATCGCCTCCGCTCCCCCGATATCATCGCGGTGGAGGAAATTCAGGACAATTCCGGCGCGACCAATAACGGCGTGGTCGATGCAACGACCACCTTCGATCTTTTGATCACTGCCATACGAGCCGCCGGGGGGCCGACCTACGCCTTCCGCACCATCAACCCTGTCGATGGGCAAGACGGAGGGCAGCCGGGAGGGAATATCCGTGTAGGCTTTCTCTTCAATCCGGCGCGAGTCGCCTTTGTCGATCGACCCGGAGGTACGTCGACATCCGGCACCGCCGTGCTCAACGGACCGAATGGCCCGCAGCTCTCCGCGAGCCCGGGGAGAATTGATCCCTTGAATCCCGCATTCGCGAACAGCCGTAAACCCTTAGTCGGTGAATTTCAGTTCAATGGCCATGCACTCTTCGTCATCGCGAATCACTTCAATTCCAAAGGCGGTGACCAGCCGCTCTTTGGTCGCTTCCAACCGCCGGTGCGTTCGTCAGAAATTCAACGTCAAGCACAAGCCATGGTGGTGCATGATTTCGTCCAAAGTCTCCTGACGTTGGACGCCCAGGCACGGGTTGTCGTGGTAGGGGACTTGAACGATTTTCCATTTTCGACGACAGTCGCGACCTTGAAGGCGGGAGGGATTCTCCATAATTTAGTCGGGACGTTACCGGTTGATGAGCAATACACCTATATTTTTGAGGGAAACTCTCAAGTTCTCGACCATATTCTGGTCAGCCCTGAATTGATGAATCATGCCTTGCCTGAATACGACATTGTGCATATCAATTCAGAATTCGCGACACAGCTCAGCGACCATGAACCGGCGGTCGCTCGTGTGCAGCTCCCACCGGTGCAGGATGTCACCGCAGAGGTTCCGGCAGTCAGTTCCGGACTCACATTCAACCGGAGAACCCAGATGTTCACTGGGACCATTCAGATCACGAATACCAGTAACAGATTCATTGCCGGTCCGGTGCAGGTGCAGCTGCAAAGTCTGACGGTCGGCGTCACCTTGGTGAATGCCGCCGGCATGAAGAGCGGCCATCCTTACCTTACCGCACCGGTGAGCGGCTTGGCACCGGGAGCATCCGTTTCCGTGCCGGTTCAATTCAGTAATCCAACGCGTGTCGGCATCAACTACAGCGCGCATATTTTCTCGGGGAGTTTCTAATGTGCCCCATTTGATTCAGCGGAAAGGATAGGACATGGCTACAACAGCACGAACTCACTGTTCCACGACACTCATCCTCATGGCAGGTCTGATCCTAGCGCTGGCGAGTCCCGTGCATGCGATGGTCGTCGACTATGTGGTCTCGCTCAATACCGGCGTCCTCATGGGGACGTCCGGATTTCTGGATCTACAGTTTAACCCTGGGACTATCCCAGGGACTCCGGAGGCAGAAGCGGCGATCAGCCTTTTTAGCGGTGACGCGGTCCTCAAAAATACCGGCCCGACGAATGGAACAGGCCTTGTCACAGGTGCTCTTCCCGGGGATCTGGTATTTGGCAACGGCACCCCATTCAATAGTTTCTTCCAGGAAGTGACGTTTGGAAGCTCTACCGGCTTTCATGTGAATTTCAGCGGCGCGTTCCTCACCGCCTTGTCTGGCTCACATAGCGCGTTTTCGGTGAGCCTGTATGATGCGGACGGGATCACCCCCCTCCTCACCACGGACGCCTCGGGCGCACTCATGATATTCGATCTTGCACCAGGTGGTGAAATCGCTTCGATGATATTTAACCCCTCCGTGGTCACGGTGGCGGCGGTGCCACTTCCGGCTGCCGCAGTGCTGTTTCCGACCGGCCTGAGCCTGTTCGCGATCGTGCGGCGTGCGCTCCATGAATAATGCAGGCTAGAAGTCGAAGGGCCTGAAGGCCAGTTGCCTCATTCTGCCCTCAGCAGAAATGCGCTGCATGCGTAGGTGAACTCCAAGGGTGAGGGAAAAGGCAATTTGTCTACGTCGACAGGCTGAGCACGAACGCCATGCATCAGACATTCAATGGCTATGTCGTTGGTCATGAAGGTTCTTGAGGGATGAACGAAGAGTTTGTCTGCAGCCTGCGACAGGAATTGGCAAGGAGTGAGACCTCAGTATGTGAAACATCCTCAACCGTACCTCGTCCACGCCATCGGCCGCCCAGCACTGACCAGGCGCACTGCACGCGCTAGCCGTTTGTTGCTCCCGCCGTGTCATTCATTCCAGTTCCCTTCGAACCGGCAGCATTGTTGCAGGTGATCCGTTGTACGATGTCGTTCTCTGGTGCATGGATAGGGGTGTTGCTCGCGGGCTGGGTGGGAGTGATCCCTCTCTGCTGGGCACAGTCGGACACCACAATACCGGACGCCCGGACTATCTTGAAGCGCGGGGCCATAGAGGCAGGCGGAGCGGTAGGGTACTGGGAGGAGTTCCTCTTTCCAAGCGAGGCACACTCGTCAAGTCGTCATGCCATCTTTGTGATGCCCAGGATCGGGGTAATTGTGACCGATGAAATGGATGCCGGCCTGCTCTCGGGGAACCTGGCGGTTCAGTTGGAACCATTCTATGGTCGATTCAGGAACGGATTATCCGGTGACGCAGCGGGAGTTTCAGCGGTCCTAAAATACAATCTTCTGTCATTCGGGCGCTGGGTGCCTTTCTGGGATGTCGGAGTCGGGTTACTGTGGACGGATCTCGCTCCCCGCATTGCCGAGGACAGTAGCCAGGTGAACTTTGCTCTTGAGACGGGACCAGGCATTCAATACTACGCAACGACCAGCATGGCGTTGACCTTGGGGGTGCGATACCACCACATCTCGAATGCCGGAATAGGGGCACGAAACTTAGGGCTGGATGCCGTGCTGCCGTATGCTGGAGTGTCCTGGATTTTGTGGCGCTAGCAGAATGCTGAAAAAGTCCTCCAGCGGCGTTCTCGCATCACTCAGACGCTCGACGCGGTAAAGATCACTAAAGGCAAAGTACCTATCCCTCGCATGTGATCAAAGCGAGCGGGTCAAGCGAAGCTTGGTATGTACCTCTTCGCCCCTTCGCTCACTGCAGCCTTGCTGGACAGCCTTTTTGAGCATTCTGAGCTGTAGAGTGCCACAGTTCTTTCCATCATCGTGCAACGGTGCGCGAAGCAGAAACCAAGTTTTTCAGCAAACTGCTAGGACTCATGACCTCTACACAATGCGCATTGCGCCGGCGTCCAAGTCGACCTTAGAATACATCACCGAAAAAGTTTGTGGCCGTTCAACTCTTCCGCGTTGTGAACCATGAGGTCCAGCGACAACAAGAAAATTGAAGAGGCTCGTGCCAACGCTCGTCGTTTGATCGAACAAGGGCCGAAGGTCTTCATCGCCCTGTTCACGATGACCGGTGCGGCGTATCTGTCCGGATCGGTGTATACCAGATCATACTTTTCAGCATTCGGAGCCTCGTGGGTCCTGGAAGAGGTTCCGATCGCGATCTATTTCAGTCAGAGCTGGATCCCGCTGCTGCTCATTCTCTTCTTCGGGTATGTGGCCGTCACGAATCGCACGCTGATCGAGGGGCAGGGTCATGTGACCACGGCCACAGGGTTCAAGGTTGCGGTCGCGGTGGTCCGGTATGGTCCGTGGTTCCTGATCGGACTTCTCAGCATCCCCACGCTACTCAGCGCGCTCGATCTCGTGTCTGCTGCGATCGGCTTCTTACTGGTTGCGATTCCTCTTCTTCTCCTCGTATGTGCGTCGACACTTGAACTCTTCGTGGTGAGATTCAGCAATATTGACCGGGGTATCGATCTGTCGAGGGCCTATCTCTCGCTCGCGGTGATCACGGCTGCGCTGTATGTTGTGCCCGCACAGCTTGGTACAAACTGGGCACGGTTGGATCAGCAAGATACCTCGTCTCTCCTGAACGTCTACCTTCGCGACGATGCGACCACGTACAAGCTTCTGTTTGCAGCGGAGACGCGGTGGTATGTCTTTCCAATCAGATATGGAGGGAACGAGCCATCGGTCAAAGCCGTCGCTGCAACTGATGTTTCTTTTGGGCTGGATCAGAACGGCTCGGCGACTCAATCAGGAACAGAGGTTCCCCAGGGTCAGTAGCCCTGTGGTCTTGCCCTTGCACCCTTGTCCACTCAATGCGACAATCTCATGAAAAATGTCGCATAATGCGACAAAGATGGTAGATCACTGTCGCAATATGGGACAGCCGAGATCCTGTACGCTCATTCTTATCCCTTGGAGCATGGCATGACGGAAGATTGGGGTGCGATCCTCGTTGTAGATGATGACGCGGATATGCGGGAACTCGCCTATGACATGCTGAAGGACCGTGGTCACCAGGTGACGATGGCCGGGAGCGGCGAAGAGGCCCTGAAACTATTGAGCGAGGAAGACTATGCCGTTGTCCTGACCGATCTCCGTATGAAAGGGATGGAAGGGATCGAGTTGCTGGCTGAAATCAAACGTAGGTACCCCGACATCAACGTCATTCTCATGACGGCATTCGGGTCGGTGGAGACGGCGGTTGAAGCGATGAAACACGGCGCCAGCGATTACCTCACGAAGCCCGTGAAGAAGGATGACCTGGTTCGCGTGATCGAGCGGGTCGTTCGTGAGGCGTCCCTGCGTCGGGAGGTGAGCCGGCTCAGAAAAGAAGTGCATAAAGAATATAGCTTTCATCAGATCCTTGGAAAGAGCAAGGCGATCCAAGGGGTCTTCGACCTCATTCGCCGGGTAGCCGATAGTCCGACCAATGTCCTGATTACCGGAGAGAGTGGAACCGGCAAGGAATTGGTGGCGAAGGCGATTCACTTCAACAGCGACCGGAAAGATGCTCCGTTTATCCCGGTCAATTGCGCAGCCATTCCGGAACAACTGTTGGAGAGCGAGCTCTTCGGGCACATGCGCGGGGCCTTTACCGATGCCAAGCTCGACAAGCGGGGTTTATTTGAAGAAGCGCAGAAAGGCACCTTGTTTCTCGACGAGATCAGCGAGTTGCCCCTCATGCTCCAGGCCAAGATCCTCCGCGCGATTCAGGAGAAGGAAATCAGGCGGGTGGGCGCGACGAAGCCGATCTCGGTGGATGTCCGGATCATCGCAGCCACGAACTTGAATCTCAATGAGGAAGTGAAGCACAAGCGGTTTCGCGAGGACCTCTACTATCGACTCAACGTCATCGAGCTAAAGTTACCGCCGCTTCGAGAGCGGCGGGAGGATATCCCGCTCTTGGTGGAGGCGTTTCTGAAGAAATGCGGCCATGCGCGTGGGAAGGAAGTGAAGGGTGTGAGTGAGTCGGCCCTCGCCATGCTGATGGACTATGCCTGGCCCGGCAATGTGCGGGAACTTGAGAACGTCATCGAGCGGGCTGTGACGCTGACCCGAGGCGAAAAGATCTCACCAGATGATCTGCCTGCGCCAGTACAAGGTGCCCGCGGTGATCGTCGTGTATTGGACGAAGCCGCCGAACACACCTTGCCGTTACACGAGCTCGAGAAAGAGTACATCAAGAAGGTCCTCGAAAAGACCGGCGGCAATAAGTATCAGGCCGCCCATGCCCTTGGAATCGATCGAAAGACTCTGTATCGTAAACTCGCCGAAATCGAAGGTAAGCCTCACCCAGAGGAATAGCCACCACCGTCGGATCATCGCAGCGAGACTGTGAATGAACAGTCCCGCTTCAGGCCGGGGTCGATCACATGAAGGATGTCGACAGTCTTGTCATGCGTGTTGTGCATTGGACAATCCCGCTCCTCACGATCGGCATCTTTGCTGTCGACCTGCTGACCCCGGTGGGAATTGCGGTGTCGATCCTCTATGTCGTTCCGCTGTTGCTCACGGTGTTCAGATCGAAGGAGCAAGAATCGCTCTATTTTTGTGGCCTTGCCACCGGCCTTCTCTGGCTCGGGTTGTTTCTCAAGCCGCCGGGTAGTTCGCTCCTGTACGGCGTACTCAATCGTACATTGGGAACCTTGGTTTTGTGGATCTTAGCCTTGGGATTGATTCGCTTCAGACGGCTGCAACATGAATCAGTGCAGGCGGAGCGAGACTTGATGTCCGAACGTGTGGAGCGAGCCCATGCCGAAGGGTTAATGATGGAGGCGCAACAGGCACGGTACTACGCGGATCGAGAGGCCGTACGTGCCGGCGTCGGTCGCAAAGAAGCCGAAGGGCAGCTCCTGGTCGCCCAACTGAGGCTGGAAAGCATCATCGAATCCGCGATGGATGCGATCATCACCGTGGATGAGGATCAGAGGGTTGTGTTGTTCAACCATGCGGCCGAGCAGATGTTTGGCTGCTCCACGCAAGCAGCGATTGGACAGCCACTCGATCGATTCTTGCCCACGCGGTTCCGCGACGCCCATCGGCATCATGTGCAAGGGTTCGGGCAGTCTGGTGTCACTAGCCGGAAGATGGGCCATCTGGGGACAGTGATGGGCCTTCGTTCAACCGGTGAGGAGTTTCCCATCGAAGCGGCCATCTCGCATATTGCCGTCGAACATCAGAAATACTATACCGTCATCCTCAGAGATATCACCGAGCGCAAGCAGGCGGAAATCGTGCTCAAGGAAACCACGGAACGGTGGCAGTTATTGATGCAATACGCTCCGGCTGCGTTGGCCATGTTGGATCGTGACCTGCGCTACCTTGCCGTGAGTCAACGTTGGATGAGCGACTATCGGCTGGAAGGTCAGAGTCTCATCGGCAAGTCCCACTATGAGGTCTTCCCTGAGATTCCGGAACGGTGGAAGATCGTGCATCAACGGGGGCTGGCAGGAGAAGTCGTACGCTGTGAAGAAGATCGCTTTGTCCGACAGGACGGGACAGAGCAGTGGCTGCAGTGGGAGGTACGCCCTTGGTACACGATCGGAGGCGCGGTCGGAGGGCTCGTCTTTTTCACCGAGGATATTACGGAACGGAAACGAGGCGAAGAAGCGCTCCATGAGAGCCAGCGGCAACTCACCACGCTGATCAGCAATATCCCGGGCTTTGTGTATCGTTGCCGAAATGATCGAGATTGGACGTTCGAATATCTCAGCGAAGGAGTCTCAGACTTAACCGGGTACACCGTCCAGGAATACCTCGTACAGCGATCCATCTCGTATGGCGACAATACCCATCCGGGTGACCGGGAGCGAGTGTGGCAAGAGATTCAAGCAGCGGTGGCACAGCGTCGCCCGTACGAAACGACCTATCGGATCCTCACCAGGGCGGGGGAGGTCAAGTCGGTCTGGGAACGGGGTGAAGGGATTTACGCCATGGACGGTGGCCTGAACTACCTGGAAGGGTTCGTCACCGACATCACGGAACGGAAGCGAGCGGAGCACTTGTTGCGGCAAAGCGAAGAGCGCTACCGGCGTCTGATTGCCATTTCGCCTTACGCGATCTTAGTGAATCGAGGAGATCGCATCCTCTTTGCGAACGATCAGGCGATCAAGCTGTTCGGCGCCGTGAAGGCCGATGAGATTCTGGGGAGATCGGTGATGGACCTGTTCCATCCCGACTATCACCCTGCGATTCGAGAGCGCATCCATGAGTTGGTGGAAGGCCGCGCCCAAGTGCCCATGCTCGAGGAGAAGATCGTCACGCTGAGCGGAAGATCCGTGGACGCAGAAGTCAGCGCGGCCCGATTTGTGGATGAGGAAGGTCCGGCGATTCTGGTCATGCTGCGGGATATCAGTGAACGGAAGCGACTGCAGGAACAGTTGCGAAAAACCGAGCGCATCGCCGAACTCGGGACGGTGGCCTCTGGCATGGCCCACGAAATCGGGACCCCCATGAACGTGATTCTCGGCCGTGCCGAGTATCTGATGGATCGCGTTACGGAAGAGCCGATCAAGAAAGGCCTCCAGACCATCATTACTCAAGTCGAGCGGATTACAAGGGTGATGAACCAGTTGCTCTCCTTCGCCCGGCGGAAAACTCCGGAACGCGGTGCGCTTGATCTAAAACAAGTGGTTGAAGACAGTCTCGAGATGTTTCACGAACGCCTTACACGAAGTCAGATCCAGCTGGAATTGCTGTTGGCCGATCCCTGCCCCATGGTCCTGGCCGATGCGGACCAGATGAGCCAAGTCATGATCAACCTCGTCATGAACGCCGTGCATGCGATGCCGAATGGCGGGACTCTCCACGTCGCGCTGGCTCCTGAACTACAGATGGTGAAACTCACCGTTGCAGATACGGGCCATGGCATCCCACGAGAAGTGATTAAGAAGATCTTCGATCCATTTTTCACGACGAAGGAATTCGGCAAGGGGACAGGGTTAGGGCTGACGGTCGTCAAGGGTATTATTGAAGAGCACCAGGGATCCATCGCCGTTGAAAGTCAGGAAGGGGCGGGAACGACGTTTACGATTCTGCTTCCGATGGCAGATAATAAGACGTGAAACGACCGCTTCCTGCGGTCATTCTTACTCGCGTCCCGTTGATTGTTTCACCCTTTACCTTTCACCCCTCACCAGCGATCTCTGTGGCATCCCGCAACACTGATGCGTTGGTGACTGTCGTCTTTCTCGCCAATCGAGTTCCTCCACTCCATCCGCCTCCCCTCATTGTCTTGAAATTCTGCCGACTTCTTCCCTTCGCCGACGGCATGCACCTTGCTGGTTCAACAACCTAAGAGCGTGCGATCAATCGGATGGGGGCCGGAGAGGATGTCGCCTGTGACAAACGGAAAGGGTGCCGTGCTGTTGATTGTCGAAGATGACCGAGAGATGCGCAGCCTGCTGTGTGATGAGTTTTGTGGAATGGGCTATCAACTCCGCGAAGCGCGGGATGGGGATGAAGCGTTTCTATCGGTCCTGCAATCCGTGCCGGATGCGATCCTGACTGACCTGCGAATGCCGGCGGGAGGCGATGATTATGTCAGTCGGTTACGGACCGTGGCACCGCAGTGTCCGATCGTTGTCATGACGGCGTTCGGCGATGCGCGATTGAAAGCACAGGTACTGAAAGCGGGTGCGAACGCCTACTTCGACAAGCCGGTCCATATTGCGGAGCTGAAGAACTGTGTGCAACAATTACTCAATCACGGACCGGGAGCTGAGGGCAGATAGCGTATGGCAAGAATGAAAAAGCCCCGGTGAGTTCCCATGGCGCATTCATGCTCATGTCGGCCGCCATCGGCTCGAGGGTCCGGGCGCCGTATCTCCGGAAGCGAGAACGCCTTGTCTGACCCAGAACGCTCCAGCAACCTCGTACCCCAAGATCCCATCATCACCGCGCGAGTCGAAGCCATCAGGCAACTGGCCGGAGGCCTATCCGATCGGGTGGCGGTCATGGATCAATCCTTCAATGTGGTCTATGCGAACGAAGCAGCCTGGTCGGTGCAGGAGAATACCCCCGTTCGCCGGCAACATGCGAAGTGCTATGAAGCCTTTGCCAATCGGAGTGATCCCTGCGGGACTTGCCCCGCTATTAAGGTGTTTGAGACGCCCGAGGTGCAGTGTGTCTCATGTTCAGGCGGAGGTGACGGCAAGGCTTGCGGGATGCAGCAGGCCTTTCCGTTGACGGACGCGAATGGATCCGTCGTCTCCATGTTGGTGCTTTTCCAGCCGGCATCGAAGTCTGTTCAGGCTGCTATAGCGGAGGACAACCCTACCACACCTCTTGCGAATGGTCTTGGTGACTTGATCGGTCGAAGTCCGATCATGCAGCAGCTCTTCGACATGACCCGTCTGGTTGCGGAGAGCTCGGCGACCGTTCTCATTCAAGGTGAGAGCGGAACGGGGAAAGAGCTTCTGGCGAAAACGATTCATGCCCTCAGTCCCAGAAGGGATCGGCCGTTCGTCGTGGTCGATTGCGGCTCATTGCCGGAGACGCTGCTCGAAAGCGAGTTATTCGGGCATGTAAAGGGAGCTTTCACCGGGGCGGTGATGAACAAGCGAGGCTTGTTTGATGAGGCCGACGGCGGCACGATCTTTCTGGATGAGATTGCCGACACGACGCCGACCTTTCAAGCCAAATTGCTGCGGGTTCTGCAGGAGGGCGAGATCAAGCCGGTGGGTGGGACGCGAACGGTCAAGATCCATGCGCGTGTCATCTCAGCTTCGAACAAAGATCTGACGGAACTCGTGAAAGCAAAAACGTTTCGGCAGGATCTGTATTATCGACTGGCTGTGCTGCCTCTGTATTTGCCGGCATTACGGGAGCGGCGAGACGATATCCCATTGCTTGTCCGGCATTTCGTCGCAGCCTCCTGCGCACGACATCATCAGCCGGTGCGATACGTGGAGGAGCGGGCTTTGCGGTTGTTACGGGACGCTCCTTGGCCGGGGAATGTCCGACAGTTGCAGCACTATATCGAGCGGGCTGTGGTGACGACGGTCGGCCCGTCGCTGCCTTGCCAGGATCTTCTTGACCAGGCTCTGGGGGAAGAGGACGAAAGTTTACGCTCGGCGTCGCGTGGCGCCGTGGCTCACACGGAGCGCACTCGAATCGTTGACGCCCTGCAAAAAACGGCAGGAAACCGATTGAAAGCAGCCAAATTACTCAGAATCAGTCGAGCGAGCCTCTATAACAAACTTCGCGCGTATAGCATCGAATAGGTCGTACCCGTACTCTTGTCCCCTTCCTTTCGTGGGGCACTGTTTCCCACGTCGTGAGAGCGCCTCATCAGAAGATCAAAACTGCCGTCTTCGAGCGTTGCCCCATTCGCCTGATGAATCCCGCTATGGGCGGATCAGGGGACCAAGCCGCCTGATCTGCTGAATCTCCCCACCGATCGGATTGCTCTCATCACCGCATTCTTCATCGACGCGATTGTACGCATGGTTCGGATCCATTCATGGATCCATGAACGTGGAGCGCCAATCGGACGACGGAAGAGCCGTGCCTGCCTTCAGCTTGTGGTGCTCTCATCTTGGGAGCCCCAACAGGCCATGATGGTTTGGATGTCCCTTTTCTCCCCTGCATTCCGGGAGCGAACGTCCATTGGTATGGACAGCCTAAGCGGATGATATGTGAGCGAATGAGGAGATCTAGTCCACCACTGTCCAAGAGTGTGGAGTCTCCTGCGTTGTAGGAGCAGACAGCAAGGTTGACGAAAGCCATTCCTCTTCGCATCTGATGCGTGAATCATTCATTCATGAATGACAAACAAGGATGGCACGACAGTTGCTGAATAGCTGGAACAACGTCGAGAGACCGAGCTCTCTCTGCAGGCTGGATGGCGAGTTGTCCTATCGCGATCCAGCACAGTCCACCCCATTGTGAGCGGCAGTCCCGGCCGCCACGTGTCAGCGATGAGGGGGTCACAGGTGAGAGTGGCCCTCTCATTGTTTTTTCTACAGGCAGTATTGGCTACCGAATCATTTCTTACAGGAGCTGGTCGTGCATCTCTCAATCGCAATTCCTGAAGTACAGGTTGTCGACGCCCCGACGTTGCTCAAGCTGATCCGAATGGGACCGGTGTGCGACGCGGAGGCGGATGAGAAGGGGGCCGAGTACGTGGCGTACTTTGAAGACTTTCCGATGTCGGTGGGGATCGTTGCGCGAATGATCGAGGAAGCCTGGGACCTGCGCGATGTCCACAGCACACTCAAAGGCAGACTCGTCGTGAGCCGGATCAACTTCTATACCGCCCTCCGCTGCTATCAGGAGAGCCTCAGTGCCCGCGGCGCGAAGGCCTATTGTCTTGAGCAGGCGGAGAAAGTCTGCGCGGATAGAGGATGTCCCGAGCGACCGTGCCTGTCTCACTGCCGGTTTATTTGCTCACGTTGTGTGGGGCTGTCGCGCGACCAAGGCTCGCCTCCGATGGCGAGTCAGCTCAGGGAAGTGGCACGCCGGGCGGAAGCGGACTGGTGTCCGAATCTGCATATCACGGAGGTGGACGTATGAGTGGTCGGTTGAGGGTTGGACAAGCCAGATAAAGCGCATGCGATCAGATATCGTCAGTTGATTGCTCGAAGGAGGGCCGTGCTCCTCGATGCGTAACCAGGGAAGGAGAGTGTCATGCAGGCATTGAGAAGCAGGGGGAACATCGGAGTGAGGGCTGTCGCGGTGTCACTCGCCGCAGTGTTCGCTCTTGGAGCACCGGTGCTGAGCAGCTCAGCATTTGCCGCCGCCAATCCACATGTGAGCGAAGCGGTCGAGCATGCAAAAGGTGCCGCGTCACATGGGCAGCAGGGACATGCCGACGCCTGTGTTCAGCGCGCGGAGGAAGCGCTTAAGCATGCACGAGCGGCTGGAGTGAAAAACCCGCATGTGGATATGGGCGTCATACATCTGATGGAAGCGGTGCAACACGGCAAGGCCGGGCATGCGGATGCGTGCACCGAACATGCCGATGGTGCGTCCGCGCATTTGGCAGAAGTGTTAGCTGAAGGCACGACGCCGACCGGGAACCGCGTGTTCTTTCGCGGCGGCTATGGTCAGTTGCTCAGCGATCGCGGCGGTGAATTGATCACAGATGGCCATGGGGTAGCCGGGAAGAACGATGGAACCGGGGGCTATTACATCGGCGGGGGAACGGATCTCATGGTCACCAAGGATCTATGGGGCATGATGAACGGCGTGGCGCTCGTCGGTGAGATCGGATTGGAATTCAAGAGGTGGGCCTCCGCCACCGTCGGGAATGGAGATACCACAACTGTGACGGGAGTAAGTAACGGTGGTCTCAGCAAGGTTCAATTGACCATGTTGACGGTAAGTGTCGCGCCCAAACTAAAGTTCCGGCAGGGGACTGATTTCCAACCCTGGATCATTCCGGCGGGGCTGGATTTCCACGTCATCAGTCCAACGTCGAGTCAGATCAATTATTTGGATATCGGAGTTCAGTTCGGCGGGGGTGCGGAGTTTCGTGTATGGAAAGAGTTGTGGCTGGGTCTCGACAGCCGATTCCATCTGGCTTCAAACCAAACCAACACGGTGAACAATTTCTGGACCGCCGGGGTCTATGGGGCGATCGGATTCTAGTGGGCCAATAGCGTACAAGCAGGGTGGAACATGGTATCCGCCAACAATGGTGCAGGGAGCTACTTGATAGCTCTCTGCACCGTTGTTTCTACCGCAATCGTCACCCACGTTCGTCGAAGTCTCAAGAAAACGCTCGATACACGGGGCGGCTGATCCACTAGAACTGAATGCTTGAAGGATTCTGGTATATCGCCACAGAAAGCAGGAACGTCCGCGTTGGTCGACCCTGCACGGCAGTCCTTTGCAACCAACCGCTTGTCCTCTTTCGGGATCGGGGTGGTCAGGTGCATGCGCTACAGGACCGCTGTCCCCATAAAGGCGTCCCCCTTTCCTCAGGTAGGCAAGAAGGGGATTCCTTGCGTTGTCCGTTTCATGGGTGGCGCTTCATGTCCTCGGGGGAGTGCATCGAGGTTCCGGCTCTCGGTAACGTACTGCATCCATCACCCGCCTCGGCCTGTGTGCGGACATTCCCGGTAGAGGAGCGGGATGGATGGGTGTGGGTCTATATGGGAAACGATCGATGCCGGAAGCCGTCGAGTCCGCCTCCCTCTTTGCCGATTCCAGCAGACGGCAGTCCGATGGTCTCGGTGCGCGAGTCCGCCCAGGCAAAAGTCCGGTGGGATTTCGCAGTGGATAGTCTCATGGATCCCGCTCATGTCCCATTCGTGCACAACAACTACTTCCGGCGGCGTGAGGCAGCCAGGGAGAAAGAAAAACTATTCACCCGACTGCCGTTGGGGTTTCGAACGATCTCGAAGAACGTCTTGTTGCCGGATACCTTTATCTTTCGGGCGTTATCTCCAAGGTTGGGTTCGGCGACGACCACGGTCGACTTCGTCCTACCCGGCATCCATTTGGAGCGATGGGAGATCGGCGACCGGTTTGCGTCCGTCATGTTGGTGGCCACCCCGCTGACCGACGAACGGAGTCGATTCGACATCTGCGTGGGATGGAATTTTCTGCGCGGGTTTCCTGTTGGATGGCTGGTCCGTCGGACTCTCAGGACGATTCTTGGCCAAGATCGGACGATTTTGGAATCGCAGGAACAAGGGTTCGGCCGGCATGGAAGTATGTTATTGCACTTGGAATCGGACACACCGGCCGTGTGGTACCGGCAGTTGAAGAAATATCATAGTGATCTGTTGGCCGGTGTGCGTGATCCTCAGCATCCGGTTCCTGAACAGACCATGCTCAGATGGGTGACCTAAAACGGAGTGACGCACGATCCTGAGTTTCAAGTTTCATGATTTACGAGCTAGCCTGCCCGGGTGGTTTCCTCCTCCAACCCCTCGACTTTGCTCAGGACTATGAGTGCTTCGGCAGTCTCAGAGCAGGTTGGCCGCATGTATAGTACGGGATGTGTTCTCGTCGACGCGGTCTTGCGTCAGACAGAACCATGCGGTACAACAATTCCATAGCTTTCTGCGGTCTCTGTGTGCAACGCTCAGCTTGGATATCGGCGGGATCATCTCGATATCCCATGACGATCTGTCCAAGCCGGTTGCGACTTATAGCTGCGCCGCTGGCCAGACCCTCGGCGGTGAAGTTTCTACGTGACCGGATTCGGATCACTCCGCATGAGATCACGCAACCAGTGTGAGACGAGCAGGGTGCGAAGGAAGGACAATGTGAAACAAGAGTTAAGAACGGGAGGCTGTTTGGGTGGCTGGATGCTCGTGGTCCTGATGATGTGTCTGGGAACAGAGGTCCGGGCCTATGAATCTGTGCCAGTGGTGGAGGGGGCTACCGTGCGTGGCACCGTCACCTTCATCGGTACCGTCCCGCCGCCGAAGGAATTCGAGTTGCGTCGCTCTCTCGATTACGAATATTGCAGTCAGCGATCTGATCTCAACGGGTATCGGCTCATGAGAGAAATCACAGTCAGGGCAGACGGTGGCCTCAAAGATGTCCTGGTAATGGTGGAGGGTGTGGAGCGTGGAAAGCCCTTTCCCTTCACTGATGCCCAAGTAGAAGCAAGCCGCTGTCGGTTTGTGCCGTTCGTGACCGTGGTCGGCGATAAGCGGCTGATCACGGTGTTCAATCGAGACTCAATCCCACACGACATTCAAGGGTATGCGTTCGACCAAACGGGAGGCGATATGGTGTTTTATCGCCCGTCCCTGGAGGCGAGCGGGACGACCGAGGCCGTGCAGTTGATCAACGGGCGACGAGTATTCAGCATGCAGTGTAGTATGCATCCCTATATGCAGAGCTGGGGCTATGCGATCGACCACCCGTATTTTTCGGTTACGGATGCAGGAGGCGCCTTCTCCATCGATGATCTTCCGCCGGGAAAGTACCGCCTCAAAGTGTGGCATCCGATTCTCGGCATGCGAGAACAGGCACTGACTATCACGGCGAATGAAACGGTTTCATTGAATCTGTGGTTCGAGGCCAAGGACTAACCGGTTACGGCTCACCATCGTCAGCCGCTCGTGAGGGCTCTACTCTGGTCCGAATCAAGTCGGGGGAAGGTCTACGGGAAGCTAATGGCGGATCAGCACCCCCCGTGACCGATCGGACCTTCCTGTTGGCACTGCGCTGAGTGTGCGTGCAGTCGTCCAGGAACGATGGGTCTCATCAAATCAATCATAAGAGCACAGTATGTATTCCACGCTTGTTATCTTGCACATTCTCGCTGCGGTCAGTTGGGTCGGCGGCATGATCTTTCTGTCATTGGTCTTGGCGCCGTTGGTGAGAAGCCGGAAAGCAGTACCCGAGTTCATGGCGCTGTTTCGGTCTGCAGCACTCCGCTTTCGCCCCATCGTCTGGGTGGCCATGGCGATACTCGTAATGACCGGTCCGATGTTATTGTCGCTTCGTGGCGTCGCGGTCGCGAGCCCTTCCTCCTGGCCGGGAATCGTCGTCGTGAAGCTGACGCTGGTCGCTCTGTTGCTGTTCCTGACCTTGCTGCATGACCTCGTGCTCGGTCCCCAGGTCAGCCGGGTCAGTGCGATTCCAGAATCCCAGCGAACGGCAGGAGAGCAGGTGGTATTCAAAACCGCGCGCTGGCTCCCTCGATTGTCCCTACTCATCGCCTTGGCCGTCGTGATGACGGCGGCGATGCTGGCCCGGTCATAGCTCCATGCCGATGTCGCGTTCTGCGACATCGCTTCTCTCTCGCCTGTAGCAAGCTTCCCCTGCGTGAAGAGGAACAGCCTTGGGTTTTCCTCGCAACACCTCCGTATCTCGATGAAATGATTCAGCTTCTCATCCTCCTGGTTCGCACGGTTTCCTCCTTGCAAGTTCGACGGACTGATCGGTCAAAGAGACGGTCCATATTCGCTTTCCGTCCAATGATGAAGGGTATTGCTTAGACAATGCTTGGAGAGGCATCGCAACAAAAATGAAATCACCATGGTGCATGGCAGGTATTGTCCTGTGGGTTCTCACGGTCACGGGTCTTAGCTGGTTCTTCATCAATGGATGGACCACGAAGGGAAGCGACGGGCGCACAGAAATACTCGTGGCACCGGCTGAACGTGATCAGATTCTGGCGGAGATGCGGCAACTGTTGAAAGCAGTGGACGGCGTCATCCGAGAGTTGGGAGAGTCGGAACCTGATCTGAAACGAATGGAGTCGGCAGCCAAGGCAGGTGGGATGCACATGGCCGAGGACGTGGAGCCAGCACTCATGGTCAAGCTGCCGCTGTCGTTTAAGCAAATGGGCATGTCGATTCACAAGGACATGGATGCGTTAGCCGATGCGGTCGTGCAACGAGAGACGTCCCAGCAACTCCTGAAGCGGTTGGGGAGTATGACGGCCCGCTGCACGGTCTGTCATGACATGTATAGATTCAAAGCCGGCTGATAGCTGGCAGCGATTAGCCACCAACAGTCAGAGAGAAGAGAGAAAATCAGTTCACGAACGAATCCATTTCCGAGATGGTGACTCCCACCCAATGAGCGCTCCTGTCATGGTCGGATGGCACAAGCCTCGAAAGGCGGGACATCCGCCACAGCCGAGGGCAATGTCGCTCCGGTCGCGCAGTCAGGGAGGTTTTTATGAAGTCCCAAGCCATCATACGTGTTGCTCTAGTGGTAGCTATGGTGTCACCGGTCGGTTTCGTTACGATCGCATCAGCGCAAGATCATGATCGCGACCGCGATCAGCTCAAGACGCAACAGCAACTTCAGGACAAGGACAAACTACAGACTAAAGATCAACTTCATAAAGAGTTGAAGGACAAAGAGCAGTTGCACGAACGTGAACGGGCGCGTGAGCGTGAACGGGCCAGGGAACATATGCAAACGGAGCGCCCCGAGAAGCCGCAGCATGAGAGGGCAGAACGTGGCGAGAGAGGCGGCCGCTAAAAAAGTTCTGCGTGCTGGATGTTGGGTGCTGAGGTAAACACGACGCTCAGCACTCAGGACTCAACACTCATCACTCATCACTAACCATGGAGGTGAACGATGGCACGGGTGGTGATCATCGGTGCATCGATCGGCGGGTTACCCGCCGCCTATGAAGCACGGGCTCTATTGGAGAAGAAACATACGGTGACGGTTATTTCAAATGTGGATTCATTCCACTTCGTCCCGTCGAATCCTTGGGTGGCGGTCGGCTGGCGCACACGTAAGGACATCAGCTTTGAGTTGGGGCCGGTACTGGCCAAGAAGGGAGTCGAATTCGTCCATGCCGCGGCTGATCGCATCGAGCCGGAACAGAACCGCGTCGTCACGACGAAAGGTGAGGTGCCGTATGACTATCTCATCATCGCCACGGGGCCGAAACTCAACTTTGCTGCCGTGCCTGGCCTCGGTCCGAGCGGCCATACACAGTCAGTCTGCAACGTAGACCATGCAGAACAGGCATGGGGTGCCTATCAAAGCTTTCTGAAAGATCCAGGTCCCATTGTCATCGGCGCAGCGCAGGGCGCTTCCTGTTTTGGGCCGGCCTACGAGATGGCCTTTATTCTCGATGCGGATCTGCGGAAGAAAAAACTTCGTAAGAAAGTCCCGATCTATTTCGTGACACCCGAGCCCTACATCGGTCACATGGGTCTGGCCGGTGTCGGGAAATCTCGGCGGCTGATGGAGGATGAGTTCGCCGAGCACTCGATCAAACCAATCCACAACACGGCGATCAAAGAAGTCCAACCAGGCAAAATGTTTTTGGAGGATGGTCAGGAAGTATCATTCCGCTACTCGATGATGATTCCGCCCTTCGCCGGGGTTGATGCGGTAGCAGGGACGTCGGGCCTATGCAATCCCAAAGGCTTCGTCAACATCGATGCCTACCAAGCGAATCCCAAGTACAAGAATATTTACGCGGTCGGTGTGTGTGTGGCGATCCCGCCGGTCGAGCAGACGCCGGTCCCGACCGGTGCACCGAAGACCGGGTACATGATCGAATCCATGGTGTCGGCGGCCGTGCATAACATCAAGGCTGAGATCGAGAACAATGCGAAGAAAGAAACCGCAACGTGGAATGCGATCTGTCTGGCGGACATGGGTGATACAGGGATGGCGTTCGTCGCTCTGCCGCAGATGGCCCCACGCAACGTCACTTGGGCCAAGAAAGGTAAATGGGTCCACCTGGCCAAGATCGCCCTTGAAAAGTACTTCCTGATGAAAATGAAACGAGGTGTCAGCGAACCCTTTTTCGAGAAGGCGATTCTTGATGCCGTAGGGATCGGCAAGCGAGAAGTCGTTGAATAACAGCCCTTTCTTGCCTGAATCCTTTGCTCGGTCCGTGCCTCCCATAGGCAAGAGAAAAGGAGGGCCACATGAAACTCAATGAACGTTTGCGATTGATTGCCGGTGTATTCGTGCTCGCCGCGGTGATTCTAGGAGCGACCGTCCATCCGTACTGGAACTATGTTGCTGCTTTTGTTGCGGTGAACCTCATCCAATCGGCCTTTACCGGCTGGTGTCCGATGATGGCACTGTTACGTCGCCTTGGGGTACAAGAATAATCGTGACTTTCTAACGAGTTGCCTTATCCTGAGGGGGCAGCTCGGCTTCTCCACGGGTGGTGAGACACGATGGCAATACCGCTGAATCTGACGGATGCATTCGCAAGTGAGCAGGATCTACGCAATATGGTTGCCGCACGGAAAGTGTGTTTCGACCACGATCCTTTCTATGTGAGAGACGGATCGAATCAGATCGTGCAGATCGGGTTTCAACTCAACCTCTATGCTGCGTTTCAGGATCCCAAGCATCTCCCGTCCGGCGAGGACACCGAGCTGCGCGACCTCATCGGTGACCTTCGACGGCTTTGCCGTGTGTTCTTTCAGTCGCTGGATCTTCTGAAACCCTGCGAATATCCAGAACCGCCGATGCATCGTATTATGTATGCTCCGGAACGTCAGTATCGAGCGGAAGTCTGTCTTCAGGTTCCCATCTTCGACCGGGGACACTATGGGGCGAAACCAGATCGTCGTTTAGAGGAGTTGCTCAACACAGCCGAATGTCTCCTTCGACAGCTAGGGGCCAAGCGCGGGACATGGGACGATCAGAAGAATGCACTGGCTCACGCTCAGGATCACTGTGAAGACCATGCTCGAGCTGCTGCGGGCGAACCCTGAGTCCGGAGGAATACATCACGCAGATGAGAGTCAGCCCAACGAACTACATGGTCCTCGCGGCTCTGCTCCTAACCAGTTGCGGATCAAAGGAAGAGTCCGCTGCACCGGTGGTCTCCGCTGCTCCACAGAAGACCATTCAGGCTGCTGTCGTGGAGGCCAAGCCGGCATCGGTACCGATTCGTGTTGAAGTAACCGGTCAGGTTGCTCCGATCTTCCAAGCCACGCTCTCCAGTCGTATCCAAGGATCCATCGACAAATTACTGGTTCGAGAAGGCTCGAAGGTCTCCAAGGGGCAGCTCTTGATCCAGCTGGATAGCCGAGATCTCCAGGCAGACCTGGCCCGCGCGCATGCGGAGATCGAGAATGCGAAGGCGCATCTTGACCGGATGGACCAGCTCTATGCCCAAGATGCGGTCTCGAAACAGGAGATGGAGAATGCAACCAGGGCGTATCGCGTGGCGGAGGCGAATCGGAAGGCAGTGGAGGCGCAGCTCAGTTATACGACGGTGAGAGCGCCATTCGACGGGGTCATCACCGAGAAAAAAGTAGAGGCAGGAGAATTGGCTTCGCCAGGTCAGCCGCTCCTCAAAATGGAAGACCCCCTGCATCTTCGCCTGGAAGCCACGGTCGCGGAAGGAGATCTCCGGTCGGTGTCTCGAGGCGATACGATCCCAATCCTCATCGACGCTTTAGGCGGCCAAGAGTTGATCGGCAGAGTCAGCCAAATTCTTCCGGCAGGAGATCCGCAAACCCATACCTTTATGGTCAAGGTCGATCTGCCGAAGGGAGAGGGACTGAGGACCGGGATGTTCGGCCGATTTCCTCTCGAAAAAGGTGTCACCCAAACCATTCTGGTTCCTGTGACAACCCTGGTCGAGCGAGGCGAGCTCAGTAGCGTCTACGTCGTTGGAGTAGACCGGATCGCACGGCTTCGGTGGGTCAAAGTCGGGCGGAGGTTCGACAAACAGGTTGAGATCCTATCCGGTATTAATGAGGGCGAACGAGTCTTGGCGGATGGAAGCCGTGGAATTGACGGAGCAGTCGTTCAGATCGTCGAGACGGCAGCGGTGCCGGGAAAGAACGTCATGGGTCAATAGTCATTCGTCAATGGTAAAAACCTTGAACTCTTTGATTCAGGCCCTCATTTCACCAATGGCCAATGACCAATGACTTCCCATCCCTCCCCATACCACCCCGGCTTGTCAGGACGCATCGCCGCTCTCTTTATCGACAGTAAACTCACACCGCTCATCATGCTCGCCGTGCTGCTATTGGGTCTGTTTGCGGTGGTCGGGACACCTCGTGAGGAGGAGCCACAGATCGTTGTACCTATGGCCGATGTCTGGCTGCCGTTTCCCGGGGCATCAGCCAAGGTCGTCGAAGAACAACTCACCAAACCCTTTGAGCGGAAGCTTTCCGAGATCAAGGGGGTCGAGTATGTGTACTCGATTTCCAGGCCAGGTGGCGCCCTGATCATTGTCCGTTTCTATGTCGGCCAGCCGATGGAGCAGAGCCTGGTTGATCTCTACGACAAGTTGATGGCGAACCAAGATCTCCTACCGCCCGGGGCCGAGCCGTTTCTGGTCAAACCGAAGGATGTGAACGACGTCCCTATTGTTACCCTCACGCTGTCGAGTGAGCGCTACGGAGAATTTGAGCTCCATCGGCTGGCTGAACAGGTCTTGGAGGAAGTCAAGAAGGTAGCCGGCACCTCGGCTGGATTCATCGTGGGCGGGCGGCCGCGCGAGCTGCGCATCCAGATCGATCCCACGAGATTGAAGGCCTACGGGTTGACGCCGCTGCAGGTTGCGAGCGTTGTCAAAGGTGAGAATCGCGCCTTGTCGACCGGCCGCTTCGACAGTCGTAATCAAAGCTTTCTGGTAGAAACGGGTCGCTTCATCCGGTCACGTGAAGATCTAGAAAGTCTGGTCGTTGGCGTCCATGAACAGAGGCCGGTGTACGTACGTCAGGTGGCGGAAGTCACAGACGGACCGGCAGAAGCGACGAGTTATGTCTGGTTCGGCGAGGGCCTGTCGGCCCGTGGTTCGTCGCTCGTGAAGCGTGAAGCGCAAGACGGACCACGAGATACGCTTCACGAGGAACGCTTCACGGAAGATCCAGCCGTGACCATCGCAATTGCCAAGCAGGCCGGCGTGAATGCCGTCACAGTCGCCGCTGAGGTGATCCGCAAAGTCGACGAGATGAAGGGAGTGGCCATTCCGTCGGACGTTCGTGTGACGGTGACGCGTGATTACGGAGAAACGGCCCAGGAGAAGGCCAACGAACTGCTCTGGCACCTCCTGATCGCCGTTGTTGCGGTGGTGGTTTTTCTTGGTGTGGCATTAGGGCCGAGGCCGGCGCTTGTTGTCTCGATTGCGATCCCGCTGACCCTCGCGCTCACGCTCTTTACCTCGATGATGATCGGCTACACGATCAACCGGGTGACCCTGTTTGCCCTTATTTTCTCCATCGGTATCCTTGTGGACGATGCCATTGTGGTCGTCGAAAACACCTATCGTCATCTGAAGCTGCGTCTCACCGCTCACCACGATGCTTCCATCCGGGCGGTTGATGAAGTCGGGAACCCGACGATTTTGGCGACATTCACCGTTATCGCCGCTCTTCTGCCGATGGCCTTTGTCTCCGGGCTCATGGGACCCTATATGAGGCCGATTCCGGTCAACGCCTCCATCGCGATGTTCTTCTCCCTGCTGGTTGCATTCATCGTGATCCCCTGGTTTTGCCAGACTTGCTATCGCCCTGGAGTTGCCGTTGCCGGTGTCGATCATGAAGGTGATGAGCAGGGGTTTGTGGCTCGAATGTATCGACGACTGCTTTCTCCGTTATTGGCTTGTCCATCCCTCGCCTATGCGTTTCTGGCCGGAGTCGGGCTCTTGCTCGTCGGATCCACCCTGTTGTTCTATACCCGCCATGTCGTCGTGAAGATGCTCCCCTTCGACAATAAGAGCGAGATTCAACTGGTGGTGGACATGCCGGAAGGGACAACGCTCGAAGAGACCGCCCGAGTCACTCAGGCGCTGGGGCGCTATGTGAAGACGGTGCCCGAAGTCCGGGACTATCAAGCCTATGTCGGAACGGCCTCCCCCTTCAACTTCAGCGGACTCGTCCGGCACTACTATCTACGGGAGCAACCTCACGAGGCGGACATTCAGATCAATCTGGTCGCGAAGCACGAGCGAGCCGCTCAGAGTCATGAGATCGCCCAGCGGATTCGTCCACCGGTTCACGAGATCGCTCGTGAATACGGGGCCAATGTGAAGATCGTGGAGGTGCCGCCCGGGCCGCCTGTGCAATCGGTGCTGGTTGGAGAGGTTTATGGATACGATTACAACAGGCAACTCGCTGTGGCTCGGGAAATTCGAACTCTATTCGAAACCACTTCCGGAGTCGTGGACGTGGACGACTATATCGAAGCGGACCAGGTGAAATATGTCTTCACCGTTGATCGTGCCAAGGCAGCGCTCGCCGGTATTCCTTCCGACGAGATCATCAACACGCTTCGCATGGCACTCCAAGGAACGAAGATCGGCCTCGTCCACATCCCGCAAGAGAAAAGTCCGGTCCAAATCGTGCTTCGCCTCCCGCTCGTTGAGCGAACCGGTCTTGAGCATCTCGGTGAGATCGGGTTGCGCACGAGTGCCGGAGGGATCGTGCAGCTGTCCGAACTCCTCAAGGTAGAGCGAACGGTCCAAGACAAGACGATCTATCACAAGAATCAAAAGCCGGTCGTTTATGTCGTCGCGGATGTCGGTGGCCCTGGAGCAGAGAAAGCCGAGAGTCCCGTGTATGGAGTGCTGGGTGTGGGGAAAAAACTGGAAGAGTTTCGTCCGGCAGAAGGGTATCAGATCGAGCAGTATTACGCGTCACAGCCCTGGTCTGAAGAGAAGATCGCCATGAAATGGGATGGGGAATGGCACATCACGTACGAAACCTTCCGCGACATGGGCATCGCCTTTGCCGTGGCCATGGTGCTGATTTATTTGTTGATCGTCGGGCAGTTCCAATCGTTCGTCACGCCGTTGATCATCATGGCGCCCATTCCACTCACGCTCATCGGTATTCTCCCTGGACATTGGCTGACCGGATCGTACTTCACGGCGACATCCATGATCGGCTTCATCGCGCTGGCCGGGATCATCGTGCGGAACTCCATTCTCCTTGTCGATTTCATTCAACTGCAAGAACGTGCGGGCGTGCCCCTCGGCGAAGCCGTTGTCAAGGCGGGTGCGATTCGCACACGGCCGATCTTATTGACCGCCGCGGCACTGATGGTCGGTGCCTTCGTCATCATTCTGGATCCCATCTTCCAGGGGTTGGCCGTCTCGTTGCTCTTTGGTGTCGGGGCCTCGACGCTGCTGACCTTGGTCGTGATTCCTCTGCTTTACTACCATGTGACCAGAAAACGGACAGCATCAGGTCTTGCCTCTGTCGGCTCGATGGGGGGATAGTCCATGGAGTTCAGAAGAAAGGAGATCACTGACCTAATCGGCATTATTTACAGGCGCTTTACGATGTGTCGCTGCGGCACGGTCGGTTGCTTATCGTGTACCCTTTGATAGCACTTATGGTCGTGAGTCTGCCGAATAGTGAAACGTATAATGTTTCCAAAGTCGGAGGCTTCACACTTTACGAGTTAGCCTGCTGCCCAGACGGTTTCGTCCCTCGCTCACGCAGTTTCGCTCGGGGTTAGGGTTGAAGGGTCAATGACGCTCAGGACTGTGAGCGCACCGGCACACACAAAGCAGGTTGGTCAATAAGTCACAAACCGTTACGAAGAGTGCGATATACGCGTTCACTGTCGCATCTTGCCTCATTCAGTTTCACCTCTCTGTAGCCGCCTACCCCAACCAATTGCCGGATTCCGTTGTCACGCATCCTGTCTCCATGGACGGAATCACAGGAATCAATAAAAGATCTGTCCGTGAGCGCAGTGGCATCGAGATTGCTCAATTGTTGGAGGAGGCAGGAACTGTGCTTATCATTTCCGAAAGAGGAGTTTCGTCATGAAAGTCACCCTCAGCATCATCAAAGCCGACATCGGTTCGATCGGGGGCCATATCTGTCCATCCCGGCAACTGTTGGAAACCGTTCAGCGTTATGTGGCTCAGCATAGTTCGATGTTGATTGACCATTACGTCAGCAGTACCGGTGATGATATCGCGATCTTAATGAGTCATCGGCATGGTGTGGGGTATGAGCCTGTCCATAAACTGGCGTGGGACGCATTCCTTGCCGGGACCGAAGTAGCCAAACAGCAGGGGCTGTACGGGGCCGGTCAGGATCTGTTGAAAGACGCTTTTTCCGGCAATGTGCACGGGATGGGGCCGGCCGTGGCGGAGATGGAATTCAACGAGCGGCCGAATGAGCCATTCCTATTTTTTGCCGCCGACAAGACGGATCCCGGTGCGTTCAATCTCCCGTTGTACCTGGCCTTTGCCGACCCGATGAACACCCCAGGCTTGATGCTGGCGCCCAGCATGGCGCAAGGCTTTCGGTTCGTCATCATGGATGTGAATCATACGGAAGGTGACCGGATCATCGAGCTCAGTGCCCCGAAGGAATTGTACGAGATCGCCGCGCTGCTGCGGGACACTGAACGGTACGTCGTCGAATCGGTGTGGTCCGTCTCCAGCGGCGAACAAGCCGTGGTAGCTTCTACTTCACGACTGCATAACATTGCCGGAAAGTACACCGGCAAGGACGATCCCGTGATGTTGGTTCGAGTCCAGAAGGATTTTCCGGCGACGGGCGAGATCTTAGCGCCTTATGCCATCGGTTCGTATGTGGCCGGCGGCATGCGGGGCTCCCATCAGATGCCGTTGATGCCGGTTCCGCTGCAGTCGGGCATCAGCTACTTCGATGGTCCTCCGGTGATCACCTGTGCTGCGTTCGCCATGCACGAAGGACGGTTCACCGAACCAGCGGACGCGTTCGCCCATCCCTTCTGGAACCGGGTACGCGACACGGTTTCCGACAAAGCCATGGGCATGCGACGCCAAGGGTTCTTCGGTGCGGCCATGCTGCCCATGGCAGAACTGGAATATACCGGGATCATGGAAAACCTGAAGGCACTGGAACCACGCTTTCATGTGCGCACCAGTTCGTGATCGGACACGACCAATGCGCGTGGTTAGGTTTGACCTCACGGCAGTTGAGATGAAGGGTTGGCAAGATGTTGTGCTGTTCGGGATCAACCCCACCGGTTGTTCCAACGTGACTCCGGGGGCGGCATGCGCTCACACGCACGAACCTATGGGCCTGAGACAGACCTCAGCGACCAGCTTGCAAGGTCACCATCCGTTCGTTAGAGTCATATGAGCGTACGCTTCTGACTTGACTCTCCGTTGATCTACTTCAGAAGGAAAAGCGATGTGGGTTCGTGATAAGTTTCTGTTGATCGGCTTGCTGCTCTGGTACCTGGCCCTCTCAGTCTGGACGGCTCAGTCGCCGACCGACCCTCAGTTTTGGCTGATCTCGAGTCTGTTGCCGGCGGCGTTCGTGGTGGGATTGATCGTGACGCATCGCCGGTTTCCGTTGTCTCATACTTCTTACACGCTCATTACTCTCTTTCTGACCCTCCATGCGATTGGGGCTCATTACACGTATGCCCAAGTGCCGGTCGGTCAGTGGATGGATCAGGTCTTCCATCTCGGACGGAATCATTTCGACCGGATCGTCCACTTCAGTTTCGGTTTTTTACTCGCCTACCCGATGGAAGAACTGTTCCGCCTCGGTGCAGGGGTGCGAGGCTGGCTATTGTATTATCTGCCGGTCATGACGGTGCTGGGGCTGAGCGGGCTCTGGGAAATCGTCGAATCATGGGTGGCGAGTACCCTCCATCCGGAATTGGGTGTTACGTACTTGGGATCTCAAGGTGATGTCTGGGATGCCCAGAGGGATATTGCCGCCGCGCTCTACGGAGCCTTGATTTGCGTGACAATCCTTGCAGTGATCCGTGGGGTTCGCGGAACACTTCTGCCCTCCCAGGCTCCGCCGGCTATCGTCGACTCATCCACGTAAATGAAGGTCGGACTCCCAACTCTCGGACGGGCGGAGTCGAGCAGTACTCATCTGCCCGCCGGACTGCTTCTCTGCTACGGACTGCTCTGGACCTGGTTGGCCATCGGCCCGGTCAATCGGAGAGATTGGCTCCTTGAGAATCTGCTGGCGTTCGCCCTGGTGTTGTTGTTGACCCTGACCTACCGGCGATTTCAGCTTTCAACCTTGTCCTATTGCTTGATGACCTTCTTTATGACGCTTCATGCGGTGGGTGCACACTACACGTATGCCGAGGTGCCGTTGGGGTTTTGGCTCCAAGACCTGTGTTCCTTGAGCCGAAATCCCTTCGATCGTATCGTCCACTTCGCCTATGGGGCGCTCTTGGCCTATCCGGTGCGAGAGATCCTCATGCGTCTAGCCGGTGTGCGAGGCCTCTGGTCTTACTCTCTAGCGGTCAGTATGATTCTCACTCAAAGCGGCCTGTTCGAAATCATTGAGTCCATTGTGGCGGCACTCGTGAGCCCCGAACTCGGCAACGCCTATCTCGGTACTCAAGGAGATGAGTGGGATGCGCAGAAGGACATGGCAGCAGCCTTGGGCGGAGCCGCACTGGCCATGGTCATTACCTTCGTACTATCGAAGGGTAGTGGGAAGTCGGCCATTCCCTCCACTCCGTAAATCAGAAGACGGCGGTATTCCCTGGTATGCAAGAGGCGGCTCAGTCCGCAACATTGGTATTGGCTATAGGAACCGCGTTTACGATGTGGAAGGGAAATTGTAGTACAGTGGCGATCCCATGAAGGTCTTTGTGCTCGGCGTCGGAGCGACCGGCTCGCTCCTGGTGAAGTTACTCGCTCGTCAGGGGCACCACGTCTCGTGTGGCGACCGTGATCCGGTCCGTGCACGAGACTTTCTCGGTGCGAAATCCGCCATTATCGTTCAGCAGGTCAATGCCAGAAATCTCCGCGGTATCGTCAAAGCGGCCGCAGGGTGCCAGCTGCTCATCAATGCCTGTCCGGCCGTCTTCAACAACATCGTGATGCGCGCAGCCCTGAAGTTGAGGGCGCACTACCTCGATACGGCCTCACACTTGCGAACTGCCCCGTTTCGAGCGGAGCAGTTCCGCTTCGATCAACAGTTTCAGAAAAACAGCCGTTGGGCGCTCATTCACGCAGGTGCGGCGCCGGGACTCACAAATCTCTTCGCGGCACAGGCTGCCGCTCAGCTTGATCGAGTGGACAAGGCGGAGGTGCGGATCTATGAGGAAACGGCGAGCGACGCGCCGGTATCACAGTGGTCGGCGGAGTCCTCATTTGACGAAGCGGTCTCACGTCCCCGTGTCTATCGTGACGGTCGGTTCCGTTTTGGCTCTCGATTCGGAGAACGTGAACTCTTTTGCTTTCCCGCGCCGATAGGACGAGTCGGGGTCGTGCTGGCGGCACAAGATGAGGTCGTGACGATTCCTCGAACCATCAGCATGAACCGGATGGATGCGAAAATCGGAGGGATGGACATCGACCGTCTCCGGCGATGGTATCGCCAGGGGAAATTGCGCCAGTCTCGAGGGCTCAGTCCGGTACGATTTCCTCCGACTCCGACCCCAGTCGCGATGACCACTTTGGTGCAGCAAGGGATTCTGCACAATGAGCGGTTTGCCTTGGCGGTCTTGGTGTACGGGGACAAGCGGGGACGATCGTGCCTCATCCGCTGGGACGCGCTGTTCCCTTCGATGTTCGAGTTGCGCCGACGACGTATTCCGTCGTCACCGATTGCCTGGGGGACTGCCCATCTGACGGCTCTGTTCGTGAAGTACATGCCGCATGAACGTCCTGGCGTGTATGTTCCCGAAATGTTGCCGGATCCGGCTCGCAGAGATATTGTGCGAGCCGCTCGGAGGAGCGGGATCCGAATAACACGTAGAGTCAGGTATATCTCAAGTGAACTGCCGTCACGGTGAATTTCCCCAGTGAAGGCTGGATCAATCGTGGTACTGATGCGAAACAGAGCCCGGGGGTACCAATGGCGGCCGATTTCGCAAACACGCGACGATTGCTGACCTCTGAACCATACAGTCACTGTCCAGTAATGGGACGTCCAATCTTGCATCAGCGATGCACCGAGAACCGTCCCCAATTTCCACGTCTCCCTCGAAGGATCACGATGGTACTGGATTGATTCTGTTTCGTCTGCAATCGATCTGTCATCCCCTCGTACGTAATTTCCGTTTCACACTTGCATGGTACGCAAGCTGCATGGAGATAAATTGTGAGTTGTGTGTGATCAGAAATATCCCTAAGGAGGACGTATGCCACCACAATGTACAAGCGGTCAGCCAGCAATCGAGCTTATCATCCGTTCACCAGGGCGATGGTCGATGATGTCGTGTTTCAGTGCCCCGGCCTCACCTGGAATCAGATCTTTCTCGCCATTGATCGTCTCAGCCGAGAGGGAACCCTTACATTGACACCCAAGGGAGGTGGCCTGTATGCGGTTCAGGTATCGGACCAGGCTACTCTGACTACTCAACCAATGTGATCAAGACGGGGAAGGAGACCAACAATAGAAACGTCAGACGTCGAAGGCGCACGCGAAGTCGAGGTCGGTTGTTCCGCAAGGAAGTGCGGCGAAACCGGCTATGTGGTTGTTTAGGCGTTGCCATATCCTCTGGTGAACGACGGAGCAGTATATTGGGCAATTGGTCCCTCTCGCTTTCTTGTCTAGGCCTCCATCACTGAGTGGACAGAGCGCAAACAGCCTCACACAAGAAGCGAGAGGTTACCTTCAGACCGTTGGAAGTATGACAAGGTGAGGTTCGTTGCGTACCTAGGCAAATGCCCAGGTAGATGAGGATAATGTACCTGAGTGACCATCCGGGCCTGATTTGACGTCTCTCACCCTTGCCAGGCCTTTGCCTAGGAAACTAGAATTGAATGGCCTTGCCCAAGCCGTCATGAGTTCAATCCTGCGTCGCATGCGCCTAGCCTGCCATGCAGGAGCGGCGGTCATTACAGTCTCACGGTCGGATCATTGCTCCGGTGAGGGGATGAATCCTTGAATGTATCGTCAGGCGGCTGGATCATTGCAGCAGCAGCAGCAGTCTTCCTTCTCGATGTATTCACACCGCTCGGCATCGCAGTGCCGATGTTGTATGTGATCCCGATACTTCTCACCTCGGTAGTGCCAGGCTCGACAATCACCGTCGTGATCACTGGGGGTTCTCTCATTCTGACACTACTGGGAATCGTCCTGTCCCCAGGTGAGCTCACGATTGCAGGCGAAGCAGACCGAGCCATTGCCTCGGCATTACTGCTCGTCGTCGCTGGACTCTTGGTCATTCAAAAGCAATCGGCACAACAAATTGCCGCGATACAACAGGCTAGAGACGAGAGCGAGGAGCGGTTGCGCTTGTTCATCAACCATGCACCGGCAGCACTGGCCATGTTCGATCGCGACATGCGCTATCTTGCCCTGAGCCAGCGGTGGATGACCGATTATGGGATCTCAGGCGACATGGTTGGACGATCGCACTACGACGTGTTTCCCGAAGTTCCTGAACGGTGGAAAGAAGTGCATCAGCGTGGATTGGCCGGCGACATTGTACGGGTAGAAGAGGATCGATTCGTGCGGCCGACCGGTGCTGAGCAGTGGCTTCACTGGGAAGTGCGACCTTGGCGGGTGAAGGACGGGCAGGTAGGCGGCATCGTCATTTTTACGGAGGACATCACACAGCGAAAACGGGATGAAGAAGAGCTACGCCGGCAGCGAGCAAGGCTAGAAGATCTTGCCTCGAAATTACTCCTGGCTCAAGAGACCGAACGCCGGCGACTCGCACGGGATCTGCACGACGATATTACGCAGCGGATCGCCGCAGTGGCGATTGATCTGCAAAGCATCGGTCCGGTCACACCAGGATCCGAATCCTCCTTGGTCGCCCACGTTCATCGATCAGGCAAGATGGCGGAACAGATCGCAACGGATCTGCAGCATCTGGCGCACCAGTTGCACCCAGCGCTGCTTGAACATGCCGGATTAGAAGCGGCGATCCAGGAGCACGCGGAGGAATTCGAGGGAAGGACGGGTTTGAGGGTGCAAGTTGTGGTACGCAACCTCCCCCCGGCTCTGTCTCTTGTACAGGCCACCTGCCTCTATCGAGTGTTGCAGGAAAGTCTTCAGAACGTCCGGAAGCATGCCCATGCAACCCATGTTCTGGTTCGGCTCTTGGGGACAAGGCAAGGGGTTGAGCTGTGTGTGCATGATGACGGGCGAGGATTTGACCTCGTCCAGGAGGTGGCACAGGGTCGGATGGGTCTAGGGCTCATTAGTCTCCAAGAACGAGTCGAAGCGCTGCACGGGACTTTTGATATCAGGGCAGAGCATGGTAATGGGACAGAGATTCATGTCTGGCTGCCCCTTGACCAGCATGCGGTCTCAATGAAGGGGGAGCAGAAACATGAATCAGGTACGGAAGCCGCGGGTGCTCATAGCTGACGACCATTCCATCCTCCTGGCCGGAGTGCGCAAGCTGATCGAAGATCAGTGTGAAGTCGTAGGAACCGTGGAGGACGGCCGGGCCTTACTCGAGGCGGCTGATTGGCTCAAACCGGAGCTCATTCTCCTCGATATCTCCATGCCTCTGTTGAACGGCCTGGATGCTGCCCGGCACCTGAGGAAAGCCCTACCCGAGACAAAACTACTCTTTCTGACGATGCATGCGAGCTCCCGATATGCCACGGAAGCGTTCAAAGCGGGCGCGCAGGGGTTTCTGCTGAAACAGTCGGCCGCGTCTGAATTACCCCAGGCGATCGAGGCCGTGTTACAGGGGAAACACTATCTTACCCCCTCGATTGCGAAGCCGGTGATCGACCAAGCGCTGAAGGCGGGAGACACCTCGGTCACGATGGGGATGGCGAAGGAATTGACGCCCCGGCAACGGGAAATCCTGCAACTTGTCGGGGAGGGAAAGGCACCAAAGAGATCGCCGCTCTGCTGAATCTGTCTGTGAAGACCGTGCAGTTCCATAAGACCTGCCTCATGCAGGAATTGAATATCCACAGCACGGCGGAGTTGATGCGCTACGCCATCACGCAAGGCCTCGCCAGCGCAGAATTGTAGTGGTCCTGTTCCTCTTCCTCCAGGCTTCTTCCTCTGGAACCCCTGACTAAGTGTGCGGTCTACCAATCAGTCGTGAAGGCTCTTAGCGACAGACCAGACAAATTCCGCTCTATAGATCTGAGTGGCAGGCAACTTTTGCTTCCCCACCAGGACGGATGCCTAGTACACAAGGAGCGATTGTGACGCTAGTGTGTCAGGCATGAGCATTGATCGAGCACACCGTGGTTCCACTTATGGAACAGCCTTTGGTACCCCAGGTAGTTCAGCTCGCCATGCATCACGTCAGTGATGATCGGCTGGGCAGCACCGTTATGAGGTTGTGGCACTATGCGGAAAGTGGACGAAACGGGTTCGTTATCTTGAATAGGGTTTGATCTTTGAAGATCCTCCGGATGGAGGATATGAAATGATGCAGGGTTCTCTAGCCCTGTCGTCCGACTTGGTTAAGGAGACAGTATGACAGGAGCCGATTCAGTGCCACCATCGCTCACCCTTGCAGTGATCAGTCGTCACACTCTCATCTATCTTGGGTTCCAGAGCATCCTAGCGGGAGTTGGAACGGTCGTGCATTTGTTACCTGGAGTCATGTCTGAGGCGTTACGGACCGAGCGGCACCCTGATCTGTTCGTACTCGATCTGGAGACAGATCGAGACGCCATCGATAGGATCCGACAGATTCG
>DIHK01000037.1:176055-176716 GCA_002420115.1 Nitrospira sp. UBA5698
ATCGATAGGATCCGACAGATTCGGAACGCGGCCCCGACCAGCAAGATCATCGTGTTGAGCGGGGTCGAAGAGACTCGATGTCTGCATAACGTCTTTACGTACGGCGTCGACGGCGTCATCCTCACGGTTCAGCCTCCCGCCGTGGTGAGGGCGCTACTTGAAGAGCTCTTTACTCGAACCAGGCATCCTGGTCAGCCAGGACGTCATGCACCCGAGGGGGTAGAAGTTGAAGAAGCTGTCTACGATGGGGGTTGAGTTCGAACGACCGCAGTCGGCCGGGTTACAGGTTGTGGGTGAGGGGCGGTGATCGGATTGGTCCGTCAGGGCTCTCTCGAATCAAGCGATCGCCGATCGTATCCTGGAGCGGTGTGAGTCGTAAGTAGGCGGTGGGCGTAGCATTGCAAGAGAGTAAGGTATCTCGTTGTACCTCGGAAATGGGAAGGGAAGCCACCATGCATGTTAAGGGGTTCATCCTTGAAGACGACCAGGGAAGGGAATTTGTGGTGGGGTGCGAGCGGCCGTATGCCCAGCTCGGGAAAAAGTTCTTCCTCCGAGGCTGGCAACGGCGGCGATTGGTTCCGTTGCACTATACGGACCGGGAACTGCGCCAAATCGTTGGTGGAGTGCTTGTCACGCTGGATGAACTCTTCCAATCTCTCCC
>DIHK01000069.1 GCA_002420115.1 Nitrospira sp. UBA5698
TCTTCGGGATTGAGGGTTGCCGAGCTTCTCCATTCCATGAACTTCTGGAACATTCTTGCAAATGCGAAGGCACTTTGATCCGCCGATTTTTGATCGTCCCAGTAGTCCTTTACGATACCCAGATCATTGTCGCAAGGCCAGATGACTGGAATCACCAAGACCTCCCCATCCTTTTTCTTATTGCAGAGCGTCTGAAACTCGCGCACATTTTCAAAGACCTGCTCGGGTAAATTGGAAAAACCATGAATATAGAGCAGGACCTGCCGATATTTGGATTCCTTGATGGCAGACAAGAGTCCTTTGCTGCCGATTTCCTCGTGCACATCTTTCTTGATCCGACGGCAACAGAAAAAAGCTCGGCTGGAGGCGTTATTCTCGAGGTCGAAGACAAAGTCGGTGTTCAGCTCCGGCTCGGTGTTCTTGGTTGGTTGCCGACTCGTGATGAAGAACATGGGATTCCTCCTTATAGCATGAGCGATGGAGTAAGAGCCTGCTAGGCCGTCAAATTGGTCATGACAGAAGCGTCCAAGGATTCATGGCACCTTTTCTGGTTCCTGCATCGAGGGCTATTGTTGTGAGCGGCATGCGGGTGGCTCTGAGTTGTATGCCTTCATCGGAATGCAGGATCCTTGATGTGTAAGCGCCGTTGGATAGCATGGTCTTGCTTTCAGGCTGCTTGTTTTGACAGAAACTAACGGGGAGCGCGCTCGTTGCATGATCGCGTCTTGATAGTGGTGATGTCTGGTGATCTGAGCGATGGTCTTCTTCTACATAGCGTCGGCGGAGATAGTGGTCTAATTGTTCCTGTGACACTAAGGCACCCGTCTGATACTCCACCTGATACAGATTCTCTTTGAGCTGCTCAACGACATTGTTGCCGGCGTTACCCAGACGCGCGTAGTGTCCCGTGGCACATCCAGCCAGTTCTCCCATCTTATCCACCATGACGACATGGTCGGTGAGCTTGAAATTGTCTTTTTTGATCGTCGTGCAGGCCGACAGGGTGAGAACGAATAGGATCGTCAAAGGATGGAGTAGGGAAGACCAGAGACTATTTATAAAGTGAGCGCGACGGCGCTTGATGGCGGCTGACCTCATTGTATCTGCCTTCCCTTGGCTATTTGTGAACTCTTTGCACATTCGGCAGTGGGCAGGCACCCGAGTCGATAGACGACTCCGCCTCATCAGACATGAGTTCTTACTGGTAGATACATAGTTCGGTGGCCATCGTAGCGAGATGAGTCGATGAGATCAATAGTGATTTTACGGTGTCGTCTTCTGAGCTACAGATGCCTGAGTCAGGGAAGAGAGGGAACGATGAATGCACTGAGAGAGGCTTGTCCTAGGTTGAATGTTTTAGTGTGTTGCCGATAGTCGTGGGTTAGAAAAGACTCCCGACCTTATTTATTTTTCCATCCGGCCAGAGAGGCAACCAGCATTAAGAAGAGTAGTCCTGTCCTCCAACGCGTCGTTCGCCATGGAGGAGCATCGTAGCGAGACGAACCGAGGAGATCAACAGTAGTGCTGTGGCAACACCGACTCAACGGTAGATGCCAAAGTCTCGGATGGAGTGAAAAATGAGTGCATAGAACAAAAGTTGATCCCAAGTCTGCTGTGTGTATCAGAGATGGCAACCTTGGGTAGATAAAGAGCGGACCACGAGGGAACCAATGAGAAGGTCTCGAATTTCAGAGGCTTACGCTGATGGTTTTGGTGCGGGGCTCTGCGAGGTGAACAGCTTTGGATCAAGAGCGTATCAGAATAGATTCACGATTGGTTCGTCTGGATGAGCAGGCAGTCAGGAAGAACTTGGGGAATCAGTTGTGCGTCCACTTACCTGTTCCCGATTGTGTGAACAGGAGGATGGTTTTTCCTCAACAGAATTACCACTCCCGAATCGGTTGCCCCTCCGCAGTGAACAGCTGCGACCCAGCCTCCTTAAAGACGATTTCATCTGGTGCATACATCACGTGCCGGCCGGCCTTTACCATTTTTTCGATCTGGAACGGGGTTGCAGCCAGGAATCCTTCCTCACGCATGCTGGCCTGTTCAAAGAACACATCATCCGGGAACAGGCTGAGATAGGTATCGAAGCCGCCTTTGAACGCGCCCAGTTTACGATACGCCCACCAGGTGCATTGGCGACGGTAGAGCTTGGGGTGGATAAACCGTTTGGTCTTTTCAGGTTTGAGCGTGGCTGTTGCCGGGGATTGGTAGAGGAGTTGCGGGTCGAACTCACCAATCGTACGGGTCTGGTATTGGGCCACACCATCGGTGGCGGTTTTCCCAAGAGCCCAGGCTTCCAGGCAGGCCTCCATTTCAGCCGGGTGCATGGAGTTATACAACGCCACGATGGAGAGACCTTGCCGGAGAATCTCTAGATTGATGTCGATCCCATTCACAAACACGTTACCGACGAACCGTCCGTATTTATCCACGGCATCGGCCGGACCTTCGTGATCCGTCACCTCCGTTTGAAATCGGCAGGGGAGCGGGGAGGCGCCGAGTGTGCTGAGGTAGCGGCCCAGTCGAACCGTGGCGGTTTCCGCCTGACGCTGGCGATATTTCTTGACCAGTCCAGATCCTTTAAGGCTCCCGAATGGCTGACCTTTGTAGCGTTTCCCCTTCATGGATTGTGGTTGATAGTGCAGCTCAGGTGCATCGACTCCCTGTAGCCTGACAGTGATCTTCCCATTCTTGATGACCGGCTTGAACTGGCCGAACGATTTGACACAGGCATCGTCATATTTCGTGGTGGGGCGAGGCACGTCGTTGGTTGGTTGATACTGAACGGCACCAGGAAGGACGGTCAGCACGATCTTGGTCGTATCGGCGTCAGATTCTCCTATCGGCCAGAACTGTGACAGGTCTAGCATTCCCTGGATCATCAGTTTGCCCATGTCGTCTGTCTCCTTTCAGGCGGAGGGGGTGAGTCATTGGATTCCGTTGCGAGAGTGCAATCGTTTGCTTCGGCTGTACGAGCGTTTCCTGGTGGCAGGCTGGTGGATCTAGCGGACTAGCAGGGGTAAGAGCTTCGCAGCGACCACCTGGCTTGATCTTTGATCGTAACGCAATATCGTGAGTCGGGCTCAAACCCGGGGTCAGACATGAGGACTGACTGGTTATCGCACTCACTGTCACGTTTTGCTGTATGGAGTTGTGGTCGGCGCTCAGACTGACTCCGAGCAACAGAAGTAACCACCCAACGCTCACCCATAGCGATGTACGCATGGCCTGTTCCTTTAGTGGGAGGAGGAGGTACTGTAGAAGTCCATCCTGTATGCTTTGTCGTCGTCCAACACTGCTCATGGTAGTTTCCAATTTTCTTATCCCCCGGCCTAGTACCATCTATCAATGAGCAAGGAACGGGCCAAACAGAATGCGGAGCGAATTGGGAAAATTCGTACGGAATGATGACGGTGGTGTGTATCGAGAACTGTGCAGATGTATCTCTTTTGATGCAGGGCGTATCTGAATAGATTCAGTGTGAACTCATTCGGAACCAGATCTTCGGTTTGAGTTCCCGATGCGAATATAGTCAAAGCGTTAGGGAGGAAGGACAACTGTGCTGGGCAACTATGAGGTCAAAGACTTACGCGGTGGTAACTCTGCGTCGAGTTGGGCACGTTGCATTCGTAACAGACGCTGAGCGTGAGCCACGGTGCACAGAACAAATCGAATGCGGTCTCCGGGAGCCAGTTGTGCGGCAAGGGGAAGATCTGCCGAAACGACGACCGCGATCTTGGGATAGCCTCCGGTGGTCTGCCGGTCGGCCATTAGAAGGATCGGCTGCCCGTCCGGTGGTATTTGTAGTGCTCCTGTGGCTGTGCCGTCTGAGATGAACGGAGTCGACCCTTTGGGGCTGATCTTTGGTCCGGTCAGCCGGTACCCCATGCGATTGGATTGCGGAGAGACAGTATAAAAAGAGCCTGTCAGGGTTGTGATCGACTTCTTCAAAAAGAAATCTCCCTGCGGACCAAGAATAATGCGAAGGGCGACGGAGCGTTCGTAGCGAGGGCAGAGCGGGGCGGGGAGTGTTGTTCCGATTTGCTGGGTGGTGAGTGGTTCTGATTTTCCCCCAACCAACACGTCCCCCTGTTTCAGTGGCCTCCCACGCAGTCCGCCTGTTTCACTTTCCCAATGAGTTGAGCGGCTGCCCATCACCGGAAGGGCTTTGAAGCCGCCCGCGATGGCAAGGTATGCTCGCGCCCCGGCTCGTGGCAACCCGAAGTGTAATCGGCTGCCGCGCGGAATCAAGATGCATTCCCACGTCGGAGCGTTGTGACCATCGATGGTCGGCGAGAGGTCGGCTCCCGTGATGGCCACGACGGTATCCTGTTGGAACTGGAGTTCCGGCCCCTTCAAGGTCAGTTCAAGTACTGCTGCTTGGTCTGGGTTCCCTACCAACCGATTCGCAACGATCGTGGAGAAAGAGTCCATTGCTCCCGAGACCGACACACCATCGTGCTGATGGCCATAGCGTCCCAGGTCTTGTACCGTGGTCAGCCACCCGCCCTTGACCACAAGGATCTCTGCTGGTTGAAGTTCCGTCATGTCTGGAGCGGCTTGGCAATGTGAACTCCAACCGATTCAATCTCTTGACGAATAAGCTGGAGGAACTCAACCGCCTGGGGAGTGTCGATGTGAACGCACAGGCTGTCGGCCAGGATGAGTACTCGCTGCCCGTCAATACTCGTGACATAGCCGTTGAGGATCTCGCGTAATTGCCGACGAACTTGGTCCTCGGTCCGTAACAGCGCATGAGGTTGCGAGCGAGGAACCAATGTGCCGTCAGACCTGTAGGTGCGGTCGGCGAATGTTTCTTGTATCACGGTCAGTCCAGCAGTTCTCCCGCTTTTTACGAGTTCTGAGCCAGCTAGGGCGAACAGCAGGAGGTGAGGATCGAATGATGTCACGGCTCGTGCAACGGCATCGGCCACCGAGGGCTCTTTTGCTGCCAGGTTATAGAGCGCGCCATGTAGTTTGACATGGGTGAACGGCAGTCGCTCAGATGCCAGCACATCGGCGAAATGTTTTAGCTGTGTGGAGACGAGCGATTCAACTTCTTCTGCAGAAGTCTGACGATCCCGGCGTCCGAAGTCTTGTGTGTCGGGGAATCCTGGATGGGCACCGATGGCCACATTGTATTGTGAGGCCAGCGTGGCAGTTCGGCGCATGAGCTCAGGATTTCCTGCATGAACGCCGCAGGCGACGTTAGCGGATGTAATCAGTGGCATGAGTTTGGCTTCACGAGCCAGCAACTCAGGGGTGTCGTACTCGCCCACGTCACTGTTCAGATCAATGGTCGTCATGTTTCCGTCTCACGGCTCAGCTGATCGAACTCATCCCGCACAATCGGTTTGAATCGAACTCTATCACCTGGTTTCAACAAGAACGTATTGGTCCTCGTCTTCCGATACAGAGAGATCGGTGTTCTACCGATGATCTGCCAACCTCCTGGAGTCGCCGTGGGGTAAATCCCGGTTTGGCGATCCGCGATGCCGACCGATCCGGCCGGTACCTTCGTTCGTGGGGTTGCTCGGCGTGGCATGGCCAGCTGTCCGGGGACGAGTCCCAGATAGGGAAAGCCTGGGCTGAATCCGAGCATATAGACCCGATAAAGCACTGAGGCGTGCAACGCGATGGCTTCAGCGGGTTGTAAGCCGGCGAACGTGGCGACCTCTTCCAAGTCCTGTCCCCACTCGCCGCCATACAAGACGGGAATCTCATGGAGAATGCCTGGTGGTTCAGCCTGGTCTGGTTCTCGTCGCGGTAAGGCTTTCAGTCTCTTGGCCAACGTGGCTGAGTCCCATTGGAGCGGATCAAAGTGAACGGTGACCGATCGATAGGTGGGGACGATGTCGTGGATACCCTGCCAATGTTGGTCGAAGACCGTTGTTGCGAATGCCACGACTCGGGAGTTGATTTCAGAGTTGATCTCATTCCCGAACTCAATGGTGAGAGCTGCGTCGCCGAGCGGCAGGATGCGAAATACTGTGCGCGAAGCTCGATGCGCACGTGTTGGACGATTGGCTGGAGGCATGGGAGAAGGAATCTACGTCAACGAGTGTTGGCCCTGGCCAGAATGGATTGTGCTGCCGCAATGCCGGAGAGGGCTGCCCCTTCCATGAAGCCCTGCCATTCATAGAACGAGTTGGTGTGTTCGCCGGCAAATAAGAGATTGCCGACTGGAAGGCCTTCCAAACCTGCCATCGTCGTGAATTGGCCAGGACGGTAACAGGTATAGCTGCCAAGCGTCAGTGGGTTCGACGGCCAATGTTCGAGATGAGCCAGATACCGCTCGTTTATGACTGTGGCTGCGTCTCGCGCTCCGGGGTAGACGCGATCGAGATCATATAGAAAATGCTGCGCCTCATGCTGAGCTGCGGCCGGGTTGAGCCGAGCGCCACGCCGACCGCTTGAATAGTCGACCAGAATTCCTCTTGTTGCGGAGCCTAACGTCGGGTTGGTTTCCCACGTCGTTTGATGGTTTGGGAGGTCAGAATAGGATGTTCCGTTTCCTCCATGGATCTGCCATGTACGGCGGGAGAAGCCGACCATCATCTTGGCATTCGTCCCGTACCCTAACCCGCTGATTGCCTGCTGCTGCGTCGGAGGTAGGCCCAGATTCGGATCCAGTTCAACGTGACGCAGAGTGGTAAACGGAAGGGCCAGCACGACTACGTCATGGGTCACGGTTACTGTGTGGGATGCGTATTCGAACGTGAGTTCGATTCGGCCGTCACTCAATCGCCTCACTCGCACTAATCGATGGCCATGGGTGAGCTGTCCCGGAAGTCCCCTGGTCAGTCCTTCGGCAATGCGGTCATTGCCGCCGACCAGATGATAGCGTTCGTCGCTGAAGACACCGAAAGGGGTGAAGGTCGAGCGGCGGTCGGCATGGATGAACAGGAGAAATGCGAGACAGCTCTGCTCTTCCGCCGCAAGTCCATATTCCGTTTCATAGGCGGCGATGATGGCGGCTTTGGCCAGTGGTCCAGCCGGAGTTCTGGCTCCGTTGTACCCATCCAGATAGGCTTGTAGGCTTGTGTGGTCCAGTGCGACATCGTTCGGTGTATGGGAGGCGGCGGTGACTTCTCGCGAGAGGAGGTTTAGGTCTATCCGCATCACTGAAACGAAATCGCGAAATTCTGCAACGACCGCTCCTTCCGAGTACCGCTGCCCATTGAAGTGGTAGAAGACGTCTCCCGGCTCCTTGTTCATATCTTCGAGCTCAAGACGAAACCGCTTGGCATAACCTAGCATCGTCTTATGGAGATTATCGATAAGCTCGCCGCCACGTTCCGCGACCTGACCTGGGAAGAAACCACGTAACGACCAGCAGCGGCCGCCTGCTCGAGTCGCCGCGTCATAGACAGAAGCCCGAATGCCGTTGGCCTTGAGTGTATCGGCGCAAGCCAATCCAGCGAGCCCTGCACCGACGATGCCGACTGAGAGTGAGGAAGGTGAGGGTTTGGCCGCCGCCCCTGGTGGGAGGTCCGTCAGGGTACCCAGCGCAAGTGTAGCACCGGTCGCTCCTACGCCGACCAGAAACTGGCGCCGCGATATCGAATGGGACATCTGGCTTGAGGTCAACTCTTGAATGGCTCCAAGGGCATCAGCGGTAGAACAGTGTCGGCGCTCAGCCAACAACGCAGCCTTCATTAAGCGGACCAATGAGCGGAACGATGCGGTTCGAGCCATTGGGAAGCCCTCCGGTTGGACAAGGATCAAGTGCGCTATCTTACCGAAACGATATGAGGTACGGAAAGAGAGCGCATTGTTGCCGTAAATATCCGACAGTCCAGAGTAGACTCTGGACATGGATACCCGAACGCGGATCATTCTCGCAGCAGAACTAGCGACTCAAGGGCTCTCCATTTCCGCGATTGCCTGCCAGCTGGATCGCCATCGAGAAACGATAGGACTCTGGCTGAAGGCCTTTCGAATTGAAGGGGTACCCGCCTTTCTCGATCGCTATACGGCGGCCAAGAAGGGACCACGCCGGGCACGGCAGGTTCCCGGAGCGGTTAAGCGCCTTGTCTGGGCCATTCGCACCCGCGAGCACGACTGTTGCGGGCAGAAAATTCAGTACTTTCTGGCCCGGGAACTGGGAATTCATCTCTCAGTGCCCAAGATCTACGAAATCTTAGCCGAACGATATGTACTCCGGTCTCGAGGACGGCCCAATCAGCCCCGCGGCATTGTCCCGATCGCTACAGCACCTCGCGCGGTCATTCAAATGGATACCGTGGTCTTTGGCGATGTGTTTGCCTTCACCGGTGTGGATATCTATACGAAGGAAGCGGATGTGGTCCTGCAGACCGGACTGACGAGTGAGCATGGGGCCATATTTTTGCGCACAGCCATGACCCGCCGCTTCACCGGCTCCGTGCAGATCATCCAGACCGATGGTGGGCCAGAATTCAAAGGCGCGTTTGCCCAACTGGTTCACCAGTATTGCACACGGCATCGGGTGGCCCGTCCCTATAAGAAGAATGAGCAGGCGTACATTGAGAGCTTCAACCGGACCCTGCGGAAGGAATGCTTGGGGTGGGCCTCCTATCGTATAGAGGAACTGCCAGCGCTCCAGAACGAGGTCCGTGCATTTCTGAATCGGTACCACTATCATCGTCCGCATCTAGGGTTCACCCCGATGCGGCCGCCGTTAACCCCAAGCGGCGAGGGACAGGACGGACTGTCGGATATTTACGGAGAATAATGCGGAGAGGAGCGGGAGATATGGCCACCGAAGGGCAATCTCAACTGCCGTTTGAGGAGTCCTACGGACTAGACCTGTGGTTGAAAGACCAGGTGACTATACGAGTCAGTGGACAGGGTGTCAGACAACATCGACAAGGAGGGAGACTCAACGGGACTCTTTGGCGTGATCATGAAACAACATGCATGAGTGGCGCCTGCAGGGCAGTACTTCGGCAGCCGCTCCGTCAGCCTTCTCGCTCGCTTTCGATCAGCACCGGGCGGGAAAGAGTCAGCCTTTGAGGCGGTTCCGTCAGGACCAGAGGCGTCTGTTGGAGTTCATCCGCTACCGGGTGGGAGCCCATGTCGATCGACCCTTTAAAAAAGGCACCTTCTTCCATCGAAAACGACGGCGCAGAGATGTCGCCAAGGACAACGGCCGGTTTGAGCAGTTGGATCTTGCTGGTTGCGGTCACATTGCCATGGATCTTTCCTCTGGTCACGATGGTTTCAGCGACAATGGTTCCTCGGATCGTGGCATTCTCACCGATCACCAACATCCCCTTCGCATGGATCTCCCCCTCAATTGAGCTGTCAAGCTGAACCGTGCTGTGAAAGTGGACGATACCCTTGAACGTGACGTCTTTCCCCAGGACGGTAAAATTTCCGTTGTCCGATTCCGAGTCACCCCGCTTTTTGTCCCACATGATGATCCTCGTTCCGAGTGGTTGTAAGAAGTAGGTAGTAACCTTACAGGAGTCGGAAGCGAGAATCAAAGGCTGAGTCGTGGGGCGTGTCGAGTAGGATGGGGAGAAGGCTACTTTTTACCGGATGGTGGATCTTGAGATTTGGCCTTTTCTGAATTACTTCCTGTAACGGATTTAAGCGTCTTTCCAATTGCCGGTCCGATTTTGGGGATCTCTTTTTCGATGTTCTGTGCGGCGCTCCGTAGTCCTCGTGTGAGATCGTTGACGGTGAGACCTTTTCGTTGCTCAACCTGTTGTGAGTCGGCAGCTTCGGCGAAGGTCCCCGTTGAGAAGCCCACACTGAGCCACAGAAGCCATCCCATGATCCATCGGTGTTGCATAGATCAATTCTACCAGATGGGAACATGGCATCTCTGCTTCACGTCGATGGCGTATTCTCCTGGGATCGCGTATGATCGCGCCGAATGGTGATGCACGTATAGTTGAGGAGCAATCTACGATGGATGTCGATGTCGCAGCTCGCCGGTTGGTGGCAATCGGAGCTCTCAGTGCAGGACTGGGCGTTGCAGCCGGCGCCTTTGGGGCGCATACCTTAAAAGATATATTGGATCAGCATCTGTTGGACGTCTATGAGAAAGCAACCCGCTATCAGATGTATCATGCATTCGGCATGGTCTTGAGCGGGCTCGCCGTGCAGCTCTGGCGCGATGCCGGAGCGGCCAAGGCTGGGTGGTTGTTCTTGGGGGGAACCCTGCTGTTTTCCGGTAGTTTGTATGGGGTTTCGCTCTTAGGTGTTCGATGGTTGGGAGCCGTGACGCCGATTGGAGGCCTCCTCTTTATCGCCGGATGGGGCATCTTGGGATGGCGAGCCTGGCGCGGGGGAGGATGTTAAAAAAGTCTTCCAGCTTTGTTCTCGCATCGCTCAAGGCCTCAACGTACCAACCGCGTACCCCTTGGCCTTTCGCTCGCTGCGGGCTCGCTGGACGGCATTTTTGAACATCCTCCTGGTAAGAGGCTACCGAACTCTAACCATTCTGTTATGGTTTGCAGGGAGCGAGGCGTTTTCCGCTGATGGGACCCCATCCGCCTGTATTGTTTACAAAAGACCCTTCGATCTTCTGATCGTCTTTGATAAACAGCAGACTGTCTTCCTGAATGTGTCCGTTCTGTTCCCAACGCAAGTAAATGGCATCGCCCAGAATGATGCTTTCGGCCGGCATAGCTGTATTGGTTGAAGCTTGCCCTGGCGGGGAGAAGATGATGGTAGATTTCTGTTCTCCGTGGATTTGGTGATTATGAATGATCCACTGCCAGGTTCCGCAGAGTCGTGAGTGGCCTTTGGTTTGTCTGATCCGATCCTTCCATCCATGGACCTTCCACCAGGCTGTAATGGCCAGGTGACTCGCCTCAAATGCCGTACGTTCCGCTGCCAAGCGCAAATCGATGTTTAGTGGCTGCGTTGTTCCCTGGGCCAGCTGAGCGTCTCGTGCTTCTTTGGTCAGACGGAGCAGGTCGGAGAGTGATGTCGTCTGGCTTCTGGCCCGTAGCCAGTCTTGTCGTGCAGCAGAAAGTGAAAGGATAGGAGTAGACGGTTCTGTCTCCTGACGAAGGGCATTGGCCATCTGCCAGGTCCCCAGGGCTTTCATCAGTTCAGCGACAGACTGGGACAGTTCTGGCACCTCGAGTTCCTTGACCATTTTGCTGGGTAGTCTGGCCCCCAAGGCTCCGGCCGCATCTTTCAGCCCAAGGGCAGGTCCGACCGATGTCGTAAATAACCGCAATGCGCCCTCGTCTGATTCGAGGATCGCGAGCTGGTCGGCTCGCTGCGTGACCGTGTCGGCCAACAACTGCGGAGGTGCTTGCCCCCCTGCCATGGTTAACGAAGGGAGAAGGAGCAGACTCAACAGGATGAGGATGTTGGTCTTGTTCCGGTGGTGTTCGCGATCATGGTGACGCGGATTCAGCTCGTTTGCCATATCGATGAGTGTGTGTGGAGAATCGTCAAAGAGAGAGCGGCACTGACTCATGTTCCTTGGAAACAGGACTTCAGAAAGCTTGCCGTACGTTCCCAGGCGAGGGATGCACTCTCGGCATCGTAGGCACTTGGTTTCATCTCGTTGCAGAATGCATGTGAGGCGTTGCGGTAGCACTGGATGTCGACCCGCTTGGCATACTCTGCGGAGGCGCTCCGTAGTTGCTCGACCTCGTCTTGTGTGGCCCAAGTGTCTTTTCCTGCCTGATGATAGAGAACTGGGGAAAAAAGATTTTTCATCATCTCGTGTGGCGTCACCATCTTGCCATAGTATGAGACGGCGGCGCGCAACCGTTTCCGGTGACAGGCGAACCGCAACGCATAGGTCCCGCCCATTCCGTATCCGACAACCCCATGAATGTTCTTCTTGGCCGTCGTGCGAGTATTGAGGTATTCACAGCAGGAATTGATGTCGGTGATGACCTGATCATCATTCTGTCGTTCCAGCAGTGCGGCCGCCACGTCATCATTAGCGGTCACCATGCCTCCTAATCGGCCGTAGAGATTGGGAATAATCACCATGTATCCTTCACAGGCCAGGCGAGCACCCAGATCCTTCATCTGGCCGGTCAGTCCCCACCAATCATGAAGAAGGACAAGTCCTGGATAGATTCCGTCTTGCTGCGGCCAAAAGAGCAGGCAATCGACTTGGTGTTCCTTCGGCATTCTGCTTTTGAAATAAGGGTCCACCATCTGGTCGGTATGAGTGGGGATCGGCACGCCGCTTGGGAACCGGGCGGTTCCTGTTCCGATCTGTTCGAGAGAAAATGGAGTGACTGGTGCTGTAGTCATGGTTGAGGGTCTCTTACAGGAGCGCGGTTGTGCCGGACATGGCGGTACTATATGAAGCCGTTTGTGGGAATGTCAATTGACTGCTGGATGACGTGGTTCTACAGTAACGATGGTGCGACGTATTATGACCAGAGACCGCATTGGAGTGGGGTTGATCGGGGTTGGCCGGCACGGAGCTCGGTATGCCCAGCACCTTGTTCATGATCTGCCGATGGCTTCTCTTCAGGCGGTGTGCCGACGACATCCGGAACAGGGGTTTCAGCTCCCTGGTGCCGACTCGGTCAAGGTGTACGGGGAGGCCCAGGCGCTCATTGCCGATCCGTCGGTCGACGTGATCGTGGTTGTGACTCCTCCTCTTCACTCACTAGAGATCTGTCGACTTGCGATGCAAGCCCGCAAACCCCTGTTGGTGGAGAAGCCGCTGGCGACAACAGCCACTGATGCCCGGACAATGGTGACGCTGGCTTACGATGCCGGCATTCCGTTGATGACCGCCCAGACCCTTCGCTTCGACAAGACGATCCAGCACATGAAGTGCTTCCAATCCTCTCTGGGGCGTTCCCTGGAGCTCGACGCAGTCTTTCAGATCGAGATCCGGAAGACGGCTCCAGACCATGTTGCGGGCTATGGGAAACGAGGGGCTTTGCTGGAGATCGGTGTGCACATGCTTGATCTGGTTCGGTTCCTGACTGGTGAAGAGGTCCAGGCCGTGCGCTGTACGATGGATCACATCCCACCGATTGAGCCGGAACGAATGGTCTCAATTCATCTCACCACCACCGGAGGAACGATCTGCCGCATAGAAATCACCCGAGTTGTGGGTGCGCGTGCGGGGCGAGCCATCTGGGTTGGTTCACAGGGGCGGGTAGAGGCCGACTGGATGCGTCGCCGAATCTGCGTTGAAATGAGTTCCGGTGAAAAGACATCCGATATCGACATCCCTCCATCTTTGACTGTCCTCGATACCCTTTCAGCGTTCCTTCAGGCGGTCAACGACGGTACACCCATGCCCATCACGGGAGAAGACGGATGTCGGGCTGTGGAGATTGCTGAGGCTTGTTACCAGTCAGCCAAACTTGGTGGTGCCCCTGTCATCGTCGATCGTCGTTCACCCTTCGAGAGCACGCAGGGCCGTGCGCCTGCTGAACGGTGAAACATGAAGTGCACCTCGTGAAGCGTGAAACGTATCTCCCCTCTGAATTCAGGCACTTCACACTTCACGTGCGACGCTTCACGAGACACTCCTGTCTCCTATGATTCTGCGACGATGTGGGTATCCGTTTCTTCGATGCCATCGATCGAATGGATTTTTGTAATCACCACGTCGGAGAGTGCACGCTCGTCCTGGACGCTGATGAAGACAAAAATATCCGGGCGGCCGAAACAGGAGTGAGCCTGTTCAACACCCGGTATGCGCTTCAGTGCGCCGACCACGTCCTTCGTTTTTCCGGCTTTGACCTTGATGAGAATGTACGCTCTCGTTGCCATCTGATTCTCCTTTGTTGAGGTTGCGATATCCATAGGCTGTCCGTGTGTGTTGCTTGGTTAGAAGGGTGTCGTGTTTCAAGTTTCAGGTTTCACGTTCTTTGATGAAGCGATAACAAGAAGCCAGAAACATGGAACTAGAAACGGGGCGCTAACGTGCCGCGCCCGGCAAGGTGCTCCGATGATGGGTATAGACCTCGTCAAAGACCAATCCTTGCGCCGTGAGGGCCGATCGGCCGTCGCGCACGAGTTGCATGAATTTCCGAAAATCATCCAGCGACAGGTTGAACTGTCTGAGCCCTGCGGTTAATTGTTCCCGTTCGTCGAGTTGGGCTTTCACATCGGCATCCGCGAGTGCTTCCAATATGTCTGCTGTCCACCCGTTTGTACGAAACTGTTGGAGGCCAGTTGCGGCTTGTTCACCATGTTTGTCGGCCAAGGCCCGCCGGGCGAATTCCTGAATCGAAGCATCCGTTCCCTTAGCAAAGACGGATTGCAGCTGGATGACGGTCTGGATGACGCGATCGGCTTCGCGTGTACCCTCTGGCGGTAGGACCGCAGCCTGCTGGAGGGTGGCCAGTACCGCCATGGCTGATCCAACATATGGGGATGTCTGCTTGGTGTTTTGCCGCGGAGTGCCGGTGGTTCCATCATTGGCGAAGACAGAATCATGATGTGCCGGAAGTATGACCAGCCAGAGTGCGAAACCAAAGCCCAGGATCTGACGGGAGTATGGATGGTCTAGTGAGTTGTCCACCCAAACCGATTGCTCTGGAGACGGCCAGCAGCGCATGGGTGAATTATACAGAGCCGGTCGATGCGGTGCTAGCCTACATCCTGGATGCTGGCTTCTCCTGCAATCTGGACTCGCACCTTCCACGGGAGAGGCAAGAGTTGCGAGACGCGTGAGAGGTGGGGGAATGAGGCGGGCGCGTCATTCAGGGCGCGTTCCTCACTCCTGCCAAAGAGGCACAACCCGTTTGGAAACACCGATTCGGGCGGAACAGTCCCTAGATGGTTCTATTGAAACCAATGGAGCGACTCCTTATAATGAACACATTTTATCTGCTGATCAGATTTAGGGAAAGGCAGTGGAGTTATGCTTGCCAGGGTTACGAGCGCGGCGCTGGTCGGTCTTGATGCGCATCTCGTCGATGTCGAAGTCGATATCTCAGGCGGGCTTCCCCAGTTTTCTGTCGTTGGGTTGCCGGATGCCACGGTGAAAGAAAGTCGAGACCGCGTTCGATCTGCTCTCAAGAACACGGGGTTTCACTTCCCTGCCAAACGAATCACGGTCAATCTCGCTCCTGCCGGGGTCAAAAAAGAGGGGTCGGGGCTCGACCTCGCGATTGCACTCGGCATTCTTGTCGCGGAAGAAGTGATTCCGCAGTCGATGCTGGATCATTCCGTTATTGTTGGGGAGTTATCGTTGGACGGACGAGTGAAGCCAATTACAGGAGCTCTGTCTTTTGCGCTGGCCTGCCGATCCGGTTACGATTTGTTGCTCCCAGCTGACAATGGAGCTGAAGCGGCATTGGTCAAGGGGGTGCGTGCCTACTCCGTCCACACCCTTCCTGAAGCCGTGGAGTTTCTGAAAGGGAATCAGGCTCTTGTTCCAAGCGAGTCGCGCCAGGATGCCTTGGGGGCGGTCAGCACAACGGAAGACGAGGACTATGCCGATGTTCGTGGACAAGACCATGCTAAGCGGGCCCTCGAGGTGGCAGCGGCAGGAGGGCACAATGTGTTGATGGTCGGTCCTCCAGGATCCGGCAAAACCATGTTGGCGCGTCGCTTGCCGTCCATCCTGCCGTTGTTGGAATTGGATGAGGCAATTGAAACGACCAGAGTTCACAGTGTGGCGGGATTGCTCACTCCGGAACGGCCGTTGCTGGCCGTTCGGCCGTTTCGGTCCCCGCATCACAGTATCTCGGACGCGGGGCTGGTCGGAGGAGGGACCATCCCTAAGCCTGGTGAAGTCTCACTCGCGCATAACGGAGTATTATTTTTGGACGAATCCCTTGAATTCAAACGAGGTGCGCTCGAAGGGTTGCGACAACCGTTGGAAGATGGGTATGTCGTTCTGACAAGAGCCAGTGGGACACTCAAGTATCCGGCGCAGTTCATGCTGATCGCGGCGATGAATCCTTGTCCTTGTGGCTACTATGGAGATCGCACGCGGTCTTGTATCTGTTCCGGCATCCAGATTCGCCGGTACCGTGCAAAACTCTCCGGGCCCTTGTTGGATCGACTGGATATTCATCTGGATGTTCCACCGGTGCCGGTTCGCGAGCTTCGTACGGAGCTTCCTGCTTCGGAAAGTTCCACGGCGATCCGCTCGCGCGTCGTGGTCGCCCGCGATCGACAGCGACGGCGGTACCGAGCGGAGGGGATCTATACAAATGCGCAGTTGAAGCCACGGCTCGTAAAACGGTATTGTGGACTCGAGCAACCCGCTCAAGAGTTGCTTGAGCAGGCGATGGCGAGGCTTCGACTTTCCGCGCGGGCCCATGGGCGTATCCTACGAGTCGCGCGGACGATCGCAGATCTGGCCGACTCCGAGAGGATCGAGACCGTGCATATCGCAGAGGCCATTCAGTATCGTTCGTTTGACCGTAACCCCGACGTGTGAGGCTTTCGTGGCATCGGTAAAAGTGTTTGTCTGGTGGTTTGTCGTGGGTGCCACGATGGCGTTGTCCGTCATCATGGTGCAAGGAGGCGTCAGAGAAGTCATGCAGGCCCAAGGGTCTGTCTGGGAGTTGAAGCTGGTGGAGCTGCTGACGACAGTGATGGGTGGAGGCCTATTGGGCGGCTGTATCGCGTTGATCCTCGATCGAATTAAGAAATCGTAAGTGCAGATGATTTGTGGCTTGCCTTCACGTTGTAGTTCTGAATGTTGGACTGCTCACCACATAATGGAACTTCCCCCTGTTTGAAGCAGACTATCCTTCGGCCATCTGTAGAACGCTTTGTATTTGCATGGGAATAATCATCCCCTTGGGACCTTTGGTCAGCCATCTGTCCAGGGGACGGGGCTCTGGTATTAGGACGAGCGGGTAGGCAACGAATGATGTGTCCAGGTTTGGCGTTCAACGGATCTATGAGGGATCAGCAGCACTGCTGGTAGCGACGATTGCAAAAATGTGGAACTTAGAGATAAAAGGGACATGGCTCCAAGCATGGGGGCAAGCACTTGAAACCTGGATGTATCATCCCAACTCTATCGAGGACTATGGATATCGAAATTGGTTCGAATCTCTATAAGAATTTTAACGGGACGATCGAGGTCGAGGGGATACCGCAAATTCAAGTGGCTCGCCATCCCTCGACTGGCGCGTTGCTGGTCAATTTTGCGTTGTTCGACTCGAACGGCCGGATGTTGGCCAAGATGGTGGATAGCACACTGATGTTTAACGAGCGGCGCGCCTATGAGGTCACAAAGACGGACAAGCGCATTCTGATGAAGGAAGCGGATTCGGGGAAAGTCGTCCTCCAGCTCGACGTGAAGGACGCTCAGGGCATCTCATTGGCTCAGGGCGAGTTTCATACAATGAAAGGCCATCTCCTGCAAGTCACGGCGACGGAATGGAAGGTCGAGAAACAGCGCAAGAGCGGGCAGACACACGACAGTCAAGGAGGCGAGGTGTCTATTGGCTAGAAACTGAAGTCGCGTCCCCCTCCACAATCGGGGTCACCAGCAAGGCCCCATTCTTCATATCGACCGAAGCGGTATGTCCATCCCGCAACTCCCCCTTGACCAACAACTTGGCGATCGGCGTTTCCAGCTCTTGTTGAATGAGCCGTTTCAGCGGTCGTGCTCCGTACACCGGATCGTAGCCGCGTTCGCCTAAATGTTTCAGCGCGGACGGCGTAATGGCCAGCGGGATCCGACGTTCCGTGAGTCTGTTGCGGAGCCGCTCCAGCTGGATTTCCACAATCTTGATCAAGTGTTCGGTTCCGAGCGGATGGAAGACGACGAGTTCATCGACTCGGTTCAAGAACTCCGGGCGGAAATGTTGCCGCAGTTCACCCATCACGACCGTCCTGACTTGATCGTAGGAGCCTCCGCGTTGCTGAGCTTCAAGGATGTGTGGACTGCCGATATTCGAGGTCATGATCAGGACAGTGTTTTTGAAATCGACCGTACGGCCTTGCGAGTCGGTCAGCCGTCCATCATCGAGCACTTGCAGCAGTACATTGAATACATCGTGATGTGCTTTTTCAATCTCGTCGAAAAGGATCACCGAAAAAGGGCGCCGTCGAACGGCTTCGGTGAGTTGCCCCCCTTCTTCGTAGCCGATGTACCCGGGAGGTGCGCCAATCAAGCGTGCGACGGTGTGCTTTTCCATATATTCAGACATGTCGATTCTGACAAGATTTCCTTCGTCATCGAACAGAATTGCGGCGAGCGCTCGGGCCAATTCGGTTTTGCCGACCCCGGTTGGGCCAAGGAAGAGAAATGAACCGATCGGACGGTTGGGATCTTTGATGCCGGATCGTGCGCGAAGTACCGCGTCTGCCACGGCCCGGACTCCTTCTTCTTGGCCGACGACCCGTTCGTGCAGAAGTTCCTCGAGCTTCAATAGCTTGTCGGTTTCGCCTTCGAGCAACCGAGAGACCGGGACACCGGTCCAGCGGCTGACCACGGCGGCAATCTCATCTTCGTCGACTTCTTCCTTCAGCAACCGAGCCGTATCCTGTTTTTTCTCCAAGTGCTGCTGCTCCAGCGCCAATTCCCGTTCAAGCTTGGGGAGCTCTCCGTAACGAAGCTCGGCCACCCGATTGAGGTCATAGGCTCGCTCCGCCTGCTCGATCTTCTGCTTCATCTCCTCGATTGCCTCGCGGGTCTTGCGCAGTCGGGATACGGACGTTTTCTCTGATTCCCATCTGGTTTTCAGCGCTTGCAGGCCACGTTGTTTTTCAGTGAGTTCAGACTCCAGGGTACTGAGCCGGGCGGCGCTTGCCGCGTCCTTCTCTTTCTTCAATGCCTCGCGCTCAATTTCCAGCTGGAGCACCTTGCGTGACACTTCATCCAGCTCAGCCGGCAGGCTGTCGATCTCAGTTCGAAGCCGTGCGGCGGCCTCGTCGACTAAGTCAATGGCTTTGTCTGGAAGAAACCGATCGGCGATATAACGATGGGACAGTTTCGCTGCAGCCACCAGCGCACTGTCCTTGATGCGCACCCCATGGTGGACTTCGTAGCGTTCCTTGAGGCCGCGTAGGATGGAAATGGTGTTCTCCACTGACGGCTGATCCACCAACACTGTTTGGAAACGGCGTTCCAAGGCGGCGTCTTTTTCGATGTGTTTTCGGTACTCGTCCAGCGTCGTGGCACCGATCAGATGCAACTCGCCCCGTGCCAGCATCGGCTTCAACAGGTTTGCGGCGTCCATTGCCCCTTCGGCTGCTCCGGCTCCGACGACCGTGTGCAATTCGTCGATGAAGAGGAGAATCTGGCCTTGAGACGATTGGATCTCTTTCAGGACGGCTTTGAGCCGTTCCTCAAATTCACCGCGAAATTTGGCGCCGGCGACAAGGGAGCCCATATCCAGGGCAAAGAGTTTTTTGTGTTTGAGGCTTTCGGGGACATCGCCTTTCACGATTCGAATCGCTAGTCCTTCAACAATCGCGGTTTTCCCGACACCTGGTTCCCCGATGAGCACCGGGTTATTCTTCGTCCGGCGTGAGAGGATCTGGATCACACGCCTGATTTCATCATCGCGTCCGATGACGGGATCGAGTTTGCCCTGTCCGGCCAGTTGGGTTAACTCTCGACCGTATTTCACCAGTGACTGATATGTGCTTTCAGGATCCTGGCTGGTGACCCGTTGGTTCCCACGTACCTGCTGCAATCCCGCCAAGAGACGGTCTCTTGTAATGCCCAGCTTCTTGAATATTCCCCCTTCCTGCACCATGGCAAGGAGGACATGCTCGACGCTCAAGAAATCGTCCTTCAGCGACTTCTGCTCCTCCTCCGCACGATTGAGAACGTGTGTGAGGCGGTTGGCAATGTGAACCTGACCCGGAGCTGCCCCTGAACCTTGCACTTGAGGGAACTTTGCCAAGGCTTGTTCGACGGCTTGTCGCACGGCAGGCAGCGCGAGGCCGGCACCTTCAAGTAAGGCCGGAGTGGTTCCGCCCTCCTGTTCGAGGAGTGCTAAGAGGACATGTTCCACCTCAATACCTTGATGACTTCTCCGCTGGGCGTGTCCCGAGGCGGACTGCAGGGCCTCCTGCAACTTGACCGTCATTCGATTCATGTCCATGGTGATCCACCTCTAAATGGTGACATTCATCCTCGCTCTGATAAACAGTGATAATCATTTGGCGCAATAAGTCAACCTGGAAGGGCTGTTCTGCCTGCAATAGCGTGACTAGTGCTTGACCTCTTGCCCGATCCCGACTAGGGTACGCACCAGCATGAGCAATCTCACCTTGGCTACGGTCCAACTCTATCGACATGTTTTGCAGGCGACGTGGCGTTCGCTGACCAAAAGTTGGATATCAATGGTAGCACTCATTCTCTTTGGGTTGCTGTTTTTGGGTATTGCAAAGATTGCTGCTCCGTTAGGGATGGCCGGTGGTTTTCTACTCGGTATCGTGAATGCCCTTCTGGTGGGATCCACCCTCCGGTTGATCGAACAGTCGTTGAGCGCGTCGCGCACTCTTGGGTTCAAGGACGTAACGGAAAGCTTCGGGCATTACTTTTGGGACGTGATCGGTGTTGGTTTTGTATTATGGTTGCCGACGCTCTTGCTCGATATGGGTTTGCAAGCCAATCCGGCGTATGGTCAATTTCTTCTCTCCGCATTCCTGCTCTTGGTCTTCATCCTGTTGAACCCAGCGCCGGAAGTAATTTATCAGGTGCGACACGATTCAACGCTTGAGGTGTTCAAAACATCCTATGAATTTGTGATGGAACATTGGGTCGAATGGTTTCTCCCATTCGTCCTGCTCATCTTACCGGTGGTGCTGTCTCCGAGTGGGCTGCAAGAATTTTTTTCGCTGTCCGGCCGAGCTGGTCGAGGAGCAGGGCTTGACTTCCTTCAAATTCTGATGCTGCCACTGACTGCAATCGGAGGGTGGCTGTCTTACCTTGGGCTTGATTCGGAGGGGCAGGAGATTGTGCTTCTCTTCCTTACTCCACCAGTCGCAATGGCCATTTTGTTGTTCCGTGGCCATCTTTTCGCGTCACTGCACGGGTCATCCAGAAGGCAACGGCTCTTTTCTCACCAATACGATACTAGACAGTAACTGTCTGGGACAGATTTTCTCCGAGGAGTCGGGTCGTTTCGAGACATGTTTATCTCCACGCAGGGGCATGCCCTTGTGGTCGGAAGCTGAAATAGTGTATGGAATAACATACACATGAGCTCTGTCCATCTATGACCTAGTCCGAGCGAGGCACGGACTTATGCGACTTTCAATATTTTCGAGACTGGTTTTAACCTCCCTGGTCATTATTGCAGTGATGGGGGGAGTGAATCTCTACGCACTGTTTCAACTTCGGCAGTTGACGGCCATGAGTACCCAGATGGCCTCGTATCACTACCCCGCCGTCGAATCCGCTAAAAGGCTCTTAGGGTCGCTGTTTGCCCAACAGAATAATGAAAAGAAGTTTCTTGCCACGAAAGATCCCACATTCCGCACTAACTTGACTGAAGAAGTTGAAGAGTTTCAGCGGGTGCTTCACCTGTTGCGAGGACAGGAAAGTTCCACCCGAGGATTGACGCTTTTGCAAGAGACGGGTGAGTTGTTGAAAGAACGATCACGATTATTTGACAGTACCGTTCAAGCGGCAACAAGGTCGACCTATCCTACGATTTCAGACTATGAAAGCAAACGCGATAGCCTCACAGACCGCATGTCTTTCACGTTGCAGAGTTATATCGATCTTCATGAGGCTCGAGTCAGTGTCGGGGTGACCGAATCGCGCGCAAGTGCCGCCCAAGCCGAGGCGGTAACGGAGCAGCTTGTTCTTGTAGCGTTGATGTTCGGATTGGGGTTGGCCGGAGTGGCAAGCTATACGATTCTGCGTCCTCTCCGAGAGCTGCAGGGACATATCAAACAGATTGGACAGGGGAATTTTGGGGCATCCCTCACCATCAAGGCTCCGGCCGAACTCCGTGAGTTAGTAGATTCCGTGAACTGGATGGGCCGGAAGCTCCAGGAAATCGACGAGATGAAAACAGATTTTCTTGCGCACGTATCCCATGAATTACGAACACCCATGGCATCAATTCAGGAGGGGACGAACCTTTTACTTGACGAGATTCCGGGGCCGCTGATGCCTGAGCAACGGATGACGCTTCGGATCATGGCTGACAGCAGCAAGCGGCTGATGCATCTCATCGCCACGATTCTAGATTTGTCGAAAATGGAAGCCGGGATGATGGAGTATCGGTTTGTCCCGGTTAATCTCCAGCGGATTGTTGACATTTCCATGAATAAAATTCGGTTGCTTGCTGATTCTAAGCATGTCCAATTGGTTTTGGAGCATGCTGGACAGCGGGCTTGGGTCAAGGCGGATGCGTCCCGGCTGGAACAGGTCTTGGACAATCTGTTGTCCAACGCGCTGAAATTCAGCCCCGAAGGGGGTGTGGTGAAGGTGTATCTGAAGCCAGACCTGCAGGCTGGTGTACTGGAGGTCGCAGTCTCAGATACGGGGCCTGGTATTGCATCAGAGGATCTGCCACATATCTTTGAGCGCTTTTACCAGGGCCGTACCAAGGTCAAGCAAAGCGCAGGAAGTGGGTTAGGGTTGGCATTGGTCAAGAATGTTGTCGAAGCTCATGGAGGAAGGATCTGGATCGA
>DIHK01000023.1 GCA_002420115.1 Nitrospira sp. UBA5698
TCGGCCGCGTCGCCACCGGCTGGGATTGACACGGTCAGGGTACCCGTATCTAGGTTCGTCGAGTCCACATCGGCCACCACCGCATTCCCACTTTCGATCACCACCGCCCCAGCCCCCTCGCTGTACGCCCGGCTATCCCCACTGAGGCTTGCAATCGTCGGCGCATCGTTCACCGCCGTCACCGTCACAGTCGCGGTTCGCGATGTACTACTGGCATTCGTGCTGTCACGGGCCACCACGGTAATCGAACGGTTGCTCGTGGTCGGTTGGTCGCTTGTGTTGTTGTAGAGAATGCCCTGCAAGATCGTCTGATAGGTCGCGGTGCTCGCCGTGCCCGAGATCAACAGTACGCCGGTACTTGCGGTGTAACTCACTGTTAAGCCGGCGCCCGAGGCGACCGTCGTTGCCGCCGCATTGAGGGAGAGCGACTCCACCGCATTACCATTGGGCCGCGCCGTCAGTGTGACCGTCAAGCGGTTGAGATTGGCACTATCCACATCGCTCAACGTCCCCACCGGGGCGATCAGCACCGACGTCTGCTCGGTGAACGCCGTCGTCACATTATTGCCTCCCCCACCCGCGTTCAGATCTGCCACCGGCGCGGCGAGCAAGCCAACCCAACTTGCCTGGATACTGTCGTCCACGGCTACTTGCGTCTCGATCGTCCCGATCTGTGTCTCCAGCACCCAGTCGCCACCCAATGCGGCAAAACCGGTGGCATCCGTGCTCGCGGCGACATCGGCGCCGGTCAACTGACTCAGCAACGTGGCCGCCTCTTGCCCGGCCTGGCCCTCAGCAAAGTCGCAACCGTAGACTAGAATGTCGGCCTGCCCTGACAGCGCCTGTTGGATGACGGCGAGTTCGTCGGCGTAATGTCCCGTCATCGACTCCGTGGTCAAGGTGCCCGTGCCGAGTTGGAGCTCTCCCGCGCCACCGTGCGAGATCAGATGAATCGCATCGATCCCCGTGCGACCAGCCAGCGCGCTCGCCATCTGTTCCACGCCATCCTGCCCACCGTCAAGCATGATGACTGCGATGTTCGGGTCCATGCCGCTCAGGAGTTCCTGATAGTTCGGGACGGTAGGATCAACGAAGACAATCTCGGTCCTGGACTCGCCAGGGTAATAGGTCGTAATGGCGTGAAGCAGTTCTTGCGACTCATTCTCTACCGCGGTTGGCTCTCCACGACCTTCTGTGGACAGCGCTGATTCGGCCTGCTCCTGCGCGACTCGTTCTTGATTGACTTCCGCAGCCGTGGCAGCCGCAGCGGCATCGAACATGAGGCGGGATTCAAGCGAGAGCAAGGATGCCTTGACTCGGAAGGTGCCCGCAACCTTTGGAGCCGGTTTCGGCCTGTCATTCTGCTGTGGCACTGTGAGTTTTTTTTGCCTGAACATGTGTAGGCCCTCCCTGGTCCTGTCATACCGTGTCAGGCTTCCATCCACTGATTCTGTTCAGCGCTGGAAATCCGCTTAAAACCATGCAGGTTTTGCTCCAGTACAGCGAAATCGGTTGATGGGAACAATGCTCTCAAACCGCCACCAACCAGCAGAAAGAAGCTGTTGACGATGTTGTGAGGGTACCAATTGTGTCTCGCTGACAAAAAGCGTCCGCCACGGCTCTGATTGGTCAGGATCTGCTCTTCTGTAACTGAAACGGGAGGGTACGATTTCTGACGATCCGGCGAAGGAACCCAAGCCGATCCGCCCAGCGCGATCTTGGCTCTCTTCTAGAACCCGCTTTCTCTCACGACAGTGGCAACTACCTGATCCCACGCTCGTTGCGCGATGCTTGATGGGTGCCCCTCGATCTGGACATAACCAGGAAGAATTTGGTCGGGAGCGATCGCGCGGTCATCAAGGCTGAGCCGTACGCGATAGACCGAAACCTCCGGTTTGAGTCGTCCCTTCTCATCCTTCCTCACCGGCACATCACCGCCATACACTGACGCCAAATACGGCACCATGAACTCGCGCTCATCCACCTCCGCAACGTGCGTGACATGCGCCCAGACCGATGGCCTGGTGAGATCCAGCGGGATAAACCGCGCCGGTTGTCCGATTTCAACATACGCGAGTTCGTCGACCGGAACGAAGCTTTCTATCTCGGCCTGACGATTATCCACCAGATAGGCAATGGGAACTTTCTGGTCAAGCCATCGTCCGACGGTCAGGGAATCGGCTCGATCCCGCACAATCCCGGCGATGGGAGCTTGCAAGGTCAAATTATCTCGTTTGGCCTCCAGCCCTTTTAGCTCCGCCAGCCCGGCTCGGAGAGATTCTGCGATCACCTGCCGCTGATCGCGATCCTGTCCATAGCCGGCCATCCGGCCAAGCCGATAGTCCCATTTTGCAACCTTCGTCTCGGCCAGCCGGATTTCCTTGTCCAACGACGGATTCTCCAGGACCACAAGAGCATCTCCTAGCTTGACCACTTGGCCGTCACGCACCAGGACCTGCTGCAGCCGGCCCGGTGTCGGTGCAAAGATGGTCGCGTAGGAGGAGGCTTGCAGCACTGCGGGCAGCGAGATGCTGGTGTGTGACGGGATCAAGGTCAGTGCAAACACCGCTACCAGACACGCGGTGCTGCCCCATGCCCGTGGCGAGGCGACATACAGTGTTCGGCTGCTCCACCAGACTGTCAGCTCACGATAGATCGGCATGGCAATAAACCAGACGATCTCAACCAAGAAAAGAATGATGCCCAGCGCCTTGAAAAAATAGTGATAGACCATCACGGCAATGCCGGTGAACAAAATGAGCCGGTAGAGCCAGATCGCCCAGGCATACGCCACCATGGTGTGCTGCACTCGCTCCGATACGATTTCCGGCGGTCCACTATGACGACCGAATAGCAGATTACGCAATCGCCATTGCCCAAAGGCAAAGGCCCGATCTTGAAGATTCGGCAATCCCAATCCATCGGCCAGCACATAGTAGCCGTCGAATCGCATCAACGGATTCAAATTGACGATGAGACTCATCGCCAAACTGGTCGTGGCCACAATGAAGGCAATACTCCGGAAGGTCCCTTCCGACAAGAAGCCCCAGCAAAAGAGCGCCAGTGCAGCCAATCCCAGCTCAGCGATGACCCCACCGGCCGCGATGAGTAGTCGTTTCCGTTTGGACGTCAGGCGATACGAATCGGTCACGTCCGAGTACATGACCGGCATCATCACCATAAACGCCACGCCCATGGTCGGTACCCGGCACCCAAACCGGGTTGCCGTATAGGCATGACCAAGCTCGTGCACGACCTTGACCACCCCAAGTGTAAGACTATAAAGAATGGCCCCTCGCCAGTTGAAGAAATAGAGAAAGGTTGAGACAAACGTATCCCATTGACGGCCGACCAAGATCAACCCGAACAGTCCTAGGACACCAAAGGTCCACCCGACTACGGCGGTATAGAGCGGCTCCACGAACGGGAGCGTCGCCTTCAGAAAGTTGTGCGGATGCACGAGCGGAATCTTGATGAAGAGATAATGATGGACCAGCCACATCAACCAGTTGTGTTCACCGGCTTGGGCCTGAGTTTGGTAATCCGTGTGCTTTCCACTTGCGGACTGCTCCGTCAAATTATTCGTATAGAGAAACTTCACCAAGTCTTCTACATCCGCGATGGTCGTCTGACAGGTCGTCTCCTTCGTCATCACCGTATGGAGCTTCTCGATGGTTCCTGCGCTCCAGCGCTGGATCATCTGATAGACCGGCCACTCGATTTGGAAATACCGATTGCGAATTGGATCGACGATGGTCCAGGTCGGGACTCCGTCAGGTGTGGGAGTCCCGCGGTTGAACTGGAGGTTCGGTCGTAATGTCGGCAGCTTCCGTTCTTGCGGCTTGGCGCCTGCCGCTTCAGGGGGACCCATCGTTTACCACCCTACCCATTGTCGAAGCGCGGTAATCGGGCGTCGGAGGAGTAGATAGGCCAGTGGCCCTTGCTCCCCATAGACCTTAGCTGTCCCCTGCCATCCAATGCGAACACGGGGATCTGCTGTGGTGAGCTGTGCGGTGACCCGGTACGCCAGCACGTCGCCTGGTAGAGCCTCGGCGTGGTAACTGGCATGCACCACCGTCGCAGGAAAGGATTCCAGTGCGAGCGCGTTGAGGAAAATCAGCGCCTCAGCGCCTTCTTTGAGCACAATGGCATCGGCTACCGGCAGATCAATGCGCAGCTCGATCTGTTTGGGATCAGCGATCTCCATGATCCGCTCGCCGACGGTGACCGGCCGACCGATCCAATCGGACTTGTCTGAATAGAGCAGCAAGCCCGCTTGCGGAGCGACGACTTCGACTTGATCGAGCATTTCTCTCGCGTACTGCAGTTCGGTCTGGCGCAGATCGACCTCTGCTTCCTTGAGCGGCACATCGGCTTTCCGTTGTGGATCACCGAACCCTGCTTGAATGGATTGACTGTGTTCCGCCCGTGCGACGGTTAACTGCTTTTCTGCGACCAGGAACTGATTGCGGAGATTCGTATCTTCGTATCGAAAGAGGGCCGTCCCGGCCTGTACCAGTTGGTTTGGATGCACGAGCACGTCGGCGATCACTCCATCGATCGGCGCACTGACGACCACCGGATCTTTGGCCATCACTTTGACCGGCGCTACGGATGAAATCCTGATCGGAAAGCACAACGCGGCCACGATGGCGATGGGCATCAACCACCAGGTCGGCTTCTTGATCTTCTTCGACCAGCTCTGCTCCTTTTTTGAGAGCGCTTTCCACGCATAGGCATAGCTCCCCGCCAATCGATGAACGATCGCAACATCGTTCTCTGCCCACGGGAAATCCCGTTCGAACCACCACGCCCCAAGCAGGGTTTCGTCAGGATGTTGTAACGGACACCAAAAGACTTGCCCCTTGACGAATTCCCGCCAGCCACTGCGGAGTGATTCCGGCATCAGCTCTTCCGTCACGACCATCGGTTGCTCGCTCGCAGCCCCGGCTCGCCGAAGCGCCTGCACCGCCTGTTCAAGCCACACGATCACCGGAGCATCGCGATCCACAACGGCGACACTTGCTGCGTTCAGCAAACGATACGCCTCGTCCGTCGCGCCGGAATTACTGAACAGAAAGGCTTGATCGTAGGGAATCAGTCGCCGCGTCTCGTTGACGGAGAGAAACTGTAGTTCTTGAATGGTTTTCGCCGCCCGGATCTGCCCCTCCAAATGCGTCAGGGCCGCCAGGTGAATCAGTGCCGGGAGCTGCTGCGCGGTCGGTTCGGCCGTCGTTGCCATCGTCAGGGCTGCCTCACAAACTGTGCGGACCCGCTCATCCCATTCAACACGTCTTTGGGAAGTGCGTCGAAGACTCCGGTCACTTTGACGGTCTGACTCGCGGCGTCAACAGTCGCACCGATTTCCTTTACCCTGGCTGCATACCCCTGGCCCGTCTCATCAACGACAAAGGTAAAGCGTGCTTGTTTCTTGAGCCAGGTCAACGCCATCGACGGCAAGACCAATTCAATCTCCAGGCTCGTATCGTCCAACACGCTCAGCAGCTTGTCGTTAGGAAATACGTTCTCATGCTCATGCACCATCACATCGACGACACGCCCAGTGAACGGTGCGGCCAGGTGGCACCCGCGCACATTGATCTCCGCGATCCGCCTTGTGGCACCGGATTTTTTGGCATCCGCTTCCGAGACTTCCAGCTCGAGCGTACTGACTGCGTTCAGTTTGGCGAGCTCCTTATTGTTCTGAAACGTCTTGCTCTTGCCTTCGTGCTCTGCGGCAGCCGCCGCCAATTCCGCTTGGTACTTGTCACACTCCAATTGAACCAGTGTTGCTCCTTTGACGAATCGCTGTCCTTCTCTGTACGGAACTTGATTGACACGCCCCTGAATCTGCGCATAGAGCACAGCCCGTGAGACCGCCTTGACAATTCCTCGAGCCACTCCGGATTCTTGTTTTATCTCCTGAATTGGTCGATCTCCCTTCGACCATCCCGTCGATGGAATACCCATCGCCATCACGGTCATGAGGATGGTTGCTCCCACACTAGCGGGCCGCTGGCGTCGCATGAGGCTCCGTTCTCCTTTCTCCTTCCGACATAGTGAACCCGCTGGGTTCCCAGTATTCCCTGATCGATTCCGTCAGTTGTGCCACACTTTGTTCAGCCATACTGGAGGGAACCGCTTCTTCACCCATAGAAGCCATCAAGGTGGCATAAGCCGTTTCCAATCCCGCTCGCGCCGTGTCCAAACGGACATCAGCCGCGACATCGTTGGCTCGTTCTCGAATCAGGGTGAGATCGTTCGTGCGCTGAGTCAGCCACAAATTCTTGGTCTGCTCCACAATCGCACTCTGTGTCTGTTGGTAGTTCCGCGCATCCTGAAATTCCTGTTTGGCCAGCACAAACTGTGTGGCGCCGACATGAACCTCCGTCAGAATGGACATGCTGAGCGCCAGACTTTGGACATCCAACATGTGGCCGTTCGCTTCGATTGCTTTGAGTTTGGCCGGCGCTCGAAATACCGAGAGCAAGTTCCAGCTTGCCTGGGCGGCATAGCTGAGCCAATTCTGATACAAGAGAAAACTGTTACTGTTGTAGTAGCCGCCGAGGGACACTTTCAGGTTCGGAAACAATTCCAGAAACACGGCCTTGGCTTCCTTTGCGTTGATGCGCTTCTTATAGTCGATGGTGCGCAATTCTGGTCTGAGCATGAGTGCCTGTTCTTCCATCTTTTGACTATCCAAGTTGACCACGGGGATCGAGGTTTCCCTGGGTGGCACGACCAGATCAAACGGCGTTCCCGGCGGCAATCCCATCATGGAAGCCAGTTGTGTCTTCGCGGTACTGAGTTCGCGAAACAATCGCCGCACTTCACGCTGAATATTGAGCAAATCTCGTTGATAGTTGAGCGGTGTCAACGGTGCCTGTAGTTTCTGGCCGACGATCCGTTTGGTACTCTCCAATGCTTTGTCGACTGAGTCGTCCAAGAGCTGAATTCGAGGAAGTACGCGTTCCGCACTCACCGCCCGCCAATAAGCCCCTCTGACATCCTGTATTAACCGCACCGCCAGACGCCGTTTTTCCTCTTCCGCCACCAGCACATTGTCGGCTGCTTGTTGTGCGCGCACGAACGATAGACCAAAGTCGAGCACATCCCAACTTAATGCGAGATTGCCGGACATGACATTTTTTTCGGATGAGGTAAACGGTTCGACCGCCTGGCGTCCCGTGAGAATCGATTGCCCGACTCCGCCGGCGAAATTGTTCCGTCCATCGAACCCAGCATTGGCAGCGACGTGGGGAAGCAGGGAATAGTGCGCCACATTCAACTGCTGATGCGCCAGTTGGACTTGAATCGCTTTGACCTTCGCATCCAGGTTGTATTTGACCGCCCGTGCCATCGCTTCATACAAATCAATTGGCCTCCCCACCGGCTCATCCACCGAGGAGATGGCAAGAAAATCTTTGACCGCCCGAGCATGGATCTCTCCGGTCTCCATCGGATGCGGCTTGATTAGACATCCGCTCAGCGTGAGCAATATCATCACGGTTACGACAGCCCGAACGGCTGTGCGCACCGCTTGTAGATGACCACCCCACAGTAGACAGATCGCCCGCACGATAGTCCTCCGGTAGACCAGGGCCCTGTGCAGTACCGATATCGGCTCAGCCTGCAAGGAACTTAATCGAATGGAAGGAAATGGGCTGAAACTACGATGAGATAGGGAGAAACCGAGACAATTCAACGAGATTGGAGACCAATAGCTCGTTACCGTTACACAACTGGTCGGTCCCTTCTTAGTTTGAGAATCAGCACCACCTTAGAGCTGGCAAACTGCTTGGGCATTCAGCCTGTCCTTCTCAGCCCTTCTTCCGGAGTACTCCCTTGGTATCTACCTATCCCTCTGCTGCTTGGTTACCCTTCTTCTAACAGGTACCAACGACCGCAACCCTCTAACCGGGAGAATGACCATGAGCTGCTCACGTTGTCAGGGATTGATGGTGAAGGAGCATTTCTTGGATTTTGACGGTACTATTGGACATATGTGGGCCAACGGCTATCGTTGTATGAACTGCGGCAATGTCCATGATCCAATCATTGAGCAACACCGCCAGGTCCGGCCGGAACCGGTACTTACTGTCTCAACCGGTCAACTCGACTATACTGAAGCGGAGTTCGATACAGACACACATCCCGTAATAGAGCAAGCGGCCTAACAGATCCTGACGGGATTGTCTGGATATCCGTACTGGTCGCGAGAGAGCACCATGGCTTCGATCTTGATTGTGGATGATGACGATTCAATCAGAACACTCTTGCGTCACATCCTTGAAGAAGATGGGCATCAGATCCGAGAGGCCACTAACGGTCACGCTGGGCTCACGCTCTATCGAGAACAACCAACCGACCTTGTGATCACCGACATCTTGATGCCGGAACGGGACGGAATGGAGGTCACTCTGGCATTGACTCGTGAATTCTTGGACGCCAGAGTCATTGCCATGACCGGCGCGACCGGCGACCAGAATTTTTTGAACGTTGCGAAACTCTTCGGGGCCAGGCGGGTCATCCAGAAACCCTTTTCCCCGGCGGACCTCCTCCGTGCCGTGAAGTTCACACTGAGTCACTAGCTCAATCGAGCTCTAGCAGGATGCGGAAAAACTCATTTTGACCCATGTCGCCGTCACGGATATTGAGCTGTGAGAGGACATTGAATATTCATGCAGGATGCGCAAAAAGGCCGTCCAGCAAGGCCGCAGCGAGCGAAGAGGCGAATCGTACTCTGGGCCGTACGTTGAGCCTCTGAGCGATGCGAGAACGCCGGTGGCGGTCTTTTTCCGCATCCTGCTAAAGAGAGACGAGTATTCCTTCAAGAATCGACCGACTATGAGTCCTCCTCCACCTTGCTCAGATTCACCTTGTGTTGAGCCGTCAGTGACGGCAACAGCGATCCAACAACCATCCCGACTCCCGCCACCAAGAACCCTACCAGTTGCGGAGGCCACACGTCCGTCGGTTGACTCACCAGTTCCAACAGCAACCAACTCGCCAGCCCGGCGATGATGGCGCAACAAGCTCCCTGGGCTGAGGCTCGCTTCCAATAGAGTCCCGCAAACAGCGGGATAAAGGCCGCGACCAACGTGACTTTATACGTGTTCACCACAAGCTTGTAGATGGTCGTATCAGACCAGAGCGCAATCACCAACACCAACGAGGCAAACGCCACCAAGACGATGCGCATCAGGCGCAGAAATTCTGAGTCATTCACGTGGTGAAAGAGCGGCTTGAGCACATTCTCACTGAGCGCCACCGACGGCGCCAGTAAGGTGGCGCTTGAACAGCTCATGACGGCAGACAATAGCGCTCCGAAAAAGATCACCTGTGCCACAACCGGCGTATGCTGCAGAATTAAAGTCGGCAAGACCAGCTGTGAATCCTGTTCCAGCAAGGCCCCGAACTTGGCAGGGTCCACCAACGTGGCTGAGTAGGCAAGAAACATCGGAACAAAGCAGAATGCAAAATAGAGTCCGGCCCCCAACAGCGCTCCCCGCACGGCGGTCTGCTCGTTCTTCGCCGAGGTGATCCGCTGGAAGACATCCTGCTGCGGGATCGATCCAAGCATCATGGTCATCCAGGCTCCCAGGAATGGAATCCACTCCACGAGCGTTGCCGATGGAAACAGGTCCAGCTTGCCGGCCTCCGCTGCATGGGTAATCACCGCAGGCAAGCCACCCGCCAGTTCCCCGACGATGGACGCGATATAGAGGAGCCCTCCCACGATCACTGAAATTTGCACAAAATCGAGAACTGCCACTGAAAACATCCCTCCAAAGGTCGTATAGGTCAGAACAATCGCTGCCCCGATCATGATCCCGACTGCTTGACTGATCCCACCTTCCGTCACCACATTCAGCACCAAACCCAACACCTTGAATTGGGCTGCCACCCACCCTACGTACGAAGCGACGATGCAGAGCGTGCAGAGAACTTCGACGGTACGGTTGTACCGATAGCGATAATAGTCTCCTACGGTCAGCATGTTGAGGCGATACAACCGCGGGGCAAAAAATAGCCCAGCCAGCACCAAGCACATGCTGGACCCGAAGGGATCGGCTACCACACCGCGAAGCCCCTCCTTGACGAAGGTTGCAGAGATTCCCAACACCGCTTCGGCACCGAACCAGGTTGCAAACACGGTTGCGGTAACCACCGCCAGAGGTAGGCTCCTTCCGGCTACGGCAAAGTCCTTGGAATTCTGCACGCGTGTCGCGGCGAACAGTCCAATACCGACGGAAAGCAGCAGATAGAGAATGACGAACCAGAGGACCACGTGCGCAGAATAATGCGATCTGCGCGAGCAATCAATCAGCCTTCAAAATCTTGCCGAGCCCGGAAGTAGCCTCACCGGCATCGCCAGATGGCAAGACTCAAGCCAATGGAAGGAACAGTCATATGTGGCGACGCATGCCACACCTGAGGAATATCGGATGCCGACCAAATGAATTAGCGGCCAGGGGAGTTGGGTTTAGAAGCAATCAGTTAAGGGACAAGCGTGTGCGAATCGGCCTGTTTTCTCCTAAGACCTAGCCCAGGAAATCTCCTCACCCCGGAGTTGAACGCCCAGTATTGAGATGCTCCAAGTAGGAGACGACAACCAACCAGAAAGAGATTGCCGTGTGGTTCAACAGGCAGGATCTTGGTCCACCGCACCTCATAAAGATTCACCGCATATTCCCATCGAGCCTGGGGGACATGAAGTTCCAGAAGTTGTCGATTCCGTGGCCGGCTACCCATTAAGACGAGAATACCGTGCTCACTGCGGTTCAGACTGTATACCTCACCCTGTTCAATCACAGCCTGTTCACCCTCGATCGATTCACAGAGGCTATAGCCACAAACCTTGGACCCATCAACTCGTACCTCTTGCCGGCGTTCAGACAGCAAGCTTTCCGATTCTCTACCAATAGCCGTCGGTACAACTGTGAGATTCAGATTTCCCATGTTGATCATCTCCCCATTCAGGGAAACTTCCCCCTGAATATTGCTCTATCACCCGGACACCATCACTCAACCGTTTACACATTCAACATTGAGCAAGTGTCATACCAAATAAAGCGCTTCCGAATTTCCTCCAGCGATTCCACTGGAGTATCATGGGGATTCCTTATCTCCCATGTGTTTTCTTCCATAGGGCCAAACCCATAGAGCGAATGAAAATGAGTTCACTCTTCCGATGGATTATCAGTCTATCTCATTGATTCATCGAAGGACTTTAATATGAATGCAAAAGCATGCATGATTGAGCTGTGGCCGCGCTGAAAAAGCGACACCTACCCCTTGAATTCACTCACCATCACGAACGGCCCTGGTGGGGTCTCGATCGCTCGCTTGTTCCCAGTGGACCTGAGAGATCGCTCACATCAGCTTTTCCACCCGAACGCCAAGTAATCGGATACGTTGGCGATGAGGATTTTCGCGACGGTCGAGGAACGGCATGAGTAGCCTTAATATCTCTCGACGCAGCGTGATTATATCGCCGGCTGGTTCCGCCATCGTGTGGGCACGTGATGTGGTTTTGAAATCGGCGAATCGAACGATTAGAACGACAGTCCGAAACGACAGAAACCCCTCCTGCTGCAACCGATCCATCACGCCCTTGCCAAGAAGTTCCAGTTCCCTGAGTAATTGCTGGCTGTCGAGCGTATCGACCTCGAAGGTGTGCTGCTCACTGATCGATTTGATCTCCGCATATTCCTCAAGCGGAGTGATATCCCGGCCGCGAACCTTTTCATAGAGGTCGACCCCACGTTTCCCAAGCAATTCATCGAGTTGCAGTGCCGTCAAGGATTTCATATCCTGCACACAGGTGAACCCGTGCCTTGCAAGTAGGGCTTCCGTCTTAGGGCCGATGCCAGGGATGGCCCGCAGTGGAAGCGGTGCGAGAAACGACTCGGCTTCTTCCTCACAGACGACCGTCAGCCCGTCTGGCTTAGACAGCCCCGATGCAATTTTGGCGATCAGTTTGTTCGGCCCGATGCCGACTGAGGCTGTCAACCGTGCGACCGCATAGATTGCAGCCTTCAACTCTTGAGACAGCAATGCTGCGGCTTGATAGGACTCCGTAAAACTCAGATCGCCGTAGGTTTCATCGATGCTTGCCTGCTCTACGACAGGAATGAATCGCCTGACGACGCCCATGATTTCTGCTGAAACACGCGCGTACTTGGGCATATCGACTGAGACAAAGGCAACCGCCGGCCTCCCAGCCCGACGTGCGGCCTCTGACAACCGCCACGCGATGGAGATCGGGGTCGCAGAGTGAATCCCGTACGCACGCGCCAGATAGTTCGACGTGGAAACCACTCCACGCCCTCTCCCACCCAGAGGGTCTGCCCCGACAACCAACGGAATACCTCGAAGGGCGGGAGTATCCCGTTCCTCAATCGCCGCAAAGAACGCGTCCATGTCTAAATGCGCGATAATCCGAGCCATCTTGTTCATGACTGAATAAGAAGTCCGCTATTTCCCTGTAGATTTTTTCGATGAACCTGACGTACAATTTTCTTCCGAGCTTGCTGCTGCACGCACAAAGAGGAGCCGATCTAACGACTGAGTCTGCTAGACCATTAACGAAAGGTAGCTCTCGTGGCCATTCGCTGGTTTAACGTAATCGGATTTGTGATGCTGTTCAGTGCACTCTTCTTTAATGAGGTCGTGTACCTCAACGTGTGGTACGATTTCAATCTTTCCACAATATTCCCGGCGATCGTTTATCTCGCTGTTGGGATATGGCTTTCGTTGCGGGGAGAATCGACTTACCAGGAAGCGTGATATGAGTTCGACCACTCATGGCCTTCGAGAACCACAATTCTTGAGCGCACAGCAACATCGTCAGCAGCAGTTCATTACCAACAGGAGCCCGCTATCTGGGCATATTCCATCACCGAAAGGAGACAACCCATGGGCATGAGTTTCATCAACTGGATTGGGTTTGTGATGTTGGTCCTGGGACTTGTTCTGAATGAGCTATTTCTTGGGATGAACGCCTGGTATGAGCTCAACCTCGGAGCCATCATCATCGGCATCGTCTATCTGGTGGTTGGAGCCTCACTGTCTCTCTGGCCAAATGCCAGCGACACAACCGCCTGAGCCGTATCGGACTCCGAATCCTGCTCGTAAAGCCATAGGAAGGGGGAGAGTGTGATCTTCTCCCCGCTCGTCTTCCGTGCGGCGCCTGACTACTGGAAATCCAGCAGGCGGAGTTAGGCCTTTATGGTCCCGTCAACATTTTCTTGAATTCCCCTGAATCTATCCAGACAACATCTGTGCGCTACCTCACGTACCCCTTCCCTACAGAAATACACCAGAAGTACCTCTATACTCTTCCACCGGCAGCCAATCTTGCCTCAGGACACGGTCACACCAAGTCAGATCATTGAATTCGCAGCCACAGGCTGCAACGGCCACGGCATATCAAGAGTTGAACTCCCCAGCTGATTCCACTACCATCCCAATTGACGTGTGCCAACCAAGAGATTCAGTACAATTCGAGGAGGAACCCGACAACCGTACCGGAGAGGGTTCCACAGATTCCCGGCCACCTATGCCAATCACCACATCCCACTCTTAAACCAGGAGGAGGACTCTCATGGCAGACAAACAGTATAAGCAACTCGGCTGTCTGGATGTGCAACCGTCCGGAGGCTGCGGGTTCCAAGTGCGGGCTGAAACGGAGGCGGAGCTGATGCAGCTCGTCGCCACTCACGCGAAGCAATGCCATAAGTTGGACTCTATTCCCCCGGAGATGGCGGCGAAAGTTCAGGCAGCAGTACAAACCGTGACCATCAAGGTCTAGCCCGCACTTCGTAATAAGTGAGAGCCCCCCGCCTCATCTGCTGGTGGGGAGCCTCATTCATCACCCGCATTGTGGAGAAAGGACCACTGTATGGGATGGAAAGGACGACTCGCTTGTATAACCCTGCTCCTGTTAAGCACGAGCGGCTGTAGTTACCTCTTTTACCCTCATGCCAAAGAGTTTACCGCAAAGGCCAAGGGGACGACCGGCATCGAAACACTGATCAACTTGACAACGATGGCGGAAGCAACCGCCCAGAAGGCAAAGGGCGGCAAGGGAGTCGACCAGCCGTTCGACGACCTCCACAATCAGTTTCATGCCATCGACGATAATGTCTGTAGCGTCGACAAATCCACCAGAGAACATCCGGCCTATGCCTTAGCCGTCACACACAACAAGGAACTCGTAACGATCTTCAAGCGGCTCTGGAAGTTCAAGGATGATCAACCACAACGGGACCAGCATCTAGACCTCTTTGTGTCCGAGCTCCAGGAAATGCGCCAGACCTTACAATCACTGAGGTAATATCCCCATGTCGCCATCACCTGAACAGCTCATTGAGAGTCAACGGCAAGATTGGAACCGTGTCGCCGGAGGCTGGGAGAAGTGGGATCGCTTCTTTGACGAACAGATGGCCTTCTTGAATCACCGGCTGATCGCCGATGCTCGGGTACGGTCGGGCATGCGCGTCCTTGATCTCGGGTCAGGAACCGGCTATCCCGCACTGCTCGCTGCCCAGACAGTTGGAACACACGGTCAAGTGGTTGGGATCGATCTCGCCGAGCAGATGCTCGACGCCGCCAGGCGAAAAGCAACTTTACTGAAACTCTCCAACCTGACCTTTCAAACCGGCGATGTCACGTCCTTGCCGTTTGAGCAGACTTCATTCGATGCGGTCACGACCCGCTTCTGCCTGATGTTTCTACCTGAAATCCAAAAGGCTGTGACTGAGATCGCTCGTGTGCTTAAGCCGAATGCCTGGTTAGCAGCCGCAGTCTGGTCGGCTCCGGGCAAGAACCCGTACCTCAAGATACCCATCGACATCATCAAAGAATTTATTGAGATCCCGCCGCCGGATCCCACAGCGCCGGGCATTTTCCGTTTGGCGAAGCCCGGCGACCTTACCGGCATGTTGCAGCAAGCTGGACTCGTTGATATCTCCGAGCAAGAATTTCCCGGAGACGTCCAATTTTCGGTGGCTGAGGAATACTTCTCCAGTCTGATGGATATCGCCGCCCCTATTCAAAATCTATGGACAAAGCTAACCCCTGCTCAACAGACCGAGGCCCGAGAACGAATCATCCGGGCAGCCGGGCAATACCGGAAGGGGTCCGTCATCGCCTTGCCGATCGCGGTACGGATGGTCGCGGGACATAAACCCGGATAAGGCATGTCGTCAAAGAACGACGGCTTCAAAGACTTTGTCCTGGATCAGTTGACCGATCTCCGTAGCCTCACCGCGCGTGCCATGTTCGGCGGATACGGCCTCTATCATCGATCCACATTCTTCGGCATCATTCATAATGGTCGTCTCTACTTCAAAGTCACCACAAGCACGCTCTCTCGCCATACAGACCATGGCATGAAGCCGTTTCGACCGAACACCAAGCAAACGCTGAAATCCTTCTACGAGGTCCCGATTGATATTCTTGAGGATGCAGAAGCCTTGACCCAGTGGGCAACAGACGCTGCCGAGCAGTAATCCTTGATGTCGCAGGTTCTCTGGACCATCAGACATACGCCAGGACGCATCCCCACACTTGCCACCAGCTGAAAGCGGAGGAAGCACTCAGTCGGCGGTGCTGTGTACGATCCTGCTACACGCTCTTGAACTTCGTGACTTTAGCAAACAGGATGGCTGAGAACGGGATGAATAAACCCAGGAGGAGCTGCACGATGAGGAGTTCCCCAAGCTGGCTGTAGTCGGCTGGGGTCTGAATTGTACCCGTTGCTTGGTCACGGACTGCCCTGGTGATGACAAAGATCTCATTGAGATATTTTGTACCCAACTGGCCCAGCGAGAGTGCCAGGTTCGTGAAGGAGGCCATCACGGCAAAAAACGTGGCTTTCAGATTCGCCGGAGCCGAGTTGGCGATCCAGGCCAGCATGGGAATCATGGAGATCTGCACGAGCGGTGACTCCAACGCTGTATCGATCAAGGCGATGAATCTTGCATCGACGATTCCCCCGGTGAGACTGGCCGTCCATTCATGCAGTCCGTAATACATCCCTGTAATCGGCAGGGCGAGAACCGTCCCTACGATGGTGAGAAACCCGACCACATAAGCAATCGACCGCTCGGCCATGAAGCGACGAAAGACAAACATGCCTACCAATGCCACGATGCCGCCGATGAGCGACAGCACCGAGAGAAACTGTTGATCGAATTTGAGATCGTCGATCATCCACCAGGTGGCGCCAGGACCAGACCCCGGAATGGCGCGCAACGAAAAAACCACCGCGGCGGTGCCGACCAACGTGAGTCGCTTATCCGGCTCCAACTCCTGCATGAGCCGCGACATCAAGAACAGCACGATCGTCATAGAGCCGGCAAACACGATCTCTTCCCGGTATGGGAATCCACCAAGACCCACCGTCAACGTGAACAGCACAAAGGCCATGCTCCCGCCGAGGATCCACCAATTGGGCTTTGTGGGTTCCGACTCCGTATCACGCACATTCACCATCTGTCCCGCCTGCTCCGGCGAGAATCCTTGTTGAACCAACCGATGTTGTTGTCGACGGCTCAACACCCAGGCCAACCCCACGCCGAGCACCGAGACGAAAGGAATGCCCATCGCCATCAGGTAGATCCGCTTGTAGAGTTGAATAAGGTCAGCCTGCGGCAGCCCCTCGGTTCCGCTGAAGACATACACATTCACCAATGCGACCGTAATCCCGCCACCGACAATCGCCACACGGCCAAGCGTCTGCATCGTGGTGTGCATGAGCTTACGTGTCTGGTCGTCAAAGACCCGTCCCTGGTCGTCGACTCGAGGAACGGCCTCGACCGTCATGGCATCAGCCACCGCATCCTGAACGACATACCCGATGGGGGCCAGCAACACGCTGATCACATACCACACCTCCGCCGGAAGGATGGCCGTCATCAGCTCACGGTCGCCAATCAACAGTGCCATGATCCCCAGACTGACCGTGAGCAGTCCGGCCCCCAACCCGACCAGCCAACTCTTCCACCGCCAGAGCAGATCGACCATATGCCCAATCGGCATCTTGAGCGCCCAAGGAATCCCCGCCCAAAATCCAAGCGCAGCAAGGAACGATGCGGATAATCCGAGATAATCCTTCACGAAAAACGTGCCGACGATCCCGGTGAGCCCGGAGATGCCATAGGCGACATAGACCATCAGCGGCGGGAGGTACGACAGCCGCATGTCACGGCCAAGAGACAAAATATTGCGATCAATCCAATGCGCGATTGACATACGCCTCGCTAGAAAGAGATGCCACGCCGTTGACGACGCGCGACGAGAGACTGCACCTGTGCGTGCATGTCCTCAGCTGAAAGACAGACCCGGTCCCCATGTCCGGCCAGCACCCACTTAAAACGATACGCGAGCATCTTCTCCAGCGATTCAATCAACGCCGCCTTGTTCCAAATCAGGCGAGTGGGGGCCTCCAGGGATTTCGTATGGGGATTCCACCAGAGATGATCGCCGGTAAAAAGAAACGTCTCGCGATAGAGTAATACCATACTCCCCGCCGTATGACCCGGCACGGGAATAATCTGGAAGTCCGATCCGATTTGGGTCGTCTCCTCTCCCTCAATGATCTGTTCCGCAGTGGACGCCGCTTGCACATCCGCTCGATGAATGATTCGCTTGGCGCCGAAATGCGCCGCATACTTGTCCGAGTCGGCGACATCATCTTGGTGCGTGAGAAAGATATGCGCAATGCCGCCCCGACGTTCGAACACCTCAACGAGATGTTTGAGATAACGGGGAGAGTCGATCAGCCAATTCCCATCCGGATGTTCAATCAGAAAACTGTTGGCCCCGAAGGACTTCTCCGAATTGAACCCGCAATAACTCACCCCATCCTCGATGGGTGATGGAAAGCTTCCCATCGCCGTTTGAGCCAAGGCTTTGTCGCTTTGCTCGGTCCCAATAGCTCCGACGGGACAGGTAAGCAGGGCCTGATAGGCTTGATGAATTTCTGGTCCACTAACCGGCTGATGGCTGACGGCTGAATACCTCCCGATTTCTTCAAAACTCGCCGGCGCCAGCTGTCGACAGGTGTCGCAGTTGATACAGGTCGCATCGACATAAAAGTTGCCGGGTATGTTGGAGTCCAGCCGTTTATTTCGGTCCGCCATTACATGACCTGCTGTGCCTGCTTGCCCCGATCCGCCGCTCGCCAGAGATACCAGGAGGCTACTGTACGATAGGGCTTCCACCGTTCGCCATACTGAAATACCTGTTTGGGGGTCGGCATCGAGCGGCGTCGATAGGCAATCCGAAATCCGTTTCGCACACCGAAGTCATCTACCGGAAGCACATCCGGTCGGCCCAATTGGAAAATCAGCAGCATCTCGACGGTCCAGCGTCCAATCCCTCGCACCGTGATCAATCGTTCGACAATCTCGTCATCCCCGAGTTTCTGGATCACGCGATTCGTCGGCACCGTACCATCGAGCGTCTTGGTGGCGAGATCCCGCAATGCCAAGATCTTCGACCTGGAGAACCCGGCGACTCTCATCGAGCGCATATTCAGAGCGAGAAGGTCGTCGGGACGAGGGAACTTCCGTCCGGGGAAGAGCGCCACAAATCTCGTGAGGATACTCTCGGCAGCCTTGTCATGGAGCTGTTGGTGGGCGATCGCACGGACGAGGGATTCAAACGGCGACCGACGGATGTTGGGCTTCAGCGTACAGGCGCCGATGTCTTCCATCAGCCGGCGCATGACGGGATCGACTGTCGCCAGATACGCGACAGCGGGATCGCTACCCGATAGCGGCATCAGCCTCGATTTCGACAAGCATATCTGGATCGATCAACCGCTTCACTTCAACCATGGTCGTCGCTGGCCTGATGGTACCGAAGACCTCTCCATGGGCTCGTCCGACCTCTTGCCATTGATCGATGTTCGCCAGATAGATCCTGGTTCGCACCACATCAGACAAGGACGCACCGGCCTGCTGAAGGGCCGCTTCGATTGTCTTCAAGGTTTGAATGGTCTGCGCGTAAGGATCTCCTTTACCGACCAGCCCGGACGGGGTCATCGCCGTGGATCCAGACACCGCGACATGGGCACCCACCCGCACCGCTCGTGAGTAGCCGATCTTCCCCTCCCACGGACCACCAGTTGAAATGTTCTGTCTCGCCATGACGCCTCCGATTATCAGGATATTCAAACAAGACGCCAGCAAGTGAAGGGGGAAGACCTACTCTGTTCTGTACGTTGACTCCCTGAACGACGCGACCTGCCTCGCGAAGCAGCTTCGGCAAGGCGGGGAACGACGCTGGCGACCTGTTTCAACATCCTGTTACATGACGATACCGCCGCCGGCTTGTATCGTCTGTCCTGTCAGCCAGCGCGCGTCTTCGCTGACGATGAACGCCACCACATCAGCGATATCATTGGGAGTGCCGAGTCGCTTCAGGGGGGTCAATTGAAGACCGACCTGTCGGTACTCGTCGGTCATCATGCCGGTCTCCGTAAACCCAGGCGACACCGTATTGACGGTTACTCCTTTCGGAGCCAATTCCTGTGCAAGCCCTTTGCTGAATTGCTCCAGGGCCGCCTTACTCCCTAAATAGGCCGTCGCCCCTGGAAAGCTCAGATGCGTTCCACAGGTGGAAATATTCACGATCCGCCCGCCGTCTTTGAGCACTCGCGCCGCTTCCTGCATCGCAAAGTACGGCCCCTTCGCATTCAGCGCGATCACGCTCTCAAAGTCCTCCTCCGTCGTCTGTTCGAGGGGCTTGGGCATAAATTTGCCGGCGTTATTCACCAGAATATCCAGCTTGTTGAATTGCCGCACGGTGTCAACCACAAGACGACGCGCATCGGCCACCTGCCCCATGTCGGCCTGGGTTGCAAGCGCTTTTCCTCCCTTGGCTTGAATCACTGTGACCACTTCCTTTGCCTTCTCCTCGCTCCGGTTGTAGTTCACCACGACAATGGCCCCTTCGTCCGCCAGCCGTTCCGCAATGGCCCGACCAATCCCGCTGGACGCACCGGTCACAATCGCCACTTTCCCGCTCAACGATTTCATCGAATCAACTCCTCTGACTTCAATAGGGAATTCCCCATTGCCCGGAAAAGGTCCATTCTTCAATCGGACGGCGACTCCGCGGTTGAAGCTCCCGTTCTCGCAGTCGTTCGGGAAGGACATCCGGATTTCCAGGATAGCCGATTGCAATGATCGCGACCGGCTCATACCCCGAAGGGATCTGCAGATCGGTTCGTGTTTTCTCCAGATCGAAGCCGGCCATCTGGCGAGCCATCAATCCGTGAACTGCTGCCTGCAGCACCAGATTCTGCGTGGCCAAGCCCGTATCATGAAACGCATGCCGATTCGGTCTCCCGTTGTCCTGAAAATTCATACTCGCGACTGAAAGCACCAAAACCGGTGCACGAAAAGCCCATCGGCGGTTGCCTTCCACAAGACAATCAAAGAGCCTGGTCCAATCCGTCTCCTGATCCTTCGTGGCCACGATAAATCGCCAAGGCTGTTCATTATTCGACGAAGGCGCCCATCGAGCAGCCTCGAACAATATTCGTAACAGATCGGTATCGACCAGCCGATCATCGAACGCGCGAGGGCTCCACCGACAGGCCAGTAATTCATGAATGGGGGGTTGGACCTGCCCCTGCTGATCCACGTTAAGACCCTTTGTTCTCATCGGTCGGCGGATTCTCAGGGTTCCATCCGCCACCAAGTGCTTTATAGAGCTGCACGGTCGACGCCAATAGTAACCGGCGTGTACTCGTCAAGGCTAGCTCCGATTCGAAGAGACTGCGACGCGCTACCAGCACATCCAGGTAGTTCGCCAACCCTCCCTTATAGCGAAGTTCCGCCAGCTTGAGCGCCGACTGTAATGCAGCCACCTGTTGCTGTTGTGCCTCACCCTGCACACGAGCCGTCCGCACGGCAACCAGCGCGTCTTCAACTTCGCGAAAGGCCGTCAAAACCGTCTGTTGGTATTGTGCCAATGCTTGCTTGGCTTGTGCCTCAACGGCTTCTTGCTGGAAACCCAATACTTGCGCGTTAAGCAAGGGCGTCGCGATCGCGGCACTGAACACACCGAAGGAAGAGGGATCGGTAAACAGCAACGAGAGGGAGGGATGCGCCACACCAAGTAAGCCGGTCAACGTCACTTTTGGGAATCGATCGGCTTTTGCGGCACCGATACGAGCCGTAGCCGCCGCCAACTGTTGCTCAGCCACCAAGATGTCAGGCCGTCTCTGGAGTAATTCAGAAGGCAGCCCCGCAGGAACAGCAGGAGGCACGATCTGTTCATCCAAGGAACGACCACGGGCGATGCTAAAGGGCTTCCGACCCAACAAGACGCTCAGGTGATTCTCAGCTTGGATCATTTGCCGTTCAAGCTCTGCGGTACGAGCCGCAGCGTTCGCACGCTCTGCCTCAAACTGGTCCGCATCGAGTTTTGAGGTCATTCCCTGGCGCAATCGAGCCTGCGCGATGCGGACCGATTCTTCCCACGACTGCAAGGTCCGTTTCGCAACATCCAGCTGGAGATCGAACTGGAGCAAATTGAAGTAGGCTTCCCCGACGGCGCTGACCAGTTGAACGGTCACGGCACGGCGGTTCTCCTCTTTGGATAACAGATCGGCACGCGCAGCCTCATTGGTCCGTCTGATCCGCCCCCACAGGTCGACCTCCCAGGCGAGATTGCCCAATAGATAATAGTTGAAGGGACTGGCAAATCCAGGGAAGAGGAAGTTCGCTTTACGGCCGGCGGGAAGGCTGGCCGCAAACGAGAGGCCTGGAATGTAGTCCGAGCGGGCAACGAGCGCCCTGGCCCGGAACTCCTCGACGGTCGCGACGGCCCGCTGAAGATCCCGATTTTCCACGAGCGCCGTCCGAATGAGTTGTTGAAGCTGTTCATCGCGAAGGAGCTCCCACCAGGGCAAGTTTGCCAAGGACGGCAGTTCGGATGAACCCTCGGCCATTCGGAAGCGATCCTCCCCGTCAGCCGGAGGCCGCTTGTAATTGGGCCCCATTGAACAGGAGAGGAGCAGCAATGACAGTCCAACAATCGCAATTATGCGCACGTTAGGCCTTCCCCTCTGGTGATGGAGACTCAGTGAGCTGGGTCGCCTCAGTACCGGTATGACCTCTACCCTGAGACCATCGACGAATCAAGACATAGAATAGGGGAACAAAAAAGATGGCCAGGAATGTTGCCCCAAGCATGCCACCCAATACGCCGGTGCCGATCGACTGCCGGCTTGCCGCTCCTGCGCCACTGGCAATGACCATCGGAAACATACCAAAAATGAACGCCATTGATGTCATAATAATTGGTCGGAAACGCAGCCGAGCTGCTTCGACGACTGCCTCAAGGAGAGGGCGCCCTGCCTCATATCGGGTATTCGCGAACTCCACGATCAGAATCGCGTTCTTGGCGGTGAGACCGATCAGTGTCACCAAACCGATCTGGAAATAGAGATCGTTTTCGAAACCACGAAGCCACACGGCCACCAGCGCGCCGAAGATCCCGAATGGAACGGCCAAAATCACCGCAAATGGCACGACCCAACTCTCGAACTGGGCCGCCAGAACCAGAAAGACCATCAACAACCCGATGACAAAGACCTGATTGGATTGTCCCCCGACCCGCCGCTCCTGGAAAGAAATATTGCTCCAATCGATGGCATACCCTTGAGGAACCAGCACCTCTTTCGCCACTCGCTCCAAGGCCTCCAACGCCTGGCCCGAGCTGAACCCGGGTGCAGCCGCCCCCAAGAGTAACGCCGTGTTGTACCCATTGAAGTGATTCACGGGATCCGGCCCGCTCTGGTATTCCGCCGTCACCAGCGTATCGAGCGGAATCATATTGACCCCGCGTGCACTCTGAGCCCTCACATAGATGTTCGACAGGTTCTGCGGTGTCGCACGAAACTCGGCATCGGCTTCCGTCTGCACATGATAGACACGACCGAACTTGATGAAATCGTTGATGTAAAAATTACCGAAGTACGCCTGGAGCGTATCAAAAATATCCGAAATCGGCACCCCCAACGCTTTTGCCCGCTCCCGATTTACATTAGCATAGAGCCTCGGTGAGGAGACGCGGAAATTAGTGCCGACCCGTCCGATCGCCGGCTCTTTCTGTGCCCGTTCGACGAACTGCTGCGCCACCATGGCGAATTTCTTGAAGTCGCCGCTGCTGGGATCTTGGATCTGAGCAGAGAACCCGCCGACAGAACCGACTCCACGAATAGCCGGTGCATTGAAGGCAAGGAGCAGGGCTTCCGGAATCTTCGCAAACTCTCCATACGCCGCACCGACCAACGCCTTCGCATGGTACTGAGGCTCAGGCCGTTCATCCCACAGTTGTAACGGGACAAACATAGTCGCCGAGTTCGGTCCTCTCGTCCCGAAGACGAAATTCTGCCCGGTTAAGGCATCGGTGGAATGGACAGCCGGAATGGCTTGGAAAAATCGCTCCACACGTTCGAGCACCGCAACCGTCCGCTGTTTCGAGGCTCCGTCAGGAAGTTGCGCGATCACGATGAAATAGCCCTGATCTTCCTCGGGCAAGAAGCTTTTCGGCAATTTCTCGAAGAGTCCGATCGAGGCGATCAGCAACAGGACGAAAACCGCCATGACACGAATCGGCCTCACAAGCAACCCACTCGTGGCCCGCGTGTAGCCCTGCTGAGTCCGGTTGAACAAGCGATCGAACCAATCCCAAAACCCACGCCGTCTCCCCTGGTGTGCTGTCAGCACGACACCGCACAGTGCAGGGCTCAGCGTCAGCGCGACAAACCCCGAGACCGTCACAGAAATGGCGATCGTCGCGGCAAACTGTTTATAGAGGGCCCCGGTAATCCCGCCGATGAAACCGACCGGAGCAAAGACGGACACGAGCACCAACACAATAGCGATGATCGGCTCAGTCACCTCGTTCATCGCCCGCTTCGCCGCCTCTTTCGCCGTCAACCGACCTTCCCGCATATGCCGTTCAACATTCTCCACGACGACAATCGCGTCATCCACCACGATCCCGATCGCCAACACCATTCCGAAGAGCGTGATCGTATTGATGGAGAACCCAAGGGCATAGAGACCAATGAACGTGCCGATCAGCGAGACAGGAACGGCCACGGTGGGAATAATGGTGGCCCGCCAAGTCTGGAGAAAGAGGTACACGACGAAGACAACCAGTACCATCGCTTCCAGCAACGTCTTAACTACTTCCTTAATCGAAATCTCAATAAACCGCGTGGTGTCATAAGGCGTGTCGTAGGACACACTGGGAGGGAAATTCTTAGCCAGTTCATCCATTTGAGCCCGTGTGCGCCGTACAGTATCAAGCGCATTGGCGCCGGGGGACAACATCGTGAGGATGAACGTGGTCGGTTTGCTGTTCCATCGACCTTCGAGGCCATAGGCCTGGGCTCCCAACTCAATACGGGCCACGTCCTTGAGGCGTACCGTCGAGCCATCGGGAAGGGCGCGCACAATCAGTTCTTCAAAATCCTTGACCTCGGTCAAGCGGCCCTTGGTAATGATGGGGATCGTCAGCTCCGTCCCCTTTGGAGCCGGTTCACGCCCGATCGTCCCCGCCGGATAATCACGATTCTGCTCGCGGATGATGGCCGTGATATCACTCGGGGTGAGATCCAGCTTGGCCATCAAGAGCGGGTTCAGGATAATCCGCATACTGTAATTTTGCTGACCAAACACCAGCGCATCCCCGACGCCCTTGACGCGCTTCAGGTCATCGACGATCCGGAGCGTGGCATAGTTCGAGAGAAAGACTGCATCGTGCCGAGGATCGGTCGATTTGAGCGCCACCACCAGCACAAGATCGGGAGACATCTTCTTGACCGAGATGCCTTGTCGGACGACCTCCGGAGGCAGCTGCGGTTCGGCGAGTTTCTCTCGATTCTGTGTCTGGACTTGTGCAATGTCGGGATTCGTCCCGATTTCGAAGGTCAGCTTGATCGTGACGTGTCCGTCGTTACTGCTGGTCGATTCGTAGTACAGCAGATTATCGATACCCGGCAGGGTCACCTCGATCGGACGTGCGACGGCTTCCGCCGCAACTTCAGCACTGGCACCGGGATAATCGGCATCGATCTGGACCACTGGAGGAGTAATTTCTGGAAATTGCGCGATCGGCAGGAACTGCATGGCCAGCAATCCCATCACGACCACAACAATTGAGACCACCGAAGCAAAAATCGGACGATCAATAAACGTATGCGAAATCACGGTTGATCCTTATTGAGGACGGGGAGGAGTCGACTCCATATTGACGGCAACCCAAGGAACGGCAGTCACCGGTGCCCCAGGGCCGATCTTCATGATCCCATTGACGACCACCCGATCACCGGCATTCAGGCCGTGATCGATGAGCCACTGGTTCCCCTTCCAATCCGATGCCACGACGTCTCGAATCTCGATCTTTTCCTCACGGTTCACCACGAACACAAACGGACCCTGCGGCCCCTGCAACACCGAGCGCTGTGGGATGAGGACCGCGTTCGACTTCGTATCGCCCGTGAATCGGACCTTCACAAATTGCCCTGGCAGAATGATCCGATCGGGGTTCGGAAAGGTGATCCGCGTTTGGCGTGTGCTCGTTTCCGCCCGCAAGCCCGGCTCCAGGAGATCGAGGACGCCTTCCTGAGCATAGACCGTCCCATCCATGAGGGTGAGCCGTCCTCGCAGTTGGTAGTCTCCCGGATGTGTAATGCGCTTCGCTTCAATGTCCCGCCGGCGTTTCAGAATGAACGTCTCCGGCACATTCACGACCACGTACATGGGGTCGACCCGATGGATCGTGGTCAAGAGATCGGTCTGCGCCGAGACCAACCGCCCTTCATAGTACCGGCTGCGTTCGATAATGCCGCTGATCGGCGCGGTGATAAGTGTGTTGTCCAAGTCGAATTGGGCCTTGATGAGGTCAGCCTTTGCCCCTTCCAGGGCCGCATGGGCGGATAACTCTTGCGCGATGGCATCATCGACATCTTTTTGGCTCACCGCCTGTTCTGCTAGCAAGGGCTTCACGCGGGCCAAATCCTGCCGAGCCTGGACGACGCGAGCCTCCGCCTGTGCGATCTTGGCCTTGGCACTGGCGACTGCCGCTCTAAAGGGCACCGGATCGATTTGATAGAGCCTCTCCCCTTTTTTTACATCTCGGCCTTCAGGATAGAGCACCGCCTTCAAAATTCCCGTGACTTGCGATCGAATCTCAACCGGACGGGATGCTTCTGCTCGACCGATAAACTCCGGTTCATCGGGAACAACTTGGGTTTGAACCGTGACGACTTCCACTTGGGGCACCGGCTGCGCCGGCATTGAACCGGCCTCCTGTTTACAGCCAGTCGACAACGCGATCACCGCAAAGACAAGACAGGAGGAGAGTTGTGGTACGATCCGACGCTCTATCTGCATGTTCCCTACCTTATACTTCATTCCGTAACAGTTTCGCGGAAAGACAAACGAAGCATTGTACCCAGAGCCTTGTAACGGCAGCAAGCCCAAGCCAGACAAGCCTCTGCGCCGATCGCTAGCATGACAAAGAACCCGGCATCACAATCCTGCTGCACCATTACGACAACCTCTTGCTCCCATGCGGCCCTCCGCACGCAGTCCGGCCCGCTTTCGTAATGTCCTCGACCAGGCAGCGGATCAAGCACCCGGAGGCCTGCAGTTCCACTCCCTGTTGCCACAACTGAGCCAAGAGCGTCTTGCCCTCAGCATCAACAAATGTCACACCGGTTAAATCAATCATGGTACAGCGCTGCTGAGTTCCAAGTACTCGTCGGCAATAGGTCCTGAGCTCCTCGACCCAAGGACCAGCAAGACGCCCTTCCAGAACAAGCGACATGTCTTCTCTCGCCGGATCTAGTTGGCTTGTGATCTTGAGCACAGTCTACCGACTCCCATTCACCAGGCCCGCTACTCCCCGAGGTCCGCACCTCAAGAATGGTTTCACTCATGCCATATCGCAACTTATGTTCCAGCGACGGACAGGGCAGTGGGTTAAGCGAAGTCATTGAATACAATGAGCACCATCTCTTGGATAGGCGCAGAACCGTGGGACACCGATATGATTGCTGCCGTCCACCCGGCACCGTGCCGACGTATCGGCACCAGTCCCCTTCGCACATCGCTCAACGAAGTCCCTAGCCAACTCGAGATGGTCATTTAGCATAGCCCCCCTCCACACCTCATGGTTCGCACCTCTCACTCCACAGGCGAACGACGCTTCACTCATGTACAGCCTCGTGCTAATCGAGCGTCTGTCGATACCGCTTCACCCCAATCACCAACACTACGACGGCGAACAGCGCGATCTGCCAAAGTTGCAACACCACCTCTTCGACCCCGTTCCCCTTCAACATGATCCCCCTGACGATTCGCAGAAAATGCGTCAGCGGCAGCATCTCGCCGATCGATTGCGCCCATTGAGGCATGCCCCTGAACGGGAACATGAATCCGGATAACAGGAGCGAGGGCAAAAAGAAAAAGAACGAGAGCTGCATGGCCTGCAATTGGTTCTGTGCCAAGGTGGAAAACGTGATCCCCATCGCCAAATTGGCCACGATAAAGATGAGTGCCGCCAGGAACAGCATTGGAATATTGCCGTACACCGGCACGCCGAACAGAAAATGTGCCGCCAGGAGAATGAGGATGACCTGGATATACCCGACGAGGATATAGGGCAACACTTTGCCGATCATGACCTCAAACGGTTTCGTGGGCATCGACAAAAGATTCTCCATCGTCCCACGTTCCCGCTCACGAGTGATGGCAAGACCGGTGATCATCACCATCGTCATGGTCAGTACCACGCCCATCAGCCCCGGCACGATATTGTATTGCGTGATGGCTTCGGGGTTATAGCGGGCATGAACACGCAACTCGATCGGATCCTGGCTTCCAGCCAGAGGCTCGAGTGGCCCCCGCAGATCATGCTGAAGAGCCTTCGCCATCAAAACCCGTAGTGAACTGACGGCATTGCTCGTCGCGGCTGGATCGGTCGCATCAGCTTCGACGAGGATCGCTGGTCGCTCGCCTCGAAGTAGATCACGCGAGAAGTTCGGGGGGATATTGATCACGAACTGTGCTTCCCCTCGCGATAACACCTCTTCAGCTTCCTGCTCAGTCGTGACCTCCCGAACAAACTCGAAGTAGGTGCTGTTGCGAATCGCTTGCAAAAGAGTTCGTCCTTGGGCGCCATAGTCGGCCAGCAACACCGCCGTCGGCAGATGTTTCGGATCGGCGTTGATCGCGAAGCCGAAGAGGACAAGTTGGATCAAGGGCACACCGATCATCATCCCAAACGTGATGCGATCGCGGCGCATTTGAATGAATTCCTTCACCACAATGGCCCAGAATCGGGAGAGTGCGAATGGCACAGAGATCTTCATGATGCGAACTTGTCCGACGACTGTTCCATTAGGTGGATGAACACATCTTCAAGCCCCGTGTCGACCCGATGCCACACATAGGGACCGGTTCGAAATGCAGCCAGTGCCGTTTCCAGCGCAACCGGATCGGCACCACTCACATGGAGCCGATCTCCGAACGCCACCGCCTGTTGCACCGCCGGCTGTCGACGGAGCTCCACCGCGAGTTGATGAAGATGTGGCCCGCTGACCGACCAGGTCGTCAGCCGTGCCTGTTGAATCACATCGGAAACAGTCCCGTTGGCGAGCAACTTGCCGTACGAAATATAGGCCAATCGATGGCACCGCTCGGCTTCATCCATGTAATGGGTAGTAATCAGAAATGTCAGTCCTTCTGCAGCCAACTCATGGATCTGTTCCCAGAATTCTCGTCTGGCTTTCGGGTCGACCCCCGCAGTCGGTTCATCGAGCAATAACAGTCGCGGTTGATGGATCAAGCAGGCGGCCAGTGCAAGCCGCTGCTTCCACCCACCCGAAAGTTGACCGGCCAGTTGCTCTCGACGACCAGCCAATCCCAACCGTTCAAGACTTCGTGCCACCGCAGCACGTCGATCAGGAATTCCGAACATACGAGCCACGAAGTCCAGATTCTCCTCAATGCTGAGATCCTCATAGAAACTGAATCGCTGAGTCATGTAGCCCACAGCGGCCTTAATGGCGTCGCTCTGACGAATGACGTCATGGCCTAGACAGGTCCCGCTGCCTTCGTCCGCTCGGAGAAGCCCGCAGAGCATCCGAATAAATGTTGTCTTACCGCTGCCGTTCGGACCGAGAAAGCCGTAAATCTCCCCTCGACGCACTTGCAGCCCAATGTGATCGACCACAGTGTGCGCTCCGAACCGCTTGGTCATCCCGCTCACATCAATGGCCAAGTCCTGCCTGTCGACCACAGTCGTCATGGAGCACCATTGAATCGCACATCCACTGGTTGCCCAGGATGCAAATTCATCGCAACAACTTGCTCAAACAGCACCTCAACCATGAAGACCAGCTTATCGCGGCTGCCCTGGCTATAGAGCATCGGCGGCGTATATTCCGCTTTCGGCGAAATGTAACTGACCTTTCCTGGAAGGGAGCCCTGCACTCCATCCACCATGACCTGCACTGGGTCACCAAGCTTAATCATTCCAAGCTTCGCTTGAGACACAAAGACTCGCACCTTGATGTGGTCAGGAGGCAGCAGCACGACGACAGGTCGGCCTGCCGGCACCCATTCACCCTCCCGATACAACGTGTCAAAGACCAACCCAGTCTTGGGTGCGAGCTGACGCTTTTGCGCAAGATCCCACTCTGCCTTGGCGAGTGCTGCCTCCTTTGCTCGAACCTCCGCTTCGGCCGCAGTGACTTGATCCGTGCGAGAACCCAACAGTGCTGTATTCAAATCCGCTTCAAGCTGGGAAACTCTCTGCTGGTTTTGATCCCGCGCTGATCTGGCCCGGTCCACCTCAACCTCCACCGCCGCACCAGGTACAGCTGCAAGCCCTTCCTGACGAGCCACTTCACGGAGCGACAGTTGCAATGCTGCTTGCGCTTGCTGGAGCTGTGCCCGAAGAGAAGCAATCTCAGAGGGGCGTTTACCCTTTCGTCGATCCTGCAGATTCGCCCGGGCCTGGCTCAATTTCCGTTCCGCTTCATCTCTTGCTGCTTTCTCTGAGATGTGCTCGAGAGCGAACAGCGCATCACCAGCCGCCACCTCTGTTCCTCGCCGCACTGATAGAGTGGCTAGAGCTCCGCCGTAGGGTGACGCCACATAGACATACTCCCCTTCGACATAGCCCTGAACCAGATCAACGGGGGCCTTGTCGCAGCCGGTCAGGACACTGAACATGAGAAAGCCCAGTGCCCTGAAGAGAAGCCGACCCGAAAGCTTTTGTCTCATCACGTCACGGCCTTTGCAGTGCCCCTTCCAGGACAAGTCGAATGATCGATGAATACCCCTGTTCCACCGTGAGCCCCAGCTCAACTAGTTTGGTTGGATTCATGATGGATTGGACGGCACCCAGCAAGATTTCGATGATAAGGTGAGTCGGGATGTCACTCCTGATCGCGCCGCTTTTTTTGCCGTCTTCGAACAGTCCACCGAAGTACCGTCGGATCAGCCCGCGGCGTTTCTGCTCAACCAACTGAAACAGTTCCGGGGATTCGCGCCCAATGTCGCGCACAAATGCCGGTTGAATTTCTGCCGTATGTCGCTGTACACAATCGAGAAGTTGATGGAGCGCAACCTCGACATCGGTGACTTGATCCCTCGCCACCCGCTCGAGATCTTTTTCAACCTCTCTGAATTTGTCCTTCAAAACAGCCTCAATCAGCGCATCCTTGCCTGGAAAAGCAACGTAGAGGGTTTTCTTACTCATGCCCAATTCGGCGGCCA
>DIHK01000036.1:0-23547 GCA_002420115.1 Nitrospira sp. UBA5698
CAGTGGCCTCGCAGGCCGTTCAGCCTTCCACTGCGGAGAGCGACTCCCTTGACGTGTACGCGGTCGCCCGCTGGCCGACAAGCCCGTCAGGCTCAAGACCGTATCAAAGCCGACTCGTTGACTCTCTTCCCCCCTGGCGAACCGGCTTGGTTGCTTCGGTCTCTCTGAGCAGGACCTTCTCGCCTCGTCTGGTGAAGCTGCTCTGCCATGCCCTGCTTTTGATGAGCGGGACCAGCTTGTGGTTTCGGGTCCAGTGCCTGTGCGCATCCGGCCGTCGCCCTGGCTTTCCACCGGCGGGCTGCGTCGATCATGCCCGCGCGCCGCTAGAATCCGCGTCGTCTTCCGCAGTCATTCCTCCGCTTCGCGCCCGCCGGCCCGCCCGGGGCCGACGGCCTCTCTGTCTCCTTTGTCGTCGCTGTGTGGCCTCCCCCTCCTCGTGAGAGGCCAACACATCAACTCTAACTAAAGGAGACAACACTATGGCACCTCAAGACAAGAAACCCAAACCGGTCACCACGCTCCGATGCAGCCGCATCAAGGCGAGCATCTGGAAGAACGAGGGGATGAATGGTCCGTTCTACAACGTGACCGTGGCTCGCTCGTACAAGGGTCAGGATGGAGTCTGGAAGAATTCCGAATCCTTCGGAGTCGCAGACCTCGACGCGTTGATCGTCGTCGCCCAACAGGCGACACGCTGGATCGCGGAGCGGTCGGACCGCTGACCGTCACGGGAAGCCTCCGGCCCTCGGGTCGGGGGCTTCCTCCATCTGAAGAAAGGAACAAGACGATGAACAGTTATCAGGAATTTGCGAAGTATATCGATGAGCTGCTCGGCGGCGTCCATGCCGTCCGTATCGCGGTGTTCGGCTACCTGCCACTCTCGGTCGAGGAGATTGGATCCAGTGGAGACGGATACCGGCTGGTGTCCTTATGCCATTACGGCGAACAGAACGGCGACCTCATGCGCGATCCCGACATCGTGTTTCTGTTTCACAATTTGCCAAATGGCATAGCAGCCGAACCGGTGTCGTTCCGGAACGACTACCTGGGGATCGTTCAGGAGGTCTATCGGTATGACGAGACGGGCAGACGTACGCACGTCGTGGCCTCGCTAAGACAGGACTTGAAGGAGTTTGCCGAGAGCTGGTTTGCCAATCTGAAGGATCAGGGATTCTTTGCCTCTACTGCGGTTCGAGAGATCCTGTCCCCGTAATCTCGTCGATCCTTTCAGGGGCATGATGTGATCACATCATGCCCCATCAAAATGAATACCCTAAGACAGAACATCGAACTGTTGAGGCTTACCGCTTCATGCCAAGAAAGAGAGAGCTGGTGGTCCTGGCATTGTTGAGGGCGGCAATATACAGCCGTTGTGTCGCGGCATCGTACAAGGCCACCCCCGTGAGCGTCTCGGTTCTCTGGCGACAAGTGTCACCTCCGAATGTCGCCGAGGTATGAAAGACGTTTCCCTTTCCCCAAGGAGACAAGGTCCCAGCAACGGTGCATCCATCTGACAAATGAATGGACAGCGTCCCGGCTGACTCCACGGTCACCGTGACCTGGTGGTTGTCGGCACGCAGCCCCACATAGGTCCCGGTCACCGGAGTCAGGTTTGGTGCCGACACTGAGTTCCCGTCGTATGTACTCGTGAAGCTCTCTGTGTCGCCAGTGATGTACGCGATAGTCCCGTCAAAGCTCTTACTCGGCACATAGTTGCCACGCATCGTCGCTGCGCGAAAGCCCGTGCCTTCCAGATTGAAATCTCTGGTGTTCGAGGAACCGAAGGAGCCGGAGTGTGACGTGCCAGTACCCTGAACCAGTCCAGCCAGGATGTGGGGATTGCCTCTTGCCGAATAGAACAGCCAATACGAGCCGTCGTCGAGGACCAGTCCAACGACGGTGCGGCCTGTAGCTGTTGCGCCCATCCAGCGACCTTCTGCCGAAGTGGCCGTGGGCTGCGGAAGAGAGGAAGCGTCGCTCTCGCGATACCCGCCGCCACAGGCGACGGGGGCGAACCCGCTATTGAAACAGTTGGCAAAGCTGCCACAGGCCACGAGCCCACTTATCATGCCGAGGGCCAGAAGGCACCGAAGACTGTTCGTCCCGGTCATGCGCATAGTTGTCGCCTCAATAACGCACAGGCGGTGCCCTGTGTCCCAGGATAACAAGAAGAGCATCTCCTTCAAATGGGGGAACCTGAAGGGCTAGAAACTGGACCAGCCGACTCCTAATGCCAGCTTGTTCCAGTTGCCGGAGGCGCCACTGACTGGCCAGATCCGGGGCGCGTTTCTGGCGTCCTGAGCCCAGTGTGAACGGTTGACCGGTGGTCTTATATCCGTGTCGTCGTAGGCATGGTGTAAGACCGATTTTGAGAGGTTGCAGGATATGGCTGTGAGCCCCATTTGTCTTACATCTTGTGTTTGTTGTATTCTCCAATCCCATGCCTACTGCCCCCTCTGAAAAGCGGACCACGACGATCACCGTGGATCTCGGTGAGCTGAAAGCACCCTGGCAGGCGTGGTGTGAGCAGCAGGGCGTCACGCCGAGCCACGCGCTGCGGCAGGTCTTACGGCAGGCCTTGGACGGGCGTGCAACACAGTCCGGACCGCCTCGGTTGCGCGTCACTCGGCGACGAGAGCGAGCCACCGCCCGTATGAAACTGAATGTGACACCCTCCGAACTCGCCGCGCTGCGAACCTGTGCCCGTCTTGAGGGCTATCAGCCCACGGGCTGGGTGGTCGCGATGATCCGTACGAAGTTGACTGGGGAGCCTCACGTGGGCCAGCCGGAACTCGCCGCCCTGACCCGGTCGAATCAACAACTCCTAGCCTTGGGAAGGAACCTGAACCAGATTGCCAAGGTCTTGAATACTTCCCCTCAGAACCGGACCGCATTTCGTCTGGAGGTGATCACCGAACTCTCCCGCGTGATCCGAACCCACACCGAGAGAGTTTCTAATGTCTTGCGCGGGACGGTTGCGCGCTGGTCTCTCCAATGAGTCCTTCAATTAGTCCAATCGACCTGAAGCTGGATGAGTGGGGGAGTCGGCTCTTCAACGTGTCAACGGAGACCCTCCCACGGCCGCGGTCCAACAGGAGTGTTCGTCTAAGTTCCGCCAAGCACGTGAGTACTGGCGGACGGCTGAGTAGCCGACAGGCTCGCGCGAATTATGTGCGACAGAAACTGCAGGCCATGGTCCGTCGCTCCCCGCAAGTCGTGGTGAAACTCGTCAGGGCGCCGAAAGGGATGAAGGGCATCTCGAACAATCTCACCTATATTTCGCGCGATGGGCTCCTCGAAATCGAGGATCAAGACGGCCAGGTGATTCTTGGGAAGGAGGCCGTGGCCGATTTGAAAGAAGAATGGCGCGATGGGGGGACACCGATCCTCGGGGACTCGACGATGCGCGATGCCTTTCATCTCGTCCTCTCCATGCCGACAAGGACCGATCCGTTATCGGTGCAACGCGCAGCTCGGGATTTCGCCAAACAGGAGTTCTCAGGGTTTCAGTACGCGATGGTCCTCCACACGTTTGAGACCGATCCGGATCCGAACCCCTCTCCACATCCACATGTTCATCTCACGGTGAAAGCTGCAGGCCTCGATGGGATGCGCTTGAATCCGAGAAAGGCTGATCTCCAGCGTTGGCGCGAAGGGTTTGCAGAAGCCTTACGAGAGCATGGCATTGAGGCCACGACCACGAGCCGAATTCATCGCACAGCGCATGAACGGTGGACGGTGCGGCATCTGCATGAACCGAGCAAAAAAGGGGAGACGCTGGAGCGGCTGAAACGCACCACACGCCGACATGGACGAGCCCAGGACGTTATGCGGAATTATGAGCAGGTGATGCGGGCGTTAGCCCGATCGGATCGCGGCGAGGATCGGCAACTAGCCGCAGACCTGGTCCGTTACTTGAGTGAGCGGTCGCGGGATATCTTGAAGACTCGTTCGCCGGAGCGCGACCGGGCTCCTTAAGATACTGTACCGTCTATTTCTTCATTAGAGAATTGATTGACCCAGGTCATCCTCGCCCATGTCTCGTGTGAAGATACGTAACAAGGTGTGCCATGATCGACTCCATCGCAACTTTTGCCGAAGAGGTCAGGAACAAATACTTGGAAGCAGAAGCACGATGCAAACTTCAAGGTGCCTTTGAGGGATATCGAAACAATGCGGAAAGTTTCAAAGCCGACGTCTTTCAGGAACTGATTCCTATGGAGCGTCACTGTTATCGCAAGTAGATCTGGAGAACAAAGCAGAAACCATTTTCGGCCAGTTTTCGCAGAAACACGAGAACTCATATGCGAATTTTACTCTTTAGCGAAACAGATCATTGTTTGACAAGCCATCTCGAATAGGCCTGCACATCGATCATTGGAACAGTGGCGCTGAACTGAAGCTGTGAAATCAATTTGAAAAGGAAGGCTGTTGCAGCCTTACATTCAAGATGGGTGTCATACTGTGACTTTTCTTTGTTGAGACTAAAGTAACCATGAGCGGCGATGCATCCAAAATCAAGACGACCATCAGGCTCTCCTCGCTGTAAGACATCCGATAGCGGCTGGCCAAAGGCAGGAGACCAATCACTTTCAAAGGTCAAGATTCCACCAAAAATATGTATGAGAGGTTTAGCAGCGTAGAGACCTCCAGCATGGGGGATTGGCAAGCTTGTTCTATGCAATCTTCGCACACTCAAAACCTTTTCTTGAGTGTATTGAACTCGTTCTGCATTGATTGCTTGTTTGGCCTCAAATACCGCATAGACGCTTTCAGCAGGAATGACTTTCTGATCTTCGTAATGAAATATAAATGGAGAATACTGACGGTCAAAAATAACTACATCAATCTGATCGCTAAAGGTTCCATTACTATCTACCACATAGGCTCTTTCGGCCTTGTAGCGTTGGGGTAAATATTCCCTCAAAAGGTCGAGCCATACTCTTTCACTCGCATCTCCTTTTGCCCCGGGATGCCCCATGCTCTTTCTTACGGTTTCGAGTCGATGTTGAATATCTTTGTGCAAGCTATCTAACAAAAGAGGCAAGGACCATTCAGTCATGATTGGTATCCCTTAATGAAATAGGTTCTGGGAGCTCGGGAAGTAATTTAACGTGCATCTCTAGCTTTAATTAGTGCTGCATAGTTGTACACATCACACTAGTTTTGCCAGTCGTCGGATGCGGCGAATAAGTTCATCTTCTGGCAGAAAAACAAGGTCATCTTCTTGTAGCAGCTTGAGTGCCTGATGCAGGTGGGCGGGCGGCATAACCGCGTGCTTCTCCAGCTCATCTGTTATCCACAGCACACCCCGGGCTTCGATTTCGTTGTTATTCGCAATCTGACGTAGAGAAGCGTCTCCCGTTAGGAGAATGCAGCCTTTCGCTTCCTCCGCTAAAACCAATGCGAAGCAGTCATTTAGCTTGAGACGACGGTGCTTGTTGAAATAGGTGGCTGCGCGCTGAACCAGTGGACCGGGGAGGTCTCGGATTTCGAGTCCTAAATCACATAGCCGAATCTTTTCCTCGGCACTCAAAGACAACCACTCATCATCAAACAGAGGTGCAGGCATGATGAACGAATACGGAAGGCGCAGCATTCCCTCCAGCAATGCCGCCTTCCTGAGATCAATCATGCAGCAGGTGTCACTGACGATGATCCGCATCGACTTCAGCCGGCCCCTTCATTGCTTGTTCGATAACTGCAAGGGGTTGCTGAAGCAGTTCGCTGGACTTGCCGGGCGAAATCAGTCGTTCTGCCAATGCCCAATAGCATAGCCTTTCAAAGCGACGTGGAATTTCATGCTTCCCTTCTTCCCCGGTCGGTTCGAGCGGGTCTGGTTCACTCGACCGCCATTTGCGGGCGAAGGTTTGAAAAGCGTATGAAAGAGTCGACTCGTCAATAACTCCAACCGACCGCAGCCGTACGAGCAGTGCCGCTGCGCTCACGCGATACATTCGCTTTAGCTGAACCAATTCTTGGTAGCCGATTCCTTTACGGCTCTGACCAATTTCACGGACCAAGTGTGTGCGCGGAACCAGAAAAGCACCTGCAAACACATTGGCCGCCTTCTCATGATCGACCGGCGATTTTCCATCGATTAGACGATGGGCGAGTTCATGGGCCAAAGTGAGTCGTCGTCTTTCGAGGGAAACATCTTGATTGACCACAATGACAGGAAGATGTTTCTTCTGTCGTGACCGACGGACAAGGCAAGTTAGGCCGGAGACACCCTCAGGTAAGGGCATGACGAGAACTTTGATGCCACGATCTTCCAGCAACGAGGTCATGTTAGGGATGGGGTCAATCCCCAGTTCCCATTCGCTGCGCAAATCGTCGGCGAGGATTTCCCCTTCCTTTTCCTCGCCAATGAATCGATTGTCACACGGCGGTGCACCCCATGATGCACTATCCAGTTCCAAGATTTCCTCAATTGCGATATACCGCTGGAGATGATCAATCACCTGGGCCTCAACGCTGGCGCGGGCGCTCGCAGTGGTGCTCGCAAGTTTTCGAAACTCGACTGCCTCAAGTTTCTCGACCTGTTCGCTTAGAAGGTATTCCAGAGAAACTCCCAACACTTTAGCCAGAACCGAAAGCACATCGGAACTTGGCATCATTTCATCACGCTCATATTTACCCAAAGCCTGCGCAGTGACCTTCTGTTCGAGGGCGTCTTGTAAACCGCGCAACGAATACCCCGCTTTTCTTCTTGCCAGTTTCAGACGATCTCCAAACATGCAGTTCTCCTTTTTTCCCTCTTGAAGTTTACACTTTTAAAATATATACTCACATTGTAAACCTTGTTTTTAGCTTGAGTCAACGCAAATATAACGTTATGCAAGTGCCAATAATTCTATATATACCAGGAGGTTACAATGTCAAAGCGTAACCAACATGTTGTCCCGCACGATGGCGAATGGGCAGTGCGTAGCGCAGGAAGTCAGCGTGCAACATCCATTCACCGGACGCAAGGGGAAGCCATTGAGGTTGGTCGTGAAATCGCTCGTAATCAAGGCAGTGAGCTTGTGATTCATGGCAGAGACGGGCGTATCCGCGATCGTGACTCGCACGGAAATGACCCGTTTCCGCCAAAGGGTTAACAGGTAAGGGAGCGTATGGAGACCATCGTTGAGCAATTAGACCTGCCCAGTCCAGAGCTTGCAGCTGCATGGAATGCAATCAAGATTCCAGGGACCGTCCGCGAGCGATTGCTCGCTCAGTCCGTCCTTGCCTTTCAGCTCCGACAAAAATTTTCATTTGAGGTCATACCTGTTCATGGTCTGATCTTGCTTTCAGGGAGACCGGGTACTGGGAAGACGACGTTGGCGCGAGGACTGGCGAGCAAGGTGTCCAGCGCTTTGAAGGGCCAGAAAACCAAGTTCGCTCAAATCGATCCTCATTCCCTCACCAACTCATCACTGGGTCGCAGCCAGAAGGAAGTAACGAAACTATTTCAACAAGTCATTCCGGAATACGCGGATGGTAATCCCTGCATCGTCCTGCTTGATGAAGTCGAGACACTAGCGCCAGACCGTCAACGGATGAGCTTGGAGGCCAATCCTGTTGATGCTCATCGAGCGACGGATGCGGCACTTGCCGGACTCGATCTTTTGACGCGCAAGCACCGCAATGTGCTCCTAGTCGCCACCACAAATTTCCCTAAGGCAGTAGATCGTGCGCTAATGTCCCGTGCAGATTGGATTGAAAACATCGGTGAACCAGGCCCGGAAGCTCGCACCGAGATCATTAATGAGGTGCTGGAACAATTGGCAACGGTATGGCCCCATGTGGTCGATTTGAAACGCCATGTCAGCTCATTTACCGCTGCATCTGAAGGGTTGGATGGCCGCCGGTTGCGAAAGGCAATTGCAACTGCGGCTGGCATTTCTGTGGAAACGGCGAGCGATCTGAATAAGCTCAAGAAAGAGCACGTCCTCGCGACATTGAAGACCTTTCTCCAGACACAAGTCACCGAGGAGGCTGCATGAAAGTCCGCCGAGACGTTGCGTCTGTTCCTGTACGCTCTGCAAGCGAAACCTGGCGCGTCATCGTTGAACTAGTGACAAACACTGACTCGGTTGACAAACAGCAACTCGATTCGGCGGCTAGCATTATGGAGTCGCTGATTGCGGATGAGATGCCCGCCCGGGTTCCGATTACATTTAAAGGCAGTGGAGTACGAGTTGTTGTCTACTGCCTTTACAACGAAGATGCGAAAGCACAGGGACTCGACATCGACAAGCTCCATATAAACCCTACGGCGGGTGACTGGAGCGCCACTGCTCCGTGCGAAGCCGAAGATGTTGCCTGGATGAATAAAAGTCTTATAACTCGAGCACCGCGCATTGTCGTTCACGACATTGATGTAACACCTGCTGATGCCGATGACCAGCCGTCCGCGAGGGGATTAGAGATTGACTGGGGAGCTTTGAGCACGAAATGAATACTGTATCAGTTCATACACTCGCACGGACGCACACCTCAGTTTTTGTTTCCGACAAGCTGCGCAACTTCGTGAAGCTGTTAATCCGCTATTACGGACTTGACCCACAAGGCGTTGTCGATGCGTGGCATGGCTGGGTCGATCGCGCTGCCAGAACGTGGCTTGAATCAGGACACCTGACTGAAATTATTGTCGAGTTTTACTGGCCCGGGTCGGAGGAGGCTGTAGCTCGCTGGGATTTCCCTATTCGGTACGACGGTAATGGTGTCGATGAGATGTGGATAGACCGCCTCTTCTTCGAGGATTCATTTCAAAAAGCAAAAGCACCTCCATCTGGATGTTCCTATCGCATCTTGCTGAGACATTCACCAGGAGCGCCACAAGTAGATGGCGTCAGTTCGTGCACGTTGCGTTCAACGTCTGGCTTGATTTCCAGAGAGATTGGCACAATCATTTCGACCCCAGACATTATGGCTTCTGCAAGGTACTACCGCGCATGATTACCGTTGCAGAAGCTTTCGAGAAGTTCCGTCAACGTCTTGAACTGAGCGAGACTGAAGAAAAGGATGCCATTCGGCGTCGCAACGATGTCTCTAAGTGCATTTGTGCGGCGTTTGACATTGAACGTGAGTTTTTGACGGGCTCCTACGCGCGCCACACGAAAACAAAGCCGCTCAAGGATGTGGACATCTTTTTTTGTCTTGGCAAGAACGACAAGCACTGGCGAATTAAGCCACCGGGACAAGTCCTACAGGCGTTCAAGAACGCGCTCAGCAAGGAATTTGGCGATGATGCGGTGGAGTCTGGTCGTCGTTGCGTGACCATTGACTTCGAGAAACGCAATCCGACCGCCGACGAGGAAGGTAAGGTTCTAAGTAATGATGCTGTGCCTGCAATAAAGATAGATGGCTGCTATGAAATTCCCGACTCTATGCTCGGTAAATGGATTAAGACCGACCCGGAATTGCACAGCGAAAAGGCAACTGCGAAGAACAAGGCATTGGGCGGAAAATGGGTACCGCTCGTCAAAATGCTCAAGCGGTGGAACAGGTCGGCAAATAAGCCAATTTCTCCATCCTTTCTTATCGAAGTGATGGCTTTGGACCTATGCGACCCTCCATTCAGTAACTATTCAAGCGAAGTACGACGCTTCTTTGCTGCTGCGCTCGATGGGATTATGCAGGATTGGCCGGACCCTGCGGGTTATGGCCCTCCAGTATCCGACCAGATGACCCCCCAAAAACGGCAAGACGCAATTCGGGCGCTGCGCGCTGCCGAGGTGAAGGCGACTCAAGCTGTGAACCTTGAGAAACAAGGCAAGAACGGCGAGGCACTGAGCCTCTGGCGGGAAATCATGGGTAAATACTTTCCAACGAGTTAAGGACCATGGCGAAGGCAAACAGCGCACGCCGTCACGGTGATGATTTCCAAGCTCGACTGTTTTGGCTTAGAGCTGCTGCATTGCTTGATGACAAGAGTCCCATTACAAAAGTTTGCTATGAAGCCGGCCCTAAGAGCTTCGATGACATTCTCATTGAGTATGAGGTAAATGCTGCGTCCCCCGATCCCAAAGACAAACCAACCCATCGCGAGTCTGGAAAGCGTATCATTCAGATTCTTCTCCTTCTTCAGGGGCCATGATTCATTAGGATCATGGCAACTTTCATTTCTTTGTTCTCACTCACACGCCGGCCAGCGCGACGATCTTCATGACATCCGTCTCGGTGTGCGCACAGCAGGGGCAATAGATGGCCCGCTGTCTGATCTCGGGGAAGACAATCTCCACGCCGAGAATCCGCAGACAACGTCGGACCGAAAGCCGGACGTTCATCACCGGTTTGCCCGGTGCTAAGCGCTTCGGCGATAACCATTCATAGGCATGGGGTAGGAGGTCTCCGATTGTGTGGACTCCCCGCTGTTTCAGATCTTGGTGCGCGCGAGCGTTGAGGAGCAGACTCCCGATGGGTTGTGACGCAAAGCGCCGCACTGCGTCAGGAGGAATGCGGCGTCCCGTCCTGCGGTCCAGCATCCGTTGCGTCATGAAGCAATAGGTGGCGTCGAGGACCACGCAGGTCCGTCCATTGAGGGCGGCGAAGATGTGTTCGATCAGACTCTCGTCGCAACGACGCTGTTCCCGGACTGAGTGGCCGAGCCGAGCTGCACGCTCGGTGATGGGCACGCCCCTACGGGCGCGGTCCCATTCAGCTCTTGCCCAGACACTGAGCTGAGCGGAGGCGGCGTTGAGGGCCGTGTGCTTGGTCGGATGGTTCACCATAATGTCCATCGTGAGCGTCGCCAGCCGATCCTTCTGCATAATAGTTCATCCTTCCTTTCCTCTCGTGCGTGTTGACTAGCGAATCCTCTTGCCACACGAGCGCCCCTCTGCTCTGTGTCGTGTCCCAGACAGGAGATGCAGGAGGCGCGTGGCGCCGTGGTAGTTGTGAAGAAGAACAGGTTTTGAGACCATTCCCTTCAGGTAGGAGAGGCTCTACGTAAGAGGGGAGATCTGAAGTGAGTAGTGCTAACGAGGTATAAATAAGGCCATATTCAGCACTAGGTTATCATGCATGAGTAGCGTCAGCGTACAATAGTGAGCATCTTGGGAGAGAAGCTTGCCCTTGGCGAGCGCTACTCTGAGGCACCGCGTCCAGGGGAGCCGTGCCCAGTCGAGCCTGGCACCGTCGGCTGGCATTGTGGCACGGCGACCGAACCATGCCGATGGCTAGGAGTCCTGTTGAATGGACTATTGCTTGGGGCAGAGCTGGAGGAAGTTTCTTCGCATGACCATGGTTTTGAAGGGGCTCCCTGCCTGGATCATGTAGTACTTTGTGAGCGCGGCTTGGCATTCTTTCGGCGCCTGTGGGCCCGCTGCTAAGCATAGCAGGCACTCACAGGCCAGCCTGGTGTCGCCTTCCAGGAAGGACGGTTTAGGCGCCGTTTGTGCCGGCGCATCGTGGGCTATGACGAGGAGACCTACTCCCACAAGGACCACGATCCATTCGCGTCTCTTCCACCAATTCATGGGCTCACCTCCGTACGATCCAGGGACATATTCTTGACGGCATGAGTCATCGGCCACCTCTAGTTCGTTCCAAGGCAGGGCTCCGTGTGATATTCGGCGTGCGATCAGCTCGCGCGGCTGTGTGATCGAATCGCTGCACCACCGGTTCTTGGGTGCCGACGCGCGCCGCTTCTTTCAGGTGATGTTGTTCTCGGTCACCGAGGGAGTTCAACTTAATGACCTCCCAGCGATTGCGAGTCGCTGGGTGTGGCGCCGCGCCAATCAAAGCGCCGGATGCATCCCGTAGCGGAACCGTCACACTCACACGTTCATGTGCCTGTTGCACGAGGGCCACCGCATCACCTCGCTGTACGTTCCCCTGTTCAAACGCGCGGCTCAGGTCGATGCCCCAGATCTCTCGTTCACCACGGTCTGTCGCCACCTTTACGAAATAGCTCTTGGTGTTCTGGATATCGTGGTTGTAATGGTCGATGCCGTAGTCCACGACGGTGCCCACCACGACTCGTTCGCCCTGCAGCCGCGCCTTTGCTTCCTCAACGGCCGCAGCGATCATCGTGGGAGAATCCCCCCGCGCCTTCAGAATTGCTTCAAGCGTGGCCACTGCCACCTGTAGGCCGGAGCTCATGGTCTGATCCGGTTTTCTGACATGCTCATCCGTCGCCCGATCATGTGACACTTTCCGATCGACAGGGTGTTGTGGCGTCTTGCGATGAACCGGGCGCTGATCCCTGCGGTCTTCCGCTCGGGCCAAGTCGATTCCCCGTGGCGTATAACCCTCCACATCGAGTCCTGCGATCGCCGCTTGCACCCAGGCTTCCGTCTTGAACTCAGGGGTGCCGTTCACCCGCACGGTGGTCCAGCCCTTGGTTTTGGCCCGGAGCACCATCCCCTGAATGACGCTCGGGTCGTCATGCTCCGTGACCAGCCGTCTCCCGTGATCAGTAAACGCGAGCTTCGTCGGCTCACCGGGCGCTGTACGGTAATAGAATTGCTCGCCGGCTTCGATGAACCGCTTCCGCAACGATTCGGCGGCATCACGACACTGATTGAGTCGTGGTTGTTCTGCATTCTCGCCCTGAGTGCCCTCCGTAGGCCTCGGCTCGTCGTTCTGCTTCGTCTCTCGCGCTTGGTCCAAACCGATTTCATTCATGGTGTCCCTTCCTCTTTGCTATCCGTACCACTGTGGCCAGACGGACGACGGATTCTGCTCCTTCACTTCAATCTCCACCCGTCGGTTCTTCGCCCGCCCTTTCTTCGTCGCATTGTCGGCCACATGTTGCCCGACCGGGACGATGGTGATTTCGATGTGGCTCGGGTCATAGCCCTGCGCGATGAGATAGGCGCGGGCCTTGTGAGCCCGCTGCTTGGCCGTCTCATGTTCGATCCATCGATCTGTGTCTCCGTCCGTATAGCCACGGACTTGGAGACAGTGCCCGAGGGTCATCGCCTGTTTCAGATGGGCTTGCAGTTTCTGGCTCGGCCGAAACTCCGACCGCCCGCTCCTTTGTGAGAGACGGAAGATGACGCTGTGGCGATGAAACTCGAGCTGTTCCCGTTCACTCAATGCAACGATGCGTGGCTTCCACGAGTTCGTCGGCTTTTCGTCCATCAGAGGCGGAGGGGAGGGGGATGGCGCTGCTGACGGTCCAGCGCTGCAGGCAGGCCCTGCCGATGTCGATCGTTCTGCTTCACTCTTCGCCGTCTCGGCCCCTGACTCGCTCTGACCAGATGCAGCCGGAGATGTACCACCATCGGGCGATGAAGCAGCGCTCGTCACTGGACCTTTCCATTCTGGTGACAGAGGGTTGATTGTGAGTGCCGCCGCCGTGATCGTGCGGCCAGACCGAGATTTGCCTTTTGCCAGTTCTTGCTGGTTGAGTTGTACGAGCGTCAGGGCGGTACTCAACTCCTGGACCTGCTGTGTGAGGGTGTCTATCTGTCGTGTGAGGAGACTCCGCTCCTGCTTCTCACGCTGGTCGCTCTTCACCCGTTCGCGGTACTGCTGGATCTCCTCGTCGCTGTTGATGGGCACGCGATTGGCACCGGACGGCACGACTGCTTTCTGCACGCAAGCCAGTGTTGCGGTGAAGGCGATGAGGATGACAAGCGCCTGAAGTTGTGGCTGTCGTTTCGTGAATGTCGTCATACGTCCCTCTCTTCTCTGACTCGATCCACCGGGGACCGATCAACGTAGCCCTCTGTTCTCTGGGCTCTTCCTTCTTCGCTCACAGGACTTATCTTCTTCGAAGGGCCGTCTTCTCGTTCCACACCACTGACTCCCGTCTCAACCTTGTCGGTCCATTGCAGCTGGGCCACAAAGGCATCGACCAACTTGTTCACGTCTTCAAGCGTCGGTGGGTCGCGCGGCACGACCGGCGGCAGGGTGGTGAGGTCCATTGCCAGCTTCGAGATGTCGATTGGCTCATCCAGTTGGACTGGACGCACCCGTCGCTCGACCAAGGCGCGATGAAGTTCCAGGTCGAGCCGGGGAATCTCCACGGACAGCTCCCGGCGCACGAAGGCTGCCTCCTCCAGTTCAGCTTGAGTCGGCATCCGTTTCCCGACTGCGGCGAGGGACGGACTGATGCGCTTTAACCGATCGATGAAGACCGGCTCGGCATAAAACCGGGCTTTGTCGCAGAGAATCGGCTTCGTATGCATCAGATTGATGATCGCCCGCTGGTCCCCGAGTTCCTTCACTTCCTGTGGCAGGAGTAGAGGCCGCGCCTGTTCCGAGCGGGTGGCACTGGATGAGGCTTGTTTGCCATTACTCCACCCAAGCGGTCGGCTCGTGCCGGTCGAGATCGCCTCGGCTGTATAGGTGCCGAGCATCTGAGAGTAGTACTGTGCGTCTCGTTGTTCACGAGGCGCAAACAGGATCTGGCAGGCATGGTTCGTGACGAAGGTGCGCGCGTCCTTTTCGCCATAGACCGATTCGAGTTGTGAGAGGCTCTGAATGATCGGGAGCAGACGCAAATTGTAGCCGGCCATAAAGCCGACGGCTTTTGCGAGAATGTTGACCCGCCCGATGGAAGGGAACTCATCCAGAATCACGAGGCACTGGTGTTTCAAACGTGGATTCGTCGCGGGCAAGTCGACGGTGTTGTACTGAATCAGTTGGGAGAAGAACAGGTTGACCAGCAGCGCCGCATCGCTGAGCCGATTGGCCGGAATGCCGACATAAATCGACATCCGCTGGGCGCGCACCTGTTTGAGGTCGAAGTCCGTTGCACTCGTCGCCGCATCGACGATGGGATTACTGAAGATGGTGAGGGGAGCCGTGAGGGTCGCGAGAATCCCCGCCATGGTATTCTCGCTGGTCGCGCAGAACCGGTACAGGGCCGCCGTACAGTCGTCGCTCAGCGGGGCCTCACCCTTGGCCCGTCTTGTAATGAAATCCTGCAGATAGTCCTTGATGGGCTGCCCCTTGCCAGAGGCCTGCCGCAGCACTTCCCCCAGACTGCAAGGCAGTGATGGAGTCTCCATGATAGAGAGGGTCAGTCCAAGAAAGAGATTGCGGGCGGACTCGTTCCAGAAGGCGTCCTTCACTTGTTCCGTTGGATACAGCACCTGAGCGATGGCGAGGATCTCGCCGACTCGCCGATTCGGATCGCGATCGACGCCATCCAATGCGTTCCAGCGATGGGTCTGGCCGTCGGTGCTAAAGGGATTGAACAGGTACACGTGATGGCCGTGCGCCTGTCGGAACTTCGACGTGTAGGCGAAGTTTTCCATTTTGATGTCCAAGACCACGACCGAGTCGTCGTAGTGGAGCAGGTTTGGGAGCACGATGCTCACGCCTTTGCCTGATCGAGTCGGCGCCGCCAGCAACACAAATTCCTGGCCCCCATAGACCAAGTATCGCCGCTCCATTTTTCCCACGATCACCCCACGCACTCCATAGAGCCCGGCCTGTTGGATTTCATCATGAGTGGCAAATCGCGCCTCGCCATGGAGCGGTTTCTTGTGATTGGTCAGGGACGCCAGCAGCAGCGCCGGGAGACCGAAACCGATGAATCCGCCGACTGCAGCGGAGAATTGCAGGCGCTTACGCTGAATCGGATCCTCCCGATAGGCTTGCCAGGAGTCGGGCCAGCTGGTCAGGGAGAGGTCCTCCGGCATCTGCTTGTTGGCGAGGGTGAAGACGGCACCGGCGAGGGCATCCGCTCCGCAGAGCCCGAGCGGGAGATAGAGCAACAAGGAGACGGCGATGCGCATGCTCTTACGTGACATCGGTTCCTCTACGCCTTCACCAGGGTGGCTTCTCCGAATCGCGCCACGAGTTTCGCGATCGGGTCATAGTGGACTTCCGCCACGTAGCGCTCTTTTCTGTTGGGCCGTCCGTCCTCGTCATAGTGATTCTGCGCGACCACATGAATGATCACGTCGATGGTCAAGGCCACCAGGCGCTTGAGGGTCGGCACATCGTAGGTCGCCGCCTGCTCGTGCTCTTTGCACATGAAGACGTAGCGTTCGGCTGCCAGGGCACAGGACTCTGCATGATAAGAGGTGATTGATCCACTGTGGCCAGTGGTGAGGAGTTTCAGGAAGTCGAAGGCTTCTCCACCGCGCAACTCCGCGAGGAGCACCCGGTCCGGCTTCATGCGGAGCGTGGAGGCAATCAACTCCGACGGTGTGATGGTGGCCGCTCCCTGTCCTCCTTTGGCATACAAGAGATGCAGCCGGTTGCCGTGCTGGGGGAGCAACAATTCACGCACATCTTCGATCGTGATGAGTCGTTCCTCTTGAGGGATTGATTGACAGATCGATTTCATGAGCGTGGTTTTGCCTGAGCCTGTGTCCCCCACGACGGCAATATTCTTTTTCGCCAGCACCGCCGCCTGAATGAACGAACCCAAGTGACGATCGGTCAGATACTGCACGAGCTGTCGCTCGGTGGAATCGAGCTCGGAAGCGCGACGGTCCAGCGCCGCCGCCTTGGCCCAGACATAGCGGCTAAAGGCGCCTTCCGCGTCATACTCAGCAAGCGTCTTGATCCAGGCGCTGGGCCGGCGGATCGAGATGGAGATGGTTCCCAGTTCCACCGCGGGCGGCAGCACGATCTGCACCCGTTCCCCATCTGGCAACATGGCCGAGAGAATCGGGTGGTGCGGGCCGATTTCTTGCTCGGTCGCCGTCGCGATGGCCGTGGCGAGTGCGGTCAATCGATCCAGGGTCAGGTCCGGTGAGCGGTGGTGCTGCCAGGTTGCGCCGACCTCGATGTAGACTTCCTGTGGCCGATTGACGACGATCTCGGTCGCGCCGGGGAGCGCGAGGTACCGCAGCAAGGGCCGTAACAACTCGCGCACCATCGTGTCGTGCGCGAGCAGATCAGTGGGCATGCAGTTCATAGACGGTGCTGAAATCCAGATCCCGCGCGACGAAGATGGTCCCGCGGTCGCCCTGGTTCTTGTAGAGCGTGGGTTTGATGTTGATGGTGGATTGGAGAATCAGTTCCGCCATGCGGTTCCCCGTCGTGGCGGAATGTTGATAGATTCCCAGACTCTGCGCTCCGCTGGTATTTGCCTGGGCCGCCGTCGCCAGACCGATTCCATCTTGGACGAGAGAGAGGAGAAAGGCCGCGCCCAGCCGGTCCCACCAATGGTTATCCACGACCCCCACTAATCCGGAGGTGCCGAGCGCATCGGCGGCGGGGGAATTGAGATTAATCACGACGCCCATTGGAGTTTTGACTCTGGTCCAGAGGAGAAAGAGGCGGCGCTGACCCTGTGCCATCGTCGCCCCATATTCGCCGACCGCTTCCGACCCTCGTTCCAACAGGATGACACGCCCATTGTCGCTGTACACATCGCTGTTGAAGACACAGGTCGCCATGCCGGCGACTTCATTGATCACCCGCACGGTCAAGGCACAGTCGATCGTTCGGCCTTTCGGTAAGATGAGATTGCGATCACCCAAGAGACCGGCTTGGACTTTGGGGGTGTCCGATGGCGTTAGGAGCCCACCGATGGGACCAGCTCCGCTGGCCGGAGGACCGGGTGGCGCCGCGAGCCCGACGCTCGTCACGCCGATCGACGGGCCGCTGGGTCCGCCCATGTAGCCGATCGACGATGGCGTCGAGCTTCCTGTGTCTCCCGTGCTGACGGGCATTGCTGATCCGCTCAATATGCTTCCGGACCCCGTGTCTGGCTGTTTCGCGCCGTTGAGGAGCTCGCGTACCAAGGAGATGGCCACGTCTGGTCCGGTTCCCGCTGGTTGAGTCCGGGGACTGTCCGACGCAGGGGAGTTCGTCACAAGGACCTCTCCACCGAACCGACTGGAAGAACGTCTGCTGAGAGATGGGTTGCCTTGAGTTGTGTCAGGAGCAAGTGCCAAGGCTCGGCTTCCGTCATCGAGTACTTTGTTGAGGGGTGATCGCATTGCCTGGTCAGCGGACGCGACAGACGACTGGCTGGTGGACCGCATGAGTGCGCCGGTGTGTTGAGATGCCAGGGGATCGAGATCCGTCTCAAAGACCCGCTTCAGTCCGACCTGAGCCGGTTTGTTCTCCACCTTCGCCGCCCGTTCTTCTTGTGTGGCTTCGGCCTTCCGCTTCGCACTCCACGTATTAGCCGCGAAGACGAGTCCCACTACGAGCACGATCGCCATCACCACCAAAAACGCCACGCGCGCCGCTGTCTCGTTCCTGCCACCGGCGTGACGGTTGACCGATACAATCCCATCGACGATGGGAGGCTTCTGCTCAGCTCGATTGCTTGATTCGTGTGATTGTTCCATGTGTGTTTCTCAGCGCAGCGTCCTGGTGATACCCGAGACGGTGGTCCCCTCGATGGCGGGCACCCCGGTCTTGTCGTAAGCGTCATTCCAGATGCCGACCACGGCATCCCCTAAGCGCAAGACAAACTGCCGCCCCATCCGCTGCACCACGGCAAGGTCCTTCTCCATGTGGAAATTGATGCGAGTTTCTTCACCCAACGGTGAGAAGTAGAAGATGGCGGGGATCTCACGATTGGGAGGGAACTGAAAATAGGTGAAGCGACCGTCATCGAACACGAGAGAAGGCGCGATATCGTCTCCTCCCGGGAGCACCTCCATTGAATAGGACCAATTGCGTGGTTCGGGCGTAAAGGAGTCCAACCGCTCGTGGAGGAGATCTGTCTTCTCACGAGCGTGCTTGGCACGATGGGCGGAGGCTTGCATCGCTGTCATGGCGGCCGGGCTGGTCGGGACGAGTGGGTGCCGGAAGATCACGCGGTACATCGGTTCATCTTTCCCATGCAGTTTCTGCCCGGCGTGCTGCTTCCTTCCGAGGCGATGGTCTCCCACGACGGTGAACTCCAGACTGTAGTCGCGTTTGTCCGTGCGGATCTCCAGATTGTTGTGCGTCGCTTGTTCTTTAGGTTTTACCCAGACCTGATTGGTGCCGACATCGGCCCTGATGCACCATTCTGCTTCCGATTTCGCACAGTCCGCGAGAAAGCCACTACCGGCGATGACGATGTGCTCGTCGTCTCCCAGCACGATGCGCGTGACGACGCCACGGCGGACCGTCACTTTGGTCACTTCGTCCTTCTGATAGGTCACGTACCGGACTCGTTGATCTCTGTCGCCCGGCACCGGAACCTCTGTCGCGTTCGACGGGGCTCCGGAACAGAGGACGGCAATGGTGAGCCATGCGGTGATCGACCCTGTATGTTGCTTCGTGTCGTGCATGATCATGTTCTTTCCTATTTCTTCTCGACCATCGACAGGACCGAGGTCGGTGGCGTGATCGTTCCGATTTCGGCGTCCACCCGATAGCCTGTCACTTTGTAGCCAAGCGGGTTCTGGATCAGATCCTTTTCCAGGCCCTTCATCGTATGGCGGTACTCGTAGGAGACCGTCGCGATGAAATACTGCGGCGGCTCCAGGCTGTGCGTATCGGTCCGCTTCACCTGCTTCTCAAACCGCACCGTGGCCTTCGGTCCGATCGCATCGCTGTGAACCGTGACACTCAAGACGTTCACGCGCCATTCGATGCCGGTCCCTAACTGCTTATCGCGGGCGTGCACGCCGTCGAAGAGGCTCGCATAGTCCCGTCCGATCTCATCCGTACTCATCGCCAACACCTGGTCATAGTCGGCTTGAAGCAACCGATAGGAGTAGGACTCTCGCGCGATGACATATTTCTGCGTCCAATGTTTATCGAGCAGTTCTTGATAGCCCAGCACGGTCCGATCATCCGCCGCGCTCACAATCTCCACGTTGCCGGTGGCACGATCGATCGCAAAGACATAGGGCACGGTGGTTTTGAAGGGAGCGAGACAGGCGAGGCCGATTCCCAAGATCACGGCCAGGGTGCAGGCAGTACCCGCGACCCACCAGGCCTTTCGCTCCGACGATTCCAATCGCAGCCGCCAGTCGCTATCCCAGTCGCGGCCTTGATCGTAGAATTGCGGTTCGTCCGCCGCGCTTACGAGTGAGGGGTCTGTCTGCTTCTCGGTCATCGTGTCTATCCCTTTGCCTTACGCTTCTAGCCTTCAACCTTCTGCCTACGAACAGGGCTACGGCGTCCAGGGAGTCATGTGATCGAAGGTCCGGGACGTGCCGGGCGCCAACATTTTCAGCACGCGTTCCTGCTGTTCCTGTTGTGCGGCTTTTTCTTCTGCCTCAATCATGGATTTCATCGTCAGAATGCGATTCGTGTCGTTACTCACCTGGGCCTGCTCGGCGGCGATCCGGCCATTGAGTTCCAGAATCCCTTTTTCGTCTTGGGTGTCATTAATGCGGGTCGTCAACGCCCGGATCTGCTGCATCCGTCCAAGCAACATTTGATAGGTGTTCGCGTAGTAGGCCTGACTTTGCGGCGTCTGGTTCAACATGTTTTGACAGATCCGCAGCGCGTCTCCGGTCTTGCCCTCGCAGTTGTAGATCATGCGATTGTGACGGATGATCTGGGCAGCCGCGGTCAAGCCCTGAACCCCGCCGGACCGAATGGCGTGGTACACGGCGTTGACATCGGAGGGAACGACCCCGGCCAAGGTGAGGTTGTTCAAGAGACTGCCCATGTTGCGCGAGCCCATGATCGCGTGAATTTGCTGGTCGGCTTGGAGGATCTGTTGCTGCATCTGTTGGAACTGTTGTATCCAGGCGAGGGCCTGCACGATGGATTGCACGAGATTGGCCGTGTCGATGACGGGAATCCCTCCAGCTTGACCTTTCGAAGTTGGACTCACGACGATCATCACGACGAATATCATTGCGATCAACACGCGTTTCATGCGGGACATGCCTTACTCCTTTCGCGAGACGCTGTTGCGTAAGCGCTCTAACGAGGTCCGTTGATAGAGATCGCTCCCTGGCTGGGGTTTCCCGGGTGAGAGTGCACTCAACAGGCGGGCCGCCCCGGTTCGGGGTCCACTCAGGGATCCGCCGGTAGCGGCCACCGCCAAAGGGACTAACCGACTCAGACCGGACGTGACCGTGTGCAAAAGCAGCATTCCACTCCTAGTCGCATCTCCTCCAGGGTTCCCCAAGGAAAGGCCTCCGGCCAAACTCGCTCCCAGCGACGCGACATGGAGCAAGACATAGGCGGCGGTGATGGAGAGAAACAGGAGACCGACGACATCTGCCAGAATCGAGGTGGTTGAATAGGCTTGGAGCACATGCAGACAGGCATTTCGCAGCAGGCTCGCGAGAAACGTGATCACCGCCATGATGAGGATGTTGGTAAAGACGGCGACCAGCGCACTGGAGAGCCAGTTCTCTGCATAGCGCTGCGTCACGGGAAACATCGCGCAGAAGATGAAGGCCGGCCCTACTGCGAGCAGCAGGGCGAGGCTCACTTTCGCGACGAGAAAGAGCCCCATCGCAACAAAGGCCATCACGATCGACGCTGTGGCGCAGATTGCGCCTGCGATGAAGAGTGAGAATTGCGGGACCAATCCCGAACTCGCTTCGGTGAACAGCGTTTCCATGAGCGTTGTGAAGGGGTCCGCCATCTGGTCGATGGTCCCTCCTATGGAGAGGACTCCGCCGAAGGCGGACGCGAACGCTTCTTGAATCCCGTCCAATCCTTCTTTCACGAGACTTCGATATTGAGGTCCGTTCAACGTCAGCCCGGTGATGAGCGCCACGCGAAACCAGCGCCAGACGAGCGCGGTGACCGGTTCCTGGACATCGCCGCGCATGACTTGGAAGCCGGTCCAGATCACATAGAGCGTCACGGCCGTCACCGCGACCGGTGTGAGCACTCCGATGATGGCATCGCTGGAGGTCACGACATAGTGGTCCAACGCGTTGTTCACCGACTGCTCGATGTAGGTCGCCATGCCCATGGGATGCTTTACGCTCCTCTTCCGTTTTCCTGCCTGAGTCGTTTCCGCGCGGCGATGCGTTCATGAAATAGCGGCAGCCAGTCGGTGGGATTGTCGCCCACTTCTTCTCTGATAGAATCCAGCAAGGCCACGTTGTCCGTCGTGCCGGAGAGGACATTCAACAGATCCGTCATGCCACCCAGGTCGAATTGCACGATCGCCGAACTGTGCCCCTGCTTCACCAGAAACAGACGGCTCGCTTCCCCGAGATTCTTGATGATGTGAAATTCCGCTTCCGTGACTTTGAACCCCTGGACATAGTCATCATGGTCGGCGCGAGGATTGGGCAAGAAGATCTGGGTCACGCTCTGTTCCACCATCGTTTTGCCGATCGGGTGTCGCAGCACGTCGGAGGGCGATTGCGTGACAAAGAGGCCGAGGCCGGATTGTTTGCGGATGGTCTTTTGCTTGTTGAAGGCGAAGTCAGCGAACAGGGGGTCTTGCAGCGGTTTCCAGAATTCCTCCATGACATAGATGAAGGGCTCGCCCGTGATCAGCCGTTCGGTGAGATGGAGGAGATAGGCCATGATCGGCGTGCGGACCTCGGGATCATCCAGAAAGTCCGTGTAGTCGTAGCCGAATAATCGTGTTCCCCTCATCTCATGGGTATGTGTTGGATTGTCGAAGGCCCAGCCGAGTGCATGACCACGGGTCCATCGCTTCAACCGTGCCCGCACACTCTGGTCTCCGGTGGCTGGGAGGTTCTGGCGGAGGAGGGAGAGACCACGCAGGTCCGGCGAGACCGTCTCACTCATCACCGTCCGCACGGCATGGCTGATCTCGCTCTGCTCCTTCGCAGTAAGCCGTGGAATCTCGTCACCAGGCTGCTTCACGAGTTGGGCCACGAGCTGTTCGCAGAATTGCCAGTTGTTGGGGTTGGGTTCGAGCTGCAAGGGATTAAAGCCGGTCGGCATCCCGCGTTTGAGCGACTGATACGTCCCGCCCATGGCGCGAATGCCGATTTCCGCGCCGCGATCTTTATCGAAGACCACGCAGCGGATGCCCCGGTACTTGGTGGCGAAGGCCAAGAGGCTCAGTTCCAATGCAGTCTTGCCCACGCCGGTGCTGCCACAGATAAACGTGTTGCCGGGATACTTCTCGTCGCGCGAATCCCGATCTTCCGGGGACACGTGGAAATTGAAATAGTAGGGTTGCCCGCTTGGGGTCTTGAACAGGGCCAGGGCTTCGCCCCAGGGATTGCCCGCTCGTTTACCACGGGCGAAGTTGTGAAAGGGACTGAGGCAGACAAAGTTCCGGCTGGTAATGACCGCTTCGCGCGGCCGCAGACTCCAGTTGCCTGGGATCTGTGCGAACCAGGCACATTCGGGGATGACATCGACGCGCGCCATCTTGAACCCCGGCCCATCCTGAAAAACGGCCCGGGCGTCGGCGAGCGCGCTGCTCACCGATTCCATTGTCTTGCCGAAGATCGCGAGACTGTAGTGGTACTGGCCCAGATCGATGAGGCCACTCTGCAGATCGTCCGCCGCCTGGTCCATCTGTTCGATCTCGCGCGTCGCCGCGTCTTCCGAGGCGATCAAATGCCCTTTCTGGGTGGCGAGCGATTTGAGGGCCGCACGTTTATTGAGGCAGGAAAAGCTCTGGGTCTCGATGTACTCGGTATCGCTATAGAGCAGGCCGTTATTCATGCCAGGCTCGGAGAACGGCGGGTACTCCTGCATATCCAGGAATCCCGCGAATTTCTTCTCGCGTGGATGCCAGATTTCCAGCATGCCCGTCCGGTCGCCGAAGTGCAGGCGAGA
>DIHK01000036.1:23767-39768 GCA_002420115.1 Nitrospira sp. UBA5698
CGGTCGCCGAAGTGCAGGCGAGAAGAGGGGAGGTACGAGGCCAGTGGCGCCCGGCGCAGGGGAATTTCTTCCCAGACGCCATTGATGAGGTAGCTCAGAAAGGCCAGCTGGTCGGAGTACAGGATGTCCTGTTTCGTATAGGTGCCGAGGCGGGTAGGTCCATAGCGACTCAGACTCGCTTCGAGCTGTTTGCCCATGTCTTCCAGGATGGTCAGCTGTCCGGTTTCGTGCTCTCGTCGTTGGGAAATGGTACGCGTGGACATGCGAGTGAAGAAGCTGGCGACCTTGGAAGGAAAGGGTCGGTAGAGCAGGGACAAATACAACTCCGTTGCCATTTGTCGATGTTCAGTAAATGACTGATAGTAACGATCGCTCAGGGTTTGGCAGAACGGATTGGGCGAGATGCCGTGCAATCGCTCGGTGACGACGCGCCGAATCTTATGAGACCAGAGGGCGAAGGACCCGCCGCCCAAGGATCGGACAAACTGGTGCAGCGCTTCTTTGCGCAGCAGGACTTCTGAACGGTCGGCTGTTTCGAACGTGATCCCTTCCAGTTTCCAACAGGCCAGGTATTCGCCGCCGGTCAAGGTGATGACGGTGGGCGTGATCGCCGTGCCCAGCGGGATATAGTCACTCGCGGGAATCTGCGCCGACGCGGCTTTTGTTAGGGCGGCTCTAGTTCTCATCTTTTGTCTTTGTTCATCCTGTTGCATTGAGAGCACTCAACACCTCAGCTCTTTCACTGTAATCGTCGTATCTTCCATGACAGGGGGCTATAGGAAATGGCACCCCAGGTCGCGCGACTCGGTCCGTGCCGGAGTCGCATCCGTGCCCGCATCATCACTTGACGTAAGCGCTGATCGTCCGTCTTGGTCGTCTGGCGCATCCAGAGCAGGATGGGAATCGCGATCAGCACGATCCCAAGCGAGACATAGCCGCTCACGAGGTAATAGAGCCAGACCGATACCAACAGCGTCAGGCCGCCGATTAGAATCAGCGGCACGATCGGCACGCCGCCCAACATCGCAGGCCTCGTGCAGCCGGTGAAGATAGGATCGCGAAATCCGTCCATGTTAGTTGATCAACCAGGCCGCGATCCCCGCCGCGCCGCCCACCAAGATGCCGCCGATCACGACGTTACTCACGTCGGACCATTGGGCATGGCTGAAAGCCATCTTGAAGCCCGCCCACATGATGGCGACGGTAAAGAGGGTCACCGCCACACTCGTGAGCACGGTTTGCACGTTCTGCATCACCGTATTGACCTTGGTGATCTGAGCCCAGGCCGGATCCGATTCCAATAGGAACGCAACCCCGAGCAGCCAGGAGGCGGCAGCGATCAGATGCCCATTCCCTCGGCTGACCCCTCGCAAGGTCCCTGTCCCTGACGTATGTTTCCTTGTCATTCCCAATCCCATCATCACCTCTTCCATCTTTCCGTCCTTTCTGTGAAGTGGCTTCTGTGGCGAGTTTGCAGAGCCTGATGCTCGCACTCATCGCCAAACGGGGTGACATGTAGTGAGGTTCAGTTTTTAGTGCAAGCCTGTTGGAACTACGTAGCATCGGCCTTCACGTGAGTGAAGTGTGCCGGTTAAAACAGAGAGGCATGCTGGTGTGGTGATGGCAGAGGGCGTTCTGCACCATCGAACGGTCAGCTCGCACTTCTCTCTGAGGATGAATGAAGCAGGAGACGCTGAGTATCAGGGTTTGCAGATCAAAGAATAGTTAACCGCAACGTGCGGAACAGCACCCTTGTTGCCTGAATAGAACGACGCAACGCGCATTGGCATGTGATGGTGCAATGAGTCGCTCAGCGCTGTTCGTGCCCGACGAGTAATCTTGAAAGAGTCCCCATTACTCAATTCATTCTTGATTCCACATCAGCGCATCTGCTCTTTCTGATCCTCTTTGGTCTGCCGATTGCGGCACTCTGTCGATGTCCCATCGCTCTGAAACAGCCGCGTTCACCTGTCATCGTCGGTCGATCGGACTTGTTCTGCCATGGAAGGCCGGTGGTCTGCCGCGCACGGATCGTCTGACGCAGCCTCCGCGCCAGCGCAGATCTGTCACGGCCACCGCTAAGTCTCATCCGTCCGTGCTGCTTCGGCAGTCCTCGTCCTGTCACCTCCGTTGTCCTGCCCTGACGCTTCGGCCCCTGCGAAAGCGCCAGTTCGTTCAACATGCAGGAGGTGACACCATGGCCAAACAATCCGTCAACCGACTTCCCGTTCCACAATTCATTCCGCGCTACCGGGTCACACTCGTGTCCGAGGAAGGTCATACCGCTCCCTGTGGTCTTCTTCGTGATTCCGCTGCCGCAGCCGCCGCGCTGCGCCCGTTCTTTGATGGTCTCGATCGCGAGCAGTTTCTGGTCTGTTGTCTCGATGCCAAGAACGTCAGCATCGGCGTGAACATCGTCTCGATTGGGTCGCTTACCCTCAGCATTGTGCACCCTCGTGAAGTCTTTAAAGCGGCCATTCTCCTCAACTCCTGTGCGATCATTGCCGTGCATAATCATCCGTCCGGAGATCCGACGCCGAGTTCTGAGGATCGGACACTCACCATACGGCTGCGGGAAGCTGGAGACCTGCTGGGCATCAGGTTGCTCGACCACCTCATTCTTGGTGACGACCGTCTCTATAGTTTTGCCGATCAGGGCTGGCCGTTGTGAGGTCACAGAGAAAGCTCTGTTGCATTTACCGTCGATTATCTTTCTGAGCAGATGGCGCATGTCGATATATTCAGAAGATTCTAGGTCTCTACCACAAGTGGTGGTCTGCTCCTGACACAGCGGACGCCTAAAAAATAGGCAACATGCTGAACAACCAACGGTTCGCGGTGACGCTTGCGCATCACTCGACTTGCTCACAAAGTTATCCCCCGAAGATGGGGACGATGGGCTGAGCGTGATGGTCTCGCTCTTATCCTGCTGCATTCCTTTGTGAGGGTGATGGCAGGTCAGTGTTCGCGGCGAGGAGACGATTGCTACATCGAAGAAGTTTCTGTGGAAGGACTCTACCGTTACTTATAGGGGATTTTTTGGTTGGATGTCCTTGAGCTTGAATGCCTCTTCAAGTGAGTCAGGCTTTTACCGCCTCACGGATCTTTTGGGTCCCAGACTATTCAGCGTTGTGTAAAATCCAACTTGGTAACGAAAGATGGGGCGACACTTTAGAAGAGCGCCGTCTTGGTGACAAGAACTAGAGGACTGCTGACAACAGCAGATAGGCGATACAAGCCAAACCTGCTGCGGCAGGAAGTGTCACCGCCCAGGCCAACACCATATCCCGTACCGTTCCCCAATGGACAGCCGACGTTCCTTTCAACAGCCCTATCCCAATGATGGCAGAGCTGCTGACATGAGTTGTCGAGACCGGTAGACCAAGTGTTCCTGAGAGAAGCACCAGCGAAGACGTCGTCAGGTTCGCCGATAACCCTTCCAGATGATCCATCTTGGTCACGTGTTCAGCCAGTACTTCCGTGACACGGTGTCCGCCCCAATAGCTGCCAAGTCCCATGGCGATCGCGACGCCGACAAACGCCATAATCTGCAGGGTCGCGCTGGGCCATATGGGTTGCAGACTTCCAAGCAAGAGCATCGCGGCGATTTTCGGGGCGTCGTTGGTTCCACGTGCCAATGACGTGAGTCCGCTGGATAACCAGTGAAAAGAATCTAGGCCGAGCGACAGGCCGGACAAGCCTGCCCGGTCGCAATGTGAGGGGACCGAAGCGATTGGTAGGCCGATGCTGCTGGCTTGAAACAAAGTGCGAGTATAGCCCTGAGCATCGATCGTCACCAGGGCTCGCTCATTCGGTATGAGGCAGACACAGAGGCCATCCCACCGTTTGCCCAACGCCCGAATCAGGGGATGAATAAGAAAAGATAGGCCGAATGAGAGAAAGGGGCTCAGGAGTAAGGGGAGGGCGATCTTTTTCGATACCGTTTCCCAGATTAAGCCTTCATTCCCAAGGGCGAGTAAACCCGAACCAATGAGTGAGCCGATCAACGCGTGGGTTGTGGAAACGGGAAGACCGGTCTTTGAGGCGAACAATACCCACAAGAGCGCTCCGCTCAAAATGGCCGGGGCGAAAGCTGGGGGAATACTGAGATTCGGCTGGAGGAAACCGCTGCTGAAAGTTTTGACCATCGCCGAAGCGACAAAGGCTGCTGCAACCGCCCCAGCCATGGTCCAGAATGTGCCCCAGGCGATGGCGATTCGATAATTCGTGACGCCACCCCCGACCAGTGTGGCGATGGCTTTTGACACGTCGTTTGAGCCATTGGCAAAGGCTAAGACGAGAATAAGCACATAGGTGAGAGTCGAAAGTTCCATGACGGTCGGTTCTACGCGGTTGTTCCACTACAGGAGGAGCCGGATCCGGCGGTACAGCCGAAACAATGGTTGCGCGTCACGATCTGGCGATAATGAAGCTGAGCCGGGTCGAAGTCACGGATATGCGCTAGCACGCCATGGTCGACCGGAAGGTCGAGCATCTGGTTGAAGTCGCAATCGTACAGTCTCCCATCCCAGCCAACCGAGAGGGTAGAGCGACACATGACCCCGGTTGCAGCGGCGGGATTGAACGCATTGGCGAGCCGCGTCATGTACTGGTCATAATTCCCGCTTTCGACAAGAAACTCCAGGAATCGGCTGACCGGCATGTTGGTGATCGTGTAGAGCCGGTTGAATTCGATGCCGTGACGGGTGTGGAGTTCTTTCTTGAACTGAGCCTCGATGGCCTCTTGTCTCGGCGGCAGAAATGCGCCCACAGGATTGTAGACAAGGTTCAAGACTAAGCCACTGTCCGGTCGGCCATATCCCAGCTGGTTTAAGAGTCGAAGCGCTTCCATCGATTTCTCAAAGATGCCATTGCCTCGTTGTGCATCGGCCTGGCTGGCGCGGTAGGACGGAAGCGAGGCGATGATTTCCACTCGATGATTCGCCAAGAACTCCGCGAGATCGGCCTGTGAAGGGAGCAGCAACACGGACAAGTTACAACGATCAATCACATGTCGGTCGAGCCGCCGGGCTTGTTCGACCAGCCATCGAAACTGCGGATTGAGTTCCGGTGCGCCACCGGTCATATCCACCGTGGGAATATCGGTTTGAGCAAGCGCGGCCACACACAATTCTGCGGTTTCTCGTGACATGATCTCGGTGCGGTCGGGACCCGCATCGACATGACAGTGGCGACAGGTTTGGTTACAGAGTTTGCCGACATTGATTTGGAAGACCGTGATACCGGTGGCATGCAGCGGAGAAAGGCCGGCCCGAGCCATGTGCGCCTCAAAGGGAAGACAGGGCCCCACATGTGCCAGCACCTTGAGCTGTTCGGAAGCAGAGGCGAGAGGGTTGTGTTGTTTCAGAAGGGTCAGCGGCATGGGTAGGCTTGCACCAGCATCAGATGGACCGTTCAGGAATGAACCATATGCAACGCCCGAGCCTTGACCGTAGCCAACACTGACTCGGGAAATCGGAGCTCGCAACAGCCGAAATCAAGCGCCTTCCCCTGCCGTCCGGCCAACGCCCGTTGCATGACGGGGGTGATTCGATAACACACTTGCTTCCCCTCGCGGATCCCTTCCACCACACCGGAGTCCCGCAGAATGCGCAAGTGGTGAGACACATGCGGTTGGGGACAGCCCAGTTCGCGGACGATCTCGGTGACACACTTCTCTTCGACCAGCAGCGATTCGAGAATCCGCAATCGTGTTTCATCGGCCAAGGCTTTCAGCACCGTGGCACATTGACGGGGGCTTAAGACATCCCCTTCCGATATTGGCTTCATCAACAGCAGGCTCCGTTGGGTGAGCAGGTGACAGCCTCTCCACTCACGCGTTCCCCGGCTCGATTCAAAATGGCGAAATGTGGTCGGTACCCTTCAGACTCCAGCACTGCCACCGTCTTGGAACAAATCTCCAGTGGTTCCCCGCGACGGTAGAGATGGTGATCGTCGTCGGCAGTTTCAATGAACGGGCCGGCGAGCAAGGCATAGTGGCCCTGCCACGTACAGGGAACCTGTGCCGGAAGCACGGCGGCCCAGCGTGGGTCATTGTCGTCAAGTTGCACTGGTTCTGTGGTCAGCAGGAAGTGTTCGGTGAACGGAGGAGAACTCAGCAAGAGCGCTTCGGCAGGCTCGATCGCTCTTGGAATGCCACGCTCATACACTGTGCCTCGTTCATCCGTCACTCGGCTGAAGGGGCCGCGAAGGGTGGCGTACCGGATCGAAGAGGCCACTGCCGCTGGAGACAGCTTGTACCCTGTTAGAGTGACGGAGAAGAAATGGATGCCGTCGATCACCTGCCAGGGTGAGAATTTCACCAGATGAATCCCGAGGAAGCCAGCTGCCGTCATGCCGCTCATATAGTCGGTCAGCGTCAAGGCACCGGAGAGACAGTCTCCCCACTTCTGGGTATCGTGGACGAGATATTGCGGAACGGTCTGATCCGCGACGATATCGGAGATGGTGAACCGTCCACCTAGTTTGGCGATCCGATACATTTCACGGAACACTTTTCGTTTGTCCGGCGCCAGGTTGATCACACAATTCGAGATGATCAGGTCGATGGTGTTGTCTTCTACGGGCATCGCATCGGCGAAGCCTTTCCGAAACTCCACATTTGAATGAGAATAGCCGAGATTTCTGGCCACAACCGACGCGTTCTTGCGTGCGATTTCCAACATGGTATCGGTCATGTCGAGGCCGATCACGTGTCCTGAGGGACCGACTAAGCGCGAAGCCTCAAAGCAATCGATGCCGCCGCCGGACCCGATATCCAAGACGGTCTCCCCGGTTCGTACCGTCCGAAGCCCGGCAGGTGTGCCGCAGCCGTAGGAGATCTTGAGGACTTCTTCAGGAATAAAGGTCTTGAGATGCCCCATGTCGTAACTCGTGGGGCAACACATCTGTTCGCCGGTACTCGCAGCTTTGGCATAACGGTCGCTGACTTTCTCGGTGATTTCTTCGATCGGCATAGTCTCCTCTTGTCACACGAATGGTTGGAAAGGACCCGTTTTATCTCGATGCGACATCGTCTAGCATTTATCGAGATAGATGTATAGATCCATGTGTACAAGGAAAGGCCTCTCATTTCTGTGAGCTGGCTTACAGTCCTGCTGCCGCCGGTTTCTGGAACCGGCTCAGGAAAGTCACCCGTTAAAGAGATCCCTATGGCTTGCAAGAAGATGAAAGACACACAACCTTCTTGACTCGGTACTATAGTACAGGGTGTATCGTCATCAATGAGGTGGACATGCCGACCGAACTCACAATTGGACAGCTCGCAAAAGATGCTGGCGTGCATATCGAAACAATTCGCTACTACGAACGACGCCACATACTCGGCCCCACCTCTCGGCTGCCATCCGGCTACAGACTCTACAACCACGAGGCGCAGCGACGTCTCCGCTTCATCAAGAACGCCCAGGCGTTGGGCTTCACGCTCCATGAGATCGCAGGCCTGCTGAACCTACGCGTCACCTCCGCTGCCCGCTGCGGCGAAGTTCAACGAAAAGCCGAGGCTAAATTGAAACACGTAGAAGCCAAGGTGCGGGACCTGCAATCCCTTGCGGCTTGGCTGAGGAGGTTAATCCGCACCTGCCGAGCTAGGCGGCGGACAGCACATTGTCCGATTCTGGCGAGTCTTGAAAATGAGGAAGTGCACTCCACAACGAGTGAACAAGAGAAATAAGAGAGGGCCACCATTAATGCTAGGCCTAGCGACAGCAATAACGGCGGCTAACATGGACCAGTGAGGTATTGTAGGCGAGAGGAAGGAAATTGTTATGAATCAATCGACAACGAACGAAGCTGAGCTTTTCACCGAATTGAGAAAACTCAGCCCCAAAGTCACCGGCGGGCTGCTTCGCATGCGGCAGGAAGTCTGTCGAGATGCAACTGTGGCAGCCAAGTACAAATTACTTACTGCCATGGCGATCTCTATCGCGATTCGTTGCGAGCCCTGTATCCAAGCTTACGTCAAGATGGCCTGCGACTGCGGGATCACACAGGAGGAATTGATCGAGTTCCTCGAAGTGGCCATGACCATGCAGGGTTGTCCGGGGGCAGAGTGGGCCTTGAAAGCCTACAAAGCCTACAAAGTCTACAAGGAACATGTGGGCGGAACAGAGCCAAACGAGAGCGACAGGTGCTGTATGCACTGAACTCTTTGTGGACAAGTCTGGGTGAGAAGTGCTGACACCATTTCCCTTCCAACCGGGATGTGACTGAGTCATGTAACCACCACGGCGAGGGGAGGCGTCGTCGTTTGAGATCTCGTCCCGTTCACAGAGTCAGGAGGGGACGATGTGTTGCCCTCTCCTGACCGGCGCCTGCGAGATGGGTGACCCGGTTATTGTTCCTTTGGCCGGCTACGTGAGGAACAAGGAGACGTGTGCAGACGTGCCCGAGGAAACCACGGGAAAAACGCATTGGTCGTAGCCTGATAGGCTTCATATTCCTTTCCTCGACTGACAAGGGCCTGCTCTTCTGCTCGCGGAATACCTGTTACCTTAAGCAACGCGATCCCCATCCCGATCGGCCCCATCCAGGTCAACACCCAGCCGGGTGCTCCCCATGTCATCAGGACATAGGAGCACCAGTGCAGCCATTCAAAGAAATAGTTGGGATGACGCGAGTAATTCCAGAGACCCTCGCGACAGACTCGACCCTGATTTCTTGAATCGGCGCGAAACCGGGCGAGTTGCAGATCGGCCGCCGCTTCGCCGGCCACGGCCACGCCCCAAATCAGTAACCCGACCAACTCGACCGCCGCGGTCGGAGGCCGTGGATTCCAAAGCAACACCAAGAACGGGAGCGAACAGGCAGCCAGAGCAAAGGCTTGCAGTTGAAAGTACACGAACATTTTTGAAGGCTCTGCGTCACCCCATTCCTCCCGTAGTCGGCGATACCGAGCGTCCTCCGGTTTCCCCTTCACGCGATTGAAAAGAATGTAGAGCCCGAGTCGTCCCGCATAGAAGGTCACCAACATCACGGTCAGGAGTATCCGCTCCATCCCGCTGGGAGCTTGCGTGGTATACCCCAACACGACGACGAGCAGCCCGACACACCATCCGACGTCCCCGATGGAGGCATTCCTTGTCCTCTGCTGCACAGCCCACAACACCGCCATGACGATTGCCATGATAAGGTAGGCCGCCACGACAAGGAATAACGGATCTGATCCAAGCATTCCGCCTACTGCTTCCATCATCCATTCTACTTTAGGTCGGCAGCAGCGCCTGTCGTCTTGCATCCCGAAGCGGTGGAGAACCGGCAGAGTGTTACCGGCAAGTGCCGGTACTCCTCGTGTTGTCAGGATGTGAGAAAGAGACGCGGTCTGGCAGGCGAGCATCACCTGCACAGGGGGCACGCGCTGTTCGTCTCAGAACGTGATGACCTGGCATCCTTGTGCCACCAGATTTTTGAAGCTGGGATGTCCTTCGAACTCCCCTGCTAGCGTCACTCAACAAGCGACGACCGCATCCTTTACTCCAAAGGTCTCCGGAACGGGGGTTAGGGCTCGCTGCCCGCAATCACGTTGAGGGTTCCACTACTCATTGCTCGAACATAGAGCGCGTCGACATCGGCGAACACAGCGATCCCTTGCATCGACGTGACTGTTCCCTGTATCGAGACGGTTGGGGTCAGCGTTCGATTCAACCCAGTTCTCAGTGAATCGCGTATTCGATCGATCATCGGCGTCACTCCAAGCGCGATTTCAGGAGCAAGAGTTTCTTGAAACGGCGCGCCAGTGAACCAGTCTGGGGCCGTGGTCTGAAGCAGATGGGTGGTCCCACGATCATACCGAAGGCCACTGAGATAGACCGCCTGTGTCATGGGGTTGAATTCCGGCTTCCCGATCAAATACACGTAGCCCCGCGCATCTCCCGTGAACTCCACGCGTAGGAGCACTTGGTTCTCGCCGAGACCGAAAATTCCTGCAGCGGTTATCGTGACGAAATGCCCCTTATTTTCAACGCGTCTCCCTCTCAGCCGGTTCGAGAGCGTCTGGGAAAGTGTGCTATAGTCAACCCGGATATCGGCCAAGGCATGAAATTTCTCAGACACGGATCGCTTCTCGGGATAGGCCTTCTGTACATCAGCGACGCCACGAAAATCTGGAGAAGACGCTTGCGTCTCGAGCTGAGGGAGTGCTGTGGACGATGCTGGCGGCTCATCTCCGTGAACGATCACCGGACGCGCGGTGATATGCAGGGTATCTGTGACGACATGGCCCTCTTTTGAAAATCCGGTCTGCTTCACCTTATCGGGATTGAGCAGGAGCCAGGTATCCGGTTCTAACTGGATGGGATGACGGAGCGCCGCCCAGACATCCTCTGCGCGAGATTTGACACTCAAGGTGTTGAGACGCGAGACGGCGCTGTCGAAACCTCCCTTCACCTGATCCGAGAGTGCCGCATTAACGACCTGCTGCAGATCTAGATCCGGGCTGCGGAGCGTGCATGGCTCCGCGGAATGGACGGTCACACTGCGGAGGGAGCCGGACACACTGTAATTCGGTGTCATCCCGATCGCAACGCTTCCATCGAGCGTAGCGTGTTTCGGCCAGTTGGTCCCGTCCCCACACTGTGCCGCTGAATCAGTACTCTGCGAAGGGAGACGCGCCCCGATCTTATAGCGGAGTGGCGCACTCACGAAGAGGGTGCCTCCCGAGAGGTCGATATCCTTCCACCAGTCTCTGATCGACAGACCCGGCTCCGTACTCCGACTCGAATGAGCCGATCGTTCCATCGAAAAGTCATCTCGTTCCGCATAGTATTTGTAATCCGCACCTTTCGGGTGTTTGATGACGCTCCCCCAATGGTCAAACTTCTTTGGAATGAGGTTCGGATTGTTGACGGCATCGAGAAATCCTGACATATCCACCCGCACTGGCACATTGATGACGGAGTCCGCTATTCCACGGATCGGGTGTTCGAGTGACGGAAGTCTCTCAGGCGCCGGCGGGCGAATCACAAACTCTCTATCAGCACAACTCGTCAGCGATAGGACCAGTCCCATCGTCGCCACGAACTGGTATCTGGACGTGAGAAACATAGCAGCCTCCTTGTTCACGCGCCCACGACCGCAGGGCCGTCTCTTGAGGAGCTGGACGACCGGACCTGGGGAACGTCTGATGAATTCACGGTTGCACTGAACGCGCTGTTCCCGGATTGATCAGCACGGACACACAGGTGGAATTCCGATGGCTCCGGAGCATTGTGATTGAGGTTCCCCCGCCCTCAAGCTGCATGCTTCCCCCCGCATCTCTTGACCATGCAACAGTTTAAGCAATACCTTCCTCAACCGGTGGATGAGTCCACTCACAGGAGCTAGAACGTGATGACCTGATAGCCCTGCGATACCAGCTTCTTGAAGCTCGGATGGCCCTCGAATTCCCCCGCCAGTTTGACCCCGCACGCAACGACCGCATCCTTGACTTCGAAGGCACCGGCACAGAATTCACAGACTCCGCCGATTCGATCTTTCACGGCTGTATAGAGACCGTGCAGCTTATGAGTGCCCTTCTCCAGTTCGGGAATCCATTTTGCGCCAGCACCGTCGAAAATCAGTTGTACGTCGTCATGGCCGTCCTTGAACTCCTTCACGGCTTCCAACGCGTTCACGACACGCCCCAGTCCTTCATGGGTGTCCGTATCAGCCAGAATAACGATCGCTACTTTAGACATGCTGTACTCCTTTTAAAAGAAGATCGGTGAATAAGAGGCTGCTTCCGTCTCACGTGAGAGGGAAGACGAAGCGGCATGCTAGCGAACTTCCTGTGAATCCATCTGTGATCTGGCTTACAAACCTCCAGGTCGATTGTTATTGACCATGTAAGATGTCTTACAGATCGAGTGGAGACAAATCGGTAGGATCGTACTCAGCAATGAACGGATCTGTCACTCAGAAGGAGGTTCGTCATGACGTGCCAACGATGCGATGGGTTGATGGTCAGTGAGCGGATTTGCGATCTTCAGGGACTGAGCAGTGATCTGTGCGTCGACGGGTACCGGTGTTTGCTCTGCGGTAATGTCGTCGACGCGACGATTCTCGAAAACCGGAGGCAATCAGCCGAGGCCCTCCAACTGCTCGCAGGCAGCAGCACTCGGGTCATGGAGCTGGCGGTCGGATAGAGCGGGAAGAAGAATCGACACGACCATCTCGTTTTCCTCGCTGATTGAGTGGTGATCGAGCAAAGGAGTGGTCCCATGACACGCCAAGATGAGTCGGCCATGGCTCTTTGCATCCAACTCCATCAATTGTCCTGTCCCACATGCGGAAAACCAGACCTGAGGCCGATGCTCCGATGCGATTATTATCCTGACGGGTGTCTTTGGCTGGCGCACTGTCGGAGCTGTCGGACTCAGTACCACCTGGAAGACCGGCGGCCATGGTCAGGTTCTGTTGTGAACGGAATGGGCTCAGCGAGTTTCTGAGCCCGGAATAGAAGACGGGCCGATCCGGAACGTTACGGATAGCTGATGGACTTGGCCTGTACGAGATGGAGAAGAAACGGGAGACCACTGCTTTCGTGAGAGAGGAGGTGTGTGATGCAAACCCTCTATGCGTGTCTGCTGTTGGGTGTGTGGTTCACTGCCCCTGCGCTGGCCTCAGCCAATACGTGGTCTGAGTTCGGAGCGAGGTGGAGCGATCATGACAGAGTCACCCAACTCTGGTTCGAACAGGACTCCGTGATTCAGACGGTGGCCGATCACCAGCTGGGGCGCGGAGACCGATTTGGCATGGATGAACGTGTTCGAAGCTCAAGAGAAACCAAGGAGAGCAGGGTGACGGCTGAAACCGATCGTCAGAGGGCTCACGAGTCAGCGCGCTCTGGGAACACCCCTCAAGCATTCAGCGACGTTCACGATCACTCATCCAACAGCATACATAGCCCCGCTCATCATCCCGACCCCTGGTGGGGGCGGCGTGTGGAAGGTGACCCGATGATCAGGGGCTTGAATCGTAGTCCGTCAGGGAAATAGGGCCCAGTCGAGAAAAAAGCGCGGAATTATACTCTCGAAGATTTCTGCGCCGGACCGGAAGCGACTCGGCGAAGCTGCGCGTGGAATATGCCGTTACTCCCTTTGGTAGGAAGTCCAGTTTTTGACTTTACACTTCACTGCCAAGCGCTGACACCCTCTGAGTGCAAGATCAAGAATTGATCCCGTTAGCGGCCCGGCGTATGAGCCATCCATCCTTGGCCGTTTCCATCCCGTGGCCTCGCCCTTCGCCCAAGAGAATCACGGAACCAACTGTCGTTGTGAGGCACTGAAGCCGAGTCGGTGTCATGCTCGCTTGGGATAGTCAGCCCCCACTTGACATAAAGTAACGGTACCGTTACTTTATAAGACCTTGCGGCAAACGCGTTTGCCGCAGAAATCTGTCGGCTGAATTAAGGAAAGGAGAACCGTGATGAGTACCGTTTCATCGCCAACTGGAGGACCGGCCATACAGGTTCAAACCCTTCGCTCACCACTCCTGCTAAATGCCGCCTTCTCGGGTGCAAATGGCTTGCTGCTAATCCTGGCATCGCCTATGGTAGCCGCGTGGCTTGGGCCGCAAGCGACTTGGATCTACGAGCTTGTTGGAGTTGGGCTCCTGCTTTTCGGCCTGACCCTCAGCATCGTTGCGGTACGCCCGACCCCTCTCGCCGTGCTCGCCATCACAGGCGCTGATGTTGCGTGGGTCGTTTCCACGACGGTCACCCTTCTCGTCTGGCGACACGACTTCACGTCGCTGGGGTGGGGCTTGGTCTTAGCCACCAACGCCGTCGTCTCGGTTCTTGCTTGGTTTCAGCAGCGCTCAATTCGAACCGCATTCCAAGCCCCGAGCGGCGCGCCGGACGAGTACCAAGTCTGCATCGCTGTGAACACGCCTGTGGCCGCTGATGCTTTTTGGAGTGTGCTCGCCGACTTGGGGGCCATTCAGCGCTATATGCCGGCGCTTAAGTCTTCCGCGCTCACTGTGGGTGAGACATCCGGCGTTGGCTGCGTGCGCACGTGCGAGAACATTAAGGGCCAAGTGTGGTCGGAAGAGTGCGACCAGTGGGACGAGGGTAGGTCGTTCAGCGTAACCTTCCTGACTGACGCCCATGGCTTCCCCTTTCCGTTCTCGAAAATGCGTGGTGGGTGGCGGGTTGCACCCAACGCTACCGGTTGCCGGGTCGAGGTCTGGTGGCAGGTAGTCCCGCGTCGTCCAGCGACTGCTGCAGTAGTCCTGCCACTTATGGCGGCAGGCGCACAGCGCAGTTTTGCTGGAGTTGTCGAGCGCATGGCCGGCGTTGCGCAAGGGCGAACTATTGATTCCGGCACACTATCGGCTCTTCCCCGGTTTCACGCAGTGCTTTGTTAAGCTGTGGCCGCCAAGGATCGATCCACCGCTACACGGGACGCTATTGTCGAAGCGGCTATCGAGGAGTTCATCGAGCGTGGCTTCGCCGGTGTGCGCATGGAGCACGTAGCCAAACGTGCCGGTTATAACAAGGCGCTCGTCTACAGATGGTTTAAAGATAGGGAGACGTTGTTTCGCGAAGCGCTCAAACGGCGTTTCTCGCAGCGAGCCGGACTCTTGGACAAGCTTCCGGAAACTCTGCCCGAGATTCTCAGATGGTGGTCCCAGCAGACGGCCGCTGACCCGAATTTTATGCGGATGATTCTCCGTGAGGCGCTCGAAGCCAGAGACAAGGAGCCGGCCCATGCAGAGTTTCGGCGGGATTACTACCGGCGTCAGATTGAGCTTCTGAAGAGCTTTCAGGTGAATGGGCGCATTAGTCCAGAGTTCGACTTGGAGATGCTCTTTATCGCGCTACTCTCGGTAGTCACGATGACGAGTGCACTCCCTCAGATCGTTCAGCTAGCGACAGGCTTGCGTCCTGGGGATAAGAAGTTTCGGAAGCGGTGGGCGGCTTTCCTCGAAATGCTTGCGGCGCACCTTTCCGGTGCCACCCGCTCCGCAGACTGTGCGGCGACAAAAAGAACAACGTGAAGAGCACGACAAGTTGTCATTGGGCATTGCGAGCGAACAGCATACATAAAAAAACGACTCCCCTTTTCAGCTCCCATTTCAGCTCACCCAAGGGAGAATAAGACATGAAATTAGTAGCAGCCGCTCTCACTCTGGGCGTCGCCATGGTGACTCTTCTGCCGCCGAAGGTTCTCTCTGCCGGGCTGTCTGCACCGATCCTCAGCCTCAACAGGTCCCCCGATCTTCAGCAACTCTTCCAGGCAGAGACGAGGGAGCTTCTGCTTGGCACCCAGCGCATTGCGGGGGCGCTACCGATCGCAAATTGGGACGGCATCGCGGACTCCGCCATGGCCATGCGGAACAGATACGTGCTTGAAAACACTCACGACGACTCCGCAGCACGACCTCGATAAGCTCCCGGATCAATTCAAGGCCTTAGACGAAGCGTTTCGCCTCGGGGCCGAAAAGCTCGCACCGGCGGCCAAGACCAAGGATGCCGAGGCCGTATCGTTTCAGTCCTCCCGCCTGCTGGATACCTGCGTCGCCTGTCATTCGACCTATGCCAAGTCGAAGTTTCCGAACTTTCGATCCGAGGGAGGAGCTGAACACTGTCACTAGAACCCAGGCCGAAGCTCACTATGCGCTCGAAAGGTGTTGAGAGTCAGATTACGTCCAGGAGGTGCAGAAGCGGATTGCGGGAGAATTCGGCTAGCGCCGTTTGATCCCCAGCGCTTTGATGCGCGATGCCAGTGTTGTTGGTTTCATGCCCAATAGCGCCGCGGCACCGTCTGGTCCGAAAATCTTTCCCTTCGTGAGTCGCAAGGCCTGCGCAATGTTCTCCTGCTCTTGCCGTCTCCAATCATGTCGAGTCGCCACCCGCGATGCTGTGAGAGCCGATGGTGAGGGCGTCATAGTGTCACGGGAGGGAGCGGGTTGAAGATGAATGTCCAGAGTGCGGCCTTGGGAAAGAATGACGGCGCGCTCCACGACGTTCTGGAGTTCGCGCACATTCCCCGGCCAGGTGTGGG
>DIHK01000018.1:0-212116 GCA_002420115.1 Nitrospira sp. UBA5698
GCCATGTCGCTTGGTGTTATTAGGGTGTTAACGTCAAGGTACTTTTGCACCTTCATAGCAGCATCCGTCAAGTCTTTCTCTTCGATTGAATTGTATCGCTTCCACATCTTCTCAGACTTGTGACCAACAATCTTCATCGCGGTTGCGGTATCCACACCGGCGCGTCGTAGGTTTGTCGATGCACAATGACGGAGATCATGGAATCTAAAATCAGTGATTCCGGCATCTCTCAACGCGGTCCTGAAGGATCGGCTGATACGTTGAAGCGGTCGGCCCTTGTAGGTGAACACGTGGTTGTTGGTCAAACGGCGAATTTTGGCCAAGCGTTGGAGAGTTGATCGAACGTCTGCGGTCATGGGAATACGCCTCCCGGTTTTGGTCTTGGTGTCTTGACTTCGAAGGCTGATGAATCCTCGACGGAGATCAACACGGTCCCACGTCAGAGACACGATCTCCCCGAACCGTTGGCCGAGTTGATAGGCCGTCAAGAGTACCGGGCGGAGGTGTGGCTTTGCGGAGTGATGTAATCGGCTCCATTCGTCCTCGGTCAAAACTCGGTCCCGCTCGTTCTGTGGGTTGGGTATGGTTACCCGTGAAGCAGGGTTAGCCTGGAGCAGTCCCCGCTTGATCGCCACGTTCAAGCAATGCTTCAGGGCGATATGATCATGATTGATGGTCTGAGTGCTGGCTCTTTTGCCGTTTGGCTTCTTTCTTTGGCTGCGGAAGGCCTCTATGTCTTCCGGTCGGATCTCAGAGAGGATCCGATGACCGAAGAAGGGTATGAGATGGCTGTTGATGCTATGGGATCGACCCACGAACGAACGGAGGCCCTTGACGGTTTCCAGCTCCAGGTACGCCTTCGCCCATTCTTTGAAGAGAATCGGCTTGGCTTGTTCGGTCTTCTCGTGGCCGAGGAGGAGTCGTGTCCTGATGGTGGCTTCCATCTCCTTGGCAACAGTCTTATTGAGACACCCCACCTTCCAGCGTTTCCAACGGGCACCGGGTACACCACTCGCAAGAGCCAATGATTTTCCGTCCGCACTTTCGATCACCGGAAATTCCACATAGTAACTATCGCGCCGCTTAGTGAGTCCCATGGCTGTCTCTCCGTGGTGTGATCGTGTGTTGATCGATCCAGGCGTCCAGCTGAGCTTGCTTGAACTTCACCAGCCGCCCGATTTTGACATACCCAAGTTTTCTGGCGGAGACCCATCCGTACAGGGTCAATTTGGATATGCCTAAATACTTCGCGGCCTCATCCATTGTCAAAAGGTTATTCATAGCGCTTTGGGTAAGCCTTTCCTTCATGGACTACCAATGAGGTCGAGTGCGCTGACCGACCCTCTGCACACCTCTCGCGAGTGGCACTTATGAGAGGGTTCAGAATTATTCACCATACCGAAAAGGTAGGGGGCCGCAGAAAGGAAAGGACTTCTCCAAAGTGACCGTCACGGTCCATACTCATTGACTACTGACTACCCCTGAGCGCGAAACATCTGCAGAATCTATAGAAGAAGTCACCGTAGCAGTACACTCCGATGACAAGCACGTGATGCAAGATTGTCAGTTACCGAGAAGGGAAACTTATGAGGACGAGATGATAACAAGAACACTGCCCGACGAGCTCATGGATGAAATTCGCACGCAAGAGGGAGCGTACCCGGTGACGGTTGGCGTCCATGACGTTCCGTTCACGAAATGTGACTGGACCACTGCGAAAGTGCTCGTGGTCCTGTCCTTCTCACTCTCAGAAACGGGTCGGGAGATCGTATCGAATGTTGGCTCAGATGTCTGGATCAAGATAAAGTCTGTGATAGAACATCTTCACCAGTCGGCAGGCTCTTACGACAGGCTGGATGTACAATTTACTCTGCAAGTGAACACTACGGCCTCGGTCAGCGTCGATGTGAACATACATAAAGTTTTTGCAACTCTGCCAACGCAAGTGTCACAACAGCTCACCTACCTCACAGAGGAAATCTTATCAGGCCGCCTGCAAGGTTCTTCGGTAACCCTTCTGCTTTGAAAGAATGGCATTGAGAAAGAAAGCTTTTCTGCGCCCTTCACGGTTCTGCCGTCCCCATGCCACTTAAAATGTCCGAAGAACCCGCGGAGACGTGATCGTCGCCTCTTTCCATTTCAGCTTGTCCTGAGGACATAAACTGGATTTCTCAGACCTAAAACTAGGAATCCATTACAAAACAAAGACTTACAATAGCCGACCAGGTATTGCACAGCACCAAAATGTGAAACGAGAAAACCAGCGTTTGACCAAGCATACGAAATCAACGGTACTCAGTTAGAGCAAGTTCCGAGGGTTCTTCTGCCTGACACTCCCAGAAGCTCCAAGAATAGTCCATGGAGATCACTTGATACTCGGTTCGTTTGATGAACCCCGCGTATTCCTCGAGCATCAATTCCTCTACTGGGCACGAATAGGCAACGAGGACACGATGTCCGCTGGCCGCTTGGAAGCGACGCAGATTCTCAGCGACGTGCTTGAATACTGGCCCCAGAAATGGCCGGTACATGTAAATGAGAAGGTTCGTGTTCGGAAACACGAAATCCGCCGCATTGACACAACATACCCGAATATTTCTGCAGAGCAGCTGCTGCGTTCCATCGGACAAATACCGCTCCACGTTGGTTTCCGCCACATCACAATGCAATGGAGACAGCTCCACCCCGATCACTTCTTTAAAAGGGAGTTGAGCCGCCACAATCAGAGTGCGACCTTTCCCACAGCCCAGGTCCACAAACGAATAGGCATTGAGATCGAGCCCCTTCGTCGTGTTGTTCAAAATATGCCGAATGACAACCTCTCTCGTTGGGACATAGCCTACCGCCAGGCTCCGGGCCGTCTCATCTGCGATACCGGCATCGGACGACTCCGTGACACCGGACGTCACGACCCCATATTTTTTATCGAAGTCATCGTGAGGTTTTTGGCTCAAGAGATACAGAATAATCTCCTTGAGCGTCTCCCAGAATCCGAAGACTCGATACGTATTCATCACGATCTTGAACTTGCCCCCGGTGTCAGGGTTGTACTGCATATGACTCCTCCTGTGCGCGACCGCGTCGTAGCATAGACAGAATTTCACTGATGCGCTGATGAACCTGAATGCTCCGCACCACATCCGCATGCTCGCCGTGAACCGTTTCACTCACCGCGATTCCCCTTGTACACACACTCCAATCAACCGGAGCTTTCCCGTGCTTCCGAAGAGTCGCACTGGTCCACCAGGCATGAATCGGCGCCTGAAGGGGATTCTGTACGGCCGCGCGTAGCATTCCGGCCGACTCGCGATCCAGAGCATAGGCGACTTTTAGAGCGGCGATGGACGCCTCCGATTCCTCGCGGGACAGCAGCTTTCGGTCCTGAGCCCATCGAATCCCATATTCCACCCGATCCTCATCGCCCAACCGTTTCAGAGCATCGCTGAGAGCCTGCCGCTCGACCTCTGGCACAGCCAGGAAGGCCTCTCTACGGTCTCCCTGGATATAGTGGAGCAGTTCTTCCTCGACCGAATCCGTAGAATCCGACATGGTTTGAAATTGCGTGTCCAGAATGCCGAGGAAATTGACCGATTGTCCTTGTCGTTCCAGCTGTTGCGCAACAGCCAAAGCGATGGCTCCCCCATTAGACCATCCGAGCAAGAGATACGGCCCGTCTTTCTGCCTATCTCGAATGATCACGGCATAGCGTGCGGCAATCAGATCCATCGACAGACGATTCCAGGGTTCTGAGAAGATCCAGCCCAACGGTAATCCATACACCGGCTGCTCCTGGCCCAGCGAATAGGCAACCGATTGATACGCCGCGACGTGCGTCCCAGTCGGATCAAAACAGAAGAGTGGCGCCTGTCTACGTCCGGCTTGAAGCACCACGAGCGAAGAAGACTCCGTTTCGCCTTGACTCACCATCCGTTTTGCCAGGCTTTCTACCGTCGGAGCCTGGAAGAGATCGAGCAGCGCAATCGGCTTTCCGATCATCCGTTGGATCCGTGAAATCAATTGCGCCGCCAACAGCGAATGCCCCCCCAGATCAAAAAAGTTGTCGTGCACTCCCACCTGTGGCAGGCCGAGCACCTCAGCCCACTCGCGCGCAAGCGTCGCTTCGATCTCCGTGCAGGGCGCCACGAACATCCGGTGCGGATCCCGTCCGGTCGGTTCAGGCAATGCACGGCGATCAAGCTTCCCATTGGCATTGCGGGGCAACGACTCCAAGACAACGACCTGGGGCACCATATAGTCAGGCAAACGCTCTCCCAGGAAGCCGCGCAGAGCGTCACCTGAAGCACAGCCTGACACATAGGCAACAAGCCGCTTATTGCCCCTGTCGTCTTCTTTGGCTACGACCACGGCCTCGTGTACCTCCGAATGCTCGAGCAGCTGTGACTCAATCTCTCCTAGCTCAATCCTGAAACCGCGAACCTTGACCTGATGATCCATGCGACCGAGAAACTGAATGTCTCCATTCGGTAAGTACTTGGCCATATCACCTGTCCGATACAGCCGAGCACCTGGTTCGCAGACGAACGGATGGGGAATGAAGACCTCTGCCGTCTTGGCCGGATCGCACAGATACCCTCTTCCGACACCGACTCCGGCCACGCACAATTCCCCCACGACTCCGATCGGCAGAGGCGTCAAGGACGAAGAGAGCACGTAGAGTTCAATATTGGGCACCGGCCTGCCTACCGGCATGGAGGTCACATGTTCCTCCGGGATCTGCGTGACAGGATGCAACGCCACATCGTCCGCACATTCCGCTGGCCCATAGGCGTTAATCAAGGGAACTGATGGGTACCGAGCAAGCCAATGCCGGCAGAGTGATGCAGGCAGCGCTTCTCCGGTCGGTAATACCATCCGCAGCCGTGCGAGCGCCGGTTCGCTCTCGCCGCTGTTGGCTGCCATATCGAGCATGCCCTGTAGCATCGCCGGCACTGCCTCGAGGATCGTGACGCCCGCCGCCTCCACATAATGGAGCAGCCGTCCCGGGTCATGCGCGATGTCGTCCGGAACGATACAGACCCGCCCACCGCACAATAGCGGAGCCAGAAACTGCCAGACGGAAATATCGAAACACTGGGATGCAGTTTGGGCGATCACATCTTCGGCGGTGAGGTGAAGCGTGCTTACTTTCCCCCAGAGATGATTGAGCATCCCACGATGTTCGACGATCGCGCCCTTGGGGGCCCCGGTGGAGCCGGATGTATAAATCACATAGGCGGCGCCCCTTGGATGAACAGAGGTGAAAGGATTTATGTCGTCGTTCACCGATGACTGAATTTCTTCCATCGTAAGGAGAGTCGGCGGCTCATGCTCCGACAGACCTTCCCTCAGCGGCATCACGCGTTGCCGATAGGTCTCCGTGGTCAACAGCACACGCGGTCGGCTTTCAGTGAGCATATGTGCCAGTCGTTGATCCGGATGCCCTGTATCGAGCGGGAGATAGATACCGCCTGTCTTGACAATCCCCAGAAGCATCGCGAGGAAGTCGAGGTCTCGGTCACCCAGAATCGCCACGACTATTTCCGGCCCCACGCCTTTGAGCCTCAACGCGTGGGCGACCCGGTTCGCACGACGATTCAACTCCTGATAGGTCACCCGGCGATTCATGCAGACAGCTGCCACGCTATCCGGCGTCGCCGATACCTGCGCTTCGAACAACTGGGACAATGATCGGTCCGGAACCGACAAGCGGGATCCGTTGTTCCAATCCTTCAACACGAGCTGCTCTTCTCTGTCGGTCAACAGGCGCAACTCGTCGATCGTGGCACCCGGTCGCGCTGTCATATCGCGGAGGATCAGCTCGTAGTGGTGAAGCATACGGCTCATGCTGTCGGCGAAAAACAAATCCGTGTTGTATTCCATTGAGGCCGTGAGCCCGCCCTCGGTTTCACACAACGTCAGCGTCAAATCGAACTTTGCCGTCAGCGGTTCAACCTCCACGGTCGTGATGTGGAGTCCCGGCACGGCCAATTCGGATACGGGCGCGTGTTGCAGCTCGAACATCACCTGAAAGATCGGTGAGTAGCTGACGTCTCGCACCGGTTGCAGAACCTCAACCAGCTTTTCAAACGGCATATCCTGATAGGTATAGGCGCCGAGACACACCTGCCGCACGAGCGCCAGGAGCTCATGGACCGTCTGGGTCCCAGACAAGTCTGCCCTCAACGCCAGCGTATTCACAAAGAAGCCGACGAGTCCTTCGATTTCACTGCGGGTGCGGTTGGCAATAGGAGAGCCGACGATCAGGTCCGGCCGCCCCGTATACCTGAACAGCAACGCATAGAAGCCGGCCAGCAGCGTCATGAACAACGTGACGCCCTCCCGCCGGCTGAACTCCGTGATCGCTGAGCAGAGTTCGGACGACAGGGTGATGGTCAGGGACGCACCATGCGAAGTCTGAACAGGCGGCCGCGGGCGTTCCATGGGAAGGGCCAACGGCTCAAGCGCACCAACCAGGCGCTCCTTCCAATAGTCGACCTGTCGTTCCAAGTGTGTACCCGACAGCCATTGTCGCTGCCAGACCGAGAAGTCCGCGTATTGAATCGGCAGTTCCGGGAGAGACGCCGGCTTGCCTTGGACCTGAGCCACGTAGAGTTCGGTGATTTCTCGAACCAGAAGATGAGAGGACCACGCATCGGACACGATGTGGTGCATCGTCAGTAACAGAACATGTTCCTGCACTCCAAGCCTCAGCAGCGTGACACGCAGCATCGGCCCGTAGGCCAGTTCGAACGGACGTTGCGCTTCGGCCGTCGCGAGCCGCAACAGAGCCGCATTCCGTTCCGGACCCCTTACCTGTTCGAGTGAGACGATGGGGATGGTCATCGCCGACGGCGGCATCACGATTTGTACCGCTTGCCCCTCCATCTGGGGAAAGATCGTTCGCAGAGCCTCATGCCGCCGGAGGACCTCGGTTATGCTCCCTTCGAGAGCCTGAACGTCAAGTGTCCCCGATAATCGCAGCGCGATCGGAAGATTATAGGCGGCTCCGTCAGGGTCCAGTTGCGTCAGGACCCACAGACGCTGCTGAGCAAAGGAGAGCGGGATCGGCCGATCACGGTTCACTCGCACCATCGGCGGCGCAACCGGATCTCCGGTCTGAAGACGTCTCGACTCTATGGCTCCCGCGAGTTGGGCCACCGTCGTTGCTTCGAAGAGCGTTCGCAACGGCAGTTCCACACAAAAGACGGAGCGCACACGTGCCATCACCTGTGTCGCCAGCAGCGAATGACCACCCAGATCGAAGAAATTGTCGTGAACACTGATGTGGTCCCGTTTCAAAATCGTCGACCAGATGCCCGAGAGCATTTCCTCCATCGGATTACGGGGCGCGACATACCGGCGGCGCGATGCCAGATACGCCTCGGGGTCCGGCAGAAGCGTCCGATCAACCTTTCCGTTCTGATTCAGTGGCAGTCCGGCGAGGCAAACCATCGTTGTAGGAATCATATAGACCGGAAGACGCTCTTTGAGAAACTCCCGCCATCCCACTGGTTCTCCGTCGGAATCACGAGGCACAATGTATGCGACCAGATACTTCTCTCCGGCTTGGTTCTCACGCACCGTCACGACTGCTTGTTCGATCCCGGGGTGCTCGGTCAGTCGCGCCTCGATCTCGCCCAATTCCACCCGATACCCTCGGACCTTGATCTGAAAATCGGTTCGTCCGAGAAACTCAACCGTCCCATCCGGTAGGATGCGTGCCAGATCACCGGTTCTGTAAAGGCGGCTTCCTGCGTCAGCCCCTAGAGGGTGTGGTACGAATCGCTGAGCAGTAAGATCTGGCCGCCCAAAGTATCCCCGAGCCAGCCCTGCACCACCCAGACAGAGTTCGCCCGGCACACCCATCGGCACCAGATCCAGTCGTTCGTCCAAAACGTAGCTTTCCGCATTGTCGATCGGCCGACCGATCGGCACAGTAGCTGGGAATCGCTCATCCTCATTCTCAGTTTCGACTGGAAAGGTCAGGCAACCGATCGTGGCCTCCGTCGGGCCGTAATGATTGAGTAGTCGGCAATGACCGTCCCCCGTCACTTGGTCGGCCAACGCATGGGGCAACACATCCCCGCCCATGACGAGCAACCGCCGAGGCAACACTGCGGCAGGTTCCGATGCAGCAAGCAGCGCCTGGAGATGGGCCGGCACAATTTTCAGCACATCGATCGGATGCCGAGCACAATAGTCCGTGAACTTCCGACCGTCCGTGGCTGTATCATATCCGACCACGTGCAGACAGCCGCCGGACGCGAGCGACGCAAAGATCACGGTATTGCCGAGGTCGGCTCCGAGTGTTGACACTGTGGCAAAGCTCAGACCTGGTTCCGCTTCCACCGCGTGCCGGACAAAGTTGGAATAGTTGAGCACTCCGAGATGGGTCACGGCCACGCCTTTCGGCACACCGGTGGATCCCGACGTATACATCACATAGGCTAACTCCATCGGGTGTATGGATCGGTCCAGATTCCCGGACGACTCATCTGCGAAGGACCAGTCGTGGAAGTCTAGCAAACGAGTCGCGGTACCGGTGGGAGGCACCTGCGGCAGCCACTTCTCCTGCGTCAGAACCACGCTGATTTTTGACTGTGCAATCTCAAAGACCAGTCGTGCCTGAGCGTTCTCTGGATCAAGCGGCACGTAGGCAGCGCCGGCTTTCAGCACGCCCAGCAATCCTATCACCATCTCCACCGAACGCTCCACGCACAGTCCTACCAGAGCGCCTCGTCCGATTTGCATGCGAGTAAGCCCATGCGCGACCTGATTGGCTCTAGCGTTGAGTTCAGCATACGTCAGGCGGCAATCAGCACAGATAATGGCGACCGCATCCGGCCGCATATCGGCTTGTCGTTCGAACAGAGCCACGAGAGATTGCCCGGCCGGAAGCGGCTGCTCGGGACCGTGGCCTGTTTGCAACAAGTGACGTCGTTGCGATTCGCTAAGCAGGGGCAGCAGCCCGACATGGGTTTCCGGCTTCGACACCGCGACGGAGAGCAGAGTCGTCAACGCTTCGCGCAAGATCGGAAGAGCTGCCCCGTGAATTCTTCCCAAATCCGTCTGCAGGCTCAACTGCATCGCCGCGCCCTGCTTCACACAGGTCAGTGCCAATTTGATCGGCTCAAGCCAGATAGCCGAAGACTTGAGCGAAAACGTGACGCCTCCGGTGGACGTAAGCGGGACCATCGAGCGGTACTCAAATCCCACCAATTCCGTCGAGGCAAGACCGGTTTGCTCCGGCTTATCGTCCCACAGGAAGTACTCTTGCCACTCACGGAGGCGCGCCTGTTCGGCTGCCACCGATGCAGTCAAGTCCTGAAACGTGGCCTCCGGATCGACTTGGCATCGCAGGGGAATCCATTTCGCGAAGAGCCCCATACCGGAGGCCAGCTCTTCGTACGTTCTGCCGTCGCTGTACACAGCCAGCTGATATTCCCGACGCCCACCGAGGCGGCTCAGTACCACTTGCCAGGCAGCCAGCAGGAATGCCTCAAGCGAGATGTTCAGCCGTTCTGACAACGCCGTTAATGCTACGACCAGCTGGGGGCAAAGATCCCAGACAAGCACCTCCTTCGACCACGCGGAAGTCTCCGCCCCTACGCGCTCAAAGGGCACGGTAATGGTACCCACATCGATCACGCGGTCCTGCCAGAACTGGCGGCTCTTGGCGGCATCGTCCCCTGCCAGCAGCTCATTCTGCCATTCCGCAAATTGCGCGTATTGAACCGGTTCCTCGCCAGACTCGGGGCGTGCAACGAATCCGTACTCTGCGGCAACTTCCATCGCCAAGTTTTGGAGCGTCCGGGCATCCGCGCATAGCGCCGGCAGGCTCAGCACGAGCCAATGCTGACGATCGGATAACCGGCACAACGTGCAGCGGATCAGCGGACCTTGCTCCCAATCGATCGCTTGCCGGCGGTGCCTCTCCAACACTTCTTCCAGCCCTGCAGCGACATCAGACTCTCGCAGCTCAATGACCACCCACTCTGGTCTGCACTCATCGACGATTACCTGTAATGGCACCTTGACGCCCGGTTCTCGGCAAAACAGCGTCCGCAACGCCTCATGCTTCGCAACCACCGCGTCCACAGCCCGTTCGAGACGAACGATGTCGAGCATGCCCTCGATCAGCAACACTGCCTGCACATGGGCCGTTCCCAATGTTTGTTGCAGCGCCCACAAGCGCCTTTGTTGCGGAGAAAGTCGAAACCCTTGTATATCAATACTCGCTTGCATGGCATCCCTACACGCTTACCGCGTGCACCTCCTGCTGATCAATCATCTCTCCCATCGCCACGACGATCTTCCTGGGGCCGACGAACGGTAACCGTGCGTGGGCAACCAACATATTGTCCAGCATGAGCAGGTCCCCATTTTGCCAAGGAAAGCGTACAGACATCTCCTCATAGAGCGCTCCGATTTCCGCTGCCGTGTCGTCATCGATAGGTGAACCGTCACCGAAGTAGACGTTGCGCGGGACCCGTTCGATGCCCAGCACATCGACCAGTGAATTCCGAACCGCCGGCTCCAAATACGAGATATGGTGCAATTGAATCTGGTTGAAGAACACCCAGTCGCCGGTTTTCGGGTGTTTGACGAGTGCAGGGCAGACCTGTCTGGTCCGCAGTCCCCCATCGGATGTCCAATCCCATTCGACACCGTGCTGCCTACAGGTCTGTTCCACGACGGCCCTGTCCTCGGTATGAAAAAAATCCTGCCAGCTCACATCGAACCCCGGCGTAAAATTCCTCACGTACATCAGCGCACGCCCCTGAAACTTCTCGCGCAACTCCGGGCGTAATCGTTCACACATTTTCCGGCAGTCCACGATGGGCGTCTCCCCGCCCGCTTGCGCCGCCTGTACGCAGAAAAACGATTGTTTCAACGGCCAGCGTTGTAGATGTGAGCTTTCGTTATGGAAGAGAATGGCCCTGTCGGCCGGATAGGGTGTGGATCCGTACAGGTGACGCCCGGCTTTTTCGCGCGGCAGATCCCCATAGTCACCGAACAGCGAGGGACAGAGTGCCCGAGCGACTTGCTCGAAATCCTCAGCTCCTTTGAGCGGGAACCCGCGGAACAAGATGGCTCCATGCGTGAACAATTCCTGTTCGACCTTCGCCCGGTTGGTTTCCCCCCACGCAGCCAGATCCACGTCCTCAACCGAAGGCCGCAAGACGAGCGGCAGAGGCTGATCCATGGCAAGATACCCCCGTTCAACCAGTGGCCGCTGCGCAAGAGGCACCGCCTTCGGCTGAATGCTCTTGAACCGCTTGAACTTGCTTTCTGCTCGTTGTTTGGAATCGATCATGGCGGACTCCTTTTCCGTATGAGACAGGATCTCGATCGCGGACAGTCTGGTCTCCGGACGTGCGACGATGTTCTCAAGCAGCGTCACGAACCGCTCCGACAGGCCGGCGATCGTGGATGCATCGAAGAGATCCGTGCTGTATCTCCACAAACCGGTCAGGCCATCTTCCGCTTCTTCCATGAACAGTCCGAGGTCGAACCGTGCGACCTCGCTCTCGAACTCGAGCGCGGCAACATCCAGCCCCGGCAGCTCCATGGAGGGCGCCGGCACGTTTTGCAGCACGAGGAGTGTTTGAACCAGCGGATTTCCCCCTAGATCTCGCTTGAGTTTCAAGGCCTCCACAATCTTCTCGAACGGTAGGTCTTGATGCGCATAGGCCTCCAGGGCCGTCCGCCGTACCTGTCCCAGGAGCTCGAGGAAGGTGGGGTTTCCGGAAAGATCGCTGCGAAGAGGCAGTAGATTGACGAAAAATCCTATGAGGTTTTCGGTCTCTTCACGATTGCGGTTGGCGACGTCGGTGCCGATCAGAATATCCATCTGCCCCGTCGTACGGAAGAGCAGAACGTTGAACGCAGCCAGAAGGCTCATGAACAAGGTCACGCCCTCTTTCCGGCTCAGCGCACGCAGCCTGTCCGCACACTCTGTAGACACAGTGAAGAGGTGGTGGGCACCTCGAAACGTTTGTACGGCGGGGCGCGGTCGGTCCGTCGGCAGTCTCAACACCGGCGGGTTGACACCCAACCGTTGTTTCCAATAGGTCACATGTGCATGCAATACCGGTCCTTGCAGCCATCGTCGCTGCCAGTGGGCGAAATCCGCATACTGTACTGGCAGCGGCGGCAGTGCATCAGCGATGTCAGCCGCCTGCCTAACCTTTGCCTGATAGAAGACCGCAACCTCGTTGGCCAACAGGCTCATTGACCAGGCGTCCGCGGCAATATGGTGGAGCGTGACGAGCAAGACGTGTTCTTCCTCGCTAAGACGCAGCAGCCGGGCGCGAATAGGCCGGTCCTGATCCAATCGAAACGGCCGCCGGACTTCCACCGAGGCGGCTTCCCGTAGGGCTTCATCCCGCTGGTCGTCAGACAGTCCGCACAGATTATCAATCGGCAAGACGAGCTCATCCACTGAGCCAATGGCTTGCACAGGTTCGCCGTCGATCTCGTGGAACGTCGTCCTCAGAGCTTCGTGTCTGGTGATCACTTGCTTGACACTTTGGGACAGGGCATCGACATCGAGCATACCGGACAGCTTCAGAGCGAACGATAGGTTGTATGCCCAGCCGTCCGACTCCAACTTGGAAAGGAACCACAATCGTTGCTGGGCGAACGACAATGGAAGCGGCCCACCCCGGTCGACAGGTACAAGCGATGCGGGTGAGACCTTGTCTCCACCGAGGTACGCTTGCTCAATGGCGTCGCTCAGCGCCTCGACCGTCGGCGCCTCAAAGAGGCTTCGAAGCGGCAACTCGATCTGGAACGAAGAGCGGATTCTAGACACAACCTGCGTCGCCAGCAGCGAATGGCCGCCGAGATGGAAAAAATTATCCCGAATCCCGACCTGCTTGAGGTTCAGCACATCGGCCCATATACCAGCGAGAATTTCCTCTGTCGGTGACCCTGGAGTCGACGGTCGATCGCTCGACTGACTGTACTCCGGATTCGGAAGAGCCTTGCGATCCACCTTGCCATTGAGGGTCAACGGAAACTCCTTCAGGATCACGACGGCCGAAGGAACCATATAGGCAGGCAGTTGGGTCTGCAGGACTCTTTTCAGATCTTCCGGCGATAGATGCGCTCCTGTTTCAGGCACCACATACGCAACGATTCGCTTGTCCTCCTGTTCGTCGCACACGACCACGATGCTGCGGGCAATCTGAGGATGCCGATCCAAGCAGGATTCGATCTCGCCTAATTCGATTCGATAGCCACGCACTTTGACCTGGTGGTCAACCCGTCCCAGAAATTCCAATGTCCCGTCCGGCCGGTACCTGGCTTGATCGCCGGTTCGATAGAGCCGCTGTCCCGGATACGTCCCGAACGGATCGGGAATGAAGCGCTCCGCGGTCAGATCGGGCCTCTGCCAATAGCCTCGCGCCAATCCATCGCCGCCGATATGCAACTCTCCCGGAACTCCAATCGGGACAGGATTGAAGTCTGAATCGAGCAGATAAATTTGCGTGTTCGCGATCGGTCGCCCGAGCGGCACGGTATCATCCGCCTGAGTCACGCGCGTCATCATCGACCACACGGTCGTTTCGGTCGGACCATAGAGATTCCATGTTTCAAGTCGTTGGGTGAGAAACGCTCGCGCCAGCTCAAGAGGGAACGCCTCGCCGCCGCACAATACGCGCACCGGCGGGGCCGGCGCCGCATCGAGCAACAATCGCCACCCTGACGGCGTCGCCTGCATGACCGTCGCGCCGTTTCGTTCCAGCTCCTGCGCCAACCGTGCTCCGTCCGTCACCACGTCGCGATTCATCACGATCGTCCGGCCGCCCACCATCATCGGAAGAAACAATTCCAAGAGGGCAATGTCGAAGGAGATGGATGTGGTGGCCGCCATGACATCCCGGGCGGAGAGTTGCAGCGCCTCCTGCATGGCCAGGAGAAAATTCACGGCACCGGCATGTCGAACCATCACCCCCTTTGGTCGACCGGTTGATCCCGAGGTGTAGATGATATAGGCCAGCTGTTCGATACTGCAGAGAACGCGTGGTTTCTCCGGAGATTCACGGCCTATTCGCTCCCAGTCGAGCAGATCGATAGTGCGCCATTCCGCCTTGCCATCCGCCACCACCAGCGGCCCTTGCGTCAGTACCACGTTCACCCGAGAGTCGTTGAGCATGTAGGCCAACCGCTCGGTCGGATAGGTGGGATCCAGCGGGACATACGTGCCTCCGGCTTTGAGGACTCCCAGGATCGAGACCAGGAGATTCGTGGATCGTTCCAGACAGATTCCAACCCGTACGTCGTGACCAACTCCCTGCTTCCTCAGACAGTGCGCCAGCTGATTCGCTTTGGTATCAAGCTCCCGATAGGTAAGCCCCACACCTTCGCCCGACAGGGCAATACTCTCAGGAGTCCGGCAGGCCTGGGCCTCGAACAACTCGTGCAGGCACCGATCGGTTGGAAACGATCGTCGGCTGTCGTTCCAATCCACCAACAGATGTTGCCGCTCCTGCTCGGATAAGACAGACAATTCGGCCAACCGAGTGTCCGGCATTGTGATCATGCCGTCCATCAGCGCAGTCCAATGACGGACGATCTGTTCCACCATCTCATCGCTTACACGGCGACGATCGTAAGAAAAGATCACCGTAAGCCGTTCATCCGGCACCACGGTAATGGTCAGTGGGTAGTTGGTCCATCCTTCCACGTCGATGGCTTCGATACCACACGCGTGACCATACTCTTGGACCGCCCTGTCTAGCAGATAGTTTTGAAAGACGAGCACACTGTCGAACAGGGACGTACCTCGTGGGATATCACTCCATCCTTGGATCTGTACTAATGGGGTGGCCTCGTGGTGCCGCAGTTCGACATTCACCGCTTGAAGTGTTCGAAGCCACTCCCCAACACGATCGGTCGGCGTCATCCGTACACGCAACGGAAGGGTATTGATGAACACACCGAGGGCTTCGTTGCCGTCCGTCAACTCTGCCGGTCGACCTGAGACCGTGACCCCAAAGACAACATCGCCGCTATCGCCGTATCGAGCAAGCAGCAACGCCCAGGTGCCTTGGATCACCGTATTCAACGTCACGCGTTGCGATCGGGCCAACTGCTCCAGTGCCCGTAGGGTTTCAGTGGAGAAATCCAACCGTCGTTCGTCGTAGAGTTCGCGATCGCTCTTATAGTGCGTCACCCGTTCCGGTAGTCGGGTCGGCTCATCGACGCCGCGCAGATACTCGCGCCAAAACTTCTCAGCTGCTGAAACGTCCTGCTGCAAGAGCCAGCGGATGTATCCCCGATAGGAAGAAGCGGGCTTCGAGGCTGACATCTGACCATGTCGAAGGCTCTCATATGTTGTCATGACCTCTTGTATCAACAAGGCCTGACACGAACCGTCCAGAATGGCATGGTGCAAACTCCAGACAGTCCACCACGAATGCTCTGTCCGCTGGATCAACGCAAGCCGCATCAGCGGCGGTCGATCAAGGGTGAACCCGCGAAGTCGGTCGGCGGATAGATATGCGCGCAAGGTCTCTTGCCGGACGTCGTCATTGGCCATATTCCGCCAATCAAGGTGCTCGACCGGCACCTGCGCCTGACGAAAAACCGCTTGCAGCGGTTCGGGAGCCACATCCCATAGAAATCCCGTTCGAAGTACGGCGTGCCGATCAACTGCATGTTGCCACGCTCTGGCGAATGCCTCCGGATCGAGACCTTGGGTAAAGGCATAGACCACCTGATTGTGATAACTCCCATCTTCTCGGCCGGAAAGGCTGTGAAAGAGCATGCCCTGTTGTATCGGAGACGCCGGATAGAGGTCTTCGAGTTCTCCTCCCCTCATAGCGATCACGTGCTGTACTTGTTCGGGGTCGATCCCCGCCAGAGCGAACGGCTCGGCCTCTTCTTCCTTAGACGTGGGTGCACTCGGAACGGGCTCTGCTTCTCCAAGCGCATCCACAATCGCCGCCACCGTATGATGTTGGAAGACCAGCTTCGGACTCACTTTGACACCGGCTCGATGAGCCTTCGCCACGATCTGAAGGCAAAGGATCGAATCGCCTCCGATCGAAAAGAAGTTGTCGTGAATACCGACTCGATCCAGATGCAGGACATCAGCCCAGATTTGCGCAAGCGTCGCTTCAATATCATTCCGCGGCGCGACGTACGCATTGCTCTGCGATGTCTGTGCCTGTTCCGGGTCCGGAAGCGCCGCACGGTCGATCTTGCCATTGGCCGTCAGAGGAAGTGCATCCAGCACAGTGATGGTCGAAGGAATCATATAATCCGGCAAATGAACCGCCAGACGAGACTGAACCGAATCCAGATCGAGATCGGCCGGCGCCGCCACATAGGCGGCAAGCTGTTTGGTTCCGTCGGCCGCTTCGCGCACGACCACGACGGCATCCTTGACTCGACTAGCGCTCCGCAACTGCGCTTCGATCTCACCCAATTCGATCCGGAATCCCCGGATCTTCACTTGATTATCCATTCGACCCTGGAACTCGATCATGCCGTCCGGTCGATAGCGTGCTCGATCGCCGGTGCGATACAGACGCTCACCGGCTCGAGTGCCAAACGGGTTTGGAACGAACCGTTCCGCAGTCAGATCCGGCCGATCCAGATACCCTCTCGCCAACCCGTCTCCGCCGATATACAACTCGCCCGCGACTCCCATCGGTGTCGGCTGGCCGTCCGAATTCAAAATGTAGACTCGGCTGTTCGCCAAGGGCCGTCCGACGGGAATGGCCTCCTGCCGGTCTGATTCCTCCTCGACTCGATGAGTGAGCACTCCAATCGTCGTTTCCGTGGGTCCATAATGATTGATTATTTTGCATTCCGGCGCGAGCGCTCGGATCCGTTGGACAAGGTTGGTGTGAACGGCTTCACCGCCAAGGATCAGGCACCGCCGCGGAAGCACCTGCTCCGGCCGTCCCGCCTCCAGGAGACCGGCCAGGTGGCTCGGCACGATTTTCAACACGTCGATGTGATTGGCGTTCATATAAGCCGCGACGGCATCTGGATCGAAACCCCGATCGACCGACAACACGTGAAGGGTTCGACCGGAACACAGTGAACCAAAGATCGAGGTGTTGCCGAGATCTGCCGCCACCGTCGACACGGTCGCGAAATTCGTGGCCTGATCGAGCGGGAGGCGGGAGAGAAGTCCGGACACATAGTTGATGATCTGGCGATGCTCGACCGCGACACCTTTTGGCCGCCCCGTCGAACCGGAGGTGTAGATGACGTAGGCGAGGTTCTCCGGTCGCACGTCCCGGCGCAGCGGATGACAGGTTTCTATCGAGATCATCTCCCAGTCGCGATCCAGAAAGACTGGCCGTACATCCGAGTCATGAAAGAGGTCGCTCGATGCGGCCTGCATGAGAACCACCCGTGCACCGCTATCCGACAGCATAAACACCAGCCGCTCTTTTGGCAGTTTCGGATCGAGCGCCACATACGCACCGCCGGCTTTGAGCACTCCGAGCAATCCGACGATCAAATCGAGCGATCGCTCCACACAGAGACCGACCCGTACGTCCGGACCGACACCGAGCTTCTGCAGGTATCGCGCAAGTCGATCGGCCCGCTCATCCAGCTCTCTATAGGTGAGGGCCTGGCTCTCATAGACGACGGCCACGGTATTCGGTTGTTCATGCGCCACTTGCTCGATTCGCTCGTGAATGCATGCTTCCCCTACGAGAGTCGTGGTGCGGTTCCAGTCCGTCACAAGCCGGTCTCGTTCCACGCCGCTCAGCGGAGAGAGCTCGGCCACACGAACATCCGGCCGTTCTGCCATCGCCATCAACAACGTGCGGTAGTACCCGAGAAGACGGTTGATGTCCTCATGCGCAAACCGTTCACGGGCATAGGAAAGAATCAATCGCATTTCTACGGCAGGCTCGACCATCAGTGACAGCGGATAGTTGTTACGACCGGTGGTCAGAACATACTCGGCGTCCTGTCGGCGGGAAACCAGAGGAGAGATCTGCAAACCGAGCTGCCCCGTCTCGCTTTCATCCTCCGGGTAACTTTCAAAGACGACGATGCTGTCGAACAACGGCCGCCCGCCCGGTACGTCACTCCAGCGCTGGATTCTTGACAGGGGTGTCCACTCGTATTGCCGCAGAAGACTATTCTGTTCCTGGAGCGAAGCCAGCCAGTCTCCCAGCTTTGTATCGGAAGGTACGTAGACTCGAACCGGCAGCGTATTGATGAACAGCCCGACCATGGCGTCCGAACCGGGAAGTTCCGCCGGGCGGCCCGAGACCGTCGCGCCGAACAGGACCTCTCGATCGCCGGTACACCGATTCAACAGGACTGCCCAGGCCCCTTGCGCGAGAGTATTCACCGTGAGCCGGCGACGTTTGGCAGCGGTGGTCAAGACTTCGACTTCCGCCTTCGACAGACGTAGTTCCTGCTCTCCATACGGCAGGGATGTCAGTTCTTCTGACGGCACGTCATGCGGAGTCTCCAACGGCAAAGAGGTCGGCATCGCGAATCCTGACAAACCCGCACGCCAAAACGCTTCGGCACCGTCCATGTCCTTGGTCCGCAACCAGGTGAAGTACTCAGCATAAGGGCTTGCGGGTGGGAGCACGGGCCGTCTGCCCTGTACACATGCGTCGTAGCAGATCACAACTTCCCGCAGCAGCAGCGCCACGCTCCAACCGTCCAGCAGAATATGGTGGTGGCTGTTGATGAAATACCAACGCTGATCCTCAACCCGGATCAGCGTGAGTCGCATCATGGGCGGTGTCAGCAGATCGAACGGTGTTCGGCGATCCTCAAGCAGAAACCGCGCGAGAGCCTGATCCCGATCACGGCGATGATGGCCCCGCCAGTCGAGACACTGTAGGGGAACACGGACACCACGCCGCGCGACTTGCATCGGTTGCTTGACGCCATCCCAGACGAAGCCGGTGCGGAGGATCGGATGACGTTCCACCACCTGGTACCAGGCTTGCTCAAAAGAGTCCAATTCCAGCTGTCCATCGACGACGAAGCCGGTCTGCGTGAAATAGGGATCCGCTGCCGCGTCGGACACCGCATGGAAAAGCAGTCCTTCCTGCAACGGAGAGAGATAGTTGATCGACTCGATATCCCTTCGTTTATTCATACTCGCCTCACGTTCAGTTCATTTGCTCCAAGATCGCGTCCAGCGCGTCCTGCTCCAACTCCACATTCGGAAAATCGGACGGCGTATAGCCGCCGGCCTCGGGAGACAGACAATGAGCAATCAACATCCGCACATCGTTCAGATAGGCCTCGGCCACAGACGTAATGGTGCCGGCATGATAACGTTCGCGGCTGTATGTCCACATGACTTCCAAGCGTCCGTTGACAACCGATGCATTGATATCCAGTTCGTATTCCATCGGATTGCAGGGATCATGTTCCTTGCCGACCGATTCTGCAGACAGAACAAATGGCGACTCCTCCGTGGCAACCCCATCGAACTGTCCGAGATAGTTGAATCCCACCGGAACCCTCGCCGCAGGACGCATCTTGGCTGCATCCAAGCCCTCCTTCGACAAATATCGTATGATGCCGTAGCCGATACCCCGTCCAGGGATCCGCCGCAGTTGTTCCTTCACCCTCTTGAGCGCTTCTCCGGGCGGCTCCGAACGCGTCACATCCAAGGTCACAGGGAACACGCTGGTGAACCAGCCGACCGTGCGTGAGACGTCCAGCTCAGGGAACAGGTCTTCCCGTCCATGTCCTTCGAGATCGATCGTCACGCGGTTGAGTCCGGTCCATCGACCAAGAGTCTGTGCCAACGCCGTCAGCAGCACATCGTTGATCTGTGTGCCATAGGCAGCGGATACCCGATGTAACAACGCCTCCGTGTTTTCTTCGTCCAACGACATGGTCAACGTTTCCGCCGCCGCTTCCTGATGACTGCCGGTGGGATGGTCGACAGGCAGCAGGAGGGGTCCCTCCCATTGTGCCGTCAGCCAGACAGCGGAAGGAGGATGGTTCATGACTTCGGTTTCGGCATATCGTCGTAACCGGTCGGTCCACTGTCGGAAGGAGCTCGTTTTAGGCGGCAAGTGGATCGGGCGCGCTTGCACTGCCTGCCGGTAAGCGGTCTGCAAATCCTCCAGGAGGATTCTCCAAGAAACGCCGTCGATCACGAGGTGATGAACGACAATCAGCAGACGATCAGGCATGTTCTTCCCCATCTCGAACCACACCACTTCGATAAGCGGCCCTTCCGAGATGTTCAAACTCCCTTGCCACCGCGTAGCCTGTGCCTCGAACGAGGCACGGCGGTCGGCGTCCGAGAGCGCGGCCAGACTCACCCGTCGGACGAAGGGCCCCGTCGGAAGAGGCGCATGTGACTGGTACCAACCGTCGCTCGTCCTAACGTATCGAAGTCTCAACGCGTCGTGATGCGCCAACAGTGCCGCAACGGTCTTCTCCAAGGCGGATTCCACAAATGGCTCTTTCGCCTCCAGCATGACCGATTGATTCCAGTGGTGCGGATTGACCAACGGCAATTCGAAAAATGCACATTGAATCGGCGACAAAGCCGCCTCGCCCATGATGACGCCCTGTTCCACCTCCATCACGGCTACGCCGTCATACTCAGCGACCGCCGCAAGCTCAGCCACCGTCTGATATTGGAATATCTGCCGAGGGCTCACCAGCAGGCCGACCTGCTTCGCTCGAGCGATCACTTGTAAACTCACGATAGAATCACCGCCCAGCTCAAAAAAATTCTCCTGCGTTCCGATCCGTCCCAACCCCAGTACGTTCTCCCATATTTTCACGAGTGCCCTCTCCGCCGGCGTTGCCGGAGGCCGGTAGGACCGACCTGCTTGTTCGGCGAGGTTCGGCACAGGCAGCGCCCTGCGGTCGATTTTTCCGTTCGAGCTCCGTGGTAACGCCTCCAGGACGACAAAGGAACTCGGAACCATGTATTCCGGCAGTGTGTCTTGGAGCAGGCGCCGTACTTCTTGCACGTCCAATACTTCCGGAGCATCAGGTGTCACGTAGGCCACTAATCGTCGCTGTCCTGGCTGATCTTCCCTGGCCATGACCACGGCTTCCAGAACGCCTCGCTGCTCCAACAGTCTGGCCTCGATCTCCCCAGGCTCGATACGATAGCCGCGAATCTTGACTTGGTGGTCTAGGCGTCCCACGAACTCGATGGTACCGTCCGACCGATAGCGGGCCACATCCCCCGTGCGATAGAGTCGTCCTCCCGCTTCCGTCCCAAAAGGATCCGGGACGAAGACTGCCGCCGTCCGCTCGGGATCCCCGAGATAGCCGCGCCCCACCCCTACTCCGCCTACGCACAATTCACCGGCTGTGCCGATGGGCACGGGAGTCAGATGGTGATTCAAAATGTAGAGGCGCAGGCCTGGGATAGGCCGGCCGATCGGCACCGGACGATCCGGATCCTCCGGAGCGCGACGAATCGTATGGGTGGCCACATCATCCGAACATTCGGCAGGGCCATACGCATTCATGAGTGGAATAGCCGGATAACGCGTGAACCATCGACGACAGAGGCTCGAAGGCAAAGCCTCACCGGTCGGCAATACCCACCGGACCTTCGACAAAGCCGGCACAGGATCATCGACGGCAAGAAATCCCTGCAGTACCGCCGGAACCGGCTCCACAATGGTGATGCCGGCCTCGCTCACATGATGCAACAGCGTGCTCGGATCGTGAGCGATATCATCTGGAACGATGTGCACTCTGGCGCCGCACAGAAGGGCGGCCAGAAACTGCCAGACAGAGATGTCAAAACATTGCGATGCGGTCTGCGCGACGACATCGTCGGCGGTCATCTGCAGGCTGTCCAGCTTGGACAACAGGTTATTGAGCATGCCGTCCTGTTCGACCATCACACCTTTGGGAGCGCCGGTCGAGCCGGATGTATAGATGAGATACGCCAAGCGCCGAGTCGCGCGAATCGGTTTGAGGCCAGCCGGATCGATGTCCTGTTCCGTCACCTGCTCGATGGTCAGTATCCGAGGCCGCCTCTCTGCCGGGATGGCATTCAGCAGATCCCCCGCCCGATCTTCCCATTCCCGTGTCACCATCAGCACAAGCGGACGGCTGAGTTCGACAATATGAGCCATGCGCTGTTGAGGATGCCGCGGATCCAATGGCACATACGCGCCTCCCGCTTCCAAGACGCCAAGGATCATCGCCAACAGCTCGGGGCTGCGTTCGCCAAGCACGGCGACGACCGAGTCCGCACCGACCCCGGCCTTCATCAAGAACGCCGCCGCCTTGCTCGCCCGGCAATGGAGTTCACGATAGGTCCAACTCCGTGTCCGATAGACCACCGCCGGAGAGTCAGGTGTGCGCTCGACCTGGGTCACGAAGCGCGTGACGTAATCAGCCGTCAGATCGGGGCCAGAAATATTGTTCCACTCGACAAGTTGCAGCCGACGCTCACGCTCCGTCACAGGTGGGCCATCGTGCACTCGGCCTTCTGGTTTGGCGACCATCGCGGTCAAAATCTGCAGAAACCCGTCTGCAAAACGTCGGACGGTCGACTCATCGAACAAGTCCGTGTTGTACTCGAAGGACCCCGACAGCCGATCAGGCTCGACCACCACGTCCAGCGACAAATCGAACAGGGCGGTGCCCGGATTGATGTCCATGTTCTCCACTCGAAGTCCCGGCGTCTCTATGGATTGTTCCGCCGGTGTCTGTAGCGTAAACATGGCCTGAAACAGCGGAGAATGACTTAAGTTTCGCTCTGGCTGCAGCGCATCCACCAAATGCTCGAAGGGAAGATCCTGATGAGTCTGAGCTCCAAGAACCTCTGCCCTCACCCGATCCAGCAGATCGATCCAGCGCGGGTTGTCCGGAATGTCGGTTCGCAACACCAGCGTGTTGACAAAGAGTCCGATCAGCTCTTCCACCTCGATCCGGAGCCGATTGGCGACAGGGCTCCCGATCAGAATGCTGGTCCGGCCACTATAATGGTGGAGCAAGACCGTGAAGGCCGTGAGCAGAGTCATGTACAGGGTAAGGCTGTGCCGTCGGCTGAAGGCCGTCACCTGCTGTACCAGCTCGCCGGGGACTGAAAACTCGCAACAAGAGCCACGATACGTCTGCACGGCCGGACGAGGGCGATCGATCGGTAACTCCAATGCGGCAGGCGCGTCCCCCAAGCGGTCTTTCCAATAGACCAGCTGAGCCTCCAACACCGCTCCCTGCATCCAGTCACGCTGCCAGACCGCATAGTCCGCATACTGGATGGGCAACGGCGGCAACACGGCGGGTTGTCCCGACAAGCCAGCCTGATAGTGCATCACCAATTCTCTGATCAAGATGTCCATCGCCCAGCCGTCTGAAACGATGTGATGCAGAGTCGTCAGCAGCACGCATTCTTCTTCTCCGATGCGCCACACTCGCGCACGTAGGAGAGGCCCACGGGTCAGATCGAAAATGCGCTGAGCCTCCGCTTCGCTCTGTTTGGTCAACTCAGCCGCTCGGCTTTCCTCGGGAATATCGCGAAGGTCGATTATGGGGATCTCGATCGTCACAGACGGCAGCACGACCTGCGTCGGTTGTCCGTCGATTTCCTGAAATATCGTCCGTAAGGCCTCGTGCCGCGCAATCACGTGATTGAGACTGACCGTCAGCAGATCCACATCCAACCGTCCCCGCAAGCGGAACCCGGCTGGCAAGTTGTAGAACGGACTGTCCGGCTCCAGTTGTGTCAGAAACCAGAGACGCTGCTGTGCAAACGATGCGGGCAGCGGGCCGGTACGAGCGACCGGCACCAACGGGGATGCCTCGCAGGCAGCGCCGCCTGTCCGTGCACGATCCACGGCTGCGGCCAAGGCCGCGACGCTGGTGGATTCGAACACGGTCCGCAGCGACAGCTCGACCTGGAACGCGCTGCGGAGACGCGACATGATCTGCGTCGCCAACAATGAATGGCCGCCCAACTCAAAGAAATCGTCATATACGCCGACCCGCCCGACGCCCAGGACATCGGACCAAATGCCTGCCAGAATCTCTTCCGTTGCGGTGTGCGGCGCCGTATAGGGACGGGTGAACTGATCGCCGAGATCCAGCGCCGCCAGCGCGAGGCGGTCTATCTTGCCGTTCGGTGTGCGCGGTAGCGTCGGTAACGGCACGAACACCGCCGGCACCATGTATTCTGGAAGTTGAGATTGAAGTAACTCGCGCAAGTCCGGCACGCTTGGGCTTTCCTCTCCATGACCGGCGAGATACGCCACCAATCGTTTCTCACCCCGCGAGTCGGCATGCAGCAGCACGGCCGCTTCTCGCACGAGCGGACTCGACAACAGATGCGATTCAATCTCACCCAATTCAATCCGAAACCCGCGCAGTTTGATCTGCTGATCGACACGTCCGACAAATTCGATGGCTCCGTCCCGGCGATAGCGGGCCAGATCGCCGGTCCGATACATCCGCGCACCAGGATCGGACCCAAACCGGTCCGGCAAAAAGACCTCGGCGGTTCGAGCAGGATCTTGCAAATACCCACGACCTACCCCAACCCCCGCCACATACAACTCCCCCGGAACTCCCGGCGGCACCGGTTCCAACCAGGCGTTGAGAATGTGCAGACGGGTCCCTTCGATTGGACGGCCGATCGGCACATGCGTCTGGTCGGCCGCTGGCGGTTCGAGGATGGGATGGACAGCCACATCGTCGGCGCACTCCGCAGGTCCATAGGCATTCAACAGCGGGATAACCGGATAGCGGGCCAGCCATTGTCGGCATACCGGCGGCGGCAAGGCTTCTCCGGTCGGCAAGACCCACCTGAGCTTTTGCAGCTGTGGCACGGCACCGGATCCCGATTCCGATGCGACATCCAACAAGCCTTGAAGAAGAGCCGGTACGGTTTCGAGGATGGTGATCTCCGTCCGTTCAAGATGCGAGAGCAAGAGAAAGGGGTCCCGCGACGTCTCATCGGGAACAATGCTGGTCCTGGCGCCACACGTCATCGCCGTGAGGAACTGCCAGACAGAGATGTCAAAACATTGCGAAGCGGTCTGCGCGATCACGTCGGACGGTGCAAGCGCCAACCCCAAGACCTTACTCCGAATATTGTTGAGCATCCCGCGCCTCGTCACCATCGCTCCTTTCGGCACTCCCGTGGAACCGGAGGTATAGATGACGTAGGCCAGGTGTTCTGATTGTCCTCGGTCGTCTGGATTAACTTCGCGACCGGCTGCATCGAGGATCTGTTCGATCGGTATGATCCTCGGCCTCACCGCTTCGTCGATCGGCTCAACCGCTTCCTGCAGTCGCGCGACATAATTCCGAGACGTGACGACGACCGGTGAGCGGCTCAGTTTGAGAATCTGCGTCAGGCGCGACACGGGATGATGGGGATCAAGCGGCAGATAGGCTCCGCCCGCCTTAAATACACCGATCATCATCGTCAACAGATCGATGCTGCGATCATCCAGCAGGGCCACCACCGTGTCTGGGTGCACGTCTATGTTGATCAGCGCATGCGCGACACGATTGGCCCGCCGATTCAACTCGTCGTAGGTCACCCGCTTGTCCAGGCATTCGACCGCCACGGCGTCCGGATGGCGCTGGACCTGCCGCTCAAACAGCCGCGGCAGGCTCTCCAACTCCTCCACACCGGCGGAATTCAGGTGAGGATTCCACTCCGTCAACAATTGCCGCCGCTCGTCCTGATTGAGCGGCGATAAGTCGGCGAGCCTTGCGGTCGGCTGTGCCGCCATCGCATCGAGCAGCGTTTTGAAATGCCGGATCATGCGTTCCGTCGTATCGGCATCGAACAGCCGCTTGTCGTAGGAGATCTTGATCCCCAGTTCTCGTCCCGGCCATCCCATGACCGTCAGTGGATAATTGGTATGAACTCGGTACTGCTCCTCTTCTCCCTTGAAAATGATCCGCCCTTCACAGAGTTCTCGATCCACCGGCGCGTTTTCGAACACGAACAGGCTATGAAATAACGCCTCTCCCCTTGCGACCTCGCTCCACCGTTGCATCTGGACGAGCGGTGCGTAGTCGTACTGCCGCACCCACACGTTCTCGGCAAGCAGGTCCTTCAGCCAATCCACGAGTATCCGCTCAGGCTGGACTGGGACCCGCAGCGGCAACGTATTGATGAACAGGCCCAGGATGGACTCCACTCCCGGCAACTCGGTAGGACGTCCGGCCACCGTGACTCCGAACAGGACCTCACGTTCACTGCTGTAATAGTTCAGTAAGAGCGCCCAGGCGCCCTGGAAGAAGGTATTCACCGTCAAGCGATGCCGTTGGGCCAACTCCGTGAGTCTCGCGGACGTGTCGGCACTCAAGTAGAGGCAGTGATCCGCCGCATCTTCATTCTGATCCGCGAGACCTTCAGGGAGCCGGTCGTACGGCAACGGCGTCGGTGTCGGAAAAGCCTTCAAGTATTCGCGCCAGAACGATTCCGCCGCCTTAATATCTTGTTTCTGCAACCAGGCGATGTAGTCACGATAGGGGCGGGGTTTCTCCCGGGTAAGTGGCTCGCCTCTCACGAGCGCTCCATAATGACCGAGGAAATCCATCAGGAGGAGGGAAATACACCACTCATCGAGCAGGATATGATGAAAACTGTGTACGAACTGGTAGCGGTCGTCGGTCAGCCTGATCAGCCACAGCCGCATGAGCGGCGCCTTGGCGAAATCGAACCCCTCACGAAGTTCGGCGTCCAGTTCGGCGTCCAACCTCGCAATCTGCTCGCGGCGAGTCTGACCTCTCCAATCCAGCGACACAATCGGTACGTCCACCCGCTTATGCACCGCCTGCAGCGGACGCTTCTGGCTCTTCCACACGAACGACGTGCGAAGCACCGGGTGTCGGTCGAGCACCGTCTCCCACGCGTGCACAAAGGCTTCGTAGTTCAAATTCCCCTCGAGCAGATACCGGTTCTGCATCAGATAAATCCCGGTGCCGGGATTCATCAACGTATGAAACAGCATCCCCTCCTGCATCGGCGACAGAGGATAGATCGAGTCGATATGGTCCGGTAATGCGGGCTTCACCACGACGTCACCTATTTCAATTCTTCCAGCAGATGGCTCATGTCTTCGTCGGACAGCTCTATGTCCCCGAGGCCGTCGGTCTCTTCGGTCTTCGGTTCCGCTTCGACAATTACCTCGGTCGGTACCGCCACCTGAGCAGCGGCGGCCACGGTCGGATGCTCAAACAGTTGTTTGGGAGTGAGTTTCATACCGCGCTGATGTGCGCGTGCCAATACTTGCAGGGTATTGATCGAATCACCGCCGAGCTCGAAAAAGTTGTCGAGCCGGCCCACACGCGGCTGGCCAAGCACCTCGGCCCAAATCATCGCCAGGATCCGTTCAGATTCCGTGACCGGCGCTTCGTACGTCCGACTTCGGAGCGCTTGCAGATCGGGTATCGGCAACGCCTTGCGATCGACTTTGCCGTTAAGTGTGAGCGGCAGGGCTTCGAGCGCCAGCACGACGCTGGGGACGAACGCCTCGGGGAGCTGCGCTCCGACCCATTGCCGTAGCCCCTCATCCGATAATTCGTGACCCGTCCGTGGCACGACATAACCGACCAGCCGTTTAGCTCCCGCCACGCTGTCCTGCGCGACGACGACGGCCTCATGCACGGCCGGATGGTGAAGCAGGCAGCTTTCGACCTCTCCCAGTTCAATGCGAACGCCTCGGATCTTCACCTGATGATCCAGCCGACCTACATACTCGATGGCGCCATCCTGGCGATACCGCGCGAGATCCCCTGTCCGGTACACCCGCCCACCCGGCTCTGCACCAAACGGATCCGGGACAAACCGTTCCGCCGTCAACGCCGGTCGCCGGTGATAGCCACGCGCGACGTTCGCGCCACCGATATGCACTTCACCCGGGACGCCGATGGGAACCGGCTCTCCTCGCTGATCAACGAGATATATTTGAGTGTTGGCGATCGGACGCCCGATCGGGACGGGATCGGCTGGCGCAGTCGGATCACACGACCACACCGTCACATCGATCGCCGCTTCCGTCGGCCCATAGAGATTGTGAAGCGCGACGCCCGGCAATCGTGCCCAACACTGTCTCTGGATCGCGTCACTCAGCGCTTCACCGCTGCAGATGATGCGCCGCAACGTACCGGCACAGACCTCCACTCCAGGCGTCTCCAAAAACGCCTGCAGCATGGGCGGGACGAAATGCATCGTTGTGATCTGCTGCGTGACGATCCGCTCTTTGAGCCGCACTCCGTCCTTATGTTCATCCGGCAAGGCCAACACTAACTCCGCGCCGGTCATCAAGGGCCAGAAGAATTCCCACACCGACACGTCGAAGCTGAATGGCGTTTTCTGCAACACGCGGTCGGCCGGCGTGAGACGGAAATACTCCTGCATCCACTGCAACCGATTGAGTAATCCGCCATGCGTGTTGCCCGCTCCCTTAGGACGCCCGGTGGAACCGGACGTATAGATCGTATAGGCCAGCTGGTCCAGCCGCACCGGTGTCGGCGGCAGATCTGCCGGATCAGATTCCTCTGTCGCAGCGGCGGACAGGTCAAGACAGACCCCGGAGAACGGCGGTAATGTTCCTCGCAGTGCGGGCTGAGCCAGAAGCACGGCAGGTAACGCATCGTCCAGCATGTAGGCGATGCGATCGGCGGGATAACTCGGGTCGATCGGCACGTAGGCGCCGCCGGCCTGCATAATGCCCAGTAGCCCGATGACCAGTTCCAGCGACCGCTCGGCACAGAGTCCCACCAGCACATCGGATCCGACTCCCTGCCGCCGCAACTGAGCCGCCAGCCCAGTGCTCCGGCGCCATAACTCTGCATAGCTCAGCGCCTGGTCGTCGAATCGCACCGCGGTCGCGGCCGGTGCCCGCAGTACGCAATGGTAGATCAAGTCCGGCACGGTCGCGCCGGTCGGATATGCCCGTCCGGTCGCGTTCCATTCCGCCACCACCTGCTGTCGCTCCGTGGCCCCCAATACCTCAATCGCCGACAGCGCCGCCTCTGGTCGCGTGACCATCTGGCTCAACACCGAGTCTAGATGCGTCGCGATGCGTTGCACGCATTCAGCAGAAACACGCTTCCGCTGATAGGACAGCAGAAACGAAAGCGACTCACCCGGCACGACGTTGACGGTCAACGGATAATTGGTCTGCCCTTCCAAATGGACGTCGTGAGCGGACAAACCGGCGCCGCCGTTGTCCAACGTTCGGTCCGTTGGGTGATTGTCGAAAACCAGGAGACTCTCGAAGAGCTGACTGCCTCGCGGTATCTGACTCCAGTTCTGGATCTGCACGAGTGAGGTATGCTCGTATTGGCGGAGCTCGGCGTTCTGCTGCAGCAATTCTCTCAGCCAATCCCGTAGAACAAGGTCCGGCGGCACGCTGACTCGGAGCGGCAACGTATTGATGAACAACCCGAGCATCGTCTCGACACCGGGAACATCCGCAGAGCGTCCCGACACCGTGGTGCCGAACAGCACATCTTCTTCGCCGCTGTACCGGCTCAGTAACAGCGCCCAGGCTCCCTGCACCAACGTATTGACCGTAATGCGTTCTCTGGCGGCATACTGATGAAGGCCGGATGTCCTGGCGGCTGAAAGCGCCAGGCGATGCACGCCATAGCCGGCCTCCGATTGCGCATCGATCGGCGAGCGATCTGTCAGAAATGGCGTGGCTGAGGTGATGCCCGACAGGGTCTTGCGCCAATACTGCTCCGCCGCCGTTTGGTCCTGGGAAAGAATCCACTCGACATAGTGTCGATATGGTTGCGACTGTGGCTCGCCCGTCTCAGGACCGCCTGTGATGAAGGCGTAGCAGGCGAATAGATCACCCAGAATAATAGGCAGGCACCATCCATCCATCACGATGTGATGATGCGTCCAAATCAGGTAGTGCGCATCATCCGCCACGCGGATCAAGGCGAGGCGCATCAACGGCGGTCTTGTCAGGACGAAGTCCGTCAGCCGATCATTCCGGAGAAATTCTCGTAATCGTTCTCTCTGATTGTGTTCGGATATGTCGCGCCAATCGAGCTCGATGATGGGTGGCGACTCCCCCGGCAATACAATCTGCACGGGCCTGTCGAGTTCCTGCCAGACGAACGCGGTGCGGAGCGGTGTCGAGCGCCTAATCACCATCCGCCATGCATCGAGGAATGCGGCATGGTCCAGGTCGCCGCGGAGGATGCAACTCAGCTGCTCGATGTAAACGCCAGACTGCGGTTCGTACAGGCTGTGGAACAGAAGTCCTTGCTGCAAGGGTGTGAGTGGATAGACATCTTCGGTGTTGGGATACCATCTGCGCACCGCCTCAAGCAGGACCGGATCGGTAGGTGTCTGCGGACGGGCCTCATGCGTCGATCTCACATCGCTTCCCTCAACCCTATCGCCGGCAGCCTCAGCCAATTCGGCGATCGTCTGATGTCGGAATAGATGTCGAGGTGTGAGCGGAAGGCCTTGCGCCTTGGCACGCGAGATAACTTGAAGGCTGAGGATGGAATCCCCGCCCAACTCAAAAAAATTGTCGTGAACCCCGACACGCTCCAGCCCCAGCACCTCGGTCCAGACCGCCGCCAACTGCGCTTCGGTCGTCGTGCGGGGCGCCGTCGATTCTTTTGCCGGAATCCGATCGGGTTGAGGTAACGCCTGTCGATCGATCTTGCCGTTGACGCTACGCGGCAATGCCTGCAGTTGAACGATCACGGAAGGGACCATCGGCTCCGGCAATTGCTCACGCAGTAACCGGATCAACACAGGAGCATCGCATGCCGCGCCGTCCCGAGGCACCACATAGGCCGTTAGCTGCTGTTGTCCGGGACGGTCCTGGCGCACGATTGCCGCCGCTTCACGGACATCAGGATGGGCTTGTAAGCACGATTCGATTTCGCCCAACTCTATGCGCACGCCACGGATTTTGACTTGATGATCTCGACGCCCGAGAAACTCCATCGTCCCGTCCCGACGACGGCGGGCACGATCACCGGTCCGGTAGAGACGCGAACCGGGGTCCACTGAAAACGGATCAGGCACAAAAGCCTCGGCAGTCCTGGACGGATCGTAGAGATAGCCCCGACCGACGCCGGCTCCGGCGACACACAGCTCGCCCACGGCACCGATCGGTACCGGTTCCAACCAGTCGTCTACCACGTACAGACGGAGATTGGCGATCGGCTCACCAATCGGAGCATGGAGATCGGTGTCCTCCAGCGGCGCCGTGATCGTCGCTGTCGCGACATCGTCGGCACATTCGGCCGGCCCGTAGGCATTGATCAACGGTACATGCCTGTATCGGTCGAACCATCGGCGGATGAGAGCGGGCGGCAGCGCTTCACCCGTCGGCAATACCCATCGCAACCGATCTAAGCTCTGCGCATTGCTTCCCACGGCTGCCGCACTGTCGAGCATCCCTTGGAGCACGGCCGGCACGACTTCTAGGACTGTGACTCCCCGCGCATCCGCATAATGGAGCAATTGCTCCGGATCGCGAGCCACCTCGTCGGGGACGACCAGTACCCGGGCGCCGCACAGAAGCGCAGCGGTCAGTTGCCAGACCGAAACATCAAAACCTTGAGAAGCAGTTTGCGCGACAATGTCTCCCGGTCCAAGCCGGAGTGTGGAGATCTTGCTCCGCAGATGGTTGACCAGACCCTTTTCCGTCACCATCGCGCCCTTGGGAACGCCGGTCGACCCACTCGTGTAGATCACATACGCCAGATTCGACGCTGAAAATATGGTCTGATCAGTCGAACGAACCGGTTCCCCGGAAAGATCCGCCTCAAGCGTACGCACCGTAGGCCGCAAGGCCTCCGGCAGTTGTGTCATCGCATCAGTTGCCTTGGACGCCCAGGCCTTCGTCGTCAGGACCATCGCTGCTCGGCTTGCTTCGAGAATGGCGGCCCACCGAGACGGAGGATGTCGAGGATCAAGCGGCAGATAGACCCCGCCACACTGCCAAAGCCCGATGATCATGGCCACATAGTCCGTGCTCCGCTCACCGAGCACTGCGACTACGGTCTCACAACCGACGCCGGCCGCCGCGAGCCCTCGGGCGATCCTCGCCGCACGGTCGCCCAACTCACGATACGTGAGCTGCTCCGCCCCGCAGGAGACTGCGATGGCTTCAGGCGATCGTGCGACCTGCGCCTCGAAGAGACGGGCCACATGCCCATCGGCGTCTCCGGGGATGGCAGTGTCGTTCCAATCGACCAGCTCCCGCTGCCGCTCTTCCTCCGTCAGCATTGGGAGTTCACTCAGCCGATTGTGTGGGTTATCGACGATGCCTTCGAGGAGTCGCGTCAGGTGGGTCACCATCCTGACCACCGTTTCCTGGTCAAAGAGATCTCGGTTGTACTCGAATGCACAATCTAGTCCGGTCTTATCTTCCGTCATGTCGAGCGACAGATCGAACTTGGCACCGCCGGCATCCAACTCCCTGACGCTGACATCCAATGACCCCATCGACAGGGTGCCGGCCAACGAGGTCTGCAACGCAAACATGACTTGGAACAGCGGTGTATGGCTGAGCGCGCGGACCGGCTGAAGTGCGTCTACCAGTTGTTCGAAGGGTACGTCTTGGTGTGCCTGGGCGCCCAAGACTGTGTCCTGGATGCGTGCCAGCAGATCAGTAAAGGAGGGATTGCCGGACAGGTCGGCCCGCAGAACCAGCGTATTGGCGAAAAACCCGATCAACATTTCCGTTTCGCGCTTCGGCCGGTTCGCGACCGGCGTGCCGACACAAAACTCTTCGAGTCCGCTGTAGCGCATCAGAAGTACTTGGAAGGCGGCAAGGAGCGTCATGAACAGCGTGGCCTGCCGACTTCGACTCAGCGAGTACAGCCGGTCGGTCAGATCGCGAGACACCACAAATGCCAGACGCGCGCCGCGATCGCTCTGTACTGCCGGGCGTGGACGATCCGTCGACAGATCCAGCACCGACAGTCTCCCTTTCAATTTCTCTTTCCAATATGCGAGTCGCTCTTCGATCACCGCGCCTTGCAGCCACTCTCGTTGCCAGACGGCATAGTCTGCGTATTGAATCGGCAAAGGAGGCAGCGGCGAGGGAAGGCTCGCCTCACGGGCCTCGTAGAGGGTGCCGAATTCTCGTGCGAGAATCTGCGACGACCACCCGTCACAGACGATGTGATGCAGCGTGAGGATCAAGATGTGCTCCTGCGGTCCCAACTTGAGCAGACGCACCCGCATCAACGGGCCGGTGCGCAGGTCAAACGGCTGCTGCGCCTCCATCTGTGCGGCCTCGGCTGCCAATCGCTCGCGTTCGGTCGGCGACTCGAGGCTGAAGTCCACCACCGGCACATCCATCGGACAATTCTCGACGATCACCTGCACCAGCTCCCCGTCGATTTCATCGAACGTGGTACGAAGGATCTCATGTCTCCGAACAATCTCCTCGAGACTCCAACGCATCGCTTCCCGGTTGAGCGGCCCCCTCAGCCGTACCGCAAGCGCCGTGTTGTAGGACGCGCTGTCCGGATCCAACTGCGAAAGAAACCACAGCCGTTGCTGGGCAAAGCTGGCGGGAAACATATCCGCGTCCGTTGGAATCGCAACCTGCACCGCAGTACGAGGATGGTGTGCTTCGGTATTCATGCGTGGCACCTTCACTTCAGCCTTTGCTTGATTCAGCCATGGCCACCAAAATCTTTCTCGGTCCTTTGAACGGCGTACGCCCATGCGCTACCAACATGTTATCCAGCATCATGACGTCGCCCCTCTTCCAAGGAAATTGGACGGCATGGCATCGATACACATCTCGAATTTCATCCAGCATGGACAGCTCAATGGGGGTCCCATCGCCGTAATAAGCCTGTCGGGGAAGGTCGTCCTCATCGACCACAGACAGCAGCGCCTCCCGAACGGCTGGCTCCAAATTCGACACATGAAAGAGATGGGCCTGGTTAAACCAAACCGTTTCCCTGGTCAGTGGATGCACGGCAACGGCCTGACAGACCTGACGTGTGCGCAATTCTCCGTCGCTCTTCCATTCGTACTCAATGCCAGCCGACCGGCAATACTGTTCGACGACTCCACGATCCGCCGTGTTGAACACTTTGGTCCATGGCACATCCAGACCGTTGCCGTAGTTGCGCACGTACATCACGCCATTCTCGATGAACCGTTCTCTGACGCGGACAGGAATGTGCCGATACACTTTGCGGCTGTCCGCGATCGGAGTGTCGCCACCCTCCGGCGACGCCTGGGCACAATAGAACCAGATTCTCATCGGCCATTCGGCCGTATACGCTTGCTCGTTATGCAGCGGAATGTATTGATGCGGCGGGTACTCCGTAGACGTATAGACCTGGTTATGCACCTGGGAACGAGGCGTCGATCCGAACTCATAGGATGCCAAGTCAGGCGAGATCATTCGGACGAATATTTCGAAGTCTTCCACTGATTCGATCGGGAACCCTCTGAACAGCAGTCCCCCGACAGTCAATAGATGCGTGTCTATCAGGTGGCCAATAACCTTCCGGTAATCGGCCACTGCCCGCTGATCCACTGGACTGATGACAACCGGAAGCCCTGTCTCAGGGGAGAGCTGACTCACCTGGCAAGATTCCACGCCGAATACATCCCTCACGCCTTCTTCTACAGGCATCGACGCGCTGTGGTTACGATCGCCGTGCATGATATTCCTCCGGTTCTCCGCAGCTCGCATCCGATTCAGGCACCAGGCCCGCTGCAGAATCCCACCGCCATTGGAAACAACGAATCTTTGCAGCACGACCTTCGGTCACCAATGCTCCGGCATACTCGGACCACAAGGGAAGGGTGAGCATGGTCAAACGAGGATCTCTGATATCACCGTCGGCAGAGTCCACGATCGACGCCCCATACCGACCCGCCACATCGATTCGATTCAACGGCAAGGTCAGGCCGGCTCCGACAGCCTTGACATAGGCCTCCTTAAGCGTCCACCAGGAGTAAAACGTATCGACCTGCGCCGGCCCGGCCATTGAGGACAATAGTGTCTGCTCCCGTTTCGAGCAGGTGTATGAGGCCACATCGCGCCACGACAATTCACGATCGCGCCATTCAACATCGACCCCCACCTCTCGGTCACGCGCAAAGGCACAGACCACAAGAGCCCGCGCGTGCGAAAGATTGAAATGCATCGTGTCATCCTCTGACAACAACCACGGCTTCCCATTGGGCCCAGCCATGAATCGGATGGACGCCGGCGAACGATCGAGATACCCGCCCAGCAACATTCTCAGGAGGCCGTGCGCATGAACATACCGCCGACGATCTTCCTCGAACGCAAAGCTCGATGCGCGAATCCGCTCCTCCTCGCCCAAGGACCCATACAAAATGGATTCCGGCCATCGTTCGCGCATATCGGCGTACCAGACATGTACGTCTCCATCCTTGAGAGACGATGGTGTCGCCCTCATTGGACGACCGGACCGTTCCACGGGTATGGCGCTCATCGTACAATCCCGTGGGTTGACAACTCGGAGAACAACGTTTCGAGCATGATTTCTTGTGCGCTCTTCAGAAAAAAGTGGTCTCCTTGAAACAACCAGAATTGAAACCGCTCACGAGTATGATGCCGCCAAGCCCTCAAGTCGGCTTCGCTCACATGCTGGTCGCTCATCCCGCCGAATGCGGTGACGGAACAGTTCAATGGCGGTTCCTCCCGATAGACGTACTGATCTCGGAGCGCAAAATCTGCCCGAAGTGCGGGCAACATCAACTGCATCAATTCAGGGTGATTGAGCACATCCGAAGGAGTCCCGTTAAACCGATACAATCGATCGAGAAACTCCTTGTCTGGCAGATCATAAATCCGCTGCGAGTCACGAAGATGCGGAGCCGGACAGCCGGACACGAACACATGACGTGGCTCAATCCCAGCACGTCGATGCAACTCACGCGCCAGTTCAAAACTGACCAACGCACCCACGCTGTGACCGAACAAGACGAATGGTCGATCCAGCCAAGGCTCTAACGCGTCGCATAACAGGGACGTCAGCCGAGACAGGTCGCCGATCGGCGCCTCGGCGATTCTCGCCTCGCGCCCCGGGAGTTGAACGGCGCAGACTTCGACATCCCTCAGGAATGCACTTTCAGCCCAGCTTCGGAACACGGAGGCACCTCCGCCGGCATAGGGAAAGCAGAACATCCGCAATCCCCAATCGACCGGTCGCGGTGTGACGATCCATGGCGTGACGCATGAGGCAGTCAGCATGAGGACGCCGTCTTCTCTGCTTTGGCCTGTTCCTCCATCCATTTCCTCAAACTTAACGGCCGCATGTCCGTCCACACTTCCGCGATATAAGCCAGACATTCGGCTTTGAGACCCGCCTTCCCGGCGTCTTTCCAGCCCAACGGGTTCTCGCGATAGGACGGCCAGATCGAGTATTGCTCTTCATGATTCACGACGACCTTGTACACGGTTGTGTCTTCACGCTCTTCGCTGTTCATCGTTCCTCCTCTTGTTTGTAGGATTCGCCAAATAGTGGTTGTGCTCACGCGTCCTCTGCGCCGTTCGTGCATGAGGAACCAGCGTCAACGTATGGACCGGTGTTCCGACTGAGAATGGGAGTGCGATACCATGACTCCAATACGCATGCTGATCCCGATAGTGCGGTGAAAATGGGTGCCCGGACTGTCCACCGGGCATATGATGAATGCCTTCGTCCTGATGGCCGGGAGAAACCACGAGCCTTTGGCTTGCTCCGAGACCAGCCTCCATTACCCGGACACATTGCCCGCATCCGGAGGCAGATTCCTCCGGCATGTTGAGAAGGGAACCCAGTCCCGGTAGGACTCCGCTCAAGGGATGCTCGATCCGCACACGATTCAGATGTCCCCATGTCATCTCGGTCAGGGAGACTGCGCCATACTCTGCTTCCACTTCACGAATACTTTGCTCAACCACGTTCAAAAGAAACGCCGACCAGGTGGGAAAGTGTTCGGGGTCAGGGTTGAGCTCAGGGATCTGCGTCGTGAGAAGCTGGCGTAGTGGAGTATCGAGATCACCGTCATAGCTGAACCGCGCGTCTCGCTCCTGACACAAAGACAAAAAGGGAGCAAACACGGAGCGTGAGAGTACTTGGCGAATCCGGATCACCAGCGCAAATCCCCGGCTCTCGGCGTCGGCTTTTCCATTCCATCCCAGGAGCGCTTGTCGCGCGTTGACGAGCGACGTCTTGCCTTGAACGACTGCCTCCGTTAACGCCCCCAATGCCAGCTGCCGATAAAATTCGTAGAGCTGGGTCGTCGTATCTAATTGCAATTCGAACAGATCGTTCTCGTGGATACGCTCCATCGCTCCGAGGCGCTGCGAGATTCTGAATGCCCGATATCCGTTGGCAAAGGAATGTCCGACGACATATGGGGACGTGAGGGCCAACATGCGATGGTTGGCACTGACGAGGAACCCAGACGTGGGATCGATGATTCTTGGTATCGCGCCCGGAGACACATATCCTGACCAACCCATCCGGCCGTCCGCCCAGGACAGGCTGATCGACCCATCAAATCCCCGACGTAACGGAATCTTGCCGGTATACGTCCAGGCGATATGGCCGGCACGGTCGGCGAGAATGACGTTGTTTGCCGGCCCGCCGGCACGAGTCATGACTGTGATGGCCTCGTCCACCGACCGGACTCGATCCATCGCGAGTTGACCGAGATCAACCGCGTCGGGATCGAGGGCAGTCCAACGAATAGCCACCGGCCCACTCAAGAGATCGTCCTGTGAGACTGGTCCCCAAATCGTCTCTCGAACCTCTGCCACGAAATCCTGGGCATCCTTTACCTTGATGACTTCCCGCCTCGTCGTGAACTGAGTCCAACCTTTTGGAGTCCTGTATTCATTGGTATTGGAGGGATTGATCTCCAACCGTACGAGGTCTAGAAAATCTCCTTCGACATTCGTCACACCCCACGCGACCAGACCGTTCGTACCGGCGACAACAACCGGAATGCCTGGCACTGCAACGCCGGTCAGATCGACCTCTTCGTATCGGAGCTCGGTACGGTACCAGATGTTGGGAACGGTCAGATCCAGATGCATGTCATTCGCGAGAATGGATCGGCCATCGGCTGTTTTAACGCCCCGTACCGCCCAAGCATTTGAGCCCAATCCGCTTTTGCCGAATCGAACCAGGCTCATCTTGCGCGCCTCCATCTGAGCGAAAGACTTCCGCAAGGGAGCCAAGTCTTGGACTGGAATCGCCGAGGAAGAGCGGGCAGGCCTACCTAACAACGCATCCGTATAGGGATCCGTCTCTGGAACGAGAAACGCCACGACCTCGGAAGGCAATGTCTCCGTCATCACGGTCTTCATGCGCTCCTCTTCGTCGGTTCCGCTCAGCACATGAAACATTTCCAGGAGGATGAGCAGACTATCTTCGGCCTTCCAGGGATCAGGCTCATACCCAAGCAGCAGAAATTCGAAGGGAAGTGTGCTCCTGTGAATGAGATAGTCGTTCACCCCTTCGGCATAGGCATCGAGCACCTCTCGCTGGTCGACGGGCAACCGTGCGGCGATGGCCCTCGCTGCGCTGTTGAGTCCGAACGTCCGCCGCCTGAAATCGTTGTCGCGCGCAGCCTCCCCGAAAATCTCGGCGAGCCGGCCAGCCGCACTTCGCCGCAGAAGATCCATTTGAAACAGACGGTCTTGCGCGGTGACATAGCCCAAGGCACGGATCGCGTCCGTTCGTGATCCGGCCGCAATGGTCGGAATACCGTAGACATCCCGGGTGACAACGACCGGCTCTTGCAAGGTAGTCACCTCCGACCTCCCGTCCAGGATCGGCAGCGAGGCGCGAAGGGTCATCACCGCATAGCCCATGCCGCATACCAAGACAAGCACAGCGACAATCACGACACGAACGATCGGATTCATCAGCGGGCACCTTGCTCCGCTGCTCGAGCCGCCTCATAAAAAATGGACGCGATCGTGTCGACCTCTTGCTCCGTCACAATCAGCGGTGACAAGAACCGCACCACGCATCCATTGCGCCCTCCCAGTTCGAGGATCAAACCACGACTGAGCGCCTGCGCCTGAATCTTCCGCGCAAGCTCCGGAGCCGCGGGGTAAACGCCTCTGGCATCCGGACGCCCGTTGGTATCGACGATCTCAACCCCGAGCATCAATCCACGGCCGCGCACGTCGCCGAAACTGTGGAGAGACACCTGGGCCTGACGCAGATGCGACAGGAGACGCTCTCCCATGATCTGCGCGTGCTGATCGAGGCGATGGGTTCTGACGAACTCGACCGTTGCGGCGCCGGCCGCCATGGCCATTTGATTGCCCCGAAAGGTGCCGGCATGCGCTCCCGGTTGCCATTGATCCAGCTCGGCTCGGTACACGACTACACTCAACGGCAACCCACCGCCGATCGCCTTCGACAAAACCACTGCATCGGGAATAATCCCGGCCCGTTCGAAGGCAAAGAGTGACCCGGTTCGTCCCAATCCTGTCTGAATCTCATCAACAATCAATGGGATGTTACGATCTTTGGTGATACGACGAATGTCCCGAAGCCAGGCATCTGGTGAGGGAATCACCCCCCCCTCTCCCTGAACGACTTCCAGAATGACAGCCGCCGGTGAGACGACTCCGCTGTTAGGATCGTCGAGCAACCGCTCGATATAAGTACTCGAGAGACGATGGCACTCCTCGCCGCCCACACCGAACGGACAACGATATTCGTACGGGTATGGAAGGAACTGGACATCCGGCATCAGCCCGCTGATGGCGGCTTTCGGTGCCAGATGGCCGGTAAGCGCCATCCCTCCGTGCGTCATCCCGTGGTAGGCGCCGTGAAACGAGAGAATCGTTCGACGCCCGGTCGCCGTCTTCACCAGTTTGACGGCAGCCTCCACGGCGTCCGCTCCGGAGGGACCGCAGAACTGGATTCGCGCCTCCTCCGCAAACGCTTTCGGCAATGCACCGAACAGCGCATCGACAAAGCGATCCTTCACCGGCGTGGTCAGATCGAGCGTCTGAAAGGGAACGCCTTCCTCCAACAGCAGTTGGATGGCCTCCAGGACGACCGGATGATTGTGTCCCAACGTCAATGCGCCGGCCCCGGCGAGACAATCGATGTAAGTGCGCCCATCGGTATCCTGTACATAGATGCCTTTGGCTTTGCTGAGTGCCAACGGTAACCGTCTCGGATAACTGCGGGCGTTCGACTCACGCTCTGCCTGCCGAGTCAAATAGGGATTCCCTTCTCTATCCTCCACAACTGAGTGCGGATTCGTCGGGAACGTCTTCTTCATCTCATCCACGTGGACAGCCATCATGCCCTCCTTGCGTCACAAAAGCGGCAAGGCGACTGCTGCGTGCCTGCCGCGCGTTATCGGTCCTGCCGGTTACTGCCATGCACCCACTCCTTCTGTCACAGGAGTGATCTTCCCCAGATCCATGCGGAGACATCGATCCGCGACGGCGAAGTACTGATCGTCATGGGTAATGACAAGTGCTGTTTTCCCGCGAGCCTTCAAATCGGGCAACAACTCCATATAAAAGACCCTGCGAAAAACCGGATCCTGATCCGCTGCCCACTCGTCGAACACATAGAACGGGCGGTCTTCGAGGTAGGCGGTCAACAATGCGAGGCGCTTGCGTTGTCCTTGAGACAAGGCTTGAGTGGAGAACGCTCCGTCTCTGATCTGCACTTTCTCGCACAACTGCAGACGATCCAAATATTCGCGTGCATGGCGATCGAGGCCGATCTGCTGCAAGCCGAACAACGTGTCGAACAAGTGGTAATCCGAAAACACGACGGAGAAGAGCTGGCGATAACTCTCACGGTTGACTTCGTCGATCGGCACCCCGTCGAGACGAATCATCCCCGATTCCGGGGCATAGAGACCCAGCAGAAGCAGTGCCAGCGTCGTTTTTCCGCTGCCGTTGCCGCCGACCAGGAATACGAGCTCCCCAGGAGTGAAACTCAGCTCGACCGGGCCAAGCTGAAAACTGCCTTCTTCATCTTCCCTGTAATAGCGATGCGTCACACCCGCCATCTCGATCCGTTTCCAGACGGCAGTGAGAACCGGACCACCGGCAGCGGTCGACCTGACCGTGTCGCGCCTCTCGATCTGGTCCCGTGTGGAAGCCGTAGCTAAAGACAGTCCCAATGCCTCGACCTTTTCCAGCGCGACATCAGCACGGCCGACATTCGGCAGGGTTTCAACGATCTGAGAGAAGGGCCCCATCATATACAGGAGTACGAGTGTCGATCCGGTAATCGCCTGCGGAGTCAGTGAGAGCCACTCAGGAACAACGAACAGAACAAGCCCGATGACCGCATAGAACAGAAACATCCCCCAGTTGGTCGCGATCGCATATACCGTCATGCCTTCGACGAAATCACGCTTGTAGGCGGTCACCGTCGGCCGGAGGGCCGTGGCAAGAAAGGCCTGCCGCCGTTCACGGTGAAGTTTGAGCTCTTTGATACCTTCGAGGATCGATTGAAAATGACGGAACAGCGTGTCGTTTGTTTCCCGAGCCAGCTTGAACGAACGCAGAGCCCGTTGTTCCTGCGCGTGAAACGACAAGGCGCCGAAGACCATGAAGCCGAGCACCACGACCAGCATGAGCCATGAGAGCCAGCCGAGATAAGCCAGACACCCGACCACCGTCGCACCGTTGACACAGATCAACGGAATCTGCACATAGGCCTGCGCAATGACATCCGTATCTTCGTTGAGCGCGGCAAGCAATCGGTGTCGGCCGAGTTCCTGTACATGTCGAAGAGGGGCACGGAGAATCTGTTCACAGAGATGCAGCCGCAATTGCGCGATGATGTCCTGGCCCAGCCGCGTCAGGACGACCTCCGAAAAGGCCTTCGTGACGACGACGAGGATGACCCCCGCAACAAAGCTTATTCCCAGAACTATGGTGCGTTCGCTCGCCTCCAGAGCCGAGTTGATCAAGGCAATGATTCCCGCGCCGGCGAGACCGCTGATCAACCCGGCGACCATGGAGAGCACGACGAGACGCCAGGAGTTGCGGTAGAGAAATCGGAGTAAACTCATCGTCCGGTCCTCACGATTCCGGTCGCAGAGGTGCGACACGTTGGTTGTACTCCGGTTCTTGCCGGCGCCCTTTTCGAGGAAGCGGGACAATCTTCGGCATGGCGGCGGCGACTCCACCCGCTTCCCCTCCACGAATGTGTTGGGACAGCCCTGCGACCGTCGGACGTTCAAAAAATGCTTTCATGGACACTTCCAGACCGAAGATGTCCTGCACGCGAGACAGGATCTGCAGTGCAGCCAGTGATTCTCCGCCCAGGGTAAAAAACTCGTCGTGCGGACCGACCTGCTTGACACCCAGAACCTGTTGCCAAACTAGTGTCACCGTTTCCTCGACTGTTGCGTCGGCCCTCAACTCTGTTCGATCGTGGACTGCTCTCCTGTCGTTGTCGGCAAAACCGGCGACATGAGACAGTGTGGTTGCGGAAGTCCGTCGCATGAGGGATGCACAATCGCGAACCGAGACAATGACTTGCGGAGACGTCCATCCGTGCAATATCCGACCGAACACCTCCTGTGCTTCTGCGGCGGCCATGCCGTCGAATTCGGCCGCATCGATCTGTAAGGCTTTCAAGCGAGCTTCCGCCTGAACTGCCATCCCTACCTGGTTCCACCGATCAAAATTGACGGATATGACGCGTGTTCCTTGCTTGAAGAGCCTGTGAGCCAGAACGTCCAGAGTGGCATTGGCAGCACAATAACCGACCTGTCCTACCCCGCCGGTCAGCACATTTAAGGAGGAGCAGAAACAGAGAAAGTCCAGCGAGACATTGCGAAGCACACGATCCAGAACAAGCGCTCCGGCGACCTTGGGAGCAAGCTCTGTCGCCAAGGCCTCCCTGGTTTTCAGGTCGATCAGTCCTCCGCCTGCAATCCCCGCCGCATGGATCACTCCATGCAAGGCCCCGAAGCGTTCCAACGTCTGTGTCAATGCGAAATGCACCTGCTGCTCATCAGCCACATCCACCTGGAGAGTGAGAATTTCTCCTCCGCATTGTTCGAGTGCCTTCAGCCGCTGCTGCTGCGCTTCGGTGGGTTGTGATCGACCGATCAAGACAAGGCGTGCCGTTGCAGTTCGGACAAGGTAGCCGGCAAGGTGAAGACCGACGCCTCCCAACCCTCCGGTGATGAGATACACCCCGTGGGTTCGGAGCAGACCTGGTAGCCCGTTCGGATGCTCCAACCGCACTGGCTCGAACGCCGGAACCCATCGATACCCTCCGCGATACGCCACGACTGGTTCAGCCTGTCCGACACAATCTTCGGCAAGACATCGGTCGATCTGTCGCTTCGCCCATGGGTCTTCCCCGTTGCTCGATGCGTGGAGATCGATGACACGACATCTAAGATTTGCGTATTCCTGAGGTATGACCCGGCAGGCTCCCAGAATGGGAGCGACTTCCGGACGCAAGATTTCCTCACCGGTGACATCGGACAACCCGGTTGTCAGGATGTACAGACTCGTCGGCTCTGTCGACGTTCTGCTGCCCAACGCCTGTGAGAGGAACAGGAGACTGTACAAGCCGCGATCTTGTGCGTGGCTGAAGGTTTCGACGGACAGCGGACCTTGACTGGGTTGGAGATTCCAACAGTGCGCCACTCGATTCGGTACGTGCGCTTGCTCGCGTAACTCCTGAATCAGCCGGTGATAATCTTCCCGAACTCCCGGTCGTATGGCGTAGTGTCTCTCGGTACGTTGTTCGTACAGCTCTCCGGGCGAGACCGTGACGACCGGCCTCCTGTCCGATTCCAGTCGGGTGACAAGGTCTTTTCCCTCACCCCCTTCGCCGACGAATACCAACCAAGAGCCTTCTCGAGCCGGCGCGGTAGATTGAACGGCTCGTGCGCGTTTCCAAGTCGGTTCATAGAACCAGTCACTGATCTCCGTCTTCCTAGCGGGCACTCCCGTCTGACTCGCTTCCAAAGACCGCTTCATCGGATCGACCCAGAACCGCCGACGCTCAAAGGGATAGGTCGGCAGAGGTGTGCGGCGAGGACGCTCATCACGATACAGACCGGCCCATTCGATCGGTACGCCTGCCGCCCAAAGATTCCCGACGGCGCCGAGAAAATCCGCCGTCTCCGATACCGGTGAGGACCCGTTTCGTGGTTTGCGTAAAGAGGCCAACGCCATCACCGGTCGTCGATCAATTTGTCGCTGAGCCAACGTGCACAAGGTCTGTCCCGGTCCTACTTCGAGCAGAATCCGCTCGGGCTTCCGACACAGCGTCTCGATACCGTCGGCGAAACGGACGGTCCGCCGGATATGATCGGTCCAGTACGACGGGTCCATGGCCTGAGTCGATGTGATCCATTCCCCGGTCACGTTGGAAATCCAGGGAACAGTCGGTGCGTGACGCACCACCCCGGCAACCTGAGCATGGAAGGTCGGAAGAACAGGATCCATCATGCGCGAATGAAAGGCATGGGACGTCTGAAGTCGTACGCACTGGATACCCCTGATCACCAACGTGTCTTGGAGACGCGTGATCGCAGGCTCAGGCCCGGACAGCACGCACTGATTAGGCGCATTGACCGCGGCCAGGTCCACCCCTTCGTGCACAAGGTTTGTCGCCTCACCCTCGGACATCGATACAGCCAGCATCGAGCCGGGCGGCACGTCCTGCATGAGCCGTCCCCGCATCGTGACCAATCGCAGCGCATCCTCGATCGAGAACACACCGGACAGGCAAGCTGCGACGTACTCTCCCACGCTGTGCCCGATCATGCCGTTTGGATGAACATGGAGACTCATCCACAGTTTGGCCAACGCATACTCCAGCACAAACAACGCCGGCTGGGTGAACGCCGTGCGGTTGAGCCTCTCAGAATCGATGGAGGACTCATCGAAGAGAACCGACCTGATATCCGCCTCAATGTGAGGCGCGAGCAAGGCCGCGCATCGGTCAATCTGTTCACGGAACATCGGCTCGTGGGTATAGAGGCTGCGGCCCATCGTGGAATACTGCGCGCCCTGCCCTGAAAAGAGGAACACCACAGGCCTCGGTTCACCGACGTGGGGGACGGAGTTCGCGGAATTGAATCGACTCAAGGCGTGTATCGTCGAGTCTATGGTGTCGGCCACCACCCACCGGCGATGGGCAAAGGCCCTTCGACCGGTCTGCAGCGTATACGCGACATCCAGCAACTCGGTCTTCGGATGGTGCTGAAGGTAGGCGGCCAGTCTGGTGGTCGTCGCACTCAATGCCGTTTCAGATCGTGCAGACAGCACGATGAGTCGCGGACGGTGACTGATCCGCTCACGCTCTCGTTCAATGACGGGCGCTTCCTCCATGACGACATGCGCGTTGGTGCCGCCGAGACCGAATGAACTGACGCCGGCGCGTCGAGGCGCGCCGGAGGAGGTCCACCCGATCAGTTTGGTGTTGACGTAGAACGGTGTTCTGGTAAATGCGATTTCGGGATTCGGTTCGGAGAAATGCAAGCTGGGAGGAATCTGCTGATGCGACAGAGCGAGGGCCGTCTTGATCAGTCCAGCGATCCCTGCCGCCGCATCGAGATGGCCGATATTGCTCTTCACGGATCCGATGGCGCAGAACCCGTTTCTGTCGGTGCCGGCACGAAATGCCTGGGTGAGGGCTGCGACCTCGATCGGGTCTCCCATCGGCGTGCCGGTCCCGTGAGCTTCGATATATCGAACGGACTCCGGCTCGACCCTGGCAGCCACGTGTGCCGCGCGAATCACCCGGGCTTGTCCTTCCACGCGCGGCGCCGTGTATCCGACCTTCTGCGCTCCATCGTTATTGATCGCGGTGCCCTTGATGAGCGCCAAAATATGGTCGCCGTCGGCCTCCGCATCTTCGAATCGCTTCAACAACACGATGCCGATACCGCTTCCGCCAACTGTTCCCCTCGCGTCTGCATCAAAGGCCCGGCAGTGACCATCTGGGGAGGCAATTCCGCTCTTCTGATAGAGATACCCGACCTTTTGAGGCACGTTGATGGACACGCCTCCGGCGAGCGCCATGTCGCATTCGCCCGCGAGTAGTCCTTGGCAGGCCAGGTGAACCGCGACCAGGGATGTCGAACAGGCGGTTTGAACCGCGATGCTGGGCCCTTCCAAATTCAGTTTGTAGGAGACACGGGTGGGGAGCGAATCCTTCTCCACGCCGAGAATTCCGGCCATATCCGAGGCCGACTGCAACAGAACACCGTCAGGAAAGAGATTGAAGAGGTACCCACTGGTGCTGGACCCCGCATAGACGCCGATAGACCCCTTGAACCGTTCCGGATCATATCCCGCGTGCTCAAACGTCTCCCACGCACATTCGAGAAACAACCGATGCTGGGGGTCCATCAATTCGGCTTCTTTCGGCATGATACCGAAGAAATCGGCATCGAACAGGTCGATTCCCTCGATGACTCCCCGCATTCGGACATAATTGGGATCCTGGCGCAGCCGTTCGTAAACTCCGGCTGATTGGAGATCGTCCTCGCTCAGTCTCGTAATCGACTCCACGCCGTCGCGCACATTCCTCCAAAACGTGGCACTGTCATGGGCTCCGGGGAACCGGCATGCCAATCCGATAACCGCCAGGTCCAATCCGTCGTGCTCGCTGATCCGATTCCCTCCGTTCCGATCCATCTTAAATCCTATCCGTGGTCGTCTGACGTTGCTCTCGTTGCTGCTGGAGACGTCGGATACCTGCGAGGCGACGCGCCTTGGCCTGTTGCATCCCTCCAGCTTGGGCAGAGTCTCCATCCGCTTCCTTCGGCGTTCGGCCACCGTTGAGATACGCGGCAAGATCCTGCACCGTCGGATGCTGGAACAGATCCACCATCACCAATGGTCGTGTACTGACGGCACGCAGGTTCGTCAGCACTTTGGTGAGAAGAAGGGAGTGCCCTCCCAGATCGAAGAAATTGTCGTGTCGACCGACTGACTCTAATCCAAGAACAGTCTTCCAAATCTCTGCGATGGTCCGTTCCAAGTTGGTTTGTAGGGGTACCAACGGTGGCTCAGCTTTCTGAGTCCGTCCCGCATGGGCTCTGAGAGCCTGGCGATCCACCTTCCCACGTGACGTCAGCGGCACGGCATCCAGAAAGATCCATTCGACCGGAATCATGTATCCGGGAAGCCGTTCGGCGAGAAACCTTCGCAGATCTTGACCCGTCGTGACGGTTTCACCTCGAGGCACGACATACCCGACCAATCTCGGCTCCTTCGCCCCGACACCCACAGCCGAGCCCGAAACCTCCCGCACTTCCTGCAGGACGAGTGCATCTTTGACATCGGGATGTTGCTTGATCGAACACTCAATCTCGGCTGGTTCGACACGAAAACCCCGCACTTTAATCTGAGCATCGTATCGACCGAGAAATTCCACATTGCCGTCAGCACGCCACCTGGCTTTATCACCCGTTCGATACAATCGTCGGCCAGGTTCACGACTGAAGCAGTGCGGAACAAACTTCTCGGCCGTCCGATCCGCCTGACGAGAGTATCCTCTCGCCAAACCGGCTCCGCCGATGTACAGTTCGCCCGCCACGCCGATGGGCACCGGCTGGCACGCCGCGTCGAGGACATACAATTCGACATTGGCGATAGGCCGTCCGATCGGCACCGTGGATGCGGAGATCCAATCCGCCAGCCGCTCAGGCATGAAAAAGCTCGCCGTGATGGTGGCTTCGGTCGGGCCATACGAATTGCACCAGGCGATGCGATCACCGGCAAGTCGTTGCCACCGGACCAAACTCTCCGGTAACGCCTTTTCGCTTCCGACGATCACCAAACGAAGCGACTTCGGAAGAACCGTTCCGTCCTGTTCACAGGCTTCAATCCATTCAGCCCAGTAAGGAGTCGGTAAATTCAGGACCGAGAGACCGTGGTCGTCGATAAACCGGCGAAACTCAGAAAACTCCGGTACCGGCTCGTTCGGCCGTAACACCACGGATGCGCCCGCCGACCATGTGGGAAAGTACTCCTCGGCCGCGACATCGAAACTGATCGATGCAAATTGCAGCACACGGTCGGTGGGCTGAAGCCCATAGTGCTTCGCCATAGCCGTGCTGTGATTGACGAGCGCGCGATGCGAGATCTCTATTCCCTTCGGTTGGCCGGTCGTCCCGGAGGTATACAACACGTACGCCACATTCTGAGGTACCGTAGCCGGAGGCAAATCGTAATCGCGCAAAGACGCCAGCACCGGCCCTATCTCATCCAGCGAGATGACCGGAATCGTCACGTCGTGAAAGTGCGCGGCAAACCGCTTTTGGGTGAGCAGCACATGCGCCCCGCTGTCTTCGATCATCACGCGTGATCGCTCATAAGGAACAGAAGGGTCCATCGGTACATAGGATGCCCCTGCTTTCAGCACGCCGAGCAGGGCCGTCCCCATCTCCAAGGAACGCTCCAGACACAGTGCGATGCGGCTTTCCGTCTCAACGCCCTGCCGCTTGAGATACCGGGCTAACTGGTTGGCTCGTGCATTGAGTGACCGATAGTTATACGACACACCGTTCCACACCATCGCAACGGCATCCGGTGTGAGCGTTACCTGTTGTTCGAACAGCTGATGGAGACACAGTTCTTGAGGATAGTTCGCCGCTGTCGCGTTGCAACTCTGGAGCAGATACCGTCGTTCATCTTCGCCGAGCATGCCGAGTTCGCTCACCCGCTCCTCAGGACTCCGCACGATCTGTCTGAGTAATTCTTGAAAATGTCCGGCCATGCGCGCGATGGTTTCACCGGTGAACAGGTCCGTGCTGTACTCCAATACCGCCTCTAACCGACCATCTTTCATCGCCGTCAGTTCGAGAGTGAGGTCGAACACGGAGGTCCGGGTGCTCATCTTCATCCGGCACACATCCAGGCCGTCCAGACGGCAGAGCTCAGGTTGCTCTTCTTCCAAGGTCAACATCACCTGATACAGCGGCGTATGGCTGAGACTGCGCGGGACGTGAAGGGTATCCACCAACCGTTCAAACGGAAGGTCTTGGTTGGCCTGCGCCTCAAGCACGGTCTTCCGCACCTGTGCCAGCAACTCGAGAAAAGAGGGATCACCCGTCAAATCCACGCGCAATGCAACCGTGTTGACGAAACAACCAATGAGGGAATCGCATTCCGGCTGAGAGCGGTTGGCAACCGGCGTCCCGACGCAGAACTCCGACTGTCCGCTGTAACGGGCCAACAATACGTCGAATGAAGCCAGCACCGTCATGAATAATGACGCCTGGTGCCTGCAGCCGATCTCATGAAGCCGTCTCCCGATGTCTTCTGGGATAGACCAGCCATACCGATCCCCCTTTTGTCCCTGCACCGCGGGTCGGGGACGATCGCTTGGCAATTCGAGCACATGCGGGACGGTCCCCAGCTGTCGGCGCCAGTACGTTTCTTGGCGCTTCCATACTTCACTATCCAGAGAGTGCCGCTGATACAGGACGACGTCCCGGTACTGCCTCGGCAGTGGCGGGAGAAGAGCATCCATCCCCTTCGTGAAGGCCTCATACAGCCGCGTTAATTCGCGGCCGACAATTCTCATAGACCATCCGTCAGCCACGATGTGATGGATCGTGACCAGCAGAATCTGGTCCGCCTGAGTCAGACGAAGTAGTCGCACCCGAATCAACGGACCTGCTGACAGATCAAACGCCTGGTGAGCCTCGTTCGACATCCACAGCAAGATGTGCTCCTCCTGCACTGCTCCGCTCATATTCATCAGATCTTCGACCGGGAGCGGAAGTTCATACTGTGAATCGATCACCTGAGACGGATGACCTTGATCGACGACGAATCGCGCGCGAAGAATCTCATGGCGCCGCACGATTTCCTTCAGAGCACGATGAAGCGCCGTCAGATCGAGTACTCCTCTGATTCGCAAGGCAACTGGAATATTATTGAATGAGCTGTCCGGCGCGAGTTGATCGAGAAACCAGAACCGCTGCTGAGAGAAGGACAGAGGCGTGATATCTCCGGGAGGAGTCGGGTCCAGAAGGTGACGCGACGTCGTCGGCTTCAATTGAGATGTTGATCGGATCTGCGCTGCCAGACCCACTGGCGTGGGAGCGTCGAACAGCGATTCAAGAGGAAGATCGACGCCATACACGTCTTGCAGTTTGGCCAGCACCTGTGTCCCACGCAACGAATCTCCGCCAAGCTCAAAGAAATTGTCGTGAGGCCCCACGTGGGGGCGGCCAAGCACCTGCGCCCAGACGCCGACAACCCTGGTGAGAATGTCATCCTTGGCTTCCTCAAAACCGACACCGGTCCCTCTGTCGACCCGCTCGGGATGGGACGTGGTGTACACAACGTCGAGCTTGTGCGCAAGAAACTTTGCGCGGCACAGATGCCGTTGAACCTTTCCACTCGAAGTCTTTGGCAGAGTCCCAGGCTTGATCAGGACGACGGCAAACACTTGAACTTCATGATGTTCCGTGACCGCTCGGCCGACTCCCGCGGCGACAGAGTCGAGAGCGATCGACGAATGACCGGTCACTTCCTGCACCACCACCAATTGCTCCTCATCATCGACCGGGATGGAGAACACTGCGCCGCAACCTGGCCTGAGTGAAGAATGACTGTCCTGTACCGTCGCCTCGATATCGTGCGGATAATGGTTCCGGCCACGAATGATGACCAGATCCTTTAATCGGCCGACGATGAACAGTTCGTCGTGGTGGATCACTCCCAGATCGCCGGTTCGAAGGAATGGACCTTCTCCGGTATCCCCGAGCGTGGCGGCGAATGTCTGTGCAGTGGTTTCCTCTCGATTCCAGTATCCCTGCGCTACACTGGCGCCCTTGACCCAGATCTCTCCGACGTGACCATGAGGACAGCGCAAGAAGGTGTCCGGATTGACAATGACCAATTGCTGATCAACGGCGGGTCGGCCACACCCGACCAGTCGAGACGCGGAGCTGTCGGCCCGGGAGGCCACGACCACTTCGCCTTTCTCCAACACGGCCTTCTCAGCGAGCGTGAGAATGGGCGCCGCACCATGCTCACCGCCCGACACAAACAATGTCGCTTCAGCCAATCCGTAACAGGGGTAAAAGGCTTCACGCCTGAACCCGTAGCGGCCGAACATATCCGTGAATCGATCCAATGTTCCCGCGTGAATGGGCTCAGCCCCGTTGAACGCCACCGACCAGGAACTGAGATCCAATTGTTCTCGTTCCTCCACGGAAATCTGACGGACACAGAGGTCATAGGCGAAATTCGGTGCCCCGCTGGTGGTTGCGCGATACCGTGAGATCGCAGACAGCCATCGAAACGGCTTCTGCATGAAATGCACGGGCGACATCAACACGCAGGGCCGACCAAGATAGAGCGGCTGCAGGACGTTCCCGATCAGTCCCATATCGTGATACAGCGGCAGCCACCCGAGGACGGTCGTGTGCTCGCCGTGACCGAACGCCTCTTGAATCATCCGCTGGTTATGCAACAGATTCTCATGACTCACCATGACGCCCTTCGGGGTACCGGTCGACCCCGATGTGTATTGAAGAAACGCGAGCGTCTCCCCGGCCACGGACGGCGTCCGCCAGATAGCTTCGATCCCTTCAGCCGGAACGTCGGTTTCAAGCCACTGCACCTCCCCGAACTCTGCCATTCCGGAATCCTGCCGATTCAGCCGCTCAACGCCGGCATGAACCTTCGCCGGTGCCAGCGCTAAGCTCGCTCCTGAGTCGGTGAGTACCGCCCGCAATCGTCCCAGCATTCGTTTCCGTTGCGGTGGATAGGCTGGTACGGCGACGACGCCCGCATAGAGGCAGCCGAAGAATGCGGCAATGTAGTCAAGCCCTGGTGGATAGAGAAGAATGGCCCGCTCACCTTGTGCGCACAATGATTGAAGCCGAGCCGCAATGGCCCGCGCGCGATGATCCAATTCACCGTACGTCAGCTCGCCGGCCTCCGTCTCACCGTCAGTTAAAAAGATGAACGCGGGTTGCTCCGCGAGATCGTCGGCTCTCCTACGAAGAAGCTCGACGAGTGTCGTGACGCCTGTACGCTCTTCGGATACCAATGCAATCCCCCTCTGCGCTTCAGACACACCAAGAGCGCGGGATGTCGGTTATGCTTTCATCCCGAACCACAGTGAACCTCTGTTGGGTTTCGCTCGTTTTCTCAGTCGGTGAGCTCGAAGGCCATCTGCATTGAAGGGAATAGCTAGCGCGGTCTGGAGACCGCGGCCCTTCTCTGATGACTGAGTCGTCGTGTACTACTTAGACGGAATACAAAGTTCTTTCCTCACCCCACCGGAATGTTTTTCTGAGAGAATCGCTCTGATCCCACCCGAGCATGGGCCAGGTGTACATCATGCGCTAACAGCGCGCCTTCTCAGCTGTACGCAGGGAAAGTGGGCACCTTCTTTTCAAGAGAGAGACGGGTGAGCCTACGAACGAGGCTCACCCCTGCGGATTGACAAAAGACTGTGGGCACCACAGTATCGGCCCGATGCCGATTCAGATAACGTCCGGCTTACCGTTGACGCTGCATATCGCAGACAGGGGGTTATTCCATCAATTGAACTCGAGCTTTACAGAACCGATCACGGTGAACGGCGCGCCGGTATAGACGATCTCCCTGAAGTTTTGTGTACCGCTAAAGTAGCGCTGGTCTAACACATTGGTAAAATTTATGGAGGCGAGAAGATTCGTGCGTGTAAAAAACTCCGGCTTTCTGTAGTACACAGCGGCATCCATACGTGCATACCCAGGCAGCTCAAACGGAGCCTGACAGTTGGCTGGATCCGTACATTGGAACACGCCGGTTCGCTTGCCTTGTGCAAACATCCCGAGACCAACGCCAAGCCCTTTCAATGGGCCATCCTGCACGAAATAGGTACTCCAGACTCTCCCTTGGTGGAGCGCTGAGTTGGGAACCCGGCTTCCAACAAGGAATACGTTGTCCTCGGTGACTCGCGCGTCGGTATAGGCATAGTTCGCGATGATGTCCCAGCCGGGCAGTATTCTTCCCGCCACGTCGAACTCGATTCCCTGGCTGCGTTGCTCACCGGTCGGGACAGAGAACACGAATCCGCTGAGTGGATCGCCGGTTAAGACATTTCGCTTCTTGATATGGAAGGCTGCAAGGGTCGCCCGCAACCGATTGTCCGGGCTCTGAAACTTCACACCTCCCTCAACGGCCTTTCCGCGCTCCGGCGCGAATGTCCCTCCAGTGGCGCTTCTGAGCCCTGGCTCTTGAGGGGCAAACGACTCTGTATAGTTGGCAAAGAGCGCGATCGGCTTCCATGGTTGATAGGTCAACCCAATCGACGGACTAAAGGCCAGTTCAGTTTGACTTGTATGGGTCGTATCCGGCGTGTCATCGGTCGGGCGATTCGTGAGATCCTGTTTGAAGTAATCGAACCGACCGCCTCCGTGCAAGTGGAGATTGTCCAGGAGGCTCACGTGATCCCCAAAGTAGAATCCCAAGATGTTATTGACCGTCTTGCTATTGCTGAATTTCGAGAGAGGCGTATCGAGGAAAAACCGGTTCCTAGTGTTGAATATATTGATGAAACTAAAGGCTCCGGGCGTTGTCGTGTCACCGCCGAAATCACTGAACGCCGACTCGGATGCGACTTCTCGCCCCAATTCGACCCCGACAATCGTCTTATGTGCCAGTGGGCCGGTCGCGAATTTCCCGTGCAATTCATTTTGCAAGTAGTGGCTTTGGGTCACTGTGGGAATTACGAAGCGCGCCAGGTTCAGATTACCTTCGTTTTCGTCTCCGATCAGAAACCAGGATTCCATACTGTTGTATCGGCTACGAGCCACGGCCGCTCTAAACGCCGTGCGCCATCTGAACATATCATTGAAGTCGTGCAGGAAGGTCAGCGTGGCCTTTCCATGATTCGTCTCGAGTTTCCGGCTAGGATCGCCCAGGAAATTATTAATGGGAATCGATGCCACGCCGCCGCCGATTGCCACCAGCCCACGATCGATCGGTCTATTGTCATAGAGATACTCGGCCTCAAAGCGAAATGTCGTCCGCGGTCCTAGTTCCCAACCAAAAGTCGGCGCGAGAAAGATCCGCTCCGAGCGTACGCCTTCTCGATAACTGCCGGCGTTTTCATACATCCCATTGAATCGATACGTTAAGGTCTTGCTCTCATTTAACGGCCCACTGATGTCTATTTGTGGACGGTACAGATCGTAATTGCCGAGAATCATTTCGGCTGCATAGTAGGGATCCTTCAACGGTGCCTTGGTGATTTGATGAATCATTCCGCCCGGGTCTGATCGGCCGTACAAATAGGACGGCGGACTCTTCACTACTTCTATCGATTCGATATTAATGATGTCTCGCTGTGATCGCGAGCTGAAGAAGCTGTCATCACGAAATCCGTTCTTGAAGACATTGAACTGCGATGCGAATCCACGAATCATGAAGTTGCCGCCCTGCCCGCCCTGGGAGCTGAATTGCGACACACCGCTCACGTTGAGCAACGCCTCATCAAGACGGATGACTCTCTGATCTTCGATCACTTGCCTCGTGACGGTCTGGATGGATCGAGGAGTGTCGTGAACTGGAACGGGGATTCTCAGTGCAGTGGAAGTGTCTTGAGCAGTATACGCAGAGTCCTTTCGCTCTCGTGTCTCTTTCACCATGACTTCAGGGAGCTTGATTGGTTTTTGTGAAACCGTCCCAATCGGCTCCCCTGGGGACTCTGGAAATACCTTCTTCTCTTCCGCCAATATCGGTGGTGCGACAGCCGGCGCAACAGCGCCCGGCACGAGCGTGACCGCTCTGGTCCCGGTCACACGATAGGTCAGCCCTGTGCCGGCTAACAACGTCTGTAGAGCCTCTTCCGGCGTATGTGACCCGCTGATACCGGAGACACTCATGCCGGAGACAAGCTCCGACGGCACACTAACCTGCCAGCCCGTCACCTCCGCAAAGGAGTTTAACGCTGCCCCAAGTGGCTGGGCTGCGATGTTAAAGGTAGCCGTGGCACGCGGTGACTCTAAGGTCACGCTGTCCTGGGCAAGGACCGTACTGGCTGCCATCGTGATGCAGGTAAAAATGAAGAGGGTCAAGCTCACAGGCTGCGCGCATGAGTAAGCCCACCGTGCTCTGCGTGCCTTGTCTGGTGCTACATATTTGTTTGTGTGCAGATCTCGTTGTTCCATTGTTCTCTTTCCCGTAGGGCCTCCTGTTTTTCACTTCACGTTCTCTGTAGACGGGAAAGAACACACTCTTCCTCACCTGTTCCTAGGCCAATCGACGATTTCGAGGGTCAAAACAAAATGACGAGACGATCAGCCAGGCTGATCGTTGAGAGAGGAACTGTCTGGAGGAGCAACGCAAGCGCACCAACGGGATCATCGACATTATAGGTGCCGGTCACCTTGATATCACCGACCTGTCGATTCAGAAGTAGGATTCTGCCGCCATGATACCGCTGCAGTTCCTCGAGCACCTGGACAAATGGAACGTTCTGGACCACCAGCCGACCCCGCAACCATGAGGAAGCAGTCGTTACATCGATGGCCTGCGGTCGGCCGAGATGATGTGGATCCACCTGAATCTGCGATCCGGCAGTCACAGCTACTGGAGAGCCTGTCTTCGCTTTGGATTCAACTTCGACAGTACCTTCGAGGACTGTAATGCGATCCCCACCTGGGTCGGTTCGTACGACAAATGCTGTTCCCACCGCTCGAACCGCGGTGTCCGCACTCTCAACGACAAACGGCCGCTCCGCATCATGCCGGACATTGAGGAACATTTCCCCCTTGAGCAAACGGATTCGGCGAGCCGTTCCGTCATACGAGAGCGCAATGGCTGTCTGGGTATTAAGCGTGGCAATCGACCGATCGGGCAACTCAACGGTGCGCCGCTCTCCGGGCCCCGTGTGATAGTCGGCCTGCCAGCGGATGGAAATATCAAAATGTTCCGCGAGGAGCACCACGAAGACAAGGCACGCAGCTGTCAGGACGGGCCATCGCAGAGAAAACGCCGGCTTGGATGCAAGCCTGGACGGACTTGCCCCCGCCATGACAGCGGCAGCGGCAGTCAGCTCCGGACTGTCCCATACTCTAGAAACCGTGCGATAGATGAGGGCATGCTTAGGACTCTGCGCCTGCCAGGTCTCAAAGGCTTGACGGTCCTCTTGTGAGAGGCCACTGTTCTGCAAACGAATCACCCAGGCTACAGCCTCTTTCCTGAGCCGGGCTTCCTCTTCAGAGAGCACCATGTCGTCTGAATCATCCGTACGCTGCATAATCCGGTCGTGTCGGCAGGTGCTCGACAGAACCGGGGCCAGTATACAGTGTGACGATTTAACAGACCAAGATCCTCACTGATGGCGGTCGATAGCCTCCAGGGCCTCACAAGATTGATCCAGCGCTCGCATCAGTAACTTCTCCACCCCGCTCTCCGAAATACCCATCCGTACGGCAATTTCCTGATAGGAGTACCCATACACGCGGCACAGCACGAAGGCTTCACGGCTTCGGGGAGGAAGCTGTTCGATCGCCTGGAGGCACAAACGAAGCCGCTGCTTAGCGAGCAACTCCCGTTCCGGCGACGGCGCCTGACTGGGGACCGCCGTTGCGGCATCCATGTCATCAAAGGCTTGAACGCTATTTTTTTCTCTCCGCAGATGGTCAATCGCCAAATTCGCGGCAATCCGATGGAGCAACGCACGCGGCTGCTCAACCACCTGCGCGTCGCCGAGACGAAGCAACCGCACATAGGTATCCTGTACCAGGTCGGCAGCCGTTTCGTGCGACTTCACCATCCCGACAAGCCGACGCGTCAGTTCCTCACGATACTGTTGAAACAGCGAAGCGATCTGCCCATACGTGAGACGCAGTGCAGACCCAACATTGGAAATGTCTCGGGAAGCCATGAGTTGTGCTTCAGCGAGATGTGTGCTGTGCGTTGTCATTGCCTATCTCCCTTTGCTCCAGCGTGCTCAATAAAAAAGCCCAGAGTGTCCTTCGACACCCTGGGCTCCGGTCTTCAATGACCTCTGGCCTCGTTTAATGGTGACTGTTATTTAAATGAGCTTTGCACCTAGCCCGAAACGTCTTGATTAAACCGTCTCACCTAGAAGCATTGCGGCATATGGAACTATGATTTCAGATTCATCAGTACCTATTGCTAGTTGATATAGGTTCTCAATATCATTTCCATGGCTCTGCTGTCAACATCTATTTTTAACTACCGCTGCATGAACACGAATAGGAGACTACTGCTGAGGATATTGATTATTCAGATAGCGCTGATACGACGAACTAAAGCACAACACAAGTCCTCGCGGCCCGAGCACAATAAGCCGATTCTGTACGCGTGTTGACATCCACAGTTACTAAATAGGCAGTCCCGCTTTTCCATTGACACTTGTCCATATCCACATAACGACAATCGTCGACAAGAGAATACCGAGCGCCGTCGCCAAACTAATGAATATGGCCACATCATCTCTCGATTGAAGATAACGTTTGCTCATCTTCGCTCCCTCATCAAACGTTCAGTCCCAGTTACACCGGCATGGTTGGCCCCGGACCCCAACTGTTCGCTTAGTGACACACCATACTAGGATTCTGTTGTGCGACCCCCAACGACTGCTCCGCAGATGGGCGCGCGACGATCACTGCCAAACGCTGTACGGATTCGGCAAACACAAGAAATTCGTCACGTGTGAGGTGGAGCGTGACTGCACCGCACGTCAGATGCAGTTTCCCACATCCACATAATACCAGCTTCATTGGACCATCCTTACCAAATGCCTTATTCATGCGAGTCTTCCTTTCCATAGAATGAGAGCGGAGTGATCCTCGGATCTGCTAGCAGCTCGATGTGGACAGGCGCACGACCAGACTTCGGAGTACGACACTCTCCTCGCAATACCAACCGCAGTTGATACACCTCCACCGTTTTTCACGATCATAATCAGAAGCTCCTTCACCAATGATGTACCCGCCACATCGTCGACAGCTAATCTTGATAGTTCCTCCATAGTGGTTGTTGCGCTGACTAGCTTTCTCTCACCTCCTAAGCGACCGGGCTTCCCATTATCGAACCAGGACTTCGACCGAAGACCTGATGCCGCCCTCATGAATACGTTGAACCATGGTTTCTAAATCGGACTCGCAACGCCCACAACAGGAGTCATCCAACCCCATCGCCTGTTTCATCGCCTCCGGGCAAGCTCCGAGTCGTGATGCCAGGCTGGAAAATTCAGACTCCTTAATTCCTCTACACAAACAGATGAACATGCCCATCTCCTTGGCTAGTCAGTGACACCAGGCGCATGGCTTCACAACCATGTCGCAATAAAAAAGCCCAAGGCATCCCTCGATACCTTGGGCTCCGGTCTGCAACGACCTCTGGCCTCATTCCTGCTCGTACATGACAGGAGTGTTGCTTCCCATCATAACTATGTTCTTGATACGCTTTCTCAATATCATCTAGAGAAACGGCTGTCAACTTCTTTTTCTGCATTGTGGCTCACTGGTTTCAAGTGTATCTTCCGAGAGAGCCCGAGGAGCGAAGGTCAACGAATCAACAGAGTGTGTCGATTCACAGGCTTGGAGCAAGGATGTGCCTCTGCGCTTGGCCTACGGTTCTGCCGTCGATGCGCCTGTCGCTTGAGCCACCACACGCGCAACGCGGTGACATACAGCACGAGGGGGATCAATCCAGCGAAGAACACAATCCAGCGGCCGATCATTCCGAACGCCTCGCCGTTATGCAGGGGAAAGAGCCAGGCCACAAAGGTGTGTCCCGCTGTGGACGTCCGCCAATCGCGCACTTTGAGCACGGCCCCGCTGTATTGATCCAGCCAGACCATGCTGTTTCCCGCTGACTCGCGTACATCTCCGGGCCGATACATCATCATCTCGTACGCATCTACTGCCTCATGAGGAATGCCGATGTACGTGATCCGGCCATCCGGAAACAGGTGCTGGGCCAGTTCGACCGCTTGCTCGGCGGAAAGAGGAGGGGTCCCCGAGTCCGGATGGGACTGCACGGCCCCGTCCTCGTCTGATTCGTCGACCGGGGAAAACGCGGACACCAGCTGGATCACATAGCTCGGGAACGCCAAATACACACCCGTGAACGCGAGCACGGTCAGTACGATCGCGCTGTATGCCCCAGTGACTTTGTGCCACTGATATTGTCGACGGATCCGGCTGCCGCCCGTGACGGGGAGAAACGCCTGCCGGACCTTCCCCGAACGAGGCCACCAAAGAAACAGGCCCGTGCCGATCGAGATTAAGAGCAAGATGGCGACACAACCCACAAGAGTCCGACCAAGTTCGTCGATCAATAAGGATTCATGCAACTCATAGATGAACGAGACAAGGTACGTGCCCCATTCGCGATCCCGACCTAAGACGGACCCGGCGTAGGGATCGATCGTGACCAGATACCACCGAAAATGGTCGAGCTTATCGGTCGGTACTTTATGCCAAGCTCTCACCACCTCACGCTCATGAGCTGGCAACTCAAGGCTGTCCAACCAACCACCGGCAGGAACCGTGGCCTGCGCCGTCGCAACTACTTCGTTCAGGGGCTTGTGAGGGCCGGAGCCGCTCGTTGTGAGCTGGGCTGGATTTAGCCATTCGTCGATGGCTTTGTAGAACACCAGGAAACTGCCCGTGAGACTCATCAGGACGAACAGCGCCCCCCCGAACAGTCCAAGGTACAGATGTGTGCGTAACCAAACCCCTCTGAGAGAGCACCGAAGTATGGTTTGAACTGGAAGCGACACTTTACCCTCGCCCAGTGGAACTATTACCGTTGGAGTGCTCGATGCAGATGGCATGGCGTTATCGCGCTTCCTCATGAACATAAGTCGCATCGCGATGGCAGAACGACAACGCCCACGAATCCAGCAATCACGCAGTCGGCTGTAGGCAAGGTTGGGAGATTGAACAATGCGTAGCTGAACAACTTACTGACGGTCACCAGGATCCAGTCCAGCAGGCGGTATCCCTTGGATGGCTGAGTGATGAATGGCGACGAAGCGTCCACATCGGGTGCACTTGATAACGAGGTCGTCCCCCTGCCAGCGCGCCACAAGCTTGCCGCACCGACATCGGACATCGACACTGGTCCTTACTGAGGCTCTCCCCCGCATGGCACCTTCCTCGTTCTGACTGCCCTGCCCAGGACTCAACGTCTGATGATAGGTACAAACCCATCGACTGCCCGCCCGGATGAACGCCGCGTCTACTTGAACGTGAGCTTCTTCAGCTCTGATGCTGCGAGTTCCACTTCTCCGAAATCAGATTGCCCCTTAAAGCTGCCTGCAATCGCCAAGACAAAGTCCCCGGTTTTTCCGTCCGCCAGCGTGATAGAGACATTGGGAAGCGAGCCGTTCCCTGATGGCTTGAGATCGATGAGCTTGATACTGTCGAATTTAATTTTAACCGTGGCTGTTCCCCGTTTAACGGGCACTTCTTTGAGTTCATGGGGAACGAATGCCGTCTCACTGATTTTCTCTTCCCAGTAGAAGATGACGTTTTTCAGATCCGTCTCAATGCCCTTTGCATCTGTCGCAGAGGCATGAAAGACCTTGTCCGCTCTTCCGTCCGTTTTGTTCTGTGCCCAAGCCGAGCTACTCGGCATCCAGAGTGCTCCGATGACGAGCACGGCTTGAGCCGTATACGTTATTGTTCGTGTGATCGTCCTGCGATTCATCATCGTTCTCCTTAATTCAATCTCCCAGGCTATCCATCCAGTCGATAGCTGATGGGAATGAGGATTGTGATCTGTCGTTGACCGAGGGGGTGTTTAAGCCTCAGAGGTGAGGCCTTTTTCATCACTGCCATCGCCTCCTCATCCAAAACCGCCCGACCAGACGTTTCAGCAATCTGCACCCCCATCACCTCACCATCATCGCGAATGACCGCCGACACCACGACCCTGCCTTCCCAATGATTCACTTTGGCAAGCGTCGGATATCGTTTCAGCTCTTCGATCTTGTTCCACAGCGTTTCTGTGAGCCAGCCGAAATCGGCCCGCGTTTCCCGATGTACCACCTGCCGATGCTCTACCTGTCGATACTCGGTCCGTGAGGCGACTGATTCAACGGGCGTGGGCGCTTCGGTCACGGGTTGCTCTAACGAATCGACCGGTGTCTCTACTACAGATGACGAGATTACCGGTTCACTCACTGTTGATGCCACGGTGGCATACTCCATGACCGGCTCGGCATTCGTCACCACATCCTTCACCACCTGGGTCGTTTCCAGAGAAGCCGGTATGTCCTGATGCGTCTGCGATATCGGCTGTTCTGTTGCGACTTGCTTGATCTGCCGAAGGGGCGGATTCGGTCTGACAGTGGGGGGAGTTGGTTGCATAATCGGCTCAGCCGGCTGAGCTTCCGTCTGTGCCGGCGATTCCACCATGGCAATGTCCCATTGGAACAATGAGGGGGGAGGCGGTTGCTCGATCGCCCCCATCACAAACAATGACCCCGCGATTCCTAAGCCATGCACAAGCGTAGACACCACCCATCCGCGTGCTCGATCGAATACCGAACCTGTGTTCCTAAGATCGACGGTCGGGGTCGTCATGAGCGGAGCACCTCTAAACTCACCTGGCGAAATCCCAGCCCCCTTACTTCATCGACCACCCCCACAAACCGTTCCAAGACAGTCACACGATCGGCCCGAAGCACCACGGCAGACTCGCGCGGATGCCCATTCAAAGCCGTCGAGAGGCCGTCCTCCCGAATGGCTTGATCATTCACAAACAGTTTCCCATCGGCAGTCAGAGTGATCATCAGTGGAACATCCTTATGATCGGTCACCTCTTTTGCCTTCGCCAATTCAACCGGCACCTGCCCAGTTGAAATGAAGGTCGCCGTGGTTAGAACAATAACTAGGAGGACCAGCATCACATCCACGAGGGGGATGACATTGATCTGGTTCAGCTCACGTTCCATGCTGCACCTTGTACAGGGTAAGTAGTTCTGAGACACGGCGTCTGAGGATGTTGTTCAGCACGACACACGGAATCGCCACCAGCAGCCCGATGGCTGTCGCCTTGAGCGCCAGGCTCAACCCGACCATAATCGCACCGACCGCCATCGTTCCCGATGTCCCCATCGTATGAAACGTCAACATGATGCCCAATACGGTGCCAAGTAGCCCAATGTACGGGGCATTGGCAGCGACCGTTCCTATGACGACTAGTCGTTTCGTCAATGCCATTTCCAATAGCTGAATGTTGTCGAACTCATTCGGCGTCACCCGCCGATAGTAGAGCCACCGCTCTACTGCAACGGCGAGCGCCCACAGGCTCAACACCGCTAACAGCCCGATAATCCCGTAGTCCACCAGGTTCTTGAGTGCATCCATCTTGTCATTCCCTATTTATGGATCAGCGAATAATCAGCCGGTCCCCCCCCTTTTTCAAGGCACATATCGGGAGTTATCAGCACGGTATACATGGGCGCTCTAGCAGACGCCTCCATGCGAGACCAATTGGAGACCAACAAATATGGTTATGTGTGAGACGAATTCGTCTAATTCATCCCTCACCCTTCATCTAAAATCTTTTTACTCTCCCTGAAGGGTCGATTCCGCTAATCCCTGGTAGGCATGCTGAGTGGTTTACGACAATTCGAGATGATAACGGTCTAAGGTCGTAGCTTTCTGCCGCTCTAGGTTGGAGATCGATTTATTGTAATCCACAACGGCCCGTAGCTCGTTCCCCTGCGCCGTCGCGAGATCCCGTTGAAAATCGAGCACAAACCTGGTGGTGCTCAACCCCACGCGCAGACGTTCCTGCTCGGTTTGCAGTTGTTTCTCAGCCAAAATCCTCGCTGAGCGAGTCGTTTCGATGCGTTTGAAGTCGGTTTGCACCCGCCGCACCGCCTCACGCACCACTAAAATGATTTGATGGCGGACACGTTCCAGGGAGGCTTCGGCATTCTTGGCCTCTAATTGGCGCTTATTGTACGTACTGATGGCGGAGCGGTTGCCGAGCGGATAGCTGAACACCAGCCCTGCCCCGTAGTTATAGAAGTCGCCGCTGAAGTTTCTGGCGAACGAATTACCAAAGTCACTTCCTAATCCGGAAAGTCCAACAGTTCCCTGAACAGATAGTGTGGGCAGCAATTGGTTGCGCGCGAATTTCCTATTCAACTCGCTGGACTCAATATTTTTTTTAGCCTGTGCAATTTCTGGCCGCTGTTCGATTGCGGTCTCGATGGCTTCTTCGAGACTGAGCGTCTCCATAAAGGTGATAGGCGCGTCCAGTGGCATGAGGCGGACCGTTTGCCGCAGCTCAGCTTCACCGGGATTGAGCAGTGTCCGCAGCTGGTCTTCCTCATCCCGGATGGCTTTTTCAGCTATCAATACCTGCTCCACTCGTGATGCAACAGCTGCCTCGGCTTGGAGCACATCAACGACCGACATCACTCCGGCTTTGGCCTTGATGCGGTTTGTGGCCAATAGCTCCTCCGCGGCCTTCAACGCAGCTTGGGCGACTTTCACATTTTCTCTCGCATACACCAGCTCCCAATAGTTCTGCTCGACCGAGGCGATCACGGTCAGGACTTGATCTCGGAAAACGTGCTGTTCGACGACCGCGTTGTTTTGGGCGACCTTGATAAAGGTCTGATTGATCCCGATCCCGGCATTCTTCAGTAACGGCTGAGTGAGACTCAACGAGAGGCCACCGGTCCAGGCGGGATTAAATAGAAAGCCTTCAGCGAGGTCTTGGTTCACACTGTTGCGAGCGGGATTATAGTTCACACCAACATTGCCGCCCGTCACGAGGTTTGTCGAAGCATCGACGATCACAGCATGATTGCGCTGGTCAAACCTCGTGATCTGGTTCAGGAGATTTCCGGTCGCTCCGAAGACAGGTCGCTCAAGAGGATCGACCGTCCGGAGATACCGGCCATTCACGCTCATCGTGGGATCAAACCTCGCTTGTTCGATCACAATGTCGGCCAACCGGCTTTCTTTCGTGTGACGGCTGATACTGATATCAAGATTGTGCTGCAAAGCGCGAACGGCTGCTTCTGCCAGAGAGATCTGTTCATGACGTTCCGAAAGCGTCGGTTTGGTAATATCTAGACTCCAACTCGAGGTTGGAACCAACAGGACCCACAGACTGGCGATGATGATCGCCCCATACGGACAATGAACGGTCCATTCACGCCCCATCACATTCCCCTCATAGACGAGTGTGAATCACTAGCAAACCAACTTGCCAAACAAGACGACAGAAATGCTTGCTGCCGCGTACTCATCATTCAGCCTTACCCAAGTAAGACGGAATAGCCTGGCTTTGTCCCCACACCAGCGAGGAGTGTTATGTCTGTTGAGCCTCGCAAATCGAGGGAATGATGGGAGGAACCTCGCAACCACATGTAAACATGTACTATGCGTGCCCGTGCCGAAAAGCCTAGGCTCCTGCTCGGGAGACATCAGAATTCTTGCCTCGGCCCGTTAGGATCGCATAGCCTGCCGGCACCAGAAAGAGCGTCACGAGAGTGGATACTACTAACCCGCCGATAATCACGACCCCGATCTGACGACGACCCACTGCTCCCGCGCCAGTAGCCACGGCTAACGGCAAGGCTCCGAGGATCGTTGCACAGGTCGTCATCAGGATCGGACGAAGGCGTACCACAGCGGCTTCAGTGACCGCCTGAGACACGTCGGCTCCCCGTTCACGAAGCTGATTGGCGAATTCCACGATAAGAATCGCATTCTTTGTGACCAGCCCGATCAGAATCACCAGTCCGATTTGACTATAAATGGTGAGGGTCCCGTCGATCGCGGCCAAGGAGAGCACTGCCCCCGATACAGCCGGGGGTACGGCCAACAGAATGATCCACGGATGCCGAAAGCTTTCGAACTGCGCTGCGAGCACCAGGAAGATCACCGCCAACGCCAATGCGAAAGTCAGAGACAAGTTTCGATTGCTTTCCGTGAAAGTCTTGGATTCTCCGGCATAGGCGGTCCGCATCCCGGGCTTGATGATCGCCTTCGATGTTTCATCCAGATAGTTCAAGGCCTGTCCAAGCGTGAACCCATCGGCCAATCCCGCACTAATCGTGACGGCACGCATGCGATCGACATGGTTCAACGCTTCCGGGGCCGGTATTTCCTTGATCGTCACAATATTGTTGAGCTGGACCAATGCCCCGTCATTCCCCCGCACATAGAGCTGACCAATGTCGGACGGTTTCTCGCGATGTCGATCGTCGACTTTCACGATCACCTTGTATTGCCGACCATTCTGCAAGAACGTATTCACCGGTCTTCCGCTGAGCAAGGTCTCCAATGTCCGACCGATGGAGGCAACGGACACGCCAAGATCAGCGCTCTTGTCGCGATGCGTTTCCACGGTCAGATGCGGAGTACTTAACGCCACATCCATTCCAGGTGCCACGAACCCTGGGTGTTTCGCCAATCGTGCCACAAGTTCGTCGGCAACCTGCTGCAGTTCTCGATAGTCCAATCCCCCCAGGACGAACTGCACCGGGGACTTCTCCACCCAATCTCCTATGGAGGAAGGATTGAGGAGGTAGGCTCTGACCCCGGTCAGCGTACCGAGTTTGTGGTTCAGATCTGCGACGATCTCCTGCTGACTTTTCGTACGGTCCTTCCAATCATTCAACGTCACCCAACTCTCGGCACGGTTGACCCTTGTCGGACGATCGCCGAGAGCCACCATCGTATACGTGTGGGCAATCTCTGGAACAGCCTGAAGCAGCGTTTCTAACTCTTTCGCGTAGGTGTCGGTATAACGAAGCGTGGCACCCTGCGGCGCGGTGAGAAAGCTAGAAAACCATCCCACGTCTTCCAGCGGCGCCAGTTCGGACTGAAGTCGGGTGAAGAGGACGAGACTCGCCATACTGGCTGTGACAGCTACGATCACGACTACTGTTTTCGCATTGATGGCCCATTCAATCCCCCGCCGGTAGTGTTGGGTCACCGCATCCGCAAGCCCTGCAGCGAATTGGTGGTGAGTGGACCGTCCACTGTCTTGGCAAAGGAGGCGCCCACACATCATCGGCGTGAGGGTCAGGGCCACGAAACCAGACAAGAGCACCGCAGAGGCGATCGCGATGGCCAATTCTGCAAAGAGCTTCCCGATGAGGTCGCTCAGAAAGGCGATGGGGATGAAGACGGTCACCAGCGAAATTGTCGTTGCGATGACGGCGAAGGCGATTTCGTTGGTTCCCTCGACAGCGGCTCGTAAGGGTGGCATGCCGGCGACGATCCGTCGATGAATATTTTCAAGGACAATGACGGCATCATCCACCACCAGACCGACGGCAAGCACAAGTCCCAACAGGGTCAACACGTTCAGCGAACACCCGCTCACCGCCATGATCGTACACGTCCCGATAATTGAGGTTGGGATTGCGACCACCGGTATGCACGTCGCCCGAAAGCTTCCCAGAAAACAAAAGATCACCAATACGACAAGGAACAGCGACAGACCCAGCGCCTCGTACACTTCCTTTAACGACCGTTCGATCGGTGTCGAACTGTCCCACGCCAGCGTCAGATCCATCCCCTTCGGTAACCCTGCCGCAATGGACGGAAGATGCTCTCTGACCGCACGCACGACGGCCAACGTGTCCGCCTTAGACTGACGAGACACGGAAATCCCCAGCGATGACTTGCCGTTGAATCGCACCAACTTGCGAGTATCCTCCGCACCCAGTTCCACATGCGCGATATCTTCCAGGCGAACAGGGTATCCGTCACGGTAGGCCACGATCAGCGATTCGAATTGCTTGGGAGTCTGTAAGGTCCCGTTGAGAGAGACGCTGAACTCCATCTGGTGGCTTTCTATCCTGCCAGCTGGGAGCGATGCATTCTGATTGCGGATCGCATCTTCCACATTTTCAACGGTCAGGCGGCGAGCCGCCAGACGATCGGGATCCAGCCAAATCCTCATGGCATAGCGCCGCTCCCCGTCGAGATAGGTCGATGACACGCCAGGAATCATGGCCAACTGCGTTTTGATGAATCGATCGGCGATATCAGAGAGCTCTAGTTCCGAATGGTGGCTGCTGGACACTGCGAGCCATAAGACTTCGGTATTCTCCGCGGCCGCCTTTTCAACATGAGGCTCAAGAATTCCCAACGGCAATACCGGACGAACTTGCGAAACTCGATCACGGACATCGTTGGTTGCACCGTCCAGATCTCTCCCTAGCTCAAATTCCATCGTGATCGAGGAGACTTCTGCCCGGCTGGCAGAGCTGATCGTCCGAAGCCCTTGAATCCCGCTGAGTGCATCCTCAAGCGGTGTGGTCACGTCTGCTTCCAGCACGGAGACACTGGCCCCCGGATAGACGGTTCGGACTGAGACGATCGGCGGCTTGATGTCGGGATACTCACGAACGGGTAATCGTAGGAAATTCAAGATCCCGAACAACACCAGGAGCAGCGTCATCACAATCGCGAATACCGGTCGCTGAATACAGGTCTCGGACAGACGCATGTTTACTCGTGACGAAACAAGGACGGCACACTCACGCCGGAGCAATCGACCGGCTGTTACTCCGATGACTTAATTGAGACGAGATCCCCATCATGAAGCTTGTGCGGGCCAGTTCGAACCACGACATCTCCATCATTTAACCCAGCACGCACGTGGACCATCCCACGTTCACGCGCACCCAGTGTCACTTCTTTCAGTCTGACTAGTTGCCCCTCGACCTGAAACACCATGGTCTTCTCCTGCCGGACAAATCCCGCCTCTTCCGGGATCAGCAGCACACGGATATCTTCGCCGAGGCTCAAACGAACCGTGACGAAGAGGCCAGGTCGGAGAGTGCCCTCTGGATTAGGTATCACTGCGCGCACTGCCACGGTTCGATTGACGGCATCGACCCTCGGATCGATTGCCGTCACCCGTCCCTCAAACGTCCTATCTGAGAAAGCGTCGGTCGTCACGATCAATGTCTGATCGACATGCAGCCGGCTCAACCAGACTTCCGCCACCTTGAAATCCACATGTAGGGTGCGCAAGTCTTCCAAATTGACGATGTCCTGCCCCGGCTGGAGGTAATCACCGACCGAGACCCGCCGGAGCCCCAGCGTTCCGCTGAACGGGGCACGGATCATAGTCTTCTTCAGACGAGCCGCGTAGAGGCGACTGTTCGCTGCCGCCGCGTGCCATGCCATCCGTGCTTCATCCATCTGTTGAGCCGGCACAATGGCAGACTGTTCGTCGGTAATCCGCTTCAGCCGCTCATAGGTGACCACCGCCATCTTTTCCTCTGCCGCTGCTTGCGTGACCTGCGACTGGAGTTCTTCCTGGTCGAGTTCCACTAATGGAGCAGCCCGTTCCACTATCTGTCCGTCTTGAAAATGAATCCGTCGAATGACCCCCGCAATCTCCGGTCTCACTGTGATGGAAGCAACGGCTTCCAGCGTACCGACGGCCTGGATGGATTCTGTGATGGACCCGACTGTGACGGGAGCTACGTCGACCAAAATAGCTTTGTCGGACATAGCCGTCGTCGATGACTCACTGGGTGATTGGCTTCCTAACCGAAACGTAATCAGAATCACCACTACACCGATCCCAATCATCACAATCACACTTTTGACATTCATACTCACGATTCGTTGTCGCCTCAGCCTTCGCCCCATCAGAGCAGAGTATGGACATTACACCCCGTCGTATAGAAGACGAGTAATCAAGTGGAAACCTCACCTACCGCACAATGAATCATGAAGAAATCAAATGGATACCAGCAGTCCAGATGTTAAGAGGCAAAGTTGTGCCCGTTTGAACAGCGTACCCAATCAGAAGAAGGGGTACTGGAATGCATGGCCAGCGATGGATTCTGCTGCGGACTTGACTTGTGAACCAGTTTACCTACCGTGCCAAAAACTAAGGCGGGAACTGAAGAGAATTTATCAGGTGTGGTTTACCGAACAATATCAGTATGACGGTTATTAAAGGCTACCAGGAAACAATGTATACTTCTCAAGCAAGCCGGCCTAGCCTTCAAGCACGATGCTATGTGTGAGAGAATGGCTTTGTAACGATGGAATTGATGACTGCCACGAGCGATTTTCTGACGACCTAACACTTTCTAAATCTGTATCACCGCATCATCCCCCCTCTCCCCCTAGAAGTGAATAAATCGACTTAAGCAATCGAGCGACAGCGCATCATGGCCTCTTCAGCATGTTGCCTAGTTTTTAGGCGTCCGCTGTGTCAGAAACAGACCTCCACCTATCGGAGGGACACGGGATCTTCCGAATGTATCAACATGCGTCATCTGCTCACAAGAATATCCGTCTGGAAGTGCAACAGGACTCTCGCTGTCGCCTCATAGTGGCCAGCCCTGATCAGCAAAACTATAGACGCGATCATCACCGAGAATGAGATGGTCGAGCAGCCTGATGCCCAGCAAATCACCAGCCTCCCGCAGTCGTGTGGTGAGCGTCCGATCCTCAGGGCTCGGCGTGGGATCGCCGGAGGGGTGATTGTGCACTGCAATAATCGCACAGGCGTTGAGAAGGATGGCTGGTTTATAGACTTCACGAGGGTGCACAAGGCTGAGGGTGAGCGTGCCAATTGAGACGATGTTCACACCGATGCTGACGTTCTTCGCATCAAGACAACAGACGAGGAACTGCTCGCGATCAAGACCATCAAAGCACGGACGGAGTGCGGCTGCCGCAGCAGCGGAATCACGAAGAGCGCCGTATGGAGCGGTATGACCGCCCTCAGAGACGAGCGTGACCCGATAGCGTGGAATGAACTGTGGAACGGTAAGTCGGACGGATTGTTTGGCCATGGTGGCACCTCCTGCATGTTGAACGAACTGGCGCTTTCGCAGAGACCGAAGCGCCAGGGCAGGACAACGGAGGTGACAGGTCGGGGACTGCCGAAACAGCACGGGCGGATGAGCACTCAGCGGCGACCGTGACAGATCTCTGCTGGCGCGGACGCTGCGTCAGACGATCAGTGCGCGGCAGGCTACCGGCCTTCCATGGCTAAACAAGTCCAATCGACCGATCGATAACACATGAACGCGCCGTACAGGATCAACTTCGTTGCGGTCTAACTACCCCACTCGATCACACTGTCTTTAGCCGTCCTCTCCAAACATACGTAGTTCCAACAGGCTTGCATCAAAAACTGAACCTCACTACATGTCACCCCCGTTTGGCGATGAGTGCGGGCAGAAGTGTCCGTAAACTTGCCACAGAGGCCACTTCACAGAAAGGAAGGGAAGATGGAAGAGGTGATGATGGGACGGAATGTGACGAAGAAGCGTGGGTCAGGGATAGGGACCTGGAGAGGGGGCAGCCGAGGGAATGGGCGTCTGATTGCTGCCGCTTCCTGGCTACTCGGAGTGGCGGTCCTACTGGAATCGGACCCGGCCTGGGCCCAGATCACCAAGGTGAACACGGTGATGCAGAACGTGCAAACCGTCCTGACGAGTGTGGCGGTGACGCTGTTTACCGTCGCCATCATGTGGGCAGGATTCAAGATGGCCTTCAGCCATGCCCAATGGTCTGACGTGAGTAACGTCGTGATTGGCGGCATCTTGGTGGGCGGCGCCGCAGGCATCGCGGCCTGGTTGATCAACTAACATGGACGGCTTCCGAGATCCCATCTTCACCGGCTGTACGAGGCCCGCGATGTTAGGCGGCGTGCCGATCATGCCGCTGATTCTGATCGGCGGTCTGACGCTGTTGGTATCAGTCTGGCTGTACTACCTCGTGAGCGGCTACGTCTCGCTGGGGATTGTCCTAATCGCGATTCCCATCCTGCTCTGGATGCGCCAGACGACGAAGACGGACGATCAGCGCTTACGTCAAGTGATGATGCGGGCGCGCATGCGACTTCGCCACAGCCCGAGTCGCGCAACGTGGGGCGCTATTTCCTATGGCCCCCTGTGCTGGAAGACCAGACGAACACAGTGGAAAAGTTGAGCGTCAAGAGACCTATGTCGATGAGAACCAGAGCCGCCCTCACGAAAGCCGCGTCCGCCCAGATTCCCGCGAGCGACTATATCCCGCTGGGCACGGCGATCACGCCTACCGTCATTACCTTGACCGGCGGCGAGTACCTTGCCTGTTGGAAACTGGATGGGATTACATTCGAAACAGCGGATCGTTCAGAAGTCCTACTGCGCAAAGAAGCGCTGCACCAATTTCTCCGATCCTTGGGCGGCGGGTCCTTCGCCCTCTGGTCGCATAAGATTCGACGGGTCGTCACCGAGCGGTTGCACGGCACCTCCCCCAATCCCTTCTGCCAACACCTGAGCGACCGTTACTATCAGTCTTTCACCCAACATCGACAAATGGCGACGGAGTTGTACCTGTCCCTGCTGTACCGACCGTTTCCTTCCAAGGTGGCGAGCTTCTTCACTCGCATGGGCACGCGCACCCTGGCCCAACGACGAGAGCACGAAACCGGACAACTGACCATCCTGGACGACATGGGCAAACAGCTCGAAGCAAGTCTGAGTCGCTATGGGCCCAGTCGATTGGGCACCTATACGAAACGAGACATCGTGTACTCCGACCAGCTGGCCTTTCTGAGCTACCTCATCAACGGCGTCTGGGAGGACATCCCCCTGCGCCGGGCCCCGCTGGCCTCGTACCTCCCCTCGTCTCGCCTGCACTTCGGCGACCGGACGGGCATGATGGAGATCTGGCACCCACGCGAGAAGAAATTCGCTGGGTTTCTCGACATGCAGGAATACCCGCCGTTCTCCGAGCCCGGCATGAACAACGGCTTGCTCTACAGCGATGCCGAATACATCGAGACCCAGAGCTTCTCGTGCCTCAACAAACGCGCGGCCCTCAAATCGCTCGCCACTCAGAAAGGGCACTTGATTGCGTCGGAAGACGCGGCGACGCGTGAGATCGAACAGATGGACCAGGCTGCGGACGATCTGCAGAGCGGCCTCATCGATCTGGGCCAGTACCATTACAGTCTGGCAATTTTTGGAACATCGATGGAATCGGTGAGCACCGCGCTCGCCGACGCCCGGGCCGTCTTTCAAGATGGGCCGGGGTTCAAGATGGCGCGGGTCGATGTGATCCCCGAATGTGCCTGGTTCGCACAGATCCCGGGCAACTGGAGTCTGCGTCCCCGCGAAGCCGTCATTACCAGCCGGAACTTTGTCTGCCTCAGTCCTTTTCACAACTTCGCCCGTGGCAAACGAGCCGGCAATCCCTGGGGCGAAGCCCTGGCCCTGTTCAAGACCCCAAGTGGGCAACCCTACTATTTCAATTTTCACGTCTCACCCGAGGACCGGGATTCACGCGATGAGAAGTACCCCGGCAACACCTTTATCTGCGGCAGCACCGGCGTGGGCAAGACCGCGTTGGAACTGAGCCTGTTGGCCTTCGCCACCAAGTACCAGGGACTCCGTTGCGTGGTCTTCGATAAAGATCGTGGCGCGGAGATCGGCATCCGGGCAATGGGCGGGACCTATCAATCCCTGAAACGTGGAACGCCGACTGGCTTCAATCCCTTACAGCTCGAACCGAATCCCCAGAATTGGCAATTCTGCGAACAGCTTATGGCCCAACTCGTGAAGCAGCCTGGTGACGAGATTCCCCTACTCTCTTCAAAGGAACAAACGGAGATCAGCCATGCCGTGCGGACGGTGATGAGTGAGGCGGTCTCCCCGGACCTCCGCTGCCTCTCCCTCCTCCGCCAGAACCTGCCGGCCACCGGCGACCAGAGTGTACGGACCAGGTTGAAGCGATGGACCCGTGGTCATTCGCTGGGCTGGGCCTTCGACAATCCAACAGATACCCACGAGATCAGCGGCGCACGGATATTTGGCTACGACTATACGGACTTTCTGGATGATCCCGAGGTTCGCACCCCGATCATGGCCTACCTGCTCCATCTGACCGAACGACTGATCACGGGCGAACCCTTCATCTATGTCATGGAGGAATTCTGGAAGCCGCTTCAAGACCCGCTGTTCGCGGACTTCGCCTTCAACAAGCAAAAGACCATCCGCAAACAATCCGGCCTCGGCGTCTTCGTGACGCAATCGCCCTCGGATGTGCTGCGACACCCGATCGGGAAAACGATGGTGGAACAGAGTGTGACCCAGATCTTCTTGCCCAATCCGCGTGCCGATCATGACGACTATGTCCAGGGGTTCAAAGTCACGGAGGCGGAATTTCACATCATCAAGAATCTCGGCGAAGCGAGCCGCTTATTTCTCGTAAAGCAGGGTCACAGCTCGGCGATTGTGCAATTCGACCTAGGTGGCATGACAGATCTCTTGAATGTCCTCTCCGGCACGACGGACAACGTGACGTTGTTGGACCAGATCAGAGTCGAAGTGGGCGACGATCCCACAGACTGGCTGCCCCTATTCCATGAGCGCATCGCAGCGCGGAAACGTCTCCGGCACGAGAACGGAAAAGGAGTTGTGTAGAGGTACTCCATGGGCATGGCGACCTACATCGAGCAGTCGGTGAACAACGCGTTGGACCACTATGTCGTGACCAGCAGCGATGCCGTTATTTCAGTCCTCACGCCGGTCGCCGTGATGGCGGTGACGCTCTATGTGATGTGGACCGGCTTTCAAGTGATGCGCGGCGACGTGCAGGAACCGGTCACCGGGCTCGTCTGGCGCTGGTTCCGTGTGGCACTCATCACCGGACTGACGTTGAACGGGCCGCAGTATCGAAGCCTCGTGAAAGAAGGATTGGACGGGCTTCAAGAGGCCTTCGCCTCCGCCTTCGGTGGTGTCCTCTCGATGGGAGGGACCATCGACCAGATGGCAGACCCCTTCACGACGCTCATGGAAACCCTCTTCACCGAAGCGAGTTCGGGATTGGTCCCGCAATTCTCTCTCTTCATCGCTGGAGCGATCTGCGCCACGGCGTCGATCGTGATGGCCTTTGTCGCGATGGGGCTCTTTCTCGTCGCGAAAGTGAGCCTCGCCCTGCTGCTCGCAGTCGGGCCCGCTTTCATCTTCTGCGCGATGTTTCCTGTCACGCAGCGCTATGCGGAAAATTGGCTCTCCAGTTCGTTGGTCGCCGTCTTCACGAATGTCCTCATCATGGCGGTGATCACGTTTCTTGCGAGCCTGCTGCGGAATGCCTGTCTGCATGTCCTACAAGCCTATTCAACCACTTCGCTTCTGGCGGATGTCGTCGGCCTGCTGTTTCTCTCCATCACCGCCGCCTACGTCTTGCTACATGTCGCGTCGCTGGGGGCAAGTTTGGCCGGAGGCCTCTCGTTGGGGAACCCAGGTGGCGATGCTACCAGGAGTGGAATGCTGCTTTTTCACAGCGTCACATCCGGCCTGAGTCGGTTGGTCCCGTTGGCTGTGGCCTCAACCGGCGGGTCCTTGGCGGGGCCGCGATCATGGGCGGCCCGCGCCCTACTAAACGCACTGCCTGCCGCGAAGCCCCAGCCAGGGAGCGACCTCTATCAACGGGCCTCAATGGAACGATTACGCAACAGCGTCTCGCAAAAGGAGTAATCATGTCCCCCATGAAACGCATGTTAGTCGCCATGGCACTGGCCGTGCTGATCGTGATGAGTCCAACGTCGAAAGGTCAAGCCGGAGGGATTCCCGTCATCGACACGGCCAATCTCGTGCAATCGATCGTGCAGGCCCTGGCCTGGATCCAACAGTTCCAACAGATGCAGCAACAGATCCTCCAAGCCGACCAGCAAATTCACGCGATCATGGGCTCACGCAACATGGGCAGTCTCATGAACAACCTCACCTTGGCCGGTGTCGTCCCCTCCGACGTGAACGCCGTGTACCACTCCATCCGGTCCGGCGGGGTCCAGGGGTTGACTGCAGCGGCCCAGATCATCCGTCACAACCGCATGATCTACAACTGCGAGGGCAAAACCGGCGATGCGCTGCGCATCTGCCAGAACATGCTGAACCAGACGCCGCAAAGTCAGGCCTACTACGCGAACACCTATCAGATGTTACTCGGCCGGATGCAACAGATCCGCGCCTTGACGACTCGCATTAACGACACCCAGGACGAAAAAGGGATTCTGGAACTCAATGGCCGGATCGCTGCGGAGCAAGCGCAGGTGAGCAACGACACGAACCGGATTCTCACGATGAAATCCATGATCGAGGCGGAAGAAAAAGCGGCGCAACAGGAACAACAGGAACGGGTCCTCAAGATGTTGGCCCCCGGCACATCGCGAACCTTTGACCACATGACACCCTGGACGCCCTAGTCCTGCTGATCAGATCGAGGACAGGAACATGGAAAAGATAACGAAAAAGCAGACGGACCCTTCACTCGTGAGCGCGGCAGACGAACCGCAATTCTACGATCTAGGCCGCGACTGGGATACCGACTGGCGGTTGCGATTGGAGGCGTCGGAACGAAAGGCCTGGTGGGTCGCTGGCACCGCCTGTGCCCTGGCGCTGATCTTAGGGATCGGCATCGCCTGTCTGGCTCCGTTCAAGACCACCGTGCCCTATGTCTTCGCGATCGATCGCGCCACCGGCAACGTGGAGCTGGTGAGCGCGGCGGATGATCGGACCGTGCTTGGCTATCAGGAATTGCTCGATAAACATTGGACGCAGAAATACGTGATCGCGCGGGAATCCTACTCCTACCGGCTGCTCCAAGCCGACTACGACCAGATCTTGGCCATGAGCACGGATGAGATCGGGCGCGACTACGCGAGCCTCTTTGACGGCGTGCATGCCCGCGACAAGCAGTTGGGGACCGGCATCGAATGGCGCGTGAACGTGTTGAGTGTCACCGTCCACAGCGATGCGATCGGACCGAAGGCCACGGTTCGGTTCGAGAAGCAGGTGAAGCGGACCGACGCGCACAGCCTTGAGCCGCCCCAGTATTTTATCGCGACGGTCTCCTACGAGTACCGCCACACGATGAAGGGGCAGGAAAAGGATCTGATCCAGAACCCGCTGGGCTACAAAGTGACGGGCTATCGGGTGGATGCGGAAATCGGGACGATCACGCCACCGACCTCGGTCCTGTCGATGGTCGAGAAGAAATAGAAAGGGCTCATGATCATGCACCCCATAGAGAAACACACAGGGTTGATCACGGCATGGCTCACCGTCGCCCTCCTCTGTGCAGGAGCCTCATTGCACGCGGCGGAGGTCCCGACGCCTGGCGACGGAGACCAACGGGTCCGGTACGTGACCTATCAGAAGGACGAAGTGACCAAAGTGACGGTGCGCCGTGGTGTCGTGACTCGCATTGTGCTGGGAGACGACGAACGCATCGTGATCGCCGGCAGCGGCTTTCTCGCGGACTGTGCAAAGCAAGAAGCGGAATGGTGCATCAGGGCCGATGTCGGCACCAATCAGGTGTGGGTGAAGCCCAAGGACCAGGCAACGCACAACAATCTGGAGATCCGCACGGACAAACGCGACTACAGCCTGGAGTTCACCGTCGTGGGAAACGATCGAGTCGGACGCAGGCAGAACACCGGGCAGGGACAACGCGGAAAGGATGAGCCGATGTATCGTGTGATCTTCCGCCATCCGTTGGTCCCCCCGACTCCAGCCACCATGACGGCGATGCAAACCTCGGCCCATCGCACCAAGCACGCTCGCGACAAGGCCGACCTTCTCACCGAGCGGCTAGACTCCTTTACGCCCGAACCGCGTAATTGGTCCTATTCGATGGAGGTGCTTCAGGGGGGAGACGATATCGCGCCTTCGCTCGTGTTCGATGACGGCCGCTTCACCTACTTTCAATTCCCTCCCAATCGCGAGATCCCCGCGATCTTCTACTTCTCGCCGTTGGGTGAAGAAACCCGCATCAATTTCCACATGGAGAAAGACCTCGCCGTCGTGCAGCGGATGGGGCGGCGGTTTGTCTTGCGCTTGGGCGAGGCCGTGGTCGGCATCTGGAATGACGCCTACGACAAGACCGGGGTGCCAGCCATTGAGGGAACCACCGTCTCGGGCATCACCAGGACGCTGCGCTGAGAAACACAAATGGAACAATCACACGAATCAAGCAAGCGAGCTGAGCAGAAGCCTCCCATCGTCGATGGGATTGTGTCGGTCAATCACCAGGCCAGTGGCAGGAACGAAACAGCGGCACGCGTGGCGTTTCTGGTCGTCATGGCCATCGTGCTCGTGGTGGGACTCGTCTTCGCGGCGAACACCTATAGTGCGAAGCGAAAGGCGGAGGCCACACAGGAAGAACGGGCTGCGAAGGTAGAGAATAAACCAGCCCAGGTCGGACTAAAGCGAGTCTTCGAGACCGATCCCCCTCCATCTCAAAATACTAGAGCAGTCCTACGTTCGACTAAAAACACGCCTGTCGCATCCGCGGACCATGGGATGCGGTCGTCTCTTGACAGAGGTATCGATGACGGAAGCCGACCACTGGCACTGGCTCCTGACCAGACACCAGAAAACCTATCAGTCAGCAGACGCTCTGCTAGTCGGTTTGGTGGGGAAGTCCTTGTGACGAACTCCCCTGCGTCGGACAATCCCCGTATTCAACCAGTGGGAACCGGACCAGACGCGGCCATCTCCTTGGTCCGCGAGCTCCTCAACGGCGCGAGACAGCCGGACACGGGGTCCGGAAGTATATTGGGCGGATCAGCGATGCCGGTCAGCACGGCAGACACAGGAAGCACGACGCCAACGTCGATTGGGTACATGGGCGGACCCAGCGGCCCTTCAATTGGCGTGACGAGCGTCGGGTTCGCGGCGCCTCCTGGTCCTGCTGCCAGCGGAGCCGGTCCCATCGGAGGGCTCCTGACGCCGTCGGACACACCCAAAGTCCAAGCCGGTCTCTTGGGTGATCGTAATCTGACCTTGCCAAAAGGCAGAACGATCGACTGTGCCTTGACCGTGCGAGTGATCAATGAAGTGGCGGGCATGGCCACCTGCGTCCTGAACAGCGATGTCTATAGTGACAACGGACGTGTTGTGTTGTTGGAACGAGGATCGGAAGCGGTCGGTGAATATGCGGCGACGATGGCGCAGGGCCAGCGCCGCCTCTTTCTCCTCTGGACGAGAGTCAAGACTCCGATGGGCGTCGTGATCAATCTCAATTCCCCGGCTGCCGACGCACTCGGTACCTCCGGCTTAGTGGGAGTCGTAGACAACCATTGGTGGGACCGGCTGGGTGCGGCCTTTCTCCTCTCACTCGTGCAAGACGGCATCGGCTTGGCCACCGCCACGCAGGCCGGCGGTGGGGGTGCCCAGAGTCTGGGGATCTATCAACATTCCGCCACGACGGGGAACCGCATGGCGGAACTCATCCTGCAATCCACTATCAATATCAAACCCACGCTCTACAAGAACCAGGGCGACCGCGGGACGATCTTCGTCGCGCGGGATCTGGATTTCAGCACCGTCTATGAACTGCACCCCCACTGACCTGCTCGCGCACGACACGATGGTGCGCGAGTTGCTACGTCCCTTGCTCCAATATCTCGCGCTGCCCGGTGCGACCGAGATCGTCGTCAATCGCCCACAGGAAGTCTATATCGAGGTTGGCGCAGCCTGGCAGCATCATTGTTCACCGGACCTGACTCTGGATCGACTCACCGCACTCGCCACGGCCATTGCGACGGCGACCGAGCAGGAAATTGGACCGCACCACCCTATTCTCTCGGCTATGTTGCCGGAGGGCGAACGGGTGCAGATCGTGCTGCCGCCCGCAGTGGAACTGGGAACCATTTCCATCTCGATCCGTCGGCCCAGCGCTTGGATCAAGACACTGGATGAATATGAAAGAGAGGGAGCGTTCAGCAGCTATGTCTGGGCCAAGGCAGCGACGCTGGATCGTCGCGCTTCCGAGCTCGATCCCATTGAGCGACAGCTCGTGCAGTATCTGACCGATCGTCAATTGGGTCTGTTCATCCGGTCAGCGGTGCTGGCGAAAAAGAATATTGCCGTCGTGGGGGACACAGGCTCAGGCAAGACCACCCTCATGAAATCGATCTGTCAGGCGGTCCCCGAGCAGGAACGCCTGATCACGATCGAGGATGTGCGCGAATTGCTACTCCCCCAGCACGGCAACCGCGTGCATCTCTTGTACGCCAAAGGAGGACAGGGAGCGGCAACCATCACACCGTCTGAATTGATCGCCTCCACACTCCGGATGAAGCCGGACCGGGTACTCCTCGCAGAATTGCGTGGCGGGGAGGCCTTCGACTTCCTCAAACTCCTCACGACCGGTCACAGTGGCTCGATTACCTCCTACCACGCGGAGTCCTGTGCCCTCGCGGCCGAACGCTATGTCTTCATGTGCAAAGAACACGAACAGGCGGCGACCTACGATGTGCCGACTCTCAAGCGCTTGGTGGCCTTAACCATCGACGTGATCATTCATGTGGTCGCGCAGAATCAGTATGACGAACATGGGCGGCCCATCAGAAAAGACCGCTACGTGGCGGAAGTCCACTATGACCCGATTGCGAAACTCGTGGCGCGATTCGGAGAAGCCATCCTGGTGAGGGCCTAGAGGAACCGATGTCATGCAAGCGCATGCGGATTGCGATCGCCCTGTTGCTGTATCTCCCACTCGGACTCTGCGGAGCAGATGCCCTCGCCGGCGCCGTCTTCACGCTCGCCAACAAACAGATGCCGGAGGACCTCTCCCTGTCTAACTGGCCCGATTCCTGGCAAGCCTATCGGGAGGATCCGATTCAGCGGAAGCGGCTGCAATTCTCCGCCGCAGTCGGCGGCTTCATCGGATTCGGTATCCCGGCGCTGCTGCTGGTGTCCCGGACCAATGGGAAGAAGCCGCTCCATGGCGAGGCGCGATTTGCCACTCATGATGAAATTCAACAGGCCGGGCTCTATGGAGAGCGCGGGGTGATCATTGGGAAAGTGGGCAAGCGGTACTTGGTCTATGGGGGCCAGGAATTCGTATTGCTGGCGGCGCCGACTAGATCTGGAAAAGGCGTGAGCATCGTGCTCCCGAACCTGCTCCACTACGACGAGTCAGTGGTCGTACTGGACATCAAGATGGAAAACTTCGCCTATACGTCGAAGTTCCGACAGGCGCACGGCCATCACGTCTACCTGTTCAATCCCTTTACTACGGACGGCCAGACCCATCGCTGGAACCCATTGGATGCGGTCGATCGCGACCCAAATCGGCGCGTGGGCGAGATCCAAGCCATCGGGCAGGTGCTCTATCCGAACCATAATGAACGGGATGCCTTTTGGAACGAGTCTGCCCGCAATCTCTTTCTTGGCCTAACCCTCTCTATCATGGAGACTCCATCCCTGCCTTGCAGTCTCGGGGAAGTGCTCCGCCAGGCCTCCGGCAAGGGGCAGCCCATCAAGGAGTATCTGCAAGATCTCATCAGCACCAGAGCCAAGAGTAACGCCCCGCTGAGCGACGACTGTACGGCGGCCCTGCACCGGTTCTGCGCCACCAGCGAGAATACGATGGTGAGCATTCTTGCCACCCTGACGGCTCCCCTGACAATCTTCAGTAATCCCATTGTCGATGCGGCCACGAGTGCGACGGACTTCGACTTGAAACAGGTGCGCGCGCAGCGGATGTCGATCTATGTCGGCATTCCGGCCAATCGGCTCAGCGATGCGGCGCTGCTGGTCAACCTGTTCTTCTCCCAATTGATTCACTACAACACCATCGACTTAGCCGCCACGAATCCCCGTTTGAAGCACCAGTGCCTCGTGATCTTGGATGAGTTCCCCGCCCTCGGGCGGGTCACCATCCTCGCCAAGGCCGTCGGCTTCATGGCCGGCTACAATCTGCGCCTACTCCCGATCATTCAGAGCCTCTCGCAGCTCGAATCGGTCTATGGGGAAAAGGACGCCCGTACCTTCGTCACGAACCATGCCTGTCAGATCCTGTTTGCCCCTCGCGAACAACGAGACGCACAGCACTATTCTCAGATGCTCGGCACCTATACGGCCGATGTGATCTCAACCGGCACGAGCCGACCACTTGGGTGGAGTAATGGTAAACAGGCCTCGTCCAGTGCCACCCACTCGGAACAGGCGCGGCCTCTGCTCCTGCCACAGGAAGTAAAGGAACTGGGAGATCAGCGGGCGATCATCAACGTGATGCATGTTAAGCCGATCCTCTGCGACAAGGCCCGGTTCTATGCCGAGCCGGTCTTCATCGATCGGTTGAAGCGCATCAGTCCGTTCCTCGCATCGGTCGGAAAACGGATGCCGACCCAAGCTGAACTCGAAGACGCGGCGTTCGTGCGCCGAGAGTTGTCCGTGGAGATTCCCCAACTCGACCTGGAACTCCATCGGGCCAAAGTTGAAGGACGGGTGCGTCCAGTTCAACCCGATGAGCCGATTGACCTGTCGAAGCTGGCAATGGATCTGACCACACTGCCGCCGGTGGTGTCGCGCGATCCACCGACTCTCGAAGAGGTGAACGGGTTGGTCGATGCCTTTGTGGCCCAGCTGCAATGGACTGACAAGACCGATGACGACATCTCAGAGAAGATGAGTCCTGTGAGCGAAGAAGGAAGAGCCCAGAAAACAGAGAGGAACGTTGATCGGTCTTTAAGGGATCGAGACAGAGAAGAGAGGGACGTATGACGACATCTATGAAACCACAGGCACGACTTCAAGCACTCGTAATCCTCATCGCCTGCGCTGCGACGCTGGCTTGTGTCCAGAAGCCAGTGGTGCCATCCGGTGCAGCTCGTGTGCCGATCAACAGCGACGAGATGATCCAGCAGTACCGCGAACGGGTAAAGAGCGACCAGCGCGAGAAGCAGGAGCGGAGTTTCCTGACCAGGCAGGTGGACACCCTCACGCAACAGGTCCAGGAGATGAGTGCCACACTGACACTCATGCAACTCAACCAGCAAGAACTGGCCAAAGGTAAATCTCGGTCCGGTCCGGCTATCACGAAGGCGGCACTCACCATCAACCCTCTGTCACCAGAATCCAAAGGCCCACCGACGAACGCGAGTGTATCACATGACGGCAATACGTCTCCGGCTGGGTCTGATCAGAGCCTATCACGAACGGAGACAATACAGAGTGAAGAGGAGCAATCGACTTCGGTGGGCCCTGCCTGCAGCATCGGACCATCAGCAGCGCCATCCCCCTCCCCACCTTCTCCAATAGAGAAAGGGCAGATCCATTCATGGAGACCAAGGGTTATCGAGTTGAGTGAACGGGAACAGGTCGAACTGCACCGGCACGGTATCATCTTCCGTGTGTCGGAACGGACAGGACGGTCTGAGTTTCGTCCCAGCAAGCCTCTGCAATCCCACCTGAAACAGATCATGAGCCGTGGTCCTTGTCTGCACGTGCGTGGGTACACGGACGGAGACAAGGATCTCTGGATCGAACGTGAGACAGCCAAGCAGCGGGCGTACAAGACCCGAGCCTATCTCATCGCGCAGGGCTATGACCCGAGCCACATCGAAATCACCATCGTCCCTGTCGGGCAACATGTGGCCGACAATGCGACGAAGAAAGGGCGGGCGAAGAACCGACGGGTGGAGATTGAAGTGAAGGAGCAGAATCCGTCGTCCGTCTGGCCACAGTGGTACGGATAGCAAAGAGGAAGGGACACCATGAATGAGATAGGTTTGGACGAACCGCAAGAGACCAAACGGACGAACGAGCCGAAGCCTGCGGAAGGAACTCAGGACGAGAGCGCGGATCAGCCGCGGCAGAATCAGCTTCGTGACGCCGCCGAATCGTTGCGGAAGCGGTTCATCGAAGCCGGTGAGCAATTCTATTACCGCACAGCACCCGGTGAGCCGACGAAGATCGCGTTTACTGATCACGGGAAGCGCCTGGTCACGGAACATGACGACCCGAGCGTCATTCAGGGAATGGTCCTCCGGGCAAAGGCCAAGGGCTGGACCACCGTACGGGTGAACGGCACGATTGAATTCAAAACGGAAGCCTGGGTGCAAGCCACGATCGCCGGACTCGATGTGGAAGGCTACACCCCGCGTGGGATCGACTTGGCGCGAGCGGAAGACCGGAGAGATCAGCGGCCACTTCGAAGCAAGACGGCACAGTACCCGGTTGATCGCAATGCCTCACATGATCGGGCAACGGATGGCCATGTCAGAAGATCGGAACAGCCCTTAAACCCAGGCAAACAGGTCGCGGTGGCCACACTTGAAGCGATTCTGAAGGCGCGGGGGGATTCTCCCACGATGATCGCCGCGGCGGTTGAGGAAGCAACGGCGCGGCTGCAGGGCGGACGAGTCGTGGTGGGCACCATCCTGGACTACGGCATCGACCATTACAACCACGATATCCAGAACACCAAGAGCTATTTCGTGAAGGTGGCGACAGACCGTGGTGAACGAGAGATCTGGGGCATCGACCTGAGCCGCGCATTTGAACAGGGGAAGATACACCGGGGTGATGCAGTTGCGCTGGTGCAACAGGCACAGAAGCGCATGACGGTGACGGTTCCGCTGCGAGATGAGTCCGGCGCTTCGATCGGCACGGCATCACAACAGGCGACTCGCAACCGCTGGGAGGTCATCAAGCTAGATTCCCTCGGAGTCCGTGAACAGCATCACCTGAAGGAGGCGGCGCGTACCAGCACCCAGGAACCGGTGGTACCTCGGTTCGATCACACAGCCGTGCGAACCGATCGCACGCCGAATGTCACCAGGAGCCCGGCCTTGGAGCGGACCAGAGGTGGCCGATGACTCCTGTCGTCGAGAACATGTCACCGAATCGTACGGAGGTGAGCCCATGAATTGGTGGAGGAGACGCAACTGGATCACGGTCCTTGTGGGAGTGAGCCTCCTCGTCATGGCCCAGGATGCATCGGCACAAACGGCGTCGAAACCGTCCTTCTTGGAGGGCGACACCAGGCTGGCCTGTGAGTGTCTGCTATGCTTAGCAGCGGGCCCACAGGCACCGAAAGAATGCCAAGCCGCACTCACAAAGTACTACATGATCCAGGCAGGGAGCCCATTCAAAACCATTGTCATGCGAAGAAACTTCCTCCAGCTCTGCCCAAAACAATAGTCCATCCAACAGGGACCCATAGACAGCACACCGCGCCTCTGGCCACGATGCCGCGGAGTAGCCCTGGCCATCGCCGAGCTTCCTTCCAAAGCTGCCCACTTTTGTACGTCAACGGTACTGATGCAGTAAAACCTAATTTACAATATGGCCTTATTTATTCCTCATTAGTACTACACATACAATCTTTCCCCTCTTGCGAATAACTTCTCCTACCTCAAGGGAATAGTCTCAAAAACTGACCTTCTTCATAACAACCACAGCGCTACGCGCCTCCTGCGTCTCCTGTCTGGGTAACCACAAGGCGAAGAGGGGCGCTCGTGTGGCGCGAGGACTTACGAGTTATTCGGTATCGCAGGAAAGAAAGGACGCACCACTATGCGGAAAGATCGATTAGCGACGCTCACGATGGACATTGTTGTCAACCATCCAACTAAGCGCACGGCCCTCGACGCGGCCTATAGTCGGCTCAGTCCCTGGGCACAGTCCGAGTGGGACAGCGCTAGTGATGGCGTGTCCATCACCGAACGAGCAGCGCGCCTTGGTCAGTCGATCCGGGAACAGCGTCGCTGCGACGAGAGTCTGATCGAACACATCTTTGCTGCCATCAATGGACGAACGTTCGTAGTCCTAGACGCCACCTATTGCTTCATGACGCAGCGGATGCTGGATCGGAAGACCGGACGCCGCATCCCTCCTGACGCGGTGCGACGCTTTGCCTCTCAGCCCATCGCGAGTCTGTTGCTCAACGCCCGCGCGCACCAGGATCTGAAACACCGTGGAGTTCACACGATTGGCGATCTCCTGCCCCATGCCTATGAATGGTTATCGCCAAAGCGCTTAGCACCGGGCAAACCGGTGATGAACATCCGGCTTTCGGTCCGACGTTGTCTACGGATCCTCGGCGTGGAGATCGTCTTTCCTGAGATCAGGCAGCGGGCAATCTATTGCCCCTGTTGTGCGCACCGCGAGACGGATGTCATGAAGATCGTGGCGTTGGCGGGTGCATGAGCCAGATTCGGAAAGACACGCTCATCCAAGAAAGTTTTTGGAGGCCGTGAAAGAAACCAGCGGAGGCGTACAGGGAAGTCGTGGAAGAGCTTCCAGGGTAGCGGTGCGATACCGTAGAAATGGTGAAGAACCGCTGTTACCATCCTTACCTGAACAGGATGACCGTGGTCATCGCTCATTCTTCGTCAGATACTTGCTAAAGTGCTAGCTCAGAGGCTTCGACGTTAGAAGTCATCTAACTTTATGCCCATGATTGCAGCGAGGACAATAATGAAGGCTACCCAGATGTTCCGTGAAAGGTCATGTAGATGCTTTAAGCGATCTACTTCTTCCTGCGGTTTCTTATGACCCCTTGGAAACTCTGACTGGAACTCGTACAGAAACCACAAAGGCGGCACCAACGTCCATAGCCCGAGCAATATATAACCCCAAGGACTTTTACAAAAGTAATCTGCTTTTATCAGAAGCGCAATAAAAAGAGAGACCATCCCCAAGCCTGCAGATACCTTGAAGGTTGTCGGCCACTCGTTTTTTGGCATCATAACGACGTTCTCTTATGCCCAGAAATGATTCAGCTGATTCGAATAGCAGCCGGATTCGCCAGTTCCTAGGACTCGAAGCGTTTTGTGTTTGCGGCTAAAATGAGTACGCTAGCTGGCGGTTCCAATTAATAATGACCGTTGCCACGATAACAATTTCTAGGATTGTCAGCTGGTTCCCCCCAACATTCAGGCTTCCAAAATTCTAGTTTTCCGCCAAACTCACCATGCTTTTGCGGACTGAGGACGCCGTCCCCAACCCCAAATTTTACAATATTGATATATCGGCGTAGCTCTGGCGGCGTGTGGTGAGCAGCCAGGATGAAATTTGTAAAGCGACCCAGCCGCCGATCCCCCCTGCTCAATGGGTGGGTCAGAAAATTGTCTAGCCAAACGAGCAGTGAACCCCTGGGGAATGGATCTAGAACATCGCTCAACCATTCTCCAGATTCGGCCGCTTCGTGTAGCATGAGATGATAAACACAAACGTCCTCGCGTTCGATACTAGATGTTGGTGGCTTCTTGTCGGTACTACACAAATTGGACTTGTCGCTGGGCAATGCCCAATGATTCCTCTTTTTTAGATAGGGGAAGATAGTGTCCTGGTAATCCTGTATGGTACTAGCTGCTGCCATATAAACGACATTTCGGATCGGCAGATCTCCAAACTCTCTGATGATGTGGTTAACAATTATGGCCCCCATCGAGTGGCCTACTAGTGTGATTTCCCATCCGTCCTCGTTGGCGCATTTCTCACTCTTAGGGGCAGCGGCATCTGAAGACTGCTTGTCGTCATGGCAAATCTTTCTCCTTAATTCTTCAAAAAACACAGACAGCGCACCCGTTTGACTGAAGTCGTGAGTGCCATTTTGAGATAGACCCCAACCTGTGTGTGAAACCTTCCTGCTATCATGATGAAACAGTTGGGAAACGCTGCGAAGCATTACATTCCAGGAACTTGTGCCTAGCGCGTCAATGACTGGAGCGGAAACCAGTTTGGTCGGTAACGTGAGAATATACTTGATCGAGCCTTCAAAATACTCCCATCCTGTTGTCTCGTCTACGCCAAGCCAAAGGTTACCGAAGTCAGGCTGCCTGGTCCCTTCAACCTTTTCGCAGCCGGCAGAACTCTTATCTAAAATACGGCTGTATTCTTCTAAGGCATGGGCAACGTTATTGTCTCCATGTTTCTTTCGACTGCACAGTTCCTCAAACACAGTCTGCTGCGCAAGTACAAGATCTTCGGAGTGGAACCAACTCAGCCAAGGGACAGTTTCTAGGTCGTTACGAGCTTGGAAGAACGCTGCAGTGGGCAGTCGAATTGCCGCCCGGGCAAGATCAGCAGCCAGATAGAAAGGGGCGGTTACATATGCGCCGTAGCGACTCCACGTTCCTTGGCTCCAGTCTTCGCCCTGACGAATATGTGTTAGATGATTCCAATAGCTCGGAAAGAAGGAGGACTGCCAGTTTATGAAAATTGGATATGATCCTCCCTTAAGAATGTCCAGATAGAGCTCTGCCGCACGCTCTACCGAATCAACTTGGAAATTGAGGCCACCATGTATATGGATAAGAATTGAATTTGATCGTCCCCTATTATTCGTTTTGTATGCCTCTACACAGTCCATTACTCGTATGATGTGATCGGGATAATTCTTGACCTCTTTAGGACCACAGGCCTCACCCTCTTTATCATGATAATCTTTGCCTTCTTCATATGATTTGTAGTTTCGGAATATGCTATGGCGGCTATCGCATATGCCATGTGAATCTTTTTCGCACTCAATATTACGCGCAGGATTCACAGGCTGACCGTCCGCATTGACCATAATAATGTTGGCTACAGGTACATTTCGAATTTGGCTGCCGCACCCTGCTGTAGTGAGTAAACCAAGAAAGAACACCAACCGAATTATCATGCTCCCGCCTCCGGAGTTTGGATTACTTAAACCAGCTGCAAACGCTGCCCTCCACAGATCGGAATAAGACAATGAGTTCAAAGATCCCCTTTTCATGCGCAAGTCAACTCGAACTCTGTCTATGCGAAAAACTTCCACGACCATTGTCCTATGGCATGTGAGTAACCCGTGTCTCAGGATGATAGCTCTTACCGGTTTTTCAGGACCTCTGGTTGGCCAGCGTGATGGAGTTCAGATAACTGTTTGATTGTATCCATCACATTGATCGGCTCAAAAAGCGGCATGAGTCGAACATGAATTCCGTCCGCCTTGGCCATTCCAAGTACAAATTCCATAGCCGCGTTAAAATCATCCACAAGATAGGGCATCGGAAGTAATGGTTTATCAAGAGGGCGGGTGAGATCGTCCCAGTGAATGGGAATCACGAGTTTAGCCCCCGTGGCACGCACAACATGCTGCCAGTACTCGCGCGCGAACGCTTCGGATTGCTTCCCGAGCAATCCAATGCTCAAGAAGACAACATCGGCCTTCACATCCTTAAACAGACAAGGACTATAATTCGCACTGGGATGTATCAAGATCGTGCCCAACTGGTGACGAAGGACGAATGAAAAGTTACGTCCCTCGCGGTAATCGCTGACTGAGACCGGTGACTTAAGCGGATGTGTGATCTCGCCAGAAAACCAAAAATCTGGCGAGTGTGGCGATTCAAGAAACTGTACGCTGAAGCGTCTAAAGTGCCGCACTTCACCATGTTTAGGTATTTCGATTCTCTTCTCAGTCCACTTACTGTATCCATTGCCGATGTTGGCAGTCGAGTTAGTCCCGTATAAGACTGCACCTGTCCGTTGGGCAACTACCGCAGCATCCATTGCGTGGTCATAATGAGAGTGTGCCACGAGCACTGCTGCAGGCTTTGAGACTTTTTCTAGCGCCGCACCGATTCTTGCTTCATTAGGTTCAATGTTCGTGAAGAGGAGCTGCGGCAATCCAGGCCTTGAGAAAAACCCATCTATCAGGATGGTCGTCTCGCCATCGTCAATTTGAATGGTCGTGGCTCCAAAGAACCGCGCGTTGAGCCCCTCCTTGATAATTGCGGCTGGAGGTATTAGCTGATAAGCAGCGAATGGTTCTAGAGAAGGATGGATGAGTTTCTCACACGCGACAAGGTGTAAGGCTGCGAAGGCAAAGAGGCATGAAACGAATGACTGCAATTGAACAGAACTGAACGATCTGCCTGTCATCGTTTGCAAGCCTTTTCTCAAACTCTCCAACTTCCCTACCTCACTGACTCGAGTGCGCCACCCCTATTTACCTTCGATACGCAGCTGTGATTACCAACAGCAGTGTTTGTTGGTTCTAATAAGAATCTGCGCACGGCCTCACGAGCGTTCTTCGACTGTTGTCTCACTCCATCCTGAACTGCATCATACTCTCCGATCAACGTACTATGGGGTCTCACTTGCTTACCCTCAGGGTCATAGTCCCTCGCGCATAGTTCGACAACGCTAAGTCGATCCCCAAACCTCCACTGGAGAGCTTTCAGTTTTGTTTGGGGCGAGATTCGATCAGTCTCAAATCTCAAAGCGAGTATTTTGGCTTTACTTTTTTGAGCTGCCACCAAATCATCATTCGATAGACCCAGAGAGCTGTAATCCTCATCTATATGCCACCACCAAAACCTCATCGGCAGCGCTGGTTGGGCCACGACCACCGCATCAACATGAGCATTATCAAGAAGTGCAAGTGGAAGCGCGCCCGTCATGCAGTTACCGATAATGCGTATTGGCCAGGGTCCGTGCTTTCGTTCAATGCTGGATACAACGTCTCGAAGCCATTTCACCATTGGAGTGCTGCCCTCCGAGGGGACACTCCACTCTTGCCTTGTCCAAAATACCCATGGACCTATCCAGTATGCCCACGGACCTCTCAAAGCCGATTCCTCGCCAAAACTACCAAACAGCATTGGAATATAGACGGTGAAATCCTCGGAGAGTTCCATGGCATAGCGGAGTGTTTGCGGGGTCAATCCAGTCAGTTCATGAAGCAGTAGTACAGGAGGTTTAGGGTGCGTGCCATTAGAACTAACATCTCTTAGGCAGAAGACATCATGTTTTATCCCCGTTGATGACAAGGACATCGTAGGACAGACTATCCAGTTGCTCCAATCATTCTTCTCGATGTTCTGCTTTACAGTGTTAGGCCGATGCAACCATGATAATTCAAAGGCCCCACATCCTGACTGCCATAACAACAAGGCAACCATTGAGCCATTAAGAAAATATCGCAAAGCTGTTCTCATCGCCCCCCGTATCGAGAAACATGCCAATCGCATTTGTGGACGTTATCTCACTATAGGATGAATTTTAGGGTACGAGAGCTAGTGGTGGGTGTTTCTGAATTATGCTCTCACGCCATATAGAGGATAATCGTGCTGTGATCAATTTAAGTGGGATTTTAGCTGCCCCCACAGTGCCCAGCCACTTTCCAAATCGGATATTGGTGAGACGCGCTTCAAATATCACAATCTTGAGGCCTGCACTAGAACCGTGGACATCATTCCATAACAATAGGTATCAAAACGTATGCAAGTTATCATAATCCTCCGACTCAGGCTAGCCTGTAGGTTCACAGGCAGGTACGTCTTCCGAATGCTTCTGAATGAAAAGTTTCCGGCGTTTCAAGGTACAAGTAGAATCTATTCGTTAGCCTCAAGGGCTACGACGAGCATCGATTAGAGATCATTGAGCCCGAATGAATTGCAGTTATGCGAGGCACCGGACTGATTCTTGAACGGCGTAAGAAGGGCCTGGCAAAGAATGGCTTATTCTTACTTACGGTTTTCCAGATCGTTGCTTTTATGCCCCCACAGCCCAGCATGGTCACCGGTCGCTTGGATAAATTCTTGGTCACCATGGTGCATCCTCCTTATGTGACCTGAAAATGAGTCTCTCAGACGAAGAAGAGAGGGCCTGCACAGGTTTGAGAGGAAGTAGGAGGCTGAGGCCGGAACCGGCATGCCGAAGAGGATCAAGCAGCGGGAGTGACGGTGCTACTGACGCGGGGGATGCGCCTCGCAGACCCAAGCCGGTCGGTCTTGGTGTGGTGAGTAGACACAGCCGATGAGAAAGACAAGAAGGAGCGGGCTCAGAAAATATGGTGCTCAGATCTTGTCTGGTGTGTCATCTACGCATGAGCCTTCTGGAATGATGCACATAGCAAAATCTGACTCCGATTTTTGTCGTGGTGAACATAGCTTCCCAACAGTCTCCCAGACCCTAGGATCCTCGAAATAGTTGGAATGGCGGCCAGCGCCAAGATTCCTGTCCTTAAGATCGATTGGCGGAGCCCAGGCACTACGAATCCCTGCGCCGCCGGCGATGTAGTCCCCGGTACGGAAGAAATTGAGCCAGGGCACAGCCGGCGCAGCCACGGTTTCTGGACCGAGAAAGCGCCAGTACAGGCTGCCGATCGGCGAGCCCATCGAGACGAAAACCATATTCTTCCATTGTCTCTTTGCCAGCACATCCGCGCAGATAGCGGTGCCCTGACTGTGGGCGAGCACTAGCACGGCTCTCGTCTGGTCCATCTCCACTACTTGGTTGAGCACGGCCAGCAACCTCTGCTGGCACCGCTCCCGAACCTTGCCGCGGCCCAAGTGCCCCCCCTGGTCAACGTAGAGCAGCACGTCGCCCACCGTATCCAAGATAACGCGACCCGGTCCACCCAGGTACACCAGAAACGGCACCAGGCGTAGGGAGGATGCCAGATAAATTTGAAAGACATCTGGCCCGGTGTCGGGCGATAACGGTATGCCCAACCATGACAGCACAGGTCTGATCCATTCCTCGAACGCCGGGTAGCGCACGGGCGTGCCAAGCGCGTGCCAAAAGACCGCGATATGCGCCACATAGAGTCCAAACACTGCTATGACGATCAGCGGGAAAACCCTCAGCGCCGTCAGCAGCCGCGCGTGCACGCTCTCTCCGCCATTGTCGCGGAGCAGCACGTGGGCGGCGGGCCACAGAAGCAGGATACCGCCGCCTGCCACGCCAATGGCAATTAGCGTTTCGGAGAAGGCCAAGTCGTAAGTCAGCCGGCTCACGTAGGAGGAACTCCAACTCTTGAAGCTCTCGTCCGGTAGCGTAACGTTGACGATGGCGAGTGTGCAGGCCCAAACCAGCGCACCGATTCCCGTGAATAACGCGAACGGCAAGTACAAGAACGCAAGTCGAGCGAGACGCTGCTCGGGCCTGGCCGTGCGGCTGCGGAGCCAAGTCACACCCATTGCAACGAGCAGGGCAAGGCCTGCAAGACCTTGTATACCGCCGTATGTCCAGGTCGCAAGCGAAAGAGCAACGTCCCTGGACTGGTCGCCCACCACGCTCGCGAGTCCAACCAGCAGAACACCAGCGGCCCATGCCCAGCCGGCACTAAAACCCCTGTCGTAGGACGAAAGGACCTTTGCTAGGAATGCGACGATTCCGCCAGTGCCTACGATCCATACGGCTTGCCCAAGCACACTTGGAATTTGTCCGGCGATGGTCACAACGGGAAAATAAACACACCACAGCAATAGTGCGTTGAATGTCCACCGGTAGGCTTCTAGAGGCCAGGTATGCTGACCGTGACCGTCCATGGATGTCGCCCCATGACGGAGCGTCGACGCGAGAATCGAGAAGAAATGCGTAAGATGCTCGATTGGTGATCGGGCAGGATGTGATATGTCGTCCCAGTTGACCTCGATCACGGATGAAACGTCCCGGTGTCCTCGAACCTCCGCCTGCCGGTAGCAGTGGCCGGAACAGTACATCCCGGATGCCTGCGAATGTATCTCGCCCTGGTGCGAAAGCCCGCGAAGCACGGCATCGAGCACCGCGCCAGGTTTTCGATCTCCGACGCCGTGTATCGCCACGATACAGACCCGGCTATCGTTTGTCTCGCTTTGCGATATCACCCTATCAATCTCTTGCTGTCAGCAGCATCCCAATCGGGGACTAGTCTAGACGGCGGATATCCCAAGAGCCATCCATAAGAGATCATCTAATGGGAGCTGCGTTGCTTCGGGCACGTTGAGCTGTAGCAGGCTTTTTCGCGGTACGTCTCCTCACTGACTGCTGCTTATGACAGCCTATCCAACTGTCCTTCGCTAGGCAACTGTAGGGTTGACTGGTTACTGGGCTATGCGTGCTAACAATAATTAGGCCGATCCGCATGAGAGCCGGCCGAGGCGAATACTGCCCCGTTTAACACGCCACTGCGGTTTTCGAACAATATGCCATAACCATTGTTGTTTCAATAGGCTGCACCGACGGTACATTTAACACAAGGTTGTATGCGGATGTGCATAACAGTCTTTCCTGAATGCGGCAACATCCCTCCATTACCCATATCGCAGTGGTTAGACGGTTGGATGACTTATTGGTCGCCATGACTGATGCAGATGAACAAGCGGATTGTTCACTGTCCTTCGATTCTCAACCCTCGACCGTAGGGATTGGTGGGGCTATCGGAGCGATAGGGACTGCCTGCGCCGTACGGATTGTTGATGGAGTCGGGCGAAAATGGAGAACCGTACCGGCCGTAGGGGTTGCTGGTTGAATCGGGATCGTACGGATTGGCGCTCAACTTGCCGCGGTAATTGCCCTGCTGGTCGTAAAGCTTTGGCGCGTCGGTCGCGAAGGGATTCGTCACTGATTGATTGCTGAACGGACTGCCGTACGGGCTGAAGGGATTGTTGATCCCATTCTGGGCGAATGGACTCCCCGCTCCGAACGGATTGGCCGTCGAGTTCTGCTGATAAGGATTCGCGCTCAGCTCTCCGAGATCTTTGGCGGAGGTGGAAAGAGGGACTAGAAGGAGCAAGAGGAGAAGCAGTGACATCAGACGTCCTGCACAAGGATCGTTCTTGGATATAGGTTACTGCTCCATGAGATCACCGTGCAACCATTGCGGGCAGGATTGGAACAGCTCAGGCCTTGCCTTGTCTCAGCTCGTGCGGTTCCTCTATGCCGAAAACGTGATTGCCTCTGCGGCATTGAGGAGGACGGGAGCAGTCATGTCTTGTGGAGTGAGCAATATGTGTAGTTCAAACATGCGAGAATGTCGCCGCTTGTCCCTGCGAAAGGTGGATTAGGTAACAACGGCGAATTGAGTTACCAGTCCTGCGAGCGTCATATTCTCGGCAATCATATCGTGGGGAACCAGAACATACTTCCACGGCTTTCCACCATTGCTTGTCGTAAATGTTGTGGCATGTAAGCACCATGTCGTAGCCGCTTTCTTCTTCTCTTGTACGACTGTATCAGTCAGGTCGGCGCGAGATTTGACCTCCACCATATAGATACTGGCCGCCGTTTCTGCGACGAAATCAGGAACGTACTCTGGTTGATCCGCTCCGAGCTTATAGAATATCCGAAATTGGCCTTTCGCCGGCTTGAACCACTTGAGCGTGTCGCGATCGAGAATCACTGAGAACCGACGCTCTGAGTCAGATTGAAACTTCTGCACGGGATAGAGACAGCGACTAAAACCTCGGAAGAGGTATTTGGCGATATTATTTAGATCGGGTGGAGGTTGCCTGAAATCAAGGTCTTCCTCGTTACAGAACCTTGCATAGGCACTCTCTTTGAGCCTCGTTTCAGTCCCTTTACTGACCTGGAACTCATACTCCACAGGATCTTCCCAGTAGTGTTGTTGCATCTGGGAATGGACGAAGCGTGCAATGTCACGTTGATAGAGGCGGAGAACTTTTTTGGTGTCGGGTTCTGAAAGGTAGGTGCGGAAATGACGAACGACCTGCCCGGCCAGGTCATAAAGTAGATCGGCATGATCGTCATACGCGACATCGTCGAAGTCGATCAATCCGGCAACCACATAATCTTCCATTCGGGATTCATCCAGCCCAGTGGTCCCGAGCGCCAGGACTTCCACCTCATTGGTTCGGAGGTGTTTAATCCAGAGTTCATCGGAGGGAGCAGGATAGTTCAACGCGCCGAGATCCAATGTGAATGGCTTGAACCCTGAATGCACTTCGCTCTTAGGGATAACAAGAATTCGCGGAATGTCGATCACCTGTTGGGTGATGACGTGTGAGGTCTCGGACACAATTGCTCGAAAATCTAACGTTGGCTTTACCCCCTCCAATTCGAGCTGAGCCGGTCGATAGTGTGCTTCCACTTCCTTAATGATCTCCGCCTGGATTTCGGGTCTCAAAAGATACGTCACGCTAGGAAGTTTCTGTGGCTCCGTTTCCAATCTTCTGATGACGTTGTAGGCTATCTGGGCAGCTTTCTGTTCTTCCGGCGAGCTAAACATAGGAGGAGAATCGGTGTTTGCCAAAATTGTGTTCGGCGACGGATGGGAGGGTGGCAGGCCAAGACGGTTCAATAGCTGAGGCTGAGAGACTACTGTGACGGTCTTTCGGGACAATTCATCCGGGGTAACGGTAACCTGCTGAATCCGGAATGGTGAATCCGGCTTATTGGCTTCATCAATAATTTCCTGAAAATGGTCATGAGCAATAATGTTCAGCCGATCAACAGCCGTGACACCAGTTCGTCTTGCGTACGGCAGACGAAGACCCCGACCGATCGTTTGCTCAATCAGACGTGGGGCCGATGCAGCACGCAGAGGAATGATGGTGTAGAGATTCGTCACATCCCATCCCTCTTGCAACATATTGACGTGGATCACAATTTCCGTAGCTTCATCCGTGTTTTCGACTTTCAGAAGGCGATCGACGAACTCTTCCTCTTTCATGCTGGAATCGACTTGGATCACCTTGTCCTTATAGCGTCCCTCGAAGAAGTCGTCAGACTGGATACGTTTGAGAAGCTCGGCAGCATGAGAAGTATCTTGCGCCACCACTAGCACGAATGGCTTGACGATCGCTTGATCATGCTCACGTGCATAAGTTTCTAGAAGCACCTTGGTCTGTTCATGAAGGTGGACACCATCCTCTAACTTCAAGTGGTCGATATCCTTGGGACTCATCCCGGATGGATTGAAATTTTTGCGGGTAACCACAGCCGGTTCTTTTACGAATCCATCCTCCATAGCCTGGCCCAGGGGGTAATTGTAGATTATGTTCTTGAAATACTGACGATTTTGAATACTCGTCCCGATGAACGGCGTTGCCGTCAATTCCAGGCCGAGGATCGGTCGTAATTCATTGATGGCTCGGATTCCAGCAGAGGCCCGATATCGATGTGACTCGTCCATGATCAGAACGAGGTCTTCAAGTCCAGCCAAGTACTCGAAGTAACTTTGTCCAATATATTCGGACAATCGTTTGATCCGAGGCGCTTTGCCTCCGCGAACCTCCGTATTAATCTTCGAAATGTTGAATACGTTCACCTTGCAGCGTGTAAATACATCGAAGAGTGATCGTGCCTTCGACTCGTAGTCATCCCCGGTGATTAACTCTGGCACCTCAGTGGCAAACTCAGCAATGCCTTTGAAGACATACTTGGAGGTGTTCGGAGTAAAGTCAGTAATCAGCTTGTTGTAGATGGTGAGGTTCGGGGCAAGAACAAAGAAGTTGTTGATCCCGTGTGCCAGGTGCAGATAGCTGATGAAGGCACCCATGAGGCGGGTTTTGCCGACCCCCGTTGCGAGGGCAAAGCAGAGGGAGGGAAACTCTCGTTCAAAGTCGGTGACGGTCGGGAACTCGCTCTTGATTGCTGCCAGGGCTGTAAGTATGTCGGCTCCCTTCTTGGGTGGGACAATCTCGGTCACACGGTCGAGGATTTCAAGGGACTCCCTCTGCGGAGGTCTCAAGCTCAGCCGACCGGCTATGGCGTTGACGTGTCTGTTCACAATTTCGCCTTTTCACCGAGGAGATCCATCTGCCCTAGCGGGGTTGGTGCCTTCGGCAAATTCTCGATCTTCAGGCTGTAGTCGTCGTGGCCCCACTCGCAACGGGAAAGGACGGTCTTGGGGATCTTCTTGATCGTCAGGTTGGGATAGCGATCGGCTTTCCCACGGAAGGCAGAGCACAACACCAAGAGGGTTCGTCCTTCACCGACTTCATCGCTCAAGGCCTGCAGCTGATCGTTGCTCAGATTCTGCGTGGTAACGTAGATGAAGTCTCGCTCTGAGGAATGACCCTGCTGCCAATAGACTGTCTCACTCGGCGCATAGATAAACCCTTCCAGTCTGCAGACGGCCTGAGCCAGCATCGCTGGGTTGTAGGCTTTGTTGATGACCCAGTTGCCCCACTTGTCTTGCTCCAGTAGAGATGGCGCAAGGTGGTAATAGCGGAACCCGCCTCCCCCCTTCCAGCCAACAGCCTCAGTAATGCCGCCCTTGTCCTCACCATCAATGACCTTCTTTAGCCGCGGGATAATATGTGTATGGCAATGCTCGCCCAATTCGACCATGATCCACCGTCGGTCCATCTTGTGAGCGACCGCACCGGTGGTACCCGAACCAGCGAAGGAATCGAGGACAAGATCGCCCGGCTCAGTAGAAATTTCCAACACACGGCAAACGAGGTCTTCAGGCTTTGGAGTTGCAAAGACTGCATCTTCTCCAAAGAGAGTCTTCTGATGCGCTTTAGTTTGACGTGTCGTATCTAAATCGTTCCATATTGTCGGGTATGGCCTTGATGGATTCTCTGGTGCGAACTCCCTCGTGTAGGGAATCCATCTCATTCTCCCATTCTGCTCGCGCCGCTTCCAGATCAGCTCGCCCTTTTCGATCAATTCGGCGACCGCTACTTTGCCCAGAGCCCAGCAGGCCTCTCTTCCGTCATCATGCATCGGAAGGACCTCTGTGCCATCAGGAGAAGCAATTGGGAAGAACATCGAAGGCCTATCGGATCGAAGACTGTTCTTGCCATTCTTTTTAAGAAGTCGATCACGATATGGGCGGACGCTTTCGGAATCCGGCGGCCGATAGGCTTCTAGAATCGATGCGTCTCGGCGCTGTTTGAATCCTTGCACGCCAGGCCTCTTGGTAAAGCACAACACGTACTCATGATCTGGCGTGATAGGGACCTTATTATCGTTCGGGCTATCGACTTTCTTCCAAATGAAGGAGGTCACAAAGGAGCCTCGCCCCAGAACCTCATCGCAGAGCACTTTCAGGTAATGCGCCTCGTTATCGTCGATTGTGATCCACAACGAGCCGTCACCCGAAAGCAATCGATTCAGGATCTCCAAGCGCTCACGCATAAGAGACAGCCAAAGCGAATGCTCAACCCCGTCATCATAATGTTCAAAAGCACTGCCAGTGTTGTACGGAGGATCGATAAAGATGCATTTGATCTTCCCGGTGAACTCTTGTTCGAGAGCTTTGAGGGCCAGCAGGTTGTCCCCGAAAATGAGTCGGTTGTCGAAGATGTCGTGGTCGGTGACGCGGTGCGAGGCGTAGTAGGACTTCTCTGGGTCTTCGAGGAGAATGCGCGGCTCCAGCTTCGGCCGGTTCTCCTTCCCAATCCAGGTGAGTTCGAGCTTAGTCTTCCCGGGCATTGGTTACCTGATACCTCTCTCGTTTACCGATTTGCACGACTACCTCGAGCAAGAGGTCGGACGCGCGAAGCATCGCGAATACGCTCCAAGGCAATCTTTACCTGATCATATATACTCACACTGAGCGGGCTGGCAGTCTCTAATGTCACGACGATGGCGTATGGGATCATTTCGGGTAGGGCGCTGCCAGCCTCCAGCCGACAATTAACTTGTATGGGAACAGTATCGCCTTGGGCAATGGGCACCGCCTGATCACCTTCTAAGATTTCGTGCTGGATAGTGCCTCGGGTTGCCGCGTTATGGTCAACGTCTCGTCGTTTCAGCTGTAGTTGTTCTACCGGCGGATCAAACCAAAGGTCTGCGACTCGATAAGAACGGTGGCGCGTGTTGATAGGAGTGAACCAAGCCAAGCTAATGGTCACACGTCGACCAACACGCTGAGCGTTTAAAGCCGGTGGTAACGGGACATTGTAGACGTGTGCCTCATTGGCATTAAGCCGGCCACAGCCGAGCATGATGACACGTTGGTCGGTGCACACGCTTCCGCGCGCCCAGTCTGCTTCGCCATAACCTAGAAACTGGGCACATGCCCGTTTGACACGATTCCAGCGTGCGGGGCCATTGTCGTGTTCATCGAGAGCAGCATCAACAACTGCTTGCATATCGTTCCAGGAGGCTCCATGAACAAGTAAGGCCTTAAGGACCACTGCGACAAAGTCATCCGAAAGTACTTCGCCCCCAGGGTCGGCCCTAAGTGCATTGATTTGCTCGAATAATTGAGCAGCTCTCCGTGTGGTGAGAGCTGAGGCGTTGCTGGTTCCGCAGATTCGTGTCATGTGACTAGGTGGGACGGCGGTTCCTCCAGGGGCAGCTACATGTTGGCCAAGTCGCGATTGACTTCGCAATACTTCAAGCACTGCTGGACTTGAGTTTGGATTGGCTATTCTTGCGCGATAATGCTGTCTGCCACCGGCAACCAAAATATCAGGTTTGATAGAGCGTCGAAAACCATTGGCAACTGAAGAAATGGGGCTGCAATAACGGGCGGCGCGGAAGAGGTCGAGAATATCCGCACTCGGGCTATTGGGCCCAAGGTCGGCATGTGCCGCTCCTACCGTAACCGCATTGATTGACTCTGATGGAGCAAGTAGGCGCCTGTTCACCCGATCACGCGCCATAGCACGTAGTGTTTGAGCACGCAGGTCCGCATCAGTGACAGTCGTTAACTGCGCAGCAGAAGTTTCGAGTGTAACATTCCCATGGTGGTTACCTGCACTAACCACGAATGTAACTTTGTATTTCCATGCAAGCCAATCCATCAGACGTGCCCAGGGACTCATCTCCCGATCGAAAAGCTGATTTGCGTCCCCGATGCTGAAATTGATGACTTTGATAGTCGGCGCAACCGCAGGTGTTGCACCTTCGCCTTCGTAGATTCGGCGCACGGCACGAAAGGTGAGATCAACAGGGAGGCTATCTTCGGGCAACTGTTCCCATCGGACATTATTAACGTCGGGGCGGCCAGGATACATGAGAGGTCTGGCATAAACAGGCCGTAAGAGCGCGTCCTCATTTGCATCGAATTCGCCATGCACAATTAGGGAGGCCATGGCTGTTCCGTGCCGCTGCTCACCGGCATTATATCGAATTGAAAATCCATCAGGATCGTCAATCTTCAGCCGATTCCGGAGTGTTGTATGGTTTTCAAGTGGGAGACCATCCAACAAAGCGACTATAGGATCGCCTTCTGGAGTAGGCTGCTGCCGAAAGGTCCCTGGCGTCGAGTCGTCAGGATGAGCTATGACAACTTGCCCCATCGGACAGAAATACTTGATATCTGTTAGACGGAGAAGCTTTGTATCCTGGTTTGCGTTGATAGCCTCCGTGATCATCCGAATTTGGAGGGAAGGGAGATCGACAAGTACGCCGTGATAGTCTATCTCTGGAATCGTAGTTTGTGTGACACACTGCCCACCGGCTTCTCGGACAAGATTTTGGAGTCGGTCATACGCCTCTACCCGCTTTCCATCCGACTGACGGCACCACAGCTCAACTTCAAAACGGATTGTCGCCCTATTCGCGGTTAGACACTCATGCCACCACTCCAGAGCACCATGTTCTCGAAAACGATCCTGGACACTCCATGGGCGCACATCATTGAGGAACTTGAATACTTCTGCCAACTTCCCAAAATTACGCGGGAGTTTTTCATCTCTTGATCTCAACCATGTTTTCCAAAGTTGAACTATTTCGGCTATTTTGGCCTGATTACTCATGACAACGAATAGGCGGCCAGGCAATGGAGTTACAGACACACCTTGTTCAAAAAATGCTGGAGAGGGTTCGGCGATATCAACCTCAAAGTCCCCAAGCCATTCCATTCCCCCAATCCGACGAACAACGTTCTGAAAGTCGGCAACGGACCCAGCGACCTCGAATACCACGACCTGCTCTGGATCGATGCCGGTGGTATCGGCGCGAACTACTCCAAAGCTCTGTGAAAGTGCATGAAATCGAGCGGCTAGACGCATTCGTTGCTGCGCTTGTGTGGGACGCCGAGGAGGAGGTACAAATGCCGAAGGTAAGGGTTGTCTTGCGACAACGGTCGTGGCTGGAAATATAAGAATCGGTTTGTCGGGCATGTAGCCCCTATACTAGCGAGATTCGAAACATGCCCGGGACTTCCAAACGGCTAGTCGTTCCTGAGCAATTTTCTGAACATTGCCACTAGGAATTGCTAGTACATAACGGCGGGCGAGGTCTCGCACGAAGTCTTCGATATCTGAATAACTCGCTCCACGAAATGATCTCGAAAAACTACTGGATCGCAGGCCGCGTGCGAACTCCAATTGAGCAAATAAATGATCGAGAAACGCTGTTACTTGTTCCTGCGTAGGCCGAGGTAGCTCCAGGCGTAGTTGAAACCGACGCCAAACTGCGCGGTCCAGCAACTCCCGATGATTTGTGGCCGTTACAACAACAACATGTGGGGGCAGACTGTCGATCTGTAGCAAGAGTGCACTAACAACACGCTTGATCTCCCCGGTTTCATGCTCGTCTCCACGTTCCTTCCCTAGGGTCTCGAATTCGTCAAAAAACAATACGCATGGCCGTTGTCTGGCATGGTCGAACACTTTTCGTAGGCGAGTTGCTGTTTCACCCAAATAACTTCCGATAATACCTTCGTATCGGATTGATAGCATTGGCACCATCAACTCGTTCGCGAGCGATTCTGCGAGAGAGGTCTTGCCATTGCCGGGCGGGCCGACCAAGAGTACACGATGTCGTGGCGCTAAACCAAAGGAGCGCAAAAGATCTGCGCGTCGATGCTCCTCGATGAGCGCTCGACACTCTTTCGCGACCGTGATAGGTAGAATAAGACTATCAAAAGCGCGATCTGAAGAGGTCTCGTAGACCAAGTCAGTTATAGACGAGGAGGACGAGGTCATGGGCTGAACCTGACCATTAACCCCATTCGCAAAGGCTGCAGCTAGTTGATCCGCAAGCACTGTGTGCTTCTTTGCTCTCTCCTCGGCAATAATGGCCTCAACTGTATGACGGAAGCGAGGATTGGAGGTGTCCTTTCCAGTCTTGATTAGCGAAATTAAAAGGTCCGATCTTGCCATTGCGAATCTTCCTAATGATGGTCAGCCTCGGAAATTCATCGACTAATACTAATTGGCGCCATATACTACCATGAAAAAGCCATCGCCCTCGACTGGTCTTCCATACGCACATGAGTAAAACTGCATCACAGCCAATGGGAAAGCGCTCATACTAATTTCCATCGCACAGTGAACAAGCGCTCCACTCCAATTCGCTGTTGCAACTTCCCCTCAATCTCTGTGATCAGTTGTTCGCGCCGTTGGTCGATCTCATCCTGGGCATCAAACAACGCTCTCCGCCGCTTGCCTCGTTCTGCTTCAATTGCCTTGATCTGTTTTTGTCCGACGAGTTTCTCTTCCAACGTCAACGCTGCCACTGCTGCCCTGCGGGCTTCCTTGATCTGCCGGTCAAATTCCTTGATCTCTCGCTCAAGCCCCACCTTCAAGTCATCCGCCCAGGAATCTAGTTTGTCCACTTCGATCTCAAAAAACTCGGCGTTGCGTTTAGAAATCTGTCTACGAATGGCATCCTGCCGTTCTTCTGTCCTGGTACGGAGTGTGGGATGGTCGAGTGGCGAGGCTGTTGATTGGCTGACCGTTCCCGGTAGGGAGAACAACCGCAGAACGATCTCTTCATCTAACACGTCGCCCTCGTCGGTCACGCCTATAGAGATAACATAGTCCTCTGCTTGATCCAGCGCCTCGACGGTAAACAGTGAGACGTTCAATTGGCCGGATTTGCCGATGAACGGCTCGACAACCGTGACTTTGCCGTCGTGCTTGCCGTACTGGAACGTCAGTTCAGCTGACTCAAGGGGGCGACCCTTTGCACGTGCGACGACTTGCTCTGCCAAGGGATGCGCGAGCCGATACAGGTGCGCCTCTCCTGTTCGGCGAGGCAGCTCATACAAGCCCAGCGGAATCTCCCCCTCAAATGGACAGGTTTGTAATTTGAAGGAGGAGTCGGTGAGAAAGTCTGCATGGTCTCGCAGCTCATAACGGGTGAGTTGCATGAGGATGCGCTCGTATCGATTCAGGTACAGTCTAGAGTTCTCATCGCTCACCCGCAGCTTTTCACGCACTTCGTCGTCGAAGTGTTCGAACAGGAGCTGGCGGGCTTTCGTCATGGCTTCGTCGATCTGGCTGCCGAGCTCACTCTGTAGCTGATCGAACGAGACTTTGATTTCCTGCGGAGTCCGGCATCGCTGGTAGATGTCGGCAATCCGCTTTTCGAAATCGACCCCGGACTCAATAGCGCCTAACACTTCGTCGCTGGCTCCGAAGACGCCCTCAAAGAGCTGGAACTTTTCAGAGAGCAGGCGAAAGACATGCTGATCCGCTTCGTTGTTCTGATTCAGAAAGTTCACCACGACCACGTCGTGCTTCTGCCCATAGCGATGACAGCGGCCAATGCGCTGCTCGATCCGCTGGGGATTCCACGGGAGGTCATAGTTCACGACCAGGGAACAGAATTGCAGATTGATGCCCTCGGATCCGGCTTCCGTGGCGATCATGATCTGGCCCTGCTCTTTGAAATAGTCGACGAGCGCAGAGCGCATGTCGGCGGATCGTGAGCCGGTGACTCTATCGGTATTCTGATGCCGCTGGTACCAGGCCTGATAGATCTGCTTGGATTTCTCATCGTTATTGGAGCCGTTGAACAAGACAATATGGTCTTTCCACGGACTGTCGGCCAGAACTCTAAGCAGGTACTCCTGGGTTCGTCTGGATTCGGTGAAGATGATCGCCTTCTGGGCCGCGCCGAGGTCTGTCGCTTTACCAAATGCCGTGCGAAGGGCGGTGAGCAGTGCTTGCCCTTTGGCATTGTGGGTAATCGATACCGCTAGCTTCCGAAACCCTTCGAGATCGTCGATTTCTTGCTGGATGGCCTTCCGATCGGCGTCCGTCAGCACCGCAGCAGCGGCTTCCTCTTCATTCCATTCTTCAGCCATTTCATCCAGAGTTTCGAAGTCCTCTTCCAACGCCGATTCCAGTGGGTTCGGCCCATCGGCGAGTCGGAGCCGTTCTCGAAGGCGAGCACTCATGGAATTCAGCGCTCCGGCGATGGCGAACGACGAAGAGGCCAAGAGCTTCCGAAGCACCAGTGTCATGAGTGACCGTTGGCTCGACGGCAGAGCCTGCAAGTTGTCCCGTCGGAGATAGTCGGACACAAGGTGGTAGAGCCGATCTTCACTCTCCGCCGGCGTAAACGGCTGCACCATGGGTAAGCGCTTGGTGTAGCGCACATAAGGCAACACTTGGCGGCGCAACGTGCGCTTACACAGCGGGTGGAGTCGGGCTTTCAGGGTGTCAAACGTCCCCTGGTTGTGCAGATTGGCAAACTGGTCCTTAAAACTCTTGAGGTCGCCGAAGATCCGGTCATCGACCACACTGACCAACCCATACAGCTCCAGCAGCGAGTTCTGAAGGGGTGTGGCGGTGAGGAGGAGTTTCGGCGCGTCCTTGAGGGTGTGTTTGATCGTGTTCGCGATCACGTTGGTCGGTTTATAGACATTGCGTAGGCGATGAGCTTCATCGATTACGACAAGATCCCACCGCATGAGACTGATCTCCGCCGCTTTCGAACGAACAAACTGGTAGGAGCAAATGATGATCTCCTCGCACTCAAACGGTCGGACATGCCCTTGCCGAATGGTGTCATTGTAAGACTTTGATTCGAGAATGCAGCACGGGAGGAAGAACTTCTCTTGCAACTCCTGGTGCCACTGCTTGCGAAGATTGGATGGCGTGATGACAAGAATCCGCCGTTTGCGCTCCGCCCATTTCTGCGACAGCACGAGACCGGCTTCGATCGTCTTACCCAACCCAACTTCGTCAGCAAGGAGAGCGCCCTTTGAGAGCGGTGATCGGAAGGCAAACAGCGCCGCTTCGATCTGGTGTGGGTTCAAATCGACTTGCGCATCAACCAGTGCGGAGGCGAGCTTTTCAATGCTGTCAGAGGGACACCGTTTAGTGAGTTCATGGGCGAAGTACTTGGCGTGGTAGGGTGTCAGTCCTATCAATTCCAGACTCCACTATGGGTAACCTGTCCAGGGTGACGCAGCTTACCCGTTTCTCCTTGAAAAATCATCGAGAATGCCGAGCTTGCTACCTTCCTAGATGAACACACCCTCTTGTGTGGGTCCACAATATTCATATTGGACACCTGACCCAAACCGATCCCATTTGGGGAACGCGTCAGAAGGCTAACCCCTCGCCTCCTCGTTCCAGGCACAATACAGTGGTTCCGCCTGCAGACCCGCAAGATGTCAGGTCTGAGACACAGTAGACTCAGCAATAAACTAGGGATGACGAAGCGGAAGGTGCGGTACGTTAAGAAAATCGGTCGCGTTCCGGGGAACGAGTTTTCGAAACATCCCGCGACCGCTCACTCAAGTAACGGACCAGGTCTGCGGCCAGTTGCCGATCCTCCCCACGATCTGACCGGGCTAACGTCCGCATCACCTGCTCATACTTCCGCATGACTTCCTGGACTCGTCCATGTCGGCGTATGGTGCGCTTCAGCCGCTCCAGCGTCTCCCCTTTTTCTGATGACTGGCGTACGCGCCCGATACAGATTCCGTTACTCTCGGTGCCCTTTGAGATAGACCGCTGGTGGCATGATGGTGACACCGTTAATGGTCTGCCCATAGAAGCGACCAAACGCCTTGAAATCTCCGCTCAGCAAGTGGGTCGCCCGCACACTGATCGCGGCCCACAGAATGGGACGGTCGTTCTCTGGAAGTTTGCGTAGGATGGACAGCTCGCCCTGTGGCGGCAAGACCGACACCACCTCGACAGAGCGGCACAACCGTTCTCGCTCTGCCTGTTGTTGCCCTGATGAGAGATTCCGCCTCGCCTCCTCCAGGGCATAGGCAGAGGTCACCAGCTGCGTGCGCGGCATGGTAAACAACCTGCGAAGAGGCGTCTCGACCCGGTAGGCCGTAGAGAACAGCACGTTGGCATCAAGAAAGACGCGGTCCACGGATTAGGAACGAACCGGCTTGTAGTGAGGGATCTTTCGGACGTCGAGGCCCATCTTCCGCACGGCCTCTTTGGCTCGCGCATAGTCCTTTGAATCGACTGCATTGGAGAGGAGAAACTCCGCTTGCCGTTCCGGGGTGTACATCTCAAGGGGAAAGGCAGCAGCCGGTCGAATCAGGACTCCTTCAGCTCGTTCCTCAGCAATCACGAGCGAGCCCTCCGTGATGCCGAAACGGCGCCGTAGCGAGGCCGGAATCACCACCGCCCCTCGTTTGCCGACCTTGCTTGTTTCTGCGGGCATGACGCCTTCCCTCATCTGTGAGATAGTCAGACTGTCTGAATGTCGGGCATGTGTGAGGTGTAGCTTCGTCACGAAGGAAACGCAAGCGCCCGTGGCTCCGTCGGTCTGAACCGGCTTCAGAGTCGTTGTGGTGTCTCTTTCGATTGATCGGCCCCATGCCGCTCCCTCGATCGCCACCACCAACTCTTCTCATCGCTCACGGTCCTTCCCTCGCTCCCTGTCGGTCTCCGAAGTCCGGACTCGTCCCCCGAGATAGCGCACCAAATCCGACGCCAGCTGCCGATCCTCCCCCCGATCCGACCGGGCTAGCGCCCGCATCACCTGCTCATAATTCCGCATGACTTCCTGCGCTCGTCCATGTCGGCGCGTTGTGCGTTGCAGCCGCTCCAGCGTCTCCCCTTTTTTGCTCGGTTCAGGTAGATGCCGAACAGTCCACCGTTCGTGCGTTGTGCGATGGATCCGGCTGGTGGTCGTGGCCTCAATGCCATGTTCGCGTAAGGCCTCCGCAAACCCCTCCCGCCAACGTTGCAGATCAGCCTTTCTTGGATTTAAGCGGACCCCGTCGAGCCCTGCGGCTTTCACCGTGAGATGTACATGTGGATGTGGAGAGGGATGCGGATCCGGATCGGTCTCGAAGGTATGGAGCACCATCGCGTACTGAAACCCTGAGAACTCCCGCGTCGCAAAGTCACGAGCTGCGCGTTGCACCGATAATGGATCAGTCCTAGTCGGCATGGAGAGGACGAGATGAAAGGCATCACGCATGGTCGAGTCCGCCACGATCGGCATCCCACCGTCGCGCCATTCGGCTTTCAGATCGGCCACGGCCTCCCTCCCAAGAATCACCTGGCCGTCTTGATCCTCGATTTCGAGTTGCCCATCCCGCGAAATGTAGGTGAGGTTGTTCGAGATGCCCTTCATCCCTTTCGGCGCCCTGACGAGTTTGACCACGACTTGGGGCGCCCGGCGGACCATGGCCTGGAGTTTCCCCCTCACATAGGTCGCGCGAGCCTGTGCCGTGCTGAGCCGACCGCCGGGACACACAGGCTTGGGTGAGGCAAGATGACTGCGCGTGCTGCGACGTGGGCGCGGGAGGGTCTCCGTTGAGACATTGAAGAGCCGACTCCCCCACTCATCCAATGTCTGGTCAATCTGGCTGCCTGTTGAGCTCATTGGAGGTGCCAGCGCTCCACGGTCCCGCGTAAGACATCGGACACCTTCTTCGTATGGGCCTGGATCACGCTGGTGAGTTCGGTGATGACCTCGACCCGAAAGGCTGCCCGGTTCTGAGGAGCGGTATTTAGGACCTTGGCAATCTGGTTCAGGTTTCTTCCCAGAGCCAGCAGTTGCTGATTCGACCGGGCCAAGGTCTCCAATTCCGGCTGGCCGACCTGCGGCTGCCCGGTCAACTTGGTGCGCACCATCGCCACCAGCCATTTTGTCGGCACATAGCCTTCGTGACCGGCTATCTTCTTCAGGGCGGCGAGTTCTGAAGTCGTCAGGTTGAGTTCAATGCGGGCGGTGGCTCGTTCTCGTTTTGAGATGACGCGACTCCGAGGCGCAGGAGCCTGGATGGCTCTCTGGTCCATGGCCTGCCGAAGGGCGTTCCGCAGGGCATGACTCGGCGTGATGCCGTTATTCTGGCACCAGGCCTGCCAGGGCGCCTTTAGTTCCCCCAGATCCACTGCGATCAAGGTCGTCCGTTTCGCCCGCTGCCCCATTAGCTCACCTGCATCAAGCCTAGTTGAAACACCCCACGCATCGGAGGGTCACAGAACAGGAGCACAAGAATATAATAAACCCATAATGTAATACAACTACGGGCTACAGCCATATCCTGCAACCTCTTCAAATCGGTCTTACACCATTCCTAGGACGACACGGATATAAGACCACCGGTAATCGTTCGGGCTGGGCTCAGGATGCCAGAAATGGGCCCCGGATCGACCAGTCAGTGGGGCTCCCGCCAAGTGGAACAGACTGGCATGAGGAGTCGGCCGGTCCAGTTTCCAGCCATTCGGGGGGGCCGATATGAGGAGGGAGCTCTTCCTGTTATCCTGTGATACAGGGCACTGCCTGTGCGTTATTCAGGCGACAACCATGCGCATGACCAGGATAGATAGTCTTCGATGCCTGCTGGCACTCGGCTTGATGAGTGGGCTGGTGGCTTGTGGCAGCTTCGCCAACTGCTTCAATAGTGGCTTCGCCCCCGCCGCCTGTGGCGGCGGGCATCGCGAGAGTGACGTGTCTTCCCTATCGCAGCCCATGGCCACCTCAGCAGAAGGTCGCTGGACAGGCACGACTTCTACCGGCCGCACCGTCGCGGGCCTAGTCCTGGAGGACGGCTCCTATTGGCTGTTCTATACGGCACGAGACAATCCCCACATCCTGGCTGGACTAGTTCAAGGAACTGGCACGTCACACTCCGGCTCCTTCGGCTCCTCGAACACGAGGGATTTCAATCTGGAAGGCGCCGGCATTCGCGCAGCGACAATGAATGGTAGTTATGTTCCAAACAAGAGCTTCCTCGGGACGATCGCCTACTTCAATGGCGAGGCAGAACGCTTCACGAGTACGTCCGATGCGGACTCTGATTCGGCCCCGAACCTGACTCAGGTGACCGGGACCTATGCTGGGCTCCGTTCCGACAATCACCAGGTCACCGTGACCGTGGAATCAGTTGGAACGCTTTCCGGTCATTCGACCGATGGATGCACCGTTACAGGGACCTTGTCTCCTCGGGCACTGGACAATGTGTTTCATACCTCGGTGACATTCGGAGGTGGCGCCTGTCGTCATGAAACCGAGACGCTCACGGGGGTCGCCTTCTACGATATCGCCACACAACGGCTGTACATTGCCGCCCTCAACTATACCCGGACCACCAGCTTTCTCTTTCTCGGCGTGAAGTAGTAAGCCTCAACCGTTCCATGTTCTGTCAGGATTTTCTTTTTGACGGGGGCATGATCTGATCAGATCATACCCCCCTGAAAGATCGACGAGATTACGGAGACAGGATCTCTCGCACCGCAGTCGAGGCAAAGAAGCCCTGCTCTCGGAGCGTCACGAACCAGGCCCGGGCAAACTCCTTCAAGTCCTGCTTCAGCGAGGACACGACGTGGGTACGCCTGCCCGTCTCGTCATACCGATACACTTCTTGCGAAAGCCCTAGGTAGTCGTTCCTGAAGGATACCGGTTCGGCTGCCGCGCCGTGGGACAGAACCGTGACCATGAACACCAAATCGCAATCACGCATCAGATCGCCGTTCTGTTCACCATACTGACAGAGGGACACCAACCGGTGCCCGTCTCTACTGGTTCCAATCTCCTCGACCGAAAGTGGAAGGTAGCCAGGCACTATGATCCGCACTGCGCGCGCGCCGGCGAGGAGCTCGTCAAGATGCTTCGCGCATTCCACATAGGTTTCCATTTCGTTTCTCCTTTCTTCAGATGCAGGAAGCCCCCGGCGCGAGGGCCGGAGGCTTCCCGTGACGGTCAGCGGTCTGACCGCTCCGCGATCCAGCGTGTCGCCTGTTGGACGACGACGATCAGCGCATCAAGGTCTGCGACTCCGAAGGAGTCGGAATTCTTCCAGACTCCATCCTGGCCCTTGTACGAGCGAGCCACGGTGACGTTGTAGAACGGACCGTTCATGCCCTCGTTCTTCCAGATGCTCGCCTTGATGCGGCTGCATCGCAGCGTGGTGACCGGCTGGGGTTTCTTGTCTTGAGGTGCCATAGTGTTGTCTCCTTTGGTTAGAGTTGATGTGTTGGCCTCTCACGAGGCAGTGGAGGCCACACAGCGACGACAAAGGAGACAGAGAGGCCGCCGCCACCTGGCGGGCCGGTGGGCGCGAAGCGGAGGAATGCCCGCGGAAAAGGGCGCCCTCAGAGGCGGCGCGCGGGCGTGATCGACGCAGCCCGCCGGTGGAAAGCCAGGACGGCGACCGGATGCGCACAGGCACCGAACCGGAAACCATAAGCAGGTCGCCGCTCATCAACAGCACGGCATGACAGAGCAGATTCAACGGACGAGGCGAGAAGGTCCTGTTCAGATAGGCCGAAGCGACCAAGCTCGTTCGCCAAGATGGAGGAGAGTCAACGAATCGGCTTCGAGATGATCTTGAGCTTGTGGCGGTTATCAGCCAGCAGGCGACTATGCACATGTCACAGGAGTCGCTGAACGTGGTGGAAGACTGAACGGCCTGCGAGGCCACTGGCGAACATCCTGTGAATGGCGGCGAGAGATGGTGAGATAGGCTGTCCATGTAGCAACTGGGGTGAGATCATCATCACCCAACAGCCCAAGCCAGAGTCGATGACGACCGCCGATGTATCACGGATCGGGGATTTGACAATTATACCTGTTCAGGTATAATCACACCATGGCGCGTCAGGAACGGCCGCTTGAATGGATTGGCAGTAGCTATAAAGATTTGATGGCGTTACCGGCTGACGTTCGGCGGTTCTTCGGGTATGCGTTGTCGCTGGCTCAGGCTGGTGATCAATATGATGATGCGAAGGTGCTCAAGGGATTCGGCAGCGCCGGGGTGCTTGAAGTGGTGGAAGACGACAGGAGCGGCACCTATCGAGCGGTGTATACCGTGAAGTTTAAGGAGGCGGTTTTCGTCCTGCATTGTTTCCAAAAAAAGAGTAAGCATGGCATCGCCACACCAAAGGAAGATCTCGACATCATCCGCGCTAGGCTGAAAGTGGCTGAGGCGCTGGCCAAGGAGCGACGACATGAAAAAACGAGTCATTGAAGGGATCGAGGTCTCTCGCGGGTCTGGCAATGTCTTCGCAGACTTGGATCTGCCAGATGCCGAGACGCTCCAGATCAAGACCGGGCTGGTGATCGAAATTCGGAAAGCGATTCGCCAACAAGGGCTGACCCAGCAAGCCGCAGCCACACGGATGGGGCTCACCCAACCGAAGGTCTCCAGCATGATGCGTGGAGACTTCTCCAATGTATCCGAACGCAAACTGATGGAGTGCCTGAATCGGCTCGGCTACGATATTGAAATCAAAGTCCGGCGCGCCTCCGCACGCATCGGGCATCTGATGCTGGCGCTACCGTAAGCACGGAGCGTTCTCTTGCGAAGGTGCTCCCCCTCCTAAGAGATGAACCGAACGTTCCCTGTCATTCCTCAGAACCCGCCCCTCCGCTCGTTTCTTGACGGATACTGACGATTCAGCGCATCACAACCCCAGGGGTCAGGGCGTCCTGCTAATAGTATCCAGGCTGGCTCCGGCTATACGGATCACGTTGTGAAGCCGGCGGAGGTTCGTCGTACCGATGCTGTTGGCCAGGCTGTGACGATCCCATATTCACGTTGTCATAGCCAGGCGCGGGTCGTTGCCGACCCGACAAAGAATCATCGGCACAGCCAGCGGTCATGGTACTCGCCAGAAGGGCAAAGGGCAGCGCGCATAGCATACGAATCATACGAAACCTCCTTCGTCATTCGGAATTATTTCGATGAATTTCTCATCCAACCAGTCTGCTGTACGTACAGGAGACCGCTCCCTGACAAGCCTTCTTCAACCTGCGAAGAGTCACGTGATCATGTGAACTCAGCCAACTGGGACAATAAATTGTTGTACCCCTAGTTGTTGCCACGCATCGTCTTCTCAATTGTGCCATCTATCCCATGCACTGCGCAAAGGTCAATGTGCGAACTGATTTTCGGAAAGGGTAAATGGGGCGAGAATTGGCCATTCACCACTTCTCACAAAGACGATGTCGTAGACATACAGCACCGCGATCTTTCTAACGTGGCACGAAGTTGCAGCACGATGCGTCGCTCGTCGTCCTTCGCCCCTGTAATGGAGTCCCTCACTCCGGTCCTCAATCACCCTTGGAGAGCCGAAGCGAGCCTGAACGGACTCAAACGTCGGACAGGCGCACCAACTCCTTTTCAACACATTGTTGCGCCCCTCACCTCCATAGGGGCGCAACAGAATCTCCTGGTCTGTGGTTACGCCCGACTGCGGGCGTGACACCGTCGCGGTGGCGCGGTTGCTGCGGGCGTGCCACACACCTTAATGGGCTACGGCTGATCTCTTGGCACGGTCGAGTCGCGTTGCGCGACACGACGGTGCCGGACTCCACCAGGCACGGCGTCTCCCGACGCGGTGCCTCAGATACGTGTCTGCCGAAACTCCCCACCAAGCGAAGCCTGCAGTGCGATTCCTAAAGCTTGAATGGTCAAGAATGCAGAGCAGAACTCTTCGGTGAACATCCCGTACCGTTGGAACTTGAAGAAGAAGGGGCGGATTGTTGGTCTATATTTTTTAGGCCTGAGAACCCGCAAGACGCAGGTGCCAGTAGTGGCACCTGCTCCTGTAACTCATTGATTTTTCATGACATGAAATGTCACTTTTTGCACTGCGTTTTCATCTTATCTATTTGATCTTGCTCACTTTCTTCTTGTCCTGAAAAGGCTGGTGTCGACAGTTCGATTCTGTCCCTCGGCACCACTTCTATACCTTCTAGAATTCTTGTGTATCGGGAGGTCCCAGCTTCGTATAGGGCGGGCTTGTGGGAAGCCCTCAGCCTTCACCACTTCGCTTCTGCTGAAATGCTTGAATGAACTCGAGCGCGCGATGTGGAATCTGTTCGGAAGATTATTTCTTCAGCGCTCGGATGTAGGCCAGAACCGCCCGACTCTCGTCCTCGGACAGGCGGTTCTTCCATGACGGCATATTGGGCTTCCCTTCATGGATGGTCTGAAGCAACAGTGCATCAGGCGTTTTCTTAGTGACAGGTCTCGTCAGATTGGCTGGGTCAGGCCCTAGTAACAGATACCCGTCTCCCTTTCCCTCCGGCCCATGGCAGCCGGCGCAATGTTTAGCAAAAATCTTTCGCCCTTTGACCTGATCAATATTGTGCTGGTCGGTTTCCTTCGGCGCTGCTATCGCGAGCTGACTGCTCACGATGATGACGGTTACCGCGAAAATCAGTTGAGCAGATATCTTCGACATAACAAGACCGACCTTTCCTCCAATCAGTTGTCCGTCACGCCGATGGGATCTCGCCGGGGTAACGCGTGAAGCGTGGCTCGCCGTTCCCATGGTGCTGGTCGCCCACTGTGTGATGCGACTCAAATTGCGATCCTGTCGGTGGCCCTCCCGCCTGCCTTGGATCCTGTTCACGACCTTCCAGCCACCGATAGAGCACCGGCAACATGATCAGGGTCAGGAGTGTCGAACTCACCAATCCGCCAATGACCACGATGGCCAGCGGGCGCTGCACCTCCGAGCCGATTCCCTGAGCAAAAGCAAGCGGCACGAGGCCCAACAGTGCGACCAACGCCGTCATTAAGACCGGGCGCAATCGAAGCAGAGCCCCTGAAGTGACGGCCTCATCCAAGCTGTGGCCGTCTTCGCGCAACTTGTTCATATACGAAACCAGCACGATGCCGTTCAGCACGGCCACACCGAAGAGGTTGATGAATCCGATGGACGCCGGCACACTGAGATACTCTTTCGTCAACCACAGCGCCACCACTCCCCCGATCAATGCAAACGGCAGATTCAAGATAATCAGCGTCGCTTGCCGAAGAGAGTTGAAGGTCGAGTACAAGAGAAAGAAAATCAGTCCAATGGTGATCGGTACGATGACTTTCAGCTTCGCCATCGCCCGCTCCATGTTCTCAAACGATCCACCCCACGTCACCCGGTACCCGGTCGGCAGCGCCACACGTTCATTGATCTTCTGCTGCGCCTCGGCCACAAGGCTCCCGATGTCCCGTCCAAGAGTATTGAATCCGATCGAAACGTACCGTTGCAACTGTTCCCGGCTGATGCGGCCAGGTCCCTCTTCCAACTGAATGGTGCCGAGGTCAGCCAAGGGGATGAGGGCACCGGCCTGGTCGCTGACTTTGATGTTACTGATGGTTTCGACGCTATCTCGGTATGGTTTTGGAAACCTCACGACGAGATCGAACCGTTGCTGGCCTTCATAGACGCGGGTCGCGACATCTCCCCCGATGGCCGTCGAGATGATTTCACGCACATCGGCCACATTGATTCCATGTCGAGCGATCTTGCTGCGGTCGATATCGATGGTCAGATACGGCTGCCCATATAATTGCTCCACTTTGATGTCTCGCACGCCTCGCACGGACTCGAGCACCTCGGCAATCTCTTGCGCTTTGTTCCGAAGAGTCTCCAGATCGTCGCCGAACAGCTTCACCGTGGCTTCCGTACGCACACCGGAAATCAACTCATCGACCCTCTGCTGGATCGGCTGACTGATAAGGAAGGTTGCGCCGGAGACCGAGGTCAAGCGCTCACGGAACTTCTGCATCAGCTCCGGCATGGTCCGAGCCGTGGTCCATTGATCCAATGGCTTAAGCCGAACGACGGGATCGCTTTCATTCGGTTCTTGTGGGTCATTGCCCAGCTCCGTTCGACCGATCTTAGAGACGACCATCTCCACTTCAGGAAACTCCATGATGGCCTGCTGCATCCGCTTCTCGATCTCGATGGAAGCAGGCAACGATACACTAGGAAGCCGGATCGTCTGTGGCGCCACTGATCCCTCGTTCAGGGTCGGGATAAATTCCGTTCCCAGTGACGGCACTAACGACAAGGCCCCGATGAGCGCCCCAATGGCCATCGCCAACACAGTGATTCGATGCCCAAGCGCCCAATGAAGGGCCGGTGCATAGATCGCCTTCGCAACTCTCACAATCCACGGATCGTCTTCACTGCCTTGCCTCAGGGCGAGCGAACAGAGCACCGGCGATAGCGTCAGCGAAAGAAGCAGCGACACCAGGAGCGCGATCATGATGGTATAGGCCAACGGCTTGAACATCTTGCCTTCCATGCCGTGGAGCGACAAGAGCGGAAAGAACACCAGAATAATGATCAGAATGCCGAACACGACCGGTTGGCCGACTTCCTTCACCGCAGTGGTGACGAGCTGCAACCTCGGCATGGTGGCGGCCGAATGGTGCGAGAGATGGCGGTAGACGTTTTCCACGACGACGACCGAACCATCGACGATCATCCCGATCGCGATCGCGAGTCCTCCGAGCGACATCAGATTGGCGGTCAGCCCGATCTGTCCCATGACGATAAATGTAGCCAGCGGTGCCAAGACCAGCGTCCCCACCACGATGAGTGCGCTGCGGATATTGCCAAGAAACAGAAACAAGACGACAACGACCAGTACAACCCCTTCCGCCAATGATTTATAGACGGTGTTCAACGCTTCGGTGATCAATTCGATCCGATCGTAGAACGGGACGATCCGCAATCCATTCGGCAACAGACCTTTGGCATGAATTTCTTCTACGCGCGCCTTCAAGCCTTCGACGACATCCCGCGCATTCCCGCCCCTCAACATGAGGACGATGCCGCTCACTACTTCACGGTCCCCATTGAGAACCGTGGCGCCATGCCGCACTGCATGATTAATCACGACCTGCCCCACGTCCGAGACATAGACCGGAGTTCCACCGGTTTCACGAACCACGATCCGCTCGATATCTTCCAGTGAACGGATCAACCCAGTCCCTCGTACGATATATTTTTCCGCGTGTTTCTCCAGAATATTGCCGCCGGCGTTGGCATTGTTCCTCGACACCGCATCGAAGACTTCCCGAAGCGTCAAATTGTACTTTCGCAGGAGCCCAGGTTCGACTAACACTTGGTACTGCTTGACGTATCCGCCCATCGAATTGACGTCGATGACCTCCGGTGTACTTTTCAGAATGGGGCGAATGACCCAATCTTGGATCGTACGCTGCGCGATCAAGTTTTGATGTTCCACTTCCGCATCGACTGCGGCTCCCTGCGGCGCGTCCAAGTAATACTGAAACACCTCACCCAAACCGGTACTGTTCGGCACCAGCATGGGTTCGGCACCGGGGGGGAGCTGTTCTTCCACTTCGAGCAATCGCTCTAGCACCAACTGCCTGGCCAAGTTGATGTCCATGGAGTCATCGAACACGATCGTAATGAGCGACAGCCCGACTTTTGTGAGGGAACGCATTTCCGTGAGCGCGGGAACACCCGTGAGCTGAAGCTCGATCGGATAGGTCACCAACCGTTCTACCTCAGCCGGCGAGAGGCCGGGGGCCTTGGTCACCACCTGCACCAACACGCTGGTGACGTCCGGAAACGCATCGATCGGAATCGTCCGGAAGGCATACACCCCTCCGGCCCCGATCATGAGGGCACAGATGATGACTAACATCCGCTGCCGCAAGGAGATGTCAAGGAGACGGGAGACCATCAGACGGGTTTCTTCAACAACTCGGACTTCAAAACAAAGGCACCGTGCGTCACCACCGGCTCTCCTTCGTTGAGTCCGCCCAGGATGGACGTCAGCGTGCCATTCGACTCACCGATGTGCACTTCGCGCATTTCATACTCATTCGCACCGCGTTGCACAAAGACGAAGGTTCGCCCCTGATCTCGTTGCAACGCCGCCTCCGGCACCGCCAAGCGATCCGGTTGTGACTCGGAATAGAGCCGTATGGTGGAAAACATCTCGGGCTTCATCCGCCCATCCTGGTTCGGTAGTTCGATCCGCAGCTGCATGGTCCGCGTGATCGGATCCAACACATCACCGACATACGTGATCGTCCCCTTGAACACTTCTTTGGGATAGGCGTTGATCCGGACGTCGACCTGCGTGCCGCCGGACGCATGCACGGAATGAACGAAGGGGATGTCTTTTTCCGGTATGTTCGCGAGCACCCATACCTCCGAAAGATCGGCGATCACGAACAAATTTTCGGTCGTCTCCACGACTTCCCCGCGAGTCAGTTTCCGTCCGATGATCCGCCCTCCGAAGGGTGCCACGATCGGGACCACCGACCGTATTTGCCGGCTCCGTTCGAGTCGGCGAAACTCTTCGTCGTTCATCCCGAGCAACTTCAGTCGATCATGCGATTCATTGCCCTCGGCTTGCGCGCTCAGCAGTTCCGCTTGCCGCCGTTGCAACTCGGCCTCGCCGATCACCTGCTCTTGCAAAAGAAATTCCGCTCGATTGAACGCTTGCTCCGCAACATGGAGCTTGGCTTTCGCCTTGAGGTACGCAGACTGCGCCAGTCCCAGCTCACTGCTGTACAAAATCGCCAGCGGAGCGTTCGCTTTCACTTCCTGCCCGAGATCGGCGTACACCTCGACCACCCTGCCGCGGACCAAGGTGGTGATTTCCGCCATGTTCCGTTGATTCGGTTGCACGATCGCCGGGAAATCCCGGTGCGTGCGAAAGTCACTGCGGACGACCGGCTGAACCACCAGCCCCACCCGTGTCGACTCTTCCGCCGACAAGGTGATGCGTCCCGGCGTGGAAGCGGCGGCCGGCGGTTTACTGGCCACCACATCGCTCGGTGTCCCGTCACAGCCCGCATCCAGTATCATCAGGCTGAACAACACACTCCACAGCCCTCGGCTGAGATACAATGACCGAGATTGGATGCCATAAACCTGGGTGTTCACAAGGTTCCCCCTACCGCCTGTTCCAGTCTGGCCAGCGAAACGGAAAGGTCATGCCGAGCCAGGGCATAGTCCAATAAAATCTGTCGCTGCACACGCTGGGCATCCAGCACTTCCAAAAGACTTGAGGCGCCCTGTTGAAAACTGAACTGCGCCAGCCTCAATGCTTCCTGTGCCTGCTTCAGCAACCCCTTGTCGAACACATCAATCAACTCGGCGGTCGTACGGACATCTTGATAATGCTGATAAACGGCTCGACCGAGCTCATTGCGCGTCCGAAGCAGCTCCGCCTCATCCCGCCGTTTCGCTCCTAAGGATGATGCGATCTCTCCCTGGCGCCGGTACCAAAGCGGTACAGGGACCGATACTCCTCCTTGAAACGCCTCGCGCCCAAGATCACGCCAATACCCGCCGTTGACTGTGACCGTTGGTACCCGAGCCTGCCGTTCGAACTCAATCTTCCAGTCCGATTGTTCTACGGACTTCAATAAGCGCTGGATCGTGGGATGCTGTTCCATCATCCGAGCCATGAGCCCCTCAATCTGCAAATCCCGGGGAAGCATCCTGAATTCGCCATGAACCATATAGGACGGCCCAAGCGCACCGCCGGCCAACGTATCGACGACGACACGGCTGATCCGAACCACGTTCTCCGCACGAGCGAGTTGCTGCCGCGCTTTCAGGACTTCCACTTCCGCCTTGATGGATTCAAACTGTGGAGCTTCGCCTGATTTGACGCGTGCCTTGACGATCCGGGCCACGCCTTCGACAGTATCGAGATTTTGTCTTGCCAGATCGGCATCCTGTTGAGCCAGCAGCAAATCGTAGAATGCTACCTTCACCTGTGAGGTCAGGTTCAAGCGGGTCTCCAACATCCCAACGTTGGCCGTCGCTAATCCAAGATCAGCGACTCGTTGACGTGCCGCACGCAACGCCGGCCATTCGACCGGTTGTCCGACCGTTACATTATATTCAGTGACTCCCTGTCGATCGAGCATGGGCCCGATGGGCACTTGGCCTATATCCCGAAGGTTTCCGTGACCACCCAAGCTGGCAATGGTAGGGTTGGGGTACGCGCCTGCCGCCGTCTGCTGGCCTTTTTGCTGTTCAATCGTACCTTCCGCCAGCGAAACCACTGGATTCTTGGCTAAGGCCAGATCGACGATCGTCTCAAGACCATAGACCTGGTTCCCGGATTCCGCGGACGCCGACATCGCGGTCAATCCAACGGAGCCGACGTTCACCGTGCCCAGGAGCAGTAGAGTATGTACCACCCCCATCCTGATTCCTTGCCTCAACATCACCACCCTTCCCTCAGCTATCCTAGGCCGAATGTATCTGATTTTCAAATATCTACACCGACTGTGGCGACTTCCCGCTGTGTGCGCTAGAGTCAATCGGCAATCCGCTGAAGTAGAAGGTCGAGATCGCCGCCGTCGCCGCCACGTTCAATGACTCAACCCCTTCAGCCAACGGAATGGAAAATCTGACATGAGAAGCCTTCATGATTTCCGATGACAACCCCACGCCCTCGTTACCGACGGCAACCAGGAGCCGGCTGGGTACGGTTCGAATCTCTCTAATGGGAACTCTATCAGCTGACGACAAGACCGCTGAATAGATTCTACATTCAGACAACGTCACTGTCCGAAGATCCGTTGTCCGAAAAATGGGCAGGGCCAGAAGCGTACCGGCTGTGGCACGGACAACCTTGGGACTGAAGTGATCGGCAGAATCATGGCTCAACCACACAGCAGACAAGTTCAGAGCGGCAGCAGTTCGAATAATCGCCCCGACGTTCGCCGGGTCCTGCAATCGATCTCCATACACACCCAGGACGCGCGACTGCCCAAGTACCTGCGCCTCGTCCCACTGAGGTTGGTGGACGACGGCTAGAATCCCTTGAGGCATCTCCACATCCGTCAGTTTTTCAAAGGCAGGATCCGAGCACACGAACTGTCGTGCCCCTAAGCTGAAGCGCCGGCTCCGGTCCTCGTCGGTCTCGGTACGGAGGTAACGAGGCGATACAAGGAGACTCTGTATTGCCTGGGGATATTGGGAGATCAGATCATGACAAGGTTTGGCGCCTTCCACAACGAAGGCGCCCTCGCTTGATCGGACTTGTTTCTCTCGCAGCAACTGCCGGATCAACGAGCCGCGCGCACGGGACAAGACCTGGGGCTGTAGCCCAGTATTCACTATGATGACTCCGGCTGCACGCGGAAAGGAAACCAACCAAACCAGATGAGGTCGTCACTCACCGGCGCCTTCGTTCAGACGCCGCTTCCGCCGCACGAATACGCTGAGCCCTCGCCTTGGCACGCTTCAGAGCCGTGAGTTTTCCCCTGGTCCGAGTCTGCTCAAACTGCAACTGTTCAAGCTGAGACTTCAAGTGTGCCTTCTCTCGTTTATGCAGACTTGCGCATTCTGCTTTGGACAGTTGTGTCCAATCCCCGCTGTTTCTGGCCCGCTTGATTCGATCATCCAACGATTCTCGAAGCTGCTTGGCCCTCATCGTCATCAGCGATTTCAGCGCCTCCTGACGACGCTGCACCTCTTCCTCCTCAGCCATGATCCCGCGAATATCGGTTCCTAACATGGATCCAACCTCCTTACAGATACTCTGGAACGAGAGGGCGCATTATACCCGATCTCATAGCCAATCGGGAATGCCTTGCAACTCATTGTTTTTCAATAACATTCAAACTATTCTTGGAGCGTTTCCTTGAAGCAGTTTGCTCCATTGTGTATGATCAGCCCATGCCAATTGGGCCATGCATTCAGGGTTGGAGGCTCGAACGAAAGCTGTCGATCGAATTTCTCTCAGACGCAGCTGGTATTCCCCCCAGCCTTCTGGAGCAGATCGAAGCGGACCAAGCGGACCCTACGGCCTGTACCATCGAAGCACTCGCCTGCGCCCTCCGTGTTCCCCCATCCTGGCTATTTGACAGTCCCAAATATTTTGAATATCTGTTCACAGACCAAGATGAGAGAGAAGAACCTGACGGCACCCAGCTTGATCCAGTGACTGAGCGAATTCTGTCTGGTTCACGAACAGATCGATCTCTCTATGTTCTCCTTACAACGCTCATGCAATCAGGCGATCCAAAATTATTGCGAGCCGCCGAAATGAGTTTGCGAAGCTTGGTCAAGCAATCTCGCCAAGCAACCGTCCCCTGGCAACAACGCCCGTCAGGGCACTTCGAACCGCCGAGCGATTAGCCCGCATAATTCAGGAACGCTTCTCCTATTGCCACAGTTTAAAGTTGTCCTAAACCGTGAACCTTGTCCCCAACTTGCATCGTTTACAACACGCAAATCGATAGCAACTGTGAATCGTATCTCGTGAAGCGTGAAGCGCCCGGACCCAGAGTCGAACCAGCGGCCCCACCCATTTCGTGAAACAAACTGTTCCTACTCTATCTCTATTGATACACTTCGATTGTGACAGCGCTGACGACAATTACTCGCCATCCATCACGGAGGATTCTGCTGCGTGAAGGTTTTTTACTAATCCTCCTCTTATCAATTGTCGGATGCGGCAGCCATCACATCCCCTCCTCGCTCCGTCCGTCTCCCACATCCTCACTCGCCGTAAGGGAACTGGTGATCGATCGGGTTGGCCTGGTTGTCCAGAGCCTCCTCAACCCCACATCTCGGGAAACTCACAACACGATTTCCGTCTCCCAACAGACGGCGGGGACACGACCTGCCAGATACAAGCAACGAGCGGTCATGGATACGCTGAAAAACCCCTGGGACGGCCTGAGGAATCTGGAACGCCATGGACTCCTCGCCGTAGAATTGGCAGCAGCCAGTCCCCTGGATCTTCCAACGCTCCTGAATAGACTCGAGACCAGTATGAATCGGCCCTCTGCGCCGTTGACACCGGTTCCCATCCCGACTAGTTCACATCGCCAAGACACCATAGCGTTCATCCATGAGGTACTTCATGAAGCTGCTCTCCATCGAGCACGTGCGCTGGCAGATCTTTCCGACCAGGAACGGATCTTCCTCTTCGAGCACGGCCGAACACTGGCGGAGTCCTATACACCTCAAATCTCTATACTCTCTGACGTCACGATGTCTCAGATCCTCTCGAACACTAGGTTTGCGGAACTCTTGCAAAAGCGCGTGACGTACGATCATCTCCTTGCTGCAGGCCAAATCCTGGCGCAGTTGACCAGTACGCAGTGGTTGGAAGAGCTACCCGAGGCATTCCCGAACCCCGTCTCTCCAACACAGATTCCTCCTGGCATTACGGGCGAAGTCAGATTTGTTGAGCATACCTCCGAAGGGCTTGTCATCATTGGAGGCCCAGGTCCGAACAGCTATGCATTGGAAGGGCCCGTGGCTCTTATTCTTGATCTTGGCGGGGACGATTCGTATCACGGTCTCATCGGTGCATCGTACGACGTCCGATATGGAAATGCCGTCGTCATCGATTTGGCCGGCAACGACCGTTACACCGGCGCCCCATTGGGATTAGCCACAGGCCGCCTCGGTGTCGGACTTCTCTTCGACGGATCCGGAGACGACACCTATGAACTTTCTCCAGGATCAGGTGGAGTGGGCTTGGGAGGGCTGGGCATCTTGGTCGATACCCAAGGACATGATCAGTACCATGGTAGCCGATTGACGCAGGGCGCTGCGATTGGAGGGCTGGGGCTCTTGATCGATACGGCCGGCAATGATCGTTATAGTAGCCATGGATTTGCCATCGGGTTTGGAGGGCCTCTTGGACTCGGCGCCATCATTGATACGGACGGAGATGACCAGTATCAATGCGGTGAGATCATTCCCAGCGCCTACAACGCTCATGACGCTCCAGACTCCAAACCAGGCGACCCAGAGTTTCAATACGACTGCTTTGGTCTCGGCACAGGCGCTGGCTTGCGCATCCTGACGGCACAACCTCAATGGCTCAACCAAAGCTTAGCCGGTGGCATGGGTCTGTTACTGGATCTAAAAGGACATGACCGATATCAAAGCGCAAACTTCTCCCAGGGAATGGGATATTTTTTTGGTGCAGGGATCTTGCTCGACCTCAATGGCGAGGATGAGTATCAGGCAGCTCGCTATGGCCATGGTGCCTCTGCCCATTATGGTGTGGCACTCTTCATCGACCGGCATGGAGATGATCGATATAAATCCACCGGGCCTTATTACAATGCGGGGGTGGCTTGGGACCATAGCGTCAGCTTGACCATCGACGCGGGAATCGGTCAGGACAGCTATACATTCGATGGCACAACCGGTCTTGGGAAGGCCGACCACACCGGCTGGGCCGTCTTTCTGGACGAAGGCGGGCATGATGCCTATAGAGTCAAGTCAGGATTTGGTGAAACCTCGGAGCAAAGCTTTGCGGCTTTCATCGATCTCACTGGTGAGGACCAGTACAGCCTCCTGTCAGGAGTCCCCGATTTCCGCCCAGGAAACAGTATGATCTTCTCTCATGGGACCGGGAGCTTTTTCCAGGACCGGTGAGCCCCGCCATCCACACCTTCTCGGAACCTGGAAGATAGGTCCCCGTTTCCGCAGAATCTACTGACTGAGCAGACAGAAGGGGGTTGTTTTTTCTCTTTCAGACGTAGAAAATACCGGCGCTTTATCGATGTTGGTCTAATCGTCCACCATATCCATAGAGAGGCATAACCGTGAGTCTGCGTAATCTTCTACAGCTTGTTGTGGCAGTTAGTATCTGGGGCGTAGGGAACCACCTCTGGGCCTATGATGCGAGTCCGAATATCGGCACCGCAGAGGGCTCCTGTGCCGACGTGATCTTTTCCGCATTTACGCCACCCCCCTACTCCTATGAGAAGGGCAATGAAGCAGCGCCAAAGTCAGAGTTCTCGTTCTTGGCGTCGAAGGCAACCCGTATTGATAGCCTGAAGGTCACCGTCAAGGATGAGAAGGTCCCGGTTACCATTACCCCGCAAGGGAATGGATATCTGGTCAAAGGCAAACTGCCTGCCAGCGCAACAGGATCCTATATCCGGGTCGACATCTTCGCTGAAGGGCTGACGCTTTGTCAGCGTGCGGACGGGTGGCTCTTAAAAGTTTCGAAGTAATCTGATCTAGCTGAGGGCAGTGGGCAGGCTGTTCTCCTGCCCACCGCGCTCCGGTTATCGCCAGCCAGGAAGAGCTTTATGGTTCCTGCTCTTCAACAGACTCAATCGCTTCCCGCAACTTCGCCACAAAAGTCACCGGCTGGCTGAGGGCATTCTCCGTCAATTGGAATTCACTGACCAGCACACCGTCCCTATCGACCAGTACGAGACGATACCCCTGTTTCATGGAGCACCTTTCTTCTGCATGAGACATGTCGGAACTTCGGAGGTACCTTCAGACAGGGAGTCGTCAGACCAGGAATCGGTCAAAAAGGAACTCGAATACCGAGATGGACTTCGTTTGGGATGAGGTGCGGTCCCAACAGGCCCCGCAAGCCCGCGTTGACCGGACTGGACAGTGATAAGCCCGACGGTACTGTATGCAGAACGCGATCACGCTCCGTAACATAACCACCGCCAAACCCTGCCGCAACATAGGGAACCAGCGTCAGACCACTCACCGAAATCTGTGTCGAGACGGCGGGGGTTGTCCGCAAGGCCATACCGCTCTCCCCCACCAGTGAAACGGATGGTGCCTGCTTCAATTCCACCTCTCCTGTCGTTGCAAGAACAGATGGTCCCGCTATACCAAGGTACGCCGGTCCTCTCGGAACAGATCCGTCTTTCGTTGTGCCTGCATAGGACAGTGCAGCCCACAGACTCAACAGGACTATGATGCTCACTCCGGAAGACCCTTTGATCACACGAGCCAGCAGCATGGTTTCACCATACAATTTGCCGGATCTCGATTCAAGAGGTCTTCGAGTCGCACAGCAATGGCATTGATTGAGTCATCATGGTCATTTAAACCACGCGGCCAGTACATTACGTCGAGACACGCGTGAGCGTATTCTCATCCGTATGATGAAACAGATCCTTCCGACCCGGCATACGGAGTTGCGTCTCCTCCTTATAGTGAAATCGATTCTGATCAAAAATCGTCACCGTCAGTTCATAGCGCACCGTCTTGAACTCCCTGGTGAGAAACCGATTCGAACAGATCCCATAGGTCTCCGACCCGCCCTCCGCCACCAGCGTAAAGGCTGTGGCGGTCGGCTCCACCGTCCCGCCAGCCAGCACGGCCACCCCGCGTGGCACAATAAAACAGCGTAGCACCTGCTGCTCACCGGGATCCCACAGCCAATACCCGACCTCTTCATGAAACGGGTCCGCCTCTCCGAGGCGATGCGCAACCGTCGCATAGCGCAAGCCATACAATTCCTGTTCATGATTACGCACTACTCCGATTGGAGCAAATGTGACCCGCTCGCGAAACCGATTCTGCTCTGTCCCACGATCATCGGATGGCGCTTCATCAGCACCCTTGTCTCCCTCCCAGACACCCGCTAAGACCGCCAATGGCCCAAGCTGTCTCACCCCATCTGCTTCCATGCTCTCCTCCTGCCGGATACTGGTCCTGAACAAAGCATTTCACAAAGACGCAGCCGTCAAACGAATACGGAACTCTGTTCACCATTGTAAGAGGTCCGTGACAACCGGTGCAAATCAGCAGCATGGAATGGAGCCACCTCCGAATTCAGCCTTGTGTCACAGTCGCTCAAGGATCAGATTCGCACATCGTCTATTTTCTTGGCGAGAAGACACCTCCACGATATCGTACCTGCAATATACTCGTGGACCCGATGCAGGTGCCCCTTTATGCGTTCCTATGACCTGGTGGTCGTCGGTAGTGGACCAGCCGGCCAAAAAGCAGCGGTCCAAGCGGCGAAACTGTCCAAGCGCGTGGCCATCATTGAGAGGGCCCGGCAACTTGGAGGCGCCTCGCTCAATACCGGCACATTACCCAGCAAAACCCTCAAAGATACCATTGAGTACGTCCATGGCTTGCGTCGGCGAGGACTGGCCCAGTTGGGCGCAGCACTCACCAGACAACTGACCCTGCCCGACCTGATGACCCGCAAAGATCAAGTCATCGAGACTGAAGTCGGTGTGATCACCCATCAGCTGCAGCGCAATCATATCGACATCATTCCAGGTACCGCCGCTTTTCTTGACCCGCACACCCTCAGCGTGACGCGATCGGATGGGCAGATCAATCAGGTCCGGGCCTCAGCCATTATCCTGGCCACAGGCTCACGACCACGCCGTCCCTCAGAAATTCCGTTTGACGATCTGATTATTTGCGACTCTGACTCCTTCCTCCGCACCACCATGAATCCGACCAGCATCATCGTGATCGGAGGAGGCGTCATCGGCACTGAGTACGCCTCGATGTTGGCTGCGTTCGGAATCAACGTCACCCTGATCGATCGGCGGACACAGATGTTGCGGTTCTTGGACCTGGAAATTGCGCAGGCCCTTGAGGCTCAAATGCAGCAGAATGGGGTCACGATGCGACTCGGGCAGGAATACCTGGACATATCCGTCGACCACACGGCTCGCCCGACAGTCCATTTTCAACATGGAGAGACCGTCACCGCTGACATGTTGCTCTACACGATGGGACGAGTCGGTAATATCGAAGCGCTGAATCTGGGAGCAATCGGCCTCACGACGGACCAGCAGGGACAGCTCTCCGTGAATGCCCACTACCAAACAGATCTTCCTCACATTTACGCGACCGGCGATGTCATCGGGTTTCCTGCGCTTGCCGCAACCGCCATGGAGCAGGGACGACTCGCGGCCTGCCATGCGTTTCAGTTACCCGACACGCATAAACCCAAAGTGATTCCGTATGGTATTTACAGTATTCCTGAAGTCTCGATGGTGGGCCTTCATGAGGAGGAGCTCACCGCTGCAAACATTCCGCACGCCACCGGGAGAGCCTTCTTTCGAGAAATGGCACGGGGGCACATCAGCGGCGACCTCCATGGTCTCTTAAAGGTGATCTTTCACCGCGAGACGCACGCATTGTTGGGTGTCCACATCATTGGAGCCGGAGCGACGGAGCTGATTCACATCGGCCAATCGGTCCTTACCTATGGAGGAACCGTCGAGTACTTCGTCCATAACGTTTTCAATTATCCCACGATGGCCGAGTGCTATCGTACCGCAGCCCTCGATGGGCTAAACCGGCTGCTCCATCCCCACTCGTAGTACACTCGTATCAGGCTGCCAGACAGGGCCTCTTCTCACTAGGAGTATCCAGCGCTGGGAGAGTTCGGGTCAATTGGCCCACAGCAGATTTGCTAAAACCGTTAAAAGGAATATACTCACCGTATACCTGCCGGTCGTCATGAGCTACGTGGAGTCGTAGTCATGAAGATGATCCCGACGATCAGCTCTGCATCTTCCAGAAGTTTCTTCACTGAATTCCCACCAGCGATTTCCAGCTGGAAACGCCCACCACAGGAGGTCTGGCCATGTCTATTCCACGCACCCTGAAGTCACGTCTTGATCACGAACATGTCCATTACGATATCTTGGCTCACTCTCACACAAATCGAGCGCGTGCAGTTGCCGAAAGCCTTCATCTCCCGGAACAGTCCATGGCCAAAGTGGTTATCGTAAAGGTCAAAGAACGATTCGTCACCATGGTTCTGCCGGCCACGACAAAGATCGATTTCCAACGCCTGCGAGGAATGTTCGGCACCCACCGCGTCCGACTTGCGACCGAGGAAGAATTGGCACAGCTTTTCCCAGACTGCGAAGTCGGTGCGATGCCGCCGCTCGGCACCCTCTACGGCCTTCCGGTCTACGTTGACCGCTCGCTCATCGGGGACGAGGAGATTCTCTTTGAGGCAGGGACTCACTCAGAAGCGATCCGGATGCGTTATTGGGATTTTGCAGCGCTCGTATTTCCCACAGTCGCCGAATTTAACCGGCCGCCCACAGCAAGCTGTTGACATCTGGAGATCCGCCGAGTGACAGCCCAAATATTCGGTTTTCTTCCCCTAAAACTGGTAGGATAGGATCGTGCTTGAGAGTGTCACCCTCTTGTGAAAGGACATCCATGCAAAACAGTTCAAAGCTTATAGCAGCCTGCATCATCGCCTCGCTTATCGGCCTACCCACCCTGTCATTTGCCAAGGCGCGAGGTGGTGGTGGAGGATATTCGAGCGGGTCTCGTGGCGGAAATTCATCAATGGGATTCGGAAGCCGTGGATCACGAACCCATCAGGAGAACGGTGCCAAGCCCATTGAACAATCCACGACCTCCAGACCTTCAACGACACCACCACCTCAGACCACGAACAGCCCGACGGCTCAACCGACCCCGGCCACGTCTCCTTCCTGGTTCCAACGCAATCCCTTGCTTGCTGGGATCGCCGGTGGTTTAGCCGGAACATGGCTCGGCCATATGCTCTTTGGTGCGACAGAGAGCACCGCTAAAACCACGGACACGGAATCGGGATCTGGATCGGCACCAGCATCCACATCGGGAAACTCTTTCGGGCTCATCCTCCTCCTGATGGCGATCGGAGCAGGCGCCTTCTACTTTTTCAGAAAGTCTAAGCAGACTCCTGCACCGGTATTCACCGGACTCTCACGCAGCACCGCTACGAGAGGAAGCCTCCTCGACGTATCGGCCAACCGCTCCACCGACGATGTCGACACTGAGACCTACACCGTGACATCCGAGGATAAAGCGGCCTTCCAGCAATTACTGACAGAGATTCAAATGGCCTGGAGTGCACAAGATGTGGCCGCACTACGACGGCACCTGACACCAGAAATGTTGAGCTATTTCAGCACCGCGTTGGCCGAAGACAGCAGTCGCGGCGTACAGAATCACGTGGAAGACGTGGTGTTGCTGAAGGGAGATGTACGAGAAGCTTGGTCCGAAGACTCAACCGACTATGCCACGGTGGATCTCCGTTGGAATGCCCGTGACTATACCGTCTCCACAACCATCCCACGTGGAGAGCCTGGCTATCTGGTTGAGGGCAGTGACGACACCGCAACGGAATCCATTGAAGTATGGACCTTCATGCGTGTGCGAAATGGCCAGTGGCTTTTGTCAGCCATCCAGCAGCAATAATCGATTCAAGAAGGCGGCTGGCTCAGCCGAGTCAGCCGCCGATCCCCTTCCAAAAACAAGGCGTCAGGACGTAGGCTGCAGCCGAGACCAACACACCAACTACCACACCCAGCAGCCCCGCCACATAGAGTCCTGCAAACGGCGCAGCCAACACGACTAAGAGCATAAACAAGGCTATCGAAGGATGGGCTTCATAAAACGCCCGACGGGAGTCGGTCGTAAACGAATTGGTGACGCGAGATTCAGAAGACCGAACCATGTTTCTTCTATCACCGCTTTCAGATCCCATCTATAGACCTTCGAGCTTTCGTGGATCGATTGTCTGACCTGTCATCGTACCCTCAACACTCGCGAGGTAAGCTTGCGCCACACGCGCAGCCGGCATGCCAAGCGAGGGGTCCATCTTGCGTGCAACAAGAGTTTCAGTCACCCAAGGTGGACTCACCACATTGACTCGGATCCCACGTGGCAGTTCCAGAGCAGCCGCCCGGACAAAACCTTCAAGCCCGGCATTCACCATACTGATGGAAGCGCTGCCCTTGATCGGTTCCCGACTGAGCACTCCGGTTGTGAGCGTCAATGACCCACCATCGGCAATGAACTGCCGACCGATCCGTACGAGATTGGCTTGCCCCATCAGCTTGTTTGAGAAACTGAAGAGATAGTCTGCATCAGTCAAATCATCGAGACTTCCAAACTTTGCTTGTCCGGCCGCACTGACCACTGCATCGAATTTTCCCACTGCCAGAAACATCGCACGGATCGAATCCGGCGCGGCCAGATCGACAGTTACGGCTCCTGAATTCCGTCCAGCCACGACGACCTCATGCCGCTCCGAAAGCATCTTCACCACAGCTGATCCAATCGTCCCCGTTCCACCAACTACAATCACACGCATAGCGTATTCTCCTTCCAGTGCCCCTTCTCTCCAAACAGAAACGGGCAGGGGACTTCTCCCCTGCCCGTTTATACGAACTCACCATCACCGGATGGTACGGACGCTTACTTGGCTTCGGTCAAATGGGTGAGCGCTGCTTCGGCATGTTGCGTGGCAACGTCGGCATGGCCCGCCTTGCCATGCTCGATGGCTTCCGTCAGATGCTTGATCCCTTCGCCCAAATGCGGATTTTTCCCTCCCCGTTCGGCATGATTCCGTGACTTTTCCGCATGGGTCGCCAGTACGTCAGCATGCCCCTGTTTGCCATGCTCCACTGCCTCTTTCGCATGCGCAATGGAGTCCAACACGTTCCCGGCTGGAGACGGCTGAGCGTTGAGCACCGGAACACTCACCAACATCCCAAGCGCACCGAGAATGAATGCCCCGCGATAGAATTTACTCTTCATCGTCATGCCCCTCCTGGTTAAGCGTGTTGTGCCGAGTACCACTATCTGCAATCTGGGGTTTACCTTAGCACAACATTTCTGTAGCCTGTCAATCAATGGACCTTCCACATTCCACCTCTCACCCCCGCGATCCCTTACACGGGATCACCTTGGAAACCATTGTCACGACCCTGGTCGCTCGGCACGGATGGGCCGAACTGGGTCGGCGCGTGCCCATCCGCTGCTTCCGCCATCATCCAACGATCAAGTCCAGTCTGACATTCCTGCGCAAGACGCCATGGGCACGCACACGTGTGGAGCAACTGTTTGTCAGAGACCTGCCCTAGACTCCCCCTTGACCCTATGGCAACGAACGCAACCATCTACAAAGCCGTCCTTCAGATCTCCGATCTAGACCGTCACTACTTTCAGGACCATACGCTGACCCTGGCACGACATCCATCCGAGACCGAAGAGCGCTTGATGATGCGAGTGCTCGCGTTTGCACTCCATGCAGACGACGTCTTGGCATTCGGCCGTGGAGTCGGCACCGAGGATGAACCGGCCCTATGGCAACGGGATGCTACTGGGGCCATCGACCTCTGGATCGAGATCGGTCAGCCGGATGAAAAAACCATTCGTCAAGCATGCGGCCGTTCCAAACAGGTCGTCATCTATGTCTACGGACCTCGCGGCGCAGAAGCCTGGTGGGAAAACCAGCGTGCCTCACTCGACCGCCTCAAGAACCTCGCTGTCACGCTGATCCCGATGGAGGGCATCCGCACCCTCGCAAATATGGCAAAACCTTCCATGCACTTACAATGGACAATCCAAGACGGGCATATCTGGATCGCGGATGGTACGCAGACCATCCAATTAGAATTACAACGATTGAAAGGGTGCGGTTGATGTCGTTCTGGATATCCAGATAACCGGGATGGTAAAGGGTAGCTGTGATCTACTTGTTGCTGCCCCAGCCTGAATAGAACGGGGTATGATGATGCCAATCCTGAAAGAGGTCGAGATGCAAACCTCTGTGCCACAAAGAGAGGTGTCAGCGCGCATGAGTAATGGGGAGCGCCTCATCCATCGCGTCTGCCTGGCGATGGTGTTGCTGGTGACGATCACTGTCGCAGCTCAGTCGGTCTATGCCGCAGACAGTGGTCAGACGAAGTTCAGGCGTATTTCGACACAGTACATTGCAGCGTTGGGCGATCCGAGTGCAACCTCCGGAAATGGTGCGCAATTGTGGGGTCTGTGGCCACTGGATCCAGGGCCTCGAGGCGTGAAGCTGAACCGCTTTCAGTCGTTGAAAGAAGCTGGTGGCGTCGCTCCGTCCCGCTGGAAGTTCGACGAAGCAGACTGGTGGCTGGAGGAACACGGCTTGATCATGGAGCAACCGACTGTTCCGCTTCCTCCCGGGAAATATGTGGTCACCGGCGCTCGAAAGGTAACAGCAGTGTTGACGATTCATCCTCCCGACAGCCACGGCGACGGGCGCTGGGAACTCGATCAAGGCGCGACGCTTTACGACGTGACCCACCTCGCCTGCCGATCCGCACGCTATACACCGACAACGGCGGGGAATTCGTGCTCACCGGCCAACGCGAAACAAACGGCGTTTCCTGTTGCACCAGGGGGAGCGATGCCTCCGGTCGAGGGCTGCGCGAAACAGGATTACGCGGTGCTCATTGTGATCGGCGTGGGTGTAGAAAACTAATCTGCGATGGCGCCGCGACGACCTCAATAACTGAAAGGTTCCCGGCACCTTTTCTAACTCTCTTTTAGTTCGTTGTTCCTAGATACACTCCGATTCTCGACGGCGCACTGAATCGCTGTCTCCATTAGACCTCGCCGCTTCTAGCGCCGTACAGGTTTACGGACGAGTTCCTTCTTGCCTCGCGGCAGGTGAAAGTCACATTGCAACCGACGGAAGAGTTCAGCCCCTTCCAGTCGTTGGATTTCTGCCGGCATTGCGACTTCCATCACAGATTGGCCTTTCATTGGTGTCAGCTGGACATGTACCGCCTTTCCGTTTCGATCCTTTCCGGAGGTCAGGATCCCTCCGCCCACGATCATTCCCCTCTTATCCGTGATGACATGCATAGTCCTCTTCGTTTTCACCTGCACCTCCTTCGAACCGATTAAACGTTACCCCCGCCTTGAATGCTAAAGTGTGCAAGCTCATTGCCAATATTAGTCACGGTTACCGAATAGACGATTGGACTCGGCGAACCGGGGTGCAAGCGAATGGGCTTTTTCTCTTTGGTGTGCTCGCTGACCATGAGCCGAACGGGGTTAATCCCAATGCCGTCAGCCATGATCCATTGTGCGCCGAAATCCTGACCGCCCCATTCTGCTTCATTGACTAGACCACCTAGGGCGATGTGGACTCGGGTGGATTGACCAGGCGCCAGCCAGAATTCACCGACCTGATTGAATGCCATGAAGGACCTCCTTAGGAAAGTTGAGGGGCATTATATCTGACAAGCAAATGCGATGACATCCAGTCGTCGCTCGACACTGGTCCTTTCGAGTCATCCGATGTTTGCTTTTCATCTCCCCGGGACTACACAATAGGTCATACTCATTGAGCTCCGCCATCCCGGCCACTCTCAACAATCAACAGCGAGGTGTCATCATGAATGTTCGATATACCCTAGCGATCGTTATGGTACTCAGTGCCTTTGGCAACATCGGCGAGGTCAGAGCCGGCTATGATTCACCCCCTCCCGGCTCTAGCAGCTCGGGTGGTTGCGGCGTCGTATCGTTTTCCACGTTCATGCCGAAGCCTTACTCACAAGCAGACAACAATACAGAAGTCGCGCCGCAATCGGCATTTTCGTTTGTAGCATCCAAGGGGACGTTTCCCAAAACCATTACCGTGATGATCAAGGACGAAAACGTCCCCGTCACCGTAACGCCTCACTTCGATGGGTTTCTCGTCAGCGGCAAGATCCCCGCCTCGGCCAAAGACACCTTCATCAGAGTTGCAATTACGGCGAAAGGCCCCAATCTCTGTGAGCGCGGCGACGGATGGCTCTTGAAAGTAGGAAAATAATCGAGGGCAGGATAGAAATGGCTCCGGTTGGTTGGCCGGTGTAGGCCATTCCTAACGTAGCACCTGGTAGATTGCTGACGACACGGCGGTGCGCCGTGTCGTCAGAGCATCATCTCCGTAAACAGTCGAGCATCTTTCTTTATTCTCAGTTGACCGCAAAGCAACCAACCCGCCAAGGCAAAGCAGTCGGCGTTTCCCGTCGAGCCAAGAGGAGCGAGGCCTCTGGTCGAGGGCCATGCGAAACAGAATTACGCGGTGCTCATTGTGATCGGGGTGGGTGCAGAAGACTGAGGTGCGGTGGCGCACCGACAGCGTGGGCGTCCAGCTCATCCCAACCCTTTATTGTTTTTCTAAGTACAGTAAATTGTCGGATGGAGGTAAAAGAGGAAAGTACAGGGGAGGATGCTTCACCTGCTCCACAGTCAGATTCCTCTTGTCCTCATTATTGCATCGTTGACACATGAGCTGAAGGTTCTCGATGTGCGTTTCTCCGCCACCTGAGACTGGGACTATATGATCGTAGGTGGCCTGATTGGAAGTCATGGTGATTCCACAGCCCGAGCACTTCCCTTCATATGCATCGAAGACAATCTTTTTCATCCATTCCGGTGGTCTTCTTCCGTTGCCTCTATTGAGACTATAGAACGACGAGATGGATATGGTCTTCAAGTAGAACCCTTCTCCGCCTCTAATATTTAGTCCAATGACACTTCCGCATTGATAACACCCAGGCCCTCGCCATGTCCCATTCCGTAATGCCTTAGAAGCCTCGCGCACTTTCTTTTTCGGTATGCCCATCTCCAGATAGTTTTGGCGCCAGTCTTCTGAAAACACGTGTGGTAACTGAGGAAAGGCAGTCTCATACCACCGGCATTTGGAGTGCCTGCAGGCCTGACAGAGCGGAACCAGCACATCAATTTCAACGAAGACCATCGAGCCGTAGCGGCTTCTTATCTGTTTGATGAGCACAGCCGCCTGAAGATCTGACGCAGCTCTGATTTTCTGAGCGTTCATCAAACCTTCCCTAGCAATGTCCTGAACAACACTCTCAAGGTTAGGCCATGATTGTTCTTTCATCTAAGCCGCCTCTACCAATTGGTCCTTGGTGTTTAAATCCTCTCCAGTCCTTCACTCAGGGCCTTTTTAAAAATGATTCCTTGTGTTGAAACTGTCCAGACATATCCCCTGCTGAATGCCCTATTGGCATCTCCGCAATGTCGATCGAAACACCAGCACAGAGGAAAGTAAGGAGCGTCGGACACTATCTTTCCCGATTAACCTTTTGGCATCGAGCTCACCGCGATGGAAATGCTGAGATACCCTCCCCTACAACACCTGCACAATAAAACACTTCAGATACCGCGTCTCCGGCATGCTGGCCAGGATAGGATGGTCGGCACTCTGCCCACGTTGTTCGATGAGTCGAATGTCCCGTTTGGCGTCACGCGCGGCGAGGCGGATACTCTTCCACAGATCTGCTTCAGAAACGGGATGAGAGCATGAACTCGTTACCAGAAACCCTTCCGGCTTCAGCAGCTTCAAGCCCAAGAGATTAACATCCTTATACCCGGTTAAGGCACCAGCGAGGGCCTGTTGGCTGCGTGCGAAGGCTGGTGGATCCAGCATCACCAGATCATACTTTCGGCCAGCCTTCACCAGCTTGCGCATCTCCTCGAACGCATCAGCCTGTCGATAGATGCAACGAGCCTCCACTTTGTTCATCGTGGCGTGCATGTTGGCCATGGCTAGTGTGTCTAAACTGACATCGAGTCCTTCCACTGATACGGCTCCTGCCAACGCGGCATGGATCCCGAAGGCGCCAGTATGACAAAAGACTTCCAACACTTCGGCTCCTGCCGCAAGCTTGGCCGCCGCCAACCGATTCTCCCGTTGATCGCAAAACCAACCGGTCTTCTGCCCCTTCTCCACATCGACGAGAAACTTGGCGGCCCCTTCCTGAATCTCGACTTGAGTCGGGCCACTGCCTCGAAGAAATCCTCGTTCAAGCGGTAATCCTTCAAGTTGTCGACTCTTGGCCTCGTTCCTCAGATAGACCCTCGTCAGATTCAATTCTTTCGTCAGTACATCAGCGATGAGTTCCTTCCGGCTATCCATACCGAACGAGAGGCACTGCATGACCAACAGCTGATCATACCGATCCACGATCAATCCCGGCAGTCGATCACCCTCAGCATAAATCAGTCGATAGGCATTAGACTGCGTGACGACTCGTTGCCGGAGTCGAATCGCCTGCTGAATTCTTCCTCGCCAAAAGGCCTCGTCGATGAGCTCATCCTCAAATGTCAGAAGACGGACGCGGATTTTGGACGCAGGATTATAGAGACCGCGTCCATAGAACTTCCCGTCGGTGGTCAGCACATCAACCAGATCCCCAGCAGCTGCCTGACCCACGAGCGGTCCAACATGCCCAGCAAAGAGCCAGAGAGGCCGCTCCTCCGGGACGCGGAGTGACGTGAGTCGGACGTGAGCGGTCGGTGTCGTAACGTTTCCCATAGCTATTGTTGCCTCTCAGCTGGTAAGTGGGTGGACACAGGGTGATCATAAGACATCGCGTGTCGTCTGGTAGTTCTTGACGAACCGACATCAGTATGTTTTCTTGAAGTATTCAACTCTCTACTGAAAGCGACTTCATGGGTCACAAACCAACGATTGGATCAGCCGTCTTAGACCGCTTACATCATCTCGGAGTCCGCCATATCTTCGGCATTCCCGGCGACTATGTGCTTTCGCTCTATCAGTTGATCGAAGCCTCGCCCATCAAACACGTCGGAACCACACGAGAAGACTGCGCCGGCTTTGCAGCAGACGCGTACGCCCGTATCAACGGGATCGGAGCGGTCTGCGTCACCTATTGCGTCGGCGGTCTCAACACCGTCAATGCCATTGCCTGCGCCTATGCTGAACGGTCGCCAGTGGTGCTCCTCACCGGCTCGCCCGGTTTGTCCGAACGCACTCGCACGCCCTATCTGCATCATATGGTCCGCGACTTCGGAACGCAACGAGAGGTCTTTGAGCGAATGACCGTTGCTGCGGTCACGCTCGACGATCCCTTGACCGCCGAACGTGAAATGGACCGGGCCTTTGCCGCCCTCCTGCGCTACCGCCGCCCCATCTATATCGAGATTCCCAGAGACATGGTCCACTGTCCGCTCACCGGCGGCATGAGACCGATGTGTATTGAGGATACACCAAGCGACCCCGCCGCGTTGGAAGAAGCCCTCAGTGAAGTACGGATCATGTTGGCGTCGGCCAAACGCCCAGCCATGCTCGTGGGGGCAGAAGTCGGTCGGTTCGGGCTTCAGGATGATCTCACCCGACTCGTTGAGCAACTCAATATTCCTATCGCCTCAACGCTGCTCGGGAAATCAATCATTCGCGAAGACCATCCGCTCTATGTCGGCGTGTATGGCGGGCTGATTGCTCGAGAAGATGTCCAGCAGTTTATTAACGATTCCGACTGCTTGCTGATCCTGGGATCCATCCTATCCGACGTAGAAGATCTGGATGCGACATCCCCATTGTTATCCGAAGGCCGAACCATCCATGCGACTGCTGATCGAGTCGCCATCAAACACCATCGGTATGACTCCATCAAGTTCCAGGATTTCGTTCAAGGGCTGGTGCGATCGCCACTCCCTTCTTTTTCACGCTCCCAACGGACACTCCCAGTCAGAACCGTACCAGTACCAACGGCGCCGGATCTGGATGCCCCAGTGACGTTGGAAGGGCTCTTCCGGCATCTGGATACTGTACTCACCGAGAAGACCGTTGTGATCGCGGACGTGGGGGAATCGCTCTTTGCTGCGGCAGACCTGCATGTCCGCCATCGATTTGAGTTCCTGTCACCGGCCTACTACACATCGATGGGGTTCGCCGTCCCGGCGGCATTAGGCGCCTCGTTTGCCGACCCCAGCCTACGACCGATCGTGCTCGTGGGAGATGGCGCCTTCCAAATGACCGGAACGGAGCTAGCCAGTTGTGTCCGCTACGGGCAATCCCCGATTGTGATCCTTTTGAATAACCGTGGCTATTCGACGGAGCGAGAGATTTTGGAAGGCCCCTTTAACGACGTGCACGAATGGCAATACGACAAGATCTGCGATCTGATCGGAGGCGGGAACGGTGTACGCGTGAGTACCCAGCGGGAGTTCCAGCAACACCTCTCCGCTGCGTTTGCCGACCAAGATCACCTATATGTGCTCAACATCCTGCTCAGCCCCAATGACCGCTCCCCAGGTATGGTCCGCTTGGCTCGGCGCCTGGGAAAGAAGCTGTCTACCGATAAACCATAGGGAAAACCATCCATCCTGTCTGCTTTCTCCTACACCCCTGATTGATTTTAGAGAGAATCACCCTCCGATTTCGCTAGAAACCGCCTACAGACTCATTTTCCCACTAAAGTCAGTAGTGGCACGCCCCCTGCATTTTTGTTCATTTGCTTTATGACCGAGCGGTTGGGCAGAATACTCATTCACTTGCCTCACCGCCTTTACGCTGGATCAGCGTTCAGTAATAATCGAAGACCGGCCGAGAGGGTACTGTGTCAGATTTTTATCAAAATGGCGTCGTCACTGTCCTGCACAGGCTTGGCCAACCCAACACCGAGCAACTTGAGCAGGAACTGGAGCGATATGCCAAAACGACGCCGATCGCGCTGGTCCTCCCGTCGCTCTATGCAGAGCTTGAACGACCGGCCCTCAAACGTATCGTCGACATCTTGAGCGAGGTGCGCTACATCAATGAAATTGTCATCTCGTTGGATCACGCCTCCGCCTTGGAATTCAGGCTGGCCAAGCAATTCTTTTCCCAACTCCCTCAACGAGTCCGCGTCATCTGGAACGACGGCGCTCGCATCCAAGCGATCCTGAATGTACTGGTCTCGCACGAGATCGATATTGGACATCAGGGCAAGGGGCGCGGGTGTTGGACGGCCTACGGCTATGTTCTGGCTCGTGGCCAAAGCCAGGTCATCGCGCTCCATGACTGCGACATTGTGAGTTACGATCGCCAGTATCTGGCTCGCCTCTGCTATCCCATCGCCAATCCGAACCTTGCCTACGAATTTTGTAAAGGCTACTACAGCCGTGTGACGGACCGGATGCATGGGCGTGTGACACGTCTCTTCATCACGCCGCTGATCCGCAGTCTGCAAATGCTGGTCGGGCCGCATTCCCTCCTCTCATTTCTGGACAGTTTTCGCTACCCGCTGGCCGGTGAGTTTGCGATGGTGCGAGATTTGGCCTGGATCAATCGTATTCCAGGCGATTGGGGACTCGAGATCGGGATGTTGGCCGAGGTCTACCGGAATTGCGCGCTGCGACGGATCTGCCAAGCCGATATCGCCGATGCTTATGAGCATAAGCATCAAACCCTCTCCACTCACAATCCTGACGCCGGTTTGTTGAAAATGTGCGTGGATATCACGAAATCGCTGTTCCGCAATCTGGCAAGCGAAGGGTTGGTTCTCTCTGAAAGTACACTCAAAACCTTGCGCGCAACATACCTGCAGGCCGCGCAGGAAGCCATCAGCCGATACGAAAATGATGCGGCGATCAACAGTCTGCGGTTCGACCGCCACGAAGAACGACGTGCGGTCGAGGTGTTTCTCCGAGGGATGACGCTCGCGACTGACAGCTTTCTTGAAGACCCTCTCGGTGTCCCCATGATTTCGAACTGGAGCCGCGTGACCCACGCCGTCCCCGACATTTTCCATCGGCTCATGGATGCGGTCGAGCAAGACCATGCCTGGGATCCTGCAGCGGAAACACGGCAGCCTGTCTCATGATCAACAACGGCCTGATTCCACTCACTGCTGAAACAGAAGATCTGCTGGATGCGGTCAACCATGCCGACATTCTGGTCGGCATTCCCAGCTTCAACAATGCGAAAACGATCGGCCATGTCGTTCGTGCGGTCGGCGCAGGCCTGGCCAAATATTTCCATGGGTATCGCGCCGTCCTGGTGAACTCAGACGGGGGCTCCACCGATGAAACGCCGGCCATTGTCGCCCATACCATGGTTGATCTCGAACCGCTCTTTATCAGCGATCGGCAGAGTACGCTGCACCGAATCGTAACCCCGTATCATGGAATCCCCGGCAAGGGAAGCGCATTCCGCACCATTTTCGAGATCGCCCGACGGCTGAAAGTGAAAGCCTGTGCCGTGGTTGATTCGGATGTACGGAGCATCACGCCTGAGTGGATGGAGCTGCTCCTTCGCCCCATCATCAAGGAAGGATACGATTACGTGGCGCCCTATTATCGACGCCACAAGTACGACGGCACCATCACGAACAGTATCGCCTATCCCTTGACTCGCGCCCTCTACGGTCAAGAGGTTCGTCAGCCGATCGGAGGCGATTTCGGATTCACCGGAGAACTCGCCCAGCACTATCTTGAAAAGCACGTGTGGGAGTCGGATGTCGCGCGGTTTGGCATCGACATTTGGATGACGACTGAAGCCATCACGAACGGCGCCAAGGTCTGCCAGAGTTTTCTTGGTGCCAAGATTCATGACCCGAAAGACCCGGCCGCAGACCTTTCCTCCATGTTGCGACAGGTCGTAGGAGCCTTGTTCGCCCTGATGGAAGCGCATGCCCAGACCTGGCTCTCTGTGACCGAATCGCGAAAAGTACCGCTCTTCGGCTTCCAATATGAAGTGGGCGTCGAGCCCGTAAATGTGAACGTCGAACGGATGATCGATTTATTTCATCTCGGTCTGACCGATTTGCACGACATTTGGGTGCGCATACTCTCCGAAGACGTCCTCGAACAACTGTCTCGACTTCGGGAGGTCCCTGCACGAGATTTCCGTATTCCCGATTCCTTGTGGGCACACATCATTTACGACGCCGCACTGGCACACCATCGCAATGTGCTGCCGCAAGAGCATCTCCTCAAGGCCTTGACTCCGCTCTATTTAGGGAAGACCGCTTCGTTCGTGCTGGATAGTCAGGGATTGACGACTGCTGAAGCCGAACACCTGATTGAAACACTCTGCCGAACGTTTGAAAAAGAGAAAGAGTATCTTGTGACTCGTTGGCCTCAGTCCCATGCTTCGAGGGATGTCGTCAGCACCTCCCCCGCAAGGTCTGAAAGGAGCCAGCCATGACATCGACCTGGGAACAGACGTTACTCGGACCCGTCACCGCACTCGGCGAACATGTGCTTGCGATTCTTCCAAAAGTTCTGGCCATGATGATCCTCCTGCTGGTCGGTCTGGTCGTGGCGTGGGGAGCCGGTCATTTTACGGAACGGCTACTCCGGATGATCGGCCTGGATCGACTGTGCGATCGGATCGGGATCGCCGCAGCCCTTCTTAGGGGAGGCATCAAGAGTGACCCCTCCTACATCATCGGCCGAATCACCTACTGGCTGATCATCATGTTCTCCACCACCGCCTCGCTGGGCGCGCTGAATGTGGCCCCGATCAACGAAGCCGCCCATTCCCTGTTATCCTACATTCCGCACTTGGTCACGGCCGCCGTCATCGGCATCATCGGTTATCTTGTCTCCAATTTCGTGTCGCAGGCCGTCCTGATCGCCGCCGTCAATGCGGGGTTGCCGCCGGCTCGCTGGATTGCCGCCGGCACACGTTGGGGCATTCAACTTCTGACGGTCGCCATGGCGCTCGAACAGCTCGGCATCGCCCAGCACATCGTGGTGGTTGGATTCGGGATTACCTGGGGCGGCTTAGTCCTGGCCGCAGCACTTGCCCTGGGATTGGGAGGAAAGGATCTCGCCAAAGATTTCTTGGAGCGACGTCTCATCGGACATTCCCGTTCACAGGTCAACGAGGACTTACGACACCTATAACCGCTATGCCACGCTACCTTCTACTCACGGACTTGGACGGCTGTCTGTTGGACAGCGAGACGTATTCCTTTGACGAAGCGCGACCGGCGCTAAACGCCCTTCGTGCCGAACAGATCCCCATCATCCTCGTCTCCGGAAAGACTCGCGCGGAAATCGAGCCACTACGGGAACGCCTTGACCATCAGCACCCCTTCATCGTCGAGAACGGTGCGGCGGTCTATGTCCCGTTTGACACCTTTGGCTTCCAGCCTGAGCGGTCACGCCGCCGTGCCTCCTATCATGTTATTGAGCTCGGCACTCCCTATGCGCTGCTTCGCGATGTCCTCCGGCAAATCGAGGAAGCCGTAGGGACCCCATTACAAGGATTCGGTGATCTCTCGGTCGACGAGATTATGGCGACGACAGGGTTGATGCGAGAGGATGCGCTGCGGGCCAAACTTCGTGAGTTTGATGAACCGTTCCTTGTGAATGGTCCGCCAAAATTGATTGAGGAGATTTGTCGGCAGATCGTCACGCGAGGCCTGAACTGGACGAGAGGGGGGCGATTCTTTCATTTAACCGGAAATAACGACAAAGGCCGAGCCGCAGAACTCCTGCTCCGTTGCTATAGACGACAGGAGCATGGACAACATCTCCCTGAAGAGATCGAGACGATCGGCATTGGCGATAGCTTGAACGATCTTCCGCTCCTCCTGACCGTTGATCATCCGGTGTTGGTGAAACGGCCGGATGGCTCGTATGATCCGGACATCAATCTGCCGAATCTCATCCGAGCCCCTGGTATCGGTCCTGCCGGCTGGAACCAGGTCGTCCTTGAACTCCTTCGTCAGGCCACCCACGAAGCATCCCGTGAACGGGCTGTCAATATCAGAGTCCCCTAACGTTCACGGGACGACCACGTTCCTACCCCGTTAATCTTCAGCCGGGTTAATGATATGCAGCCCAGCGGACTTCGATGCCGCCAAGAGTTGCGTATCTGTGCTGACGACCGTCAATCGTAACGGCTTCAGCTCCAACGCCAAAGCCAAATGCATCACCTGAGTCGAGCGAAGAAAGGGATACTCCAAGACCAACTCCTTCGTGGTCAAGTAGGTCTCCATCTGAGGAGCAATGAACTGATACAGCCCTTGTTTGGATTCAATTTCAAACTTGTACAGCACCGAGTAACAATCATCCCGTGTGATCTGCCCTTCATGAGCACGGGCGCAGAGAATGGAATAGAAGTCCGTCACGGTCCATGTCGGGACGATGGCGACCCTGCCACGCTTCACCATCAATTTATTGACGATACGGGTCCCCCGTTCCATGCTGTAACGTTTCACCAGCGCCGTTGAGTCGTAGTAGTAGTATGGCATTCGGTCACACCCTCCCTTTCAGAATGATGTCGGCAAGCGGCCCTTGAAGCTTAGACAGTCGGTCCTGGAGTTCGTCGAGTGGAGCTTCCTCATAACCTTCTTTTCGCAAGGTATCGGCAAGATTCCCCTTGTTAAAGGACGCCGTGTCCGCCTTGAGCCGCTCGTTCAATCGCCGTTTGGCCAGACGGCTTGAAACCTTTTGCCCGGCCTTGGTCAACCCCCGCCCTCTGCTACGCGGAGCCCGACTGACGGATAGTTCGTCTGTTTTCTTCACGATTCACGCCTCCTCATCATGAGTGTTGGTTTACCGCTTCCCTGCAGACGCTTCCCGTGGACAACCGGCAGGCATCGCCGCGGTTGCCGGCAATGTGACCTCAGCGAAAATATGTGCTGCGATTGCCCGTGCCACATCCGATGAAAACTCCTGTTGGATCACTCGAAGGACCTTCGCCGTCGCCTCGCGCTCGGTCAGGTGCCCTTCTTTTCCTCCACGTGCGATAGCCCCGACAACCCGCTGCGTGGCCAGCTCCACGATCTCCAAATCGCTGCACCATCGCACATACTTGAAGTTCGGATCCTGCACCTCGATCGGAATCAGACGAGTCATACCCCGGACCAGTAACTCCGAGGACTCCGCATCGCCCTCCCCTGAATCAGCCGTGACATGAAACCCTTCTCGAACCAGGCCTTGGACAAGGGCCCGTTGAATCGGCTCAGCATGGTCTCCTGAAATCTGCAGGGTCAGGCCAAAATTCGACGAGAGGATCTGTGCTAATTCGCTGGATAGCTCTCCGACTCGATATGCAGAAGCAATACCCTGTCCGCTGGAACGGATCACACGCAAATCGGTATTGTAGACTTCCCGTAAAACTAGATTCCGACCAGCTCGCCGAAGCGCGCGCACCTTCGCGAGGTTGCCTGTCGCCTGCCGAGCCTCCATCACATCCGCGTCGATCTCGCGATCCAAGCTCACGACCTTGTCCGTCAGCGATGCCTCGGCCTGGGAGCGATTTACGACAGCCAATGCATAATGCACTCTCTTCCTAGAGTCGTACCATGCATCCCCAATATTCACATTTTCGAGCACTTTGTCGGTCGAAACCTTTGTCACATGATCAATGGTCAGCCGCCGCTCGGCCCTCTCGACTTCATCATGCTCAGTGACGAGGTAGGCCTCCCAGTCTTTAGCCTGAGCCGCGACTTCCGCCTTGAAGATGCGCGCCACAGCCGCATAGGCTTGATTCTCGGCCGTACTTCGGTTGTCACCTTGGCCGACTCCTGTCAAATACTGAGACGGGGGATAGTTTGAGGCTCGGCCATCGACCCACTCCGGCTTGTCCTTTCCGCCCAACCACGCACACCCGCTCGCTCCAATCAGATAACAGAGACAGAGCAAGCCCATCACACCATTCCCAAATGTCGATCCTCGATAGCGCCTCACTGCATCACCCGCTGGAGAATGAAGAGCGTCTGACCAGCAACCAGTGAAACAGATTGTCCGTCCTTCGTCATCGACATCCCTTGCCCTGACGGCCGAACGGAGACCTGGTACTGACCTGCCGGCACCCAAGCTCGCGCGACGTGGATCTCGTCCGGCAAGGTCTGCCAACTTCGCTTGTCGGCTTCTTCGGAGGCCACCGCGATGCCCTTGGCAAATAACTCCACCAGTAAACCAACCCACGGCTCGGCGTCCTTGCCGACCGCCCTCCGCGCTCCGAAACTCACGCCCTCAGCCATCGCAAATTTCGTGGCGGCTCGCGCAACAGCTTTCGTGGCCATCGCCGGCATCCGTTCCGAAAGCCCTTTCTCCGCGAGTGCCGTCACGTTCTGCGCCCGTTCCGATCGAGCTGAGAATGAACCGCCCTGCGAATCAGTCAACGTCAGATCTTCGAACGGGACACGTGTCTTTTGTGGCACCAACCGCGGAAGCGCCACACGCACCACCCGCCCATTCAGGCCGTACAACAGACTGTCTGCCACCCGATCCCTCTGGTACGGCCCCTGAAAAACTCCTCTATTTAGCAAAACTAACTGTGCGGCATCAAGACTGATCGGTAAGTCTAAAAACATGTCTTCCTTTCTTGGGGCGCGGCCATTATAGCTGATCAGAACTACGTGGGCGAGTGCTTCCCCCGAGGAGGACAAGCTGGGTGACCACATCACATCTGGAAAGGCTTGCCGATAGCGCTCAAACTCAGTTTTCAAGCCAAGCGCTTCGGTAGTTCGTAGGAGATCGGCCTGTAAGGAGGGAGGAGGCGACATTCTCGCCCATCCCTTCATGGCCTGATACGCTTCATACGCGTTTCGATAAGCGATAAACGCGTTATTCAGATCTCCTGCAGCTTCGTACAAGATGCCGCTCAAATACCGCGCAAACCCGTCATTTCTGTATTTATCCGGGTCCTTGACTCTGTCGCCCAACACATTCAGTCGATGATCGATCCGCCGAACCTCGACCAGAGCCTCCTGGATTTGGCCTTGGACCGCATAGTTCAACGCCTTGACCACATTGATCATTACGTGCTCATGGGCATCCCCTTCGTAGGGCAACATATTGTCGTTGGTCAGAAAGGCAGCGGTCTCGGTGCGGATACTTCTCGTATAGAGTCGCTCGACATCCTCTTCGGCTTGCTCCAACGCAGCACTGCTCTGCTCATACTGTCCTGCTACCTGCAAGACCATCCCACGGTCCATCCGATAGAGCAATCGCCCTTTTGCCCCATACTCGTCCTTCGTCTGCTCCACGATCGCCGCAGCTTGTTGTGGATTACCGGCGAGCAGGCTCTGTTCGATCAAGAGGTAACGATTGACGGAAGGCCCGCATCCGGACGAGAGGAAGGCCAGGCAACCAGCGAGGACCACCGAGATAGGAAAGATACCGCCCCACCGCACAGATCCCCCGTGGGCAAAGCGTGAGAGGAATGGTTTCAACGAATTCCGCGAGGCTAACAGGATGCCGAAAAAGGCCGCTTACGCTAGGGACATCAAGATTGAGGATCAGGCTTAGCGAATTACCTGGCCCGCTTGGTCATGAACCTCACCTTAATCTGTTCGGTTTCGCTCACTGCGGCCTTGCTGGACAGCCTTCTTGCGCATGCTGCTAGAAGACGGTCCGTTTCTTTTCAACCACCTTTTTGATCTTCTTTTGTCCGTACCACACCTTCGCATTGCTTTCCAGGTCGATCATCTGAAGATCCACCTGGTAGAATACGGCTTTCGCCCCGTCCGCTTCATCAAGGATAGTGGCAATCGTCCCCTTCATCATGAAATCAGCGCCAGTTTCTTTTCCAGGGGCCTTTTGCGTCTCTTCGCGCGCATAAATCGCCTGCTCTTTACGTTCAGTTCGCACCTCATCGCGCTCGTTTTTTCCGGCGACAAAGGTGACCTTTTGAGAATTGGTAAGTTCTCGCTCCAAATCCGTGATGAAGGTCTGAACACTGATATGCTCATGGCTGCTATTCAAGACAGTGCCTACGACGACAACGGGCTGACGCTGATTGCTTTTTTCAAAATTCCCAAGCCATGGATACTGGAGCGCATCCTTCACCATCGCCTCGGCCACCATCCGAGAGTCCGTATCGTTCCATCTCCCACTCAGATCAGTGACCACCCCAGCATCGACACGAGTCACCTTGGTCTCATGACCGCATCCGAAGAGAGCCAGTGCCAGACCCAGCGTACCAATAAGAGAAGGACGAACTCCCTGCATCACGATGAACCTCCGAGAAAAAGTACCCGCTTCACAACATTCTGACTACTGTATCCCTCGCTTTTCCTCTTCCTTCTCCAGACGCTCGAACATTTTATCGGCGTTCTTCCGCACAAAGTCTCGGACCTGAGCATTGAGTTCTTTGGCCTGCTCCAGGTTGTTCTTCATATCTTCTATACTCAGCTTGGTCAAGACATAATACGTGTTGGTCTTGGGATCCATGTACTGATCAATCTTCCGAACGCCACTGAGCGTCGCCGTGGTGATCGTTTTTTGAGCTCGTTCCACATTCTGCTCTTCCGTATTCCTTGTAAAATCTCCCGCCGTGGTTGATGCGGCATAGTCCCGCATCAGATAGCCCGTATAGGTTTCAAACGTCTTGGCGATCTCGGCCCTCCCACGATTCTCTGCCGTCTCCCAGGCCAGTGGAGCATTCCGGACGCCGGATACCGCCCCCACGCCATAGAAGGCCTTGCTGTCTTTTTCATTGAAGGCGCCCGACCCTTTCTGGACCCATTTGGGCGGTCCTCCACAAGCGGCTAGTCCCATGATGAAAAGGACAGCAAGACCGAGGCCGGCCAGTCTTGAGTATGTCGCTTGTGACCTGATCATACAACCCTCCTTAAGGAAAATAGGTAGATACGCCGTACGTAGAACATCTCGCGAAAAAATGTTGGATTCATGCTAACATGCGTTTTTTTATCAGTCAATGCAAGGCACACTTCATTCAGATTCCTCAACGATACCAAGGAGGCGCTGTGGCAGACATCCAGATTGACGATGGCATCATCAGAATTCTCACGCTTGAGATCCAAGACCCCAAAGCGGCTGCTGTGCTCTCAGCCTACCCTCAGGCTCGTTGGTCGGAAATCACCCGCCGAGCGATCAAAATCGGCCTGGGATACCTCAAAGGCGGGGAACAGGCGTAGCAGAATTCAAGAAAAGACCTCCGCGCATGAAAAGCATCTCGCCCTTCCACGGGACTCAGGGTCGAGAGCTTGCCGATCGATGTTCCTCAGGGCCGTGAGCCTGTCGAACGGTGAAACGTCATTCATGTGCGAGAGACAGGATACGAACAACGGAATACGGGAGGGCGGTCTTTTTCGGAGTTGTTTGCAGAAGCCCATCTGACCGGAGGAGGGTCATTTCACAGCTGGCCCCCTGGGAGCCTTGCCTTCGACCAACACCATATCTCCATCACCATCAATGCGAAGACTCGATGGATGCTGTACCCCGCCTGATACCATCTCGACCTGGCGTACAAGATAGCTCCCCAGTTCGGAGGCCATCAGCCAGCCGTTTCCGTCCAAATCCGCCGCACCGGACAGTCCTCTTAGCAAGGCTTCGACAAAACGACTGCCCTGGTCTGAACGACCAACGGCCTCTCCCCTGCCGGCGGCAGTCACGACTTGCACGGCCCGCCGATCTGTATCCGACTCTGGCGCCATCCGTCCTTCCCATGAAGGCCCAGGAGCTTCGGTCGTCTCCCATCCAACCACCGGCGCATCCAGAATAAGAAGTGTATGTTTCGACGCCGATCGCCGCGCAAATTCTTTCAACTGTTCGACCGTGATGGATTTCGCGGTGCTCGTGACTGGTGCGTCAAACGGAACAAGATACCCGCGATCCTGTCCGTCTGAATCTTGCATCACGCCGGCGTGCCCCACGTACACAAGCACAAGACGGTCCATTCGCCCAACTTTTCGTGGCAGCATGTCGTTCAGCAGCTGCTGCAGGCGCCTGGAACTGGCATCCTTGTCGTAGAGTTCGACCACCTCGTCAAATCCCATTTGCCGAAAGGCTTCAGCCACCTTTTTCGCGTCGTGGATGGCTCCCGGAATCGACGGCGCCAATACGTACTGCTCGATCCCAATCACGATCGCCCAAGACTTGTAATAGAGGCCCTCGGGCCTTCCCAATTGCGCCTCCGCAACCGGCAGAAAATGCAGCGACAGCAGGGCAACCAAGGAGGCAGCCAGCACGACTGGTTTCACCAGCACCATCCGAGCAGATATCATTATCAACCTCTGTGGAGGGTTCATTGTTGGGGTGGTGAGCCTATCGCCGGCCATGGCCGGTGTCAAGAAACTGAATCGAAGCACTCACTCTGGTGCGGTGAGATCGGTTCGCAGTTAGTGCACGGTTGCAGGTATTCATGACTTTCTCCATAATACCCTCTTCACCTGGACTACGTTGATGAAGGAGACACGCCAGCCATGAGTGAACAAATCGAGACTCTCTTAAAGGAAAGTCGGACCTATCAGCCGACTCCCAAGACGATCGCTGCAGCCTATATCAAAGAGTACGAAACCGAGTACAAGAAATCCATCGCGGATCCGGAGACATTCTGGAGCAATGCCGCCAAAGAATTGGAGTGGTTTGCGCCTTGGAACAAGGTCCTGGAATGGGAATATCCCTGGGCGAAATGGTTTGTCGATGCACGATGCAATATCGCCTACAACTGTCTGGATCGTCACGTTAAAACGTGGCGGAAGAATAAGGTTGCACTGATCTGGGTGGGCGAAAACGATCAGGAACGCATCTTCACGTACGGGGAGCTCTACCGACAGGTCAATCGCTGCGCAAACGCCCTCAAGAAGCTCGGCCTACAGAAAGGTGACCGCGTTACCATTTATCTCCCCAAAATCCCGGAACAAGTCATTGCCATGCTGGCTTGTGCCCGAATCGGGGTGATTCACAGTGTGGTCTACTCAGGATTCAGCGCGCCGGCCCTCGCGAGTCGCGTGAACGATGCTGAGGCAAAAGTCGTCATCACCGCCGATGTCGGCTTTGATCGTGGCAAAGTCATCAACCTAAAACCTGTGGTGGATGAAGCGCTCAAGCACTGCCCCACCGTTGGCCATGTGGTTGTCGTCAGGCGTCAAGTGCCGGGGCCGGCGCTTTCTGCTCCAAAGGAAATCGATTGGAACGAATGGGTCAAGCAGGAACGCGCGGTCTGTGATGCGGAACAACTCGATGCAGAAACTCCCCTCTACATCCTCTACACCTCCGGAACAACCGGTAAACCCAAAGGCGTCGTCCATGTGCATGGCGGCTACATGGTCGGCACCTATCTGACGACCAAATACGTTTTCGATTTGAAAGACGATGACGTGTACTTCTGCGTGGCTGATCCTGGGTGGGTCACAGGCCATAGCTACATCGTCTATGGTCCACTGCTCAATGGCGCGACAATCCTCACAGCAGAAGGAAAACCTGACTACCCGACTCCAGGGCGCTGGTGGGATCTGATCGAACGATACGGCGTCTCCATTTTCTATACGACTCCGACCGCCATCCGACTACTCATGCGCTATGGCGAAGACTGGCCGAAGAAATCTGATCTCTCGACACTCCGGATCCTTGGCAGCGTCGGCGAGCCCATCAATCCAGAAGCGTGGGAATGGTATCACCGTGTGACCGGAGGGGACAAACCCATCATGGATACCTGGTGGCAAACTGAAACGGGCGCGATTCTGATTACCCCGCTCCCCACCGTCCCACTGAAACCCGGCTCTGCCACCCGCCCATTTCTTGGAATTGAGGCCGATGTTGTCGATCGCGAGGGCAACAGTCTCCCTGCTAACGCCGGGGGGTTTGCCGTCATTAAGAAGCCTTGGCCTTCCATGATGCGCACGATCTACAAGGATCCCGAGCGGTATAAGACTTACTGGAACACGATCCCCAATTGCTACACCGCCGGTGATGTCTGTCATAAAGATGCCGACGGCTACATGTGGTTCATGGGCCGTGCCGATGACGTGATTAAAGTCGCGGGTAATCGGCTCGGTACGGCTGAAGTGGAAAGCGCCTTGGTCAGTCATCCCGCCGTCGCGGAAGCCGCCGTCATCGGCAAGCCGCACAAAACGGTTGGGGAATCCATCAAGGCTTTCATCATCTTGAAACAGGGGGAGCAGGAGAGCCCGGAGCTGATCAAATCAATCAAAGATCAGGTCTTGAAAGAATTGGGCAAGATCGGCGTGCCATCTGAAATTGACATCGTCTCGTCACTACCAAAAACACGATCCGGGAAAATCATGCGTCGCGTGCTGAAAGCGAAGGAGCTCGGGCAAGATCCCGGCGATATCTCGACAATTGAGGAATAGCGATCGTGGGACGAGGTGGGCGCAAACCAGGGGAGCCGATCTACCAGCGTCGACACATGATCGCGCTCGCCCTGGCCGTAGGTCTGCCGATTATCCTATTACAACTGTATAAGATCTATGTCGGTCCAGTGAGTTTCGATGCCCAAATGGGATTTGGCATTCTTGTCTCCATCCTAGCCGGTATCGTCCTCTACTACACCTACCGATCCTCAGCTCAGAATCAGCCGTAGCTAGACAGGATGATTGCATTCTGCTGACTGACCTGAAAGCCCAACCTCGGCGGCGGGTCGTCGTCCTCAAACATAATCAAGTGGAAGCTGTGATCTTGCCGGTGGATGATGGTGAAAAGATGGCCAAAACACTCGCTCTCTTAGAGCACATGGAGATCCATCGGCTGGTGACACAGCGGGCAAGCAAGAAACAGAAGACAACTGTTCCCCTGGAGGCGTTGCTGAAGGAGCAAGAAGCCCTAAAGCGGTTCCAACCTCGACATCCTTAGAAGAACTATTTCTCCCCGTCTCCAAGACATTTCATTAAGGTATCCGACTGTTACAGACTGCTCGCCCCCTAATACTCCCCAAGCACAATTCGTAATACGCTCTCAACGTAAGACCCTCACGATCACCTTCAGACAAAACATTGACGCAATAGCTCTGTCAAAACGTCAATATTTTGTAACTGTATAACGTATTTATTACTACGTATTTATTATTTCCCTATAAACGCGCTCACCTCAACATGGCGCAGCTCTTGCTTGCATATATCAGCAGTACGAACCTAATCACCAAAGGAGGAATCGATGGAATGTCCGAAGTGTCAGGGGCTGATGACGTTGGACCGGTTCTCGGATTTCTTTATCGTCTTCTACGCCTGGAAATGCATTAACTGCGGGGCCATGATCGACCGTACCATTGCCAGTAATCGCCGAAAGAGTTTGGCGGCGCGAGAGGCTCAGACTGTTGCTGTAGGCTAAGGTGAGATATCATCGAGAGACTTGGAACCCTATTCAACAGGATATAACGAAGGTCGGGAGTCTGCTACGGATTGGGGTCGCCGACTCCTAAAGGTTTCTTTTAAAGACTCCCGACCCTATATTGATCTTTCCTACTCCCAATCACCATGCCTGCAGGGAAGAATCTCCCCGCTGAAGCTAGGCCACAAGGTAGTGACGGTTGAAGCGCAGAGTGGCTGACCATCAAGGTATGTAGGAATCATTGAGAGCAACGACAAAGCTGCTTGTCTCAGCCATGCACAATTCAAGATTCGACTTCAGCTTCATCTCCTTATTGTCTAAGTCCGGGCAACTTGCCTTGCTGAATCAGTGAGGGTAGCTGTCCTGTAACCCCTACCACTCCAAACAAGAAGCAAAATACTAGAAGAATCGATTTGCCAACATCAGCCCCTTGCCCAGAAACGACTGACTCAGAAAGATTGTAACCCACATGAAGTGTAAGAAACCCAGCCATTGAGCATATAAAGTGAAAAATCATGTCATGAAGGCAGTAAACAGACACTACCTCCCAATTTGCATACTTCCGTTTTCCATCAGAGATCTCTTCATTCTTTTTGGCGAAGGAAATCCAATTGCCAACATATCCTCTATAGGCGTAATAGCAGCTGAACAGGATCGCCACCAACCAATACCAAACAGGTATGCCACTAATAAGAACCATCAGCCATCCTACTAAATCAGCCCGCGTTTCTGTAGGTACTCTGTATCGATGCTGATGGCGGGTTTTGAAAGCTGGCTTCGCTCTTGGAGCAGACGCTCGACGTACTTACCGATGAGGTCGGACTCAAGGTTGACTGTATCGTTCACCTGCTTGAGACCCAGTATGGTCACCTTGGCCGTGTGCGGAATGATGGTGACGCTGAACCCCTGCTCGCTCACGGCATTGATCGTGAGGCTGATACCGTCGACGGTAATGGAACCCTTGGGGACACAATAACGGAGAATCTCCGGAGGTGCGGCGATGGTGAATATGATCGCATTGGCATCTTGCTGGCGACTACGGATCACCCCCACTCCATCCACATGACCGGCCACGAGATGCCCGCCGATGCGTTCATTGAGCTTCATCGCTCGTTCGAGATTCACCGGCATGCCTACGGCAAAACTTCCGAGCGTCGTGACCGAAAGGGTTTCCGGCGAGACTTCCACGGAAAAGTCGCGTTCGCTTCGTGAAACGACCGTTAGACAGATCCCGTTTACGCTCACACTGTCACCGATTTTGAGATCGCTCATCACCGTCGAAGCCAAGATCGTCAGTTTGGCTCCAGACAGCGACTTGTTCATGACCGTAATCCCGCCCATTTCCTCGACAATACCGGTAAACATCAGTCTTTCCTCATGATGATATTCTTCACCACATAGGCAAACAACACAAGCAACACCACCACACCTAAAACGGCTAGCCCGCCGATCACAAGATTCTCAGTCGCTATTTCTTTCATAATGTCCCCATTATAGCCGAGCCGTTATCGAGATGGCAGGGCTTCCAGTCGCTTTATCGTCACCCAAAACACACCGGCTGCCAGCAGCTGTATCCCGGCGATAATGGCAAAAGCCGTGGAATAGCTTAGATTCGCAATCAACAGACCAGCCAGCAATGGTCCGCTGGCATGGCCGATATCCATGATCGTCCCCTGCATCCCCATGCCGGCGCCGAGCCGCTTGAACTCCGAACTGTCTGCAACCAGGGCTGATGAAGATGACGAAACCACGGCTTCACCAAACCCAAACCCAGCAGACAGCAAGAGGAGCAGAGGAAACAGCGTCACGTACGGAATGCAGACGAAGGTTCCCGCGCAAATACACAGGCCAAGAATGATCAGCGGCTGACGGCCGACCCTGTCGGATACTCGCCCCATAATTGGCTTCGAAAAGAAAGATGTCCCTGCCTGCACGGTAAACAAGAGACCAACTTCTCCAGGGTTCAAACCGGCAGACACACCGTACAGAGGGAGAAAGGCCATCAAAGCGCCGTTTGCAATCATCTTGGCGGCGTCGGTCACACTGGTAATCAACACCTTGCGATTTTTGGCGACGGCGGCAAATCCCTTCCACATTTCGGATAGTACGACCGTCATCCCCTGTTCTTTCCTCTGCGGAACTGCCACGTCCAAATGGAGGCTATAGAACAACAGCATACCGATGCAGCCGAAGATGCCGGACGTGATGAACGCCGTCGAAAACCCTGCCGCATGGATCAGATAACCTCCAAGAAATGGGCCCAAGAGAGATCCAGACTGCGTGCAGGCTGTATAGGTCCCGAGCGCCGCACCACGCCGTTCACGGTAGAGCTCTGCCACCGTTGCGAGTGCACTTGGCGCGAAAATGGCCGTCGCAAGGCCGTGCAGAAACCTGAGCGCCGTCAATGCATCCAGATCCGTAATGAAGGGATAGAGAAAGGGCGGCAACCCGAAGGCTACCACACCAATCTTCAGCAGCAGACGCCGCCCATAGATATCCGAAAGGGCGCCAGATGGCAGCTTCAGCAGCACACCCGTGAGGGTGGATACAGACACGATCAACCCAATCCGTTCCGGACTCGACCCGAGCGATTCAGCAAATAAGGAGAGTGCCGGCATCCGCACCATGTTGTAGCTGATGAAGGAAAAGATGCCGACCGTGCAGATCAGCATAAAGCTGCGTGAGGTCGTCATGGAGTAGTGCTGACAGGTGAAATCGTCTGGGTGGAGTCAAGTGGAGGGCCGAGCACTGTTCTCAAAAACACCAGATGTTGCTCAGGCAAGGGCGGTGGCTGTTCCGCCTCACGCAACACACGGGATGGCTGTTGTCGCATGGTTACGCCTAACCGATGCACAGTCTTCACTCCCTTCTGAAGTTTGCTCGTCACCATGCCACGAATCAGCGGATGCAGAAAGGACACCAATCCTGACAGCACGCGATTGTCCAATCTGGTGTAGACCACCATGGTACTGTCCATGTCTTCGTTCCCATGCTGATCTCGAACCACCGCCATCCGCAGAAACACAACGGCTCTCCCCGTGATATGCGGAAGCAACCGACTTTCATGGGAACCGTCCAACAAGTAAATCCGAGACTCTGCGTCCTCATACACCAGCTGCACGAAGCCCTTCGTCCCTTCACCGTCATCGCCCCAAAATCGTCGTTCCCCCCAGGCTTGAGAATGATACGAACCGAGGCCCAGGCGACGAATCAACGAGGCGGCAAACGGTGGCTCACCGAGCAGGTACCGATACAGCGGCTCTGACATGGCCACCCGGATGGGACCGACCTGGGTGACTGTCGTATGCGACTTGATGATCGCCTGAAGCTTACATGTCCATTCTGACGGAATTCGCTCAACTGGAAACGTCAGGTCTCCATGCACAGGGGAGAGGCTGCAGCTCTCTGCCCCTGCGGTACCGGCGAAGAGCACGAGGGCGACTCCCAGTAGGATAGCCCAGCAGCATGCACCCTGTTCCCAGATGAAGTCCCTCGCCATGGTTATGGATCCGCGGTTGGGACGGCAATGGAGAGGTGAATAGGGAAGAGCCGCTGGGAATCTTGCCTCAGTCTGGCCTGTCGCAGCAAGGTTTCCAGCGATGGTGTGACGGTGCCTTCAAACGAGACCTGCCCGTCCGTAACTACGGACAACGGCTTGGCCGGATCAATCAGCGCCCCATTCAAAAACAGACTGTACCGTCGCACATGGTGCGTGTGCACCTCAATCCGATTCCCTTCTCCAATGGAAGCATCCAGCTTCGCATAAATCCGACGCTTGATACGTTCGTCGCGCTTATCTACCAAATCATCTGAAAATGCCGCGATAGGATCGGTCGAATCCAGGCGTACCCAGTTGAACGGTTGGAAATGACTCCCGTCTCGTACGACGGTGAGCCTCGTCGGCAAGGGCTCACGGCGTTGACCGTTGAACCAGTCCACAAGGTCTGGCAACTCTTCCTTGGGGAAATAATGTCCCCCCGCCACGGGATGTTCTCGTTCATGTTCGCGATACACATACGCATAGCCGAGCCCATCAAGCTCACGGGCGATCGAACGACTCAAGTCCACCGGCATCACCTGATCCTTCACGCCGTGAATCATATAGATGGGTGTCTGCCGAAGATTCGCTAAAAAGGGCATGAGCACATGGTCTAGCCCGCTCGCCATCGGTGCGATGCCGGCAAATACCGGCGCATGGTGCATGCCGATGAGCCAGGCTCCGATCCCACCGTTCGACATGCCGGTTAGAAATATCCGGTTCGCGTCGACATGATAACGTGCCTGAACCTCACGGATTGTCGCCAACACCAATTCTTCTGCACGTCTCGTAAACCAGGCTCCGGACGGATAGGTCGGACAGGCCAAAAGATAGTCTTCACCCAACCTGGCCCTCCAGCGCTCCAAATATTCTTCACCGGTAAAACCGAATCCATGCAGGCACACAACCAGAGAATAGGATTGTGACGCGTGGTAGGTTGATGGAATAAACAGGGACAGCGGATAGGTCTGTCCACGGATCATAATCTGTTCATGTGGAAGATTCCCGACAGGTTGGTTCTGGTAGATTCGGTTAGTCCGTATCAGCTGAGAAACAGTATCGATGGACGCGCTCTCATCAGAGAGGACGCCCTGCAGCAGCCGTTCAGCTGCATCACTATCAGCGGCATCAAGATACTGGAAGACACGTGAAGCAAGCCCCGTGAGGGCTGGTCCCGCCTCCTCTGCAAAGCTGAAGGCAGGAACGCTGGCAAGAACGATCAATAGGAACAGACTCTGGACGAAGGCAATCACAGATCTCCTTCTATCACCAGATCATGACCAACCAACCTGGTCACCACATGCCGCAATGCAATCGCACTTGCAAGCCGTGCCGGGCTCTTCCCTCCTATCAGCCCCTTCGCATTCTGCCCCCCAAGCAACAGCGGCGCCATGTAGAGGCGAACCTGATCGATCAACTTGGCCTTCAGCATCGCCGCATTCACCTCCCCTCCCCCCTCCAGGAGAAGAGATATGATCCCACGCCGACCGAGCTCCTTGAGTAAGGCAGGCAATGAGACATGGCCCTGAATCGACGGTAACGTCAAGACTTCGATGCCGCGTTTGTGAAGCGTGACTCGTCGAGCTGCCGAAGCGGCGGCAGTCGTGGCAATCACCGTTTTGGCCTTACCCTGTTGCGTCAGAACCAATGCCTTAAACGGAATGCGGAGTCGGCTATCAACGACGATGCGGAGAGGCTGCCGAGAAGCCAGTTTATTGAGAGTGGAACCCACACGAGCCGTCAAAGAAGGATTGTCCACCAGCACTGTCCCCAGCCCAACCAGCACCGCATCGACCTCGCCTCGAAGCCGATGCACTTCCTCGCGAGACTTCTTCCCGGTAATCCACTGAGATTCACCAGAGGCCGTCGCCAGCTGCCCATCAAGCGTCATCCCGGCCTTGAGCGTCACATAGGGACGGCCCGTCTTCATCCAATGGCAGTAGGCCTTGTTCAAATTCTCCGCTTCGGATCGGGCTATTCCCACCATGACGGAGAGTCCGGCTCGACGAAGCGCAGCGGTTCCCTTCCCCTTCACGGCTGGATTGGGATCCACCATCGCAATCACAACCCGGCGGATGCCGGAGCGTAAGACTTCGGGCACGCAAGGCGGTGTTCGTTTCTTGAGATGGCAACAAGGCTCAAGGGTCACATAAAGCGTGGCGCCTCGTGCCTGCGTTCCGGCTCGCTGTAACGCAAGAATTTCTGCGTGAGGGGTGCCTGGTCGGAGATGAAAACCCTGGCCGACGATCCGGCCCTGTTTGACGACGACGGCGCCGACCATCGGATTCGGGCTTGTCGTTCCTTGGCCCTTCGCCGCCAGGCGAAGGGCCAAGGTCATATAGTGGAGATCTTGTGTACGATCAGTCACCGTTTCTTGCGGCTACCTACAGACAGTTTGGATGCCGGCTTCGCTCGCTTTGACGATGATGTTGATCGCTTAGTGGACTTTGCGGTCTTCACCAGAGCGGTCACGGTTTTCTTGGATAGCGCCGGCTTCGTGGATGCTTCTGCGATGGCAGCCTGTGCCGCCGCCAATCGCGCAATCGCAACACGGAATGGCGAGCAGCTGACATAATCCAACCCCAATTGATTGCAGAACTCAACGGAACTCGGATCGCCTCCATGCTCGCCGCAGATCCCAAGCTTGATCCCTGGCCGTGACTTGCGCCCGCCGGAAATGGCCGTCTTCATCAATGATCCGACGCCCTCACGATCGAGCGTGGCGAACGGATCCGCATCCATGATCTTCACCGTTCGATAGTGGTCGATAAACTTGGCGGCATCATCGCGTGAAAATCCGAAGGTCGTCTGGGTCAGATCGTTCGTCCCGAATGAGAAAAACTCGGCCTCTTCCGCAATCCGTTCGGCAGTCACCGCCGCGCGTGGCAATTCGATCATCGTCCCGACAAGATATGAGAGTTTCACATTGTAGCGCTTCATCGTCTCTTGCGCGACTTCGCGAATGAGATCCTTCTGCGACTTCATTTCCGCTACCATCCCCACGAGCGGAATCATGATCTCCGGAACGATTTTCTTGCCTTCTTTTGCCAACTCGCAGGCCGCCTCGATAATGGCCCGCGCCTGCATACGCGTAATCTCCGGCATCGTAATACCCAACCGGCATCCCCGCAACCCAAGCATGGGGTTAAACTCATGCAGTTCTTCCACCCGAGCTAACAAGCGACGTTGCTCCTCAAGCTTGGCCCCATCATTCCCGGTCAACTCGAGCTGCGCAATCTCCACCATTAATTCTTCACGCTTCGGCAAAAACTCATGCAAGGGCGGATCGAGCAGGCGAATGGTGACCGGAAATCCTTCCATCTCACGGTACAGCCCGATGAAGTCCTGCTTCTGCAGCGGCAACAATTGCTCCAGATACCGTTCCCGATCCTCTTTCGTCCTGGCCAGAATCATCTTCTGCATGATCGGAATCCGGTCTTCGGCAAAGAACATGTGTTCCGTGCGGCAGAGCCCGATCCCTTCAGCCCCGAACCCTCTGGCGATCTTGGCCTGGTCCGGCACATCGGCATTCGCTCGTACTTTCATCGTCCGTACACTGTCGGCCCATGAGAGGATGGTGGAAAAGAGCTGATATTTTTGTGACTTCTTGGCATCCAGCTTTCCCTGCACCACCTGAATGATCTCGGACTCCATCACAGGGATGTCGCCGTCGTACACGTTACCGGTCGATCCGTTTACGGACAGGTAGTCGCCTTCCCGGAACACCTTTGAGCCGATCCGGACCGATTGAGTGTCGATGACTTGGACTGCTTCGCATCCGGCCACGCAGACTTTTCCCATCTGCCTTGCCACGACCGCAGCATGAGACGTCATTCCGCCTCGCGCCGTCACAAACCCGGATGCGGCGTTCATGCCGTGAATATCATCGGGGCTGGTTTCATCACGAACGAGAACAACCCGCTGCCCAGCTGCCTTCATTTCGACCGCACGATCCGGCGTCAAGGCGATTTTCCCCGCCGCCGCTCCAGGTCCGGCCGGCAATCCCTTGCCTAATGGGGTTGCCCCCGCTTCAGCTTGGGTATTGAAGATCGGATAGAGATACTGCGCGAGCTGATCCGGACCAACCCGCTGCACCGCTTCACGCTTCGTGATCAAGCCTTCTTTCACCATTTCAACAGCGATACGCACCGCTGAAATCCCGGTCCGCTTGCCGACACGCGTTTGCAACATATAGAGTTTGCCCTCCTGGATCGTAAATTCCAGGTCGAGCATGTCTCGGTAATGTTTTTCAAGCCTCTTATAGGTGTGTTCGAGTTCCTTGTATGCGGCGGGGACATTCTTAGCTAGCGCGTTGACTGGCAATGGTGTCCTGATCCCGGCCACGACATCTTCCCCTTGCGCATTCATCAGGCATTCACCGAAGAATGTATGTTCACCGGTATTCGGGTCGCGAGTGAACGCCACGCCCGTCCCACTGGTATCACCCATGTTGCCGAACACCATGGCCACCACGTTGACTGCAGTACCCCAATGCTCTGGAATCCCATTCAACCGCCGATAGGTAATCGCTCGTGCGCCGTTCCACGACGAGAACACCGCGTTGATCGCCATTTGTAACTGCTCGTTCGGATCGTCCGGAAACTCCTTGCCGGTTTCCTCCTTCACCAACGACTTGAATCGCCCGACAAGATCCCGTAACGCCCGCGCGTCCAATTGCGTCTCGTGCGTGACGCCCATTTCTTCTTTCTTATGATTCAGGATCGCTTCGAAATGCTCCCGTGGAACCCCCATCACGATGCTGCCGAACATCGTGATAAAGCGACGATAGCTGTCTTGAGCAAACCGCTCGTTTTTCGTCTTCGCCGCCAGCCCTTCCACCGTCTTTAGGGTGAGCCCCACGTTGAGCACTGTATCCATCATGCCGGGCATTGAGGCGCGTGCACCGGATCGCACCGACACCAGCAGCGGTTTCTCGGGATCGCCGAACTTCATGCCCATGGACCGCTCGACACGCTTCAGCGCGGCCAGCGCCGCATCCCACATCCCAGGAGGATATTTCTTCCCCTGCTTGTAGTACTCGATGCAGGCCTCTGTGGTGATGGTAAAACCAGGCGGGACGGAGATCCGGAGATTCGTCATCTCGGCCAATCCCGCACCTTTTCCACCGAGCAACTCCTTCATGTTGGAGGTACCCTCGGCTTTCCCGTCTCCGAAGTAATAGACGTATTTTTTTGCCACGTGACTTCTCCTTCCAGGAAGCTTGCGTATCAACGAACAGACGACGCGCGATGACCGTCGGTTGATTCCAGACGCATACGATAGCGATTCACCAAGAACCACTTCGCGCGGACGCCTCCAATGATAATGGCGGTGACAAACAACAGCAGCAGTAATAATCGAAAGTCAGCCTGCACCGCGTGATCGACATAGTACTGGCCGTCAGGCCCTTTCTTGAGTTTCGTGTCGGGTTGGAGGAAGTGGGTCGTGCCGCTCGGGTCTGAAAGATTCAGCCATTCCGAACAGAGCCTGACCGGTTCGCCCGCCCCGGGCAACGACTGCCACGACAACCGAAGGCACACATCATGTTTGGCATCGAACAGATCGGGGGTTTTGACCAGGTCATCCAAGTTGATGCCGCTCATTCTGAACCCAACGAAAAGAACAGCATTGCAGCCGACGATCAGTACCAGCGAGACCACCAAAGAAAATCGTCGGATCTTCACCGCCCGACGGCATTCACCCGTCATCGGCTGATCCATGATCACTCCGGTGGGATACAATCCCCAGTAAAAGCCGTTCGACGTTCGCCTGATTCGACCTACCTACCGCCCTTGTACCACAATCTGGGAAAAGTCTGCGAACGCCATGAACAAGTCATCGACTTCCTTGAGTAGCGACAACCGATTGCTACGAACAGCCAGATCATCGGCATTGACCATCACACCGGCAAAAAAATCGTCGATCGCCGGCTTAAGACGGACCAGCGCATCCAGTGCCCGATCATACGCACCGCCTTGAATGGAAGCCTCGATCTGTTGATGCTCGCCCATCGCTGCCTGATGGAGCGCTGACTCAGCCGGATGTTGAAACCGTGCGGCATCCACCGGCTCTCTGGTCCATTGCTCTTTCTCGACGAGCCGATGCGCCCGCTTGAAACCGACGATCAAAGGATCGAAGTCTGGTTTCGTCGTGACGGCTTCGAGCGCTCTCATCTTCTGGACGAGGTCAACGAGATCGATCATCGGACCGGTGATCGGTTTCAATACCGACTCGATGACATCCTCACGCAACCCGTGCACAAGTCGAACATAATGTCGAACCCGCTCGAAGAGAAAATCCGTGATTCGCTGCTGCTTCACCTGCTGCGAGTCTGCCCCCCCGTTGAAGCCGTCACCGGCAACCAGGCTTGTCGCCCGGTCAATCAGATCGGAAAGATTCAGCTGAATTGTTCGTTCTAGGATAATGCGCACAATCGCCGTGGCATGCCGCCGAAGCGCAAATGGATCTTCCGACCCTGTCGGAACCAGCCCTACATGAAAGAATGCGGCAATAGAATCCAGCCGATCAGCGAGTGAGAGTACCTGCCCCGCCTCGGTTTCCGGTAATTCCCCTTCAATGGCCTTGGGGAGATACTGCTCCCGAATCGCCTGCGCGACTGCCGTTGCTTCACCGTCATGTCGGGCGTATTCGCCTCCCATGATCCCTTGTAATTCTGGAAACTCCCCCACAATGCCCGTCAATAGATCGGCTTTGGAGAGAGCTGCCGCCCGTTCAGCAATCTGGCGTAACTCTACATGGCCGGAAGGGACCCGTTCAGCAATAAACCCCGCCAACTTTCCGACCCGTTCCTGTTTCTGCGCCATCGTGCCGAGTTTTTGGTGGAATGTGACCCCGGCCAACTTCTTTGCCCGCTCCTCGAGCCGGACCTTTCGATCTTCGTCGAAAAAAAACTTGGCGTCGGCCAATCGTGCTGCCAGCACCCGCTCGTTGCCTTCACGGATCAAAGACATATCCTTGACTCGGTTATTCGCTACCGTGATGAAATGGGGCGCTAACTTACCGGACTGCTTCTGTCGTAACGAGAAAAACCCTTGATGCTCTTTCATGGAGGTAATGAGAATCTCCTCCGGCACGTCCAAGTAGGTCTCCTTAAACGACCCGATGACTGCGGTCGGTTGCTCGGTCGAGTACACCGCTTGCTCGAGCAAGGCTTCGTCTTGATTCAATTGGAATCCGGCCTTGTGACAAATGCCGACAATCTGCTCTTCAATCAACTGGCGGCGGCGCTGGGGTTCAACGATGACCCCTTGACGCTCCAAGGTACTGCGATAGGAGACGGCATCACGGACCGACACCCACTTCCCTCCGCCCAAAACCCGATGCCCTTTTGTCTGATTGGCCGTCGTAATCCCGGCGACCTTAACCGGCAAAACCGAACCTCCGTAGACCGCCATCACCCACCGCACCGGACGGGCAAACCGCACACCGGTCTCATTCCACTTCATCGCTTTGGGAAACGAGAGGCCTGACACCAGTTGCGGAAGCAGATCCACCAGCACCGTAGCCGTTGGACGGCCTGCTTCATGTTTCACCGCAAACAGGTACTCGCCTTTGGGAGTTTGTCTCACTTGTAAATCTTGAATCGCGACACCCTGCCCTGCGGCAAACCCGACGGCTGCCTTGGTCGGTTGGCCGGTTTGGTCAAATGCCACGGCCTTCGATGGCCCCATCGCTTCTCTTGTCATGGACGTCTGCCTTGCTGCCAAGCCATCGACTACAATCGTCAGGCGACGTGGCGTGCCCATAGTACGGACCGACTGAAAGGTCAGGCGTTGATCGGAACACAGACGCTCAGCAGATTCCTTGAGTGATACCAGGGCAGGAGCGATGAACTGATACGGTAGTTCTTCTACGCCGATTTCCAGCAGCAACTCGGCCACGGAAGGTCCGGACACTTTTTTCCCTTTTTTTGGGACCACACCCCGTCGTACGATTTTCTTCCGAGTCACCATAGTGAGCTATCGCCGTCCTGCCCTAACCTTCGAACGTGCCTGGCTGGACTTCACGACTTTCTCCTCACGGTTCAACAACGGATGGCCCATCGCGGCCCGTTCCTCGATATAGCGTTCAGCGCACTGCCTGGCCAACGCCCGCACTCTGGCAATGTACCCAGTCCGTTCTGCTACACTGATGGCACCGCGGGCATCCAAAAGATTGAAGGCATGGGACGACTTGATACAGTAATCGTAGGCAGGCAACGTCAGCCGCTTGTCGGTCTGGGCTAACAGCCGCTTGCACTCTCCTTCATACGACTGAAACAGCTGCATCAGCATCGGCACATCGCCCTCTTCAAAGTTGTATCGCGATCCCTGGACCTCGGTTTCATGGTGAATATCGCCATACCTAATCGAATCCGTCCAAGCCAGATCGAACACGTTGTTCACTTGCTGCAAATACATGGCGATCCGCTCAGTCCCATAGGTAATTTCTCCTGTAATGGGGCTCAGCTCGATCCCTCCGATTTCTTGAAAGTAAGTGAATTGGGTGATTTCCATTCCGTCCAACCGCACCTCCCAACCCAAACCCCACGCCCCTAAGGTTGGCGACTCCCAATCATCCTGCATGAAGCGGATATCGTGTTGCTGGGGATTGATTCCCAGCCGGGTCAGACTCTCCAGATACAGCTCCTGAATATTGTCTGGAGCCGGTTTCAGCACGACCTGATACTGATAATAGTGTTGCATGCGATTGGGGTTTTCCCCATAGCGACCGTCCGTCGGACGACGACAGGGCTGTGCGTAGGCAGCACACCACGGTTCCGGACCCAGTGAGCGAAGAAAGGTGGCAGGATGAAACGTCCCGGCTCCCATCTCCATATCGTACGGCTGATGGATCACACAACCCTGATCAGCCCAGAATCGATGGAGAGTAAGAATCAGTTCTTGGAACGTCACTACATCTACAGCCTGGCCAGGGGAGATGATCTGTTACTTGCCTGTGAGATTAGGACGTCAAGCTAGCAAGAACACTTTTGCCCTGTCAAGGAACAAGCCGTTTCCGATCGACGATCTGCCACCCGAACCGACGTGAACCCATTAACTAGAACGAAAACCCAGCACCGCTCTTTTGCGAATTTTCAGATTGACCTGAGTCAGAGGTTTCTCCTATTGTAGAAATTGTTGACCAACTTACTCATATTTAAATTGCGATGAAGCTGTCTAAAAAAAGTGAATATGGGCTCCGCGCGTTGATCGAGCTGGCCTTGACGCATGGGAAAGCCACGCTGCAACGTCAGGAGATTGCAGCCCGCCAACATATCCCCATCGAATTCTTGGAACAGATTCTGCTCATGCTCAAACGTGCCGGACTCGTCTCCAGCCGCCGCGGGATGAAAGGCGGATACGCGCTCATCAAGCAACCCAAAGATATCACTCTGGGCCAAGTCATCCGCATCCTCGATGGCCCGCTTGCACCCATTAGTTGCGTCAGTAAAACAGCTTACCAGAAATGCAATGACTGTCCCTACGCGAACAAACCCCGTTGTCCCGTGCAGGAGGCCATGGGCACCGTCCGTGATGCCATCGCCGGGATACTCGATCACTATTCGCTGGCCGACTTTGCCGCGGGCCACCGGAGAGGGTAACCACCCATGGATACGGTCGTTCTGGTTCTCATCACCTTTGTCGCCGCTACGGTCAATGGGGCCCTCGGATATGGTTTCTCTTCCATTACAGTTCCCGTTGCCCTGGTGTTTTACACGAATCGGATCCTCAACCCCGCCCTTGTTCTGGTTGAACTGGTCATCAATGCCTATGTGCTGTTCGTGAACCGGAAGAGCATTCCCAACATCTTCTGGCGCGTCGCGCCAATTCTGGGTGGTCTCGCAGTGGGAGTCGGTATCGGTAGCTACCTCCTCTTTTTGGTACAACCGGCTTGGATCAAGTTCGTCACCTATTTTTTCCTGTTGCCCTTGATTCTTCTCCAGGCTGCCGGTATTCGGAAACCCATCCGTGCAGAAAAAGCGATCGCCGTCCCATTTGGACTTGGATTGGGCACCCTGTATTCCGTCACGACAATTTCGGGTCCACCGCTGGCGCTTCTCTTTAACAATCAAGGCTATCCCAAACAAGACTTCCGTGCCGCCCTGGGAATCATTCGTTTAGCAGAATCGTCACTGACTGCCATCGCCTACGGATTTATCGGCTTCTACAGCGCAGGCAGCATGGAAATTATTCCGTACATTATTCCGAGTATCCTACTCGGGATCCCACTTGGGACGTATGTGATACGGCTAATGGATCCCGAGACCTTCAGACGGATCTGCATGGCATTTGATGGACTTATCGTGGGATTTGGTCTCTCCCGTGTCCTGGGAGAACTTGAACTTGCCTCACGGGTGACCACGTACGGCATCTTATCCATCGTAATCCTGATCAATGGATATCTGCTGTTTCGTTTTTTTAGAGATCGATCGGATCCTTGAACAGATTCCTTCCTGATACCCGTTAGCCCTTCGTCACGGTAGTCATTGGCTGGAAAACCTACCCGTGATCCACGCATGCCCAAGCTAAGCATTGACCGTGTACTTGAAGGTTCACACCTTCACTACTAGCATCTTCGTCATTCCTGAGATCATGCAACTTATTGATTAATAGTATTTCTATTTTCGGCACTTCATTTGCATACCCGCCATGAGCATATACCTAACTCTCTAGGAGACAGCAACGTTCATCGCAATTCACCTGTGAGGAGTCTTCTTTATGATGCAGCATGTACCTTTGACCGTTCGAGGCTACAGAAATTTCACCATTGCACTCGCTTCCCTCATAGCTTTAAGCGTCATCATACTTCCACTTGCCGGATGTAGTGACAGTGGACAAGGCGGACCGAATCTTGCCTCTCTCTCCACACCGACAGATTCCCCGAAAAGTGAGGACGCTCAATCAGACCCCAATGCTGCCGAAATCGCTCCCGGTGAACAGGAAGAAATGGCGATGTCACCTGAACTAGAGCCTCTTCCCGATGAGGTTGATGAGGCTACGGAGGGGGACCTTGAACCTCCCCCACCAACAGGGGCAACCGCGCAATTGAACTGGGAAGCCTCGACGGATCCCAATGTGCTCGGTTATTTTGTCCATTACGGGAAACAATCACCTGGAGTGTATGGTTCGTGTTCTTACGAGCACAGCCAACGCGTCGGGCCTCCTCCAGCCACAATTACTGAGCTCGATCCCAATACACCCTATTTCTTTGCAATCAGTGCTTTCGGTGAATCAGAAAGCGAGGAGGAAACTCCTTGTTCAAATGAGATCATCGTGGTCACCCCTGCCGTTCAAGGCTGAAGAGGAAGCCTCCGATACGTCCCTCGCATTCCAAGAGATCCCCTGGGTTTAGGCCAGGGGATCTCGTTGTTGACCTCACTCTGACGATTTGCTAGCCTCCCACGTCATCTTTTGGCATCCCAAACAGTAATTAGCGACTAGTGGAGTCTGCCACCCCTTGCGCTACTGATGAAAGGACTCTCCATGGCCGGTTTAGTCACGTCGTCTGAACTCCTCACCGCCTTACACAACAAAGCAACGCAACTCAGGATCGGCAGTGTGCGAGCCACAAGCGAAGCAGGCAGCGGGCATCCTTCGAGTTGTGCGTCGGCAGCGGATATCGTGGCGGCGTTGTTTTTCTCCGTCATGCGATACGACCCGCACAATCCAAAGGCGCGCAACAGTGACCGCTTTATCCTTTCAAAAGGGCATGCCGCACCACTCTTATACGCTGCCTGGGCAGAGGCAGGATTGTTCCCTTCCAGCGACCTCTTGAAACTGCGTACCCTCGCTTCCGATCTGGAGGGACACCCGACTCCCCGCTTACCATTCGTCGATATGGCAACCGGCTCACTTGGGCAAGGACTGTCCGTCGGAATTGGAATCGCGCTGAATGCCAAGTTCGTCGATACACTCGATTACCGTACCTACGTACTGATGGGAGACGGTGAATCCGTTGAGGGGTCGGTCTGGGAAGCAGCCGAGGTTGGCCGCCACTACGCGCTGGACAATCTTTGCGCCATCGTTGATATCAATCGATTGGGACAGAGTGATCCAACCATGCTGCAACACGACATGGAGGCCTATCGGTCACGCTGGACCGGATTCGGATGGCATGCGATCGTCGTCGATGGCCATAACCTGGCCGCAATCCTCTCAGCCTTCGATGAAGCAGCCCGCACCAAGGGGCGCCCGACCGTGTTACTAGCCAAAACTTATAAGGGCAAGGGGATCTCATTTATTGAAAACAAAGCCGAATGGCACGGGAAACCCTTAAAGAAGGGCGAGGAATCGCAAAAAGCCATCGACGAGCTGACTCAACAGTTACAACCAAATAGCACGACGATCCAGATCTCCAAACCATCCGCTCCAGCCAGTCCCTCACCGGCCATGGGAACCATGCCGGCGGCCCCGTACACAATCGGCGACTCCGTCGCGACTCGCGAAGCGTTCGGAGCGGCACTGGAAGCCCTGGGAGCTGTCCATCCTCTCACCGTTGCGCTGGATGCCGACGTCAAAAACTCGACGTATACCGACAAATTTGGGAAGAAGTTTTCCAATCGTTTTTTCGAGAATTTCATCGCCGAACAAAATATGGTGGGCGCAGCCGCTGGTCTGGCGGCCTGCGGGAAAGTTCCATTTGCTGCGACGTTCGCCTGCTTCTTGAGCCGGGCCTACGACTTCATCCGCATGGCTGCCGTCAGTGGCTCGAATATTAAGCTGGTGGGAACCCACGTCGGCGTCAGTATCGGCGAAGATGGCCCCTCCCAAATGGGGCTCGAAGACATCGCCATGATGGCCGCACAACCCAATGTGACCGTCCTCTATCCCTCGGATGGGAATTCGACCTATCACCTTATCGAGGCTGCTGCTCGGCACCAAGGGATGGTCTATGTCCGAGCGGGTAGACCAAAGAACCCGGTGATTTACGGAGCAGACGAGCGGTTCCATATCGGCGGGAGTAAGGTCCTCAGGCAAAGCGCTGCGGATGTGCTCACCATCGTGGCGGCCGGTGTGACTCTGTTTGAGGCGTTGAAAGCCTATGACCAGCTCAAGGCGGCGGGCATCGCCGTCCGTGTCATCGATCTCTACAGTATCGCCCCGATCGATCGAACAACGTTGATGGAGAGTGGACAGGCGACCCAACGGCGAATCCTCACAGTGGAAGATCACTATGCCCATGGAGGCCTTGGTGATGCCGTCCTCAATGCCGTGAGTACCGAGAGGATGTGCGTGCATAAACTCGCCGTTCGCGAAATTCCACATAGTGGAAAGCCCGATGAACTCATCGACCACTATGGGATCGGCGCACGCTCCATCGTGGAAGCAGTAAAGGCCATCGTCAAATAGCACGTGGAGCCTTTGGAATCTGCCCCTTGGTGTCTTCACCTCGTTGGTGGCTAACATCATGAATTATCTGAATGACTTATCTGATTTATCCGATCATTCGGAACCGCATCAGGCCGAACCCGTTCGTCGAAGGCCTGATTGTACGACACCCAATTATTCGGTCACGAAGGCAACCGATCCGTATGACGTTTTCACATTTTCCAGAAAAAACTGTGGTATAGTTTATGCCGATTGGATCAATAAGGTTGAATACGTCGTTTGACGTTAACAGAGAAGACAGGCAGGTCACCTTACAACTCAAGAGGAGGTACGAATGACGAGGAGGAATGTAAGCGTCTCAATGTTGGCCTTGGGGTGCGCCCTGTTTCTTTCAGGAGGTTTAGCCTCAGCGGAAGATCTGCCCCCATTGGCCCCGGTTCCACCTGACTACGCCGATAAAAAGATGCCGGCAGGTGGATGGACAGACGCAAAAGCCATTGAAGAGGGCGGAAAGATTTACAGAGGTGAGTTCAAGACCGAAGTTAACTGCAGCAGTTGCCACGGGAAGGACGGCGCTCCTGTGAAAAAGGGTGCACGGGATCTACGTGACCCCAACATCGTTTGTCGCTTCTCAGATGCGTACTGGTTCTGGCGGGTAGCGGAGGGAATTCCAAAGACAAAGATGAAGGGCAACAAGGGCCTCTTGTCCGAAGAACAGATCTGGCAAGTCATGGCCTATGAAAACCAATTCTCGCACGGAGGCAAACCAGCCGACCGTTCCTGCTACAAGCCTTGAGGCAAGTACCATAATCTCGACGATTCAAACGAGATCATGACTAGGATAAGGGGGAGCGGGCATGATGCCTGCTCCCCCTTTCCTTCTTAACATCCCAACATTGGCTGGAATCTTTAGTCTGAGCTTGGATTGGGGGCAACGAACACCAGCACTTTGAGCCGCTGGGTCGTGTGATTCTTCACGCCGTGCTCTTCTCCTGCGGGGGCAAGCGTACCTTGCCCAGCCTCAAGCATGCGGTGTTCTGAGCCAACCTGAAATGTTCCCTGCCCTTCCAGAACAATGTAGACCTTGTCCTGGTGGCCATGGATATGCCCCTTTTGTTCCTGACCAGGCTCAAAGCAATAGATATCACAGAACAACCGCTCGGTTTGGAACAGATTGTTCTTCTTCATTTTGTCGCTGGCAAACCGTTGATAGTCAGCCAGAGTGATCACCTTCATCATGGGTACTCCATTCCGGTCACCTGAACAGATCAAATCGAACGTTACGGTATGCGCGACAGCAGTTTCTGATAGGACTGTTTGAGTTCGTGCAGCGCACTGTTCATCCCATCCTGCACATCCTGCCATTTCTTATCAGTGGTCTGCTTCAGCCCATCAAGCTGTTCCCTCACACCGTCCTTCTTTTTCTCTAATTCATTGAGCGATTTCTGCAACTCCGCCCGGGTGGATGCCGATGCGTCTGCCACTTTTCCGCGTAATGCAGCGATCTGCTGCTGAAGTGCGGCAAGTTCCTCCTGAGCTTTCCGTTGAAATGCCGTTTTTTGCTGATCCGTATACTCCTTGGTGGCCTCGATTGTCTCACGAGCTTCCTTGACGATCTTGTCCGTCCCGACCGGCGACTCCGCTCCAACGTGCTGACAAATCACCAAACCTGTTATCGAAACCAAGAGTATTCCTGTCGGCCATCGACCTTGCATCGTCTCTCCCTCCCTGGAATGAGTCAGTATAGTCAGGACCCCAACCAAAGTCACCACTGCTAAACTTTCCGGAACGAGCAACCGACAAAGCACTGTCTGGAACAGCAGGGTCACAACCTGGGAGCCCCTCTATGCCCCCTGAAACACAGCCAGTCTCTTCTCCACTCGAACAGCTTGAACAGGCTCTCATACAGAAAATCAAGACGGGGGAGATTGAGCTTCCACTCTTACCGCAAGCCGCCAGCAGAGTGATGGCGCTCGCGTCAGATCCAAAGGCCGATGCGGCAAAGCTCTCCGCATTGATCCATCAGGACCAAGCCCTTGCCGCTCATGTGTTGAAGATTGCCAATTCGCCGGCCTACATGCCCAGGAGTCCGGTCGTTTCGCTCCAGCACGCAGTCGCTATGTTGGGAATCACCTTGCTATCTGAAATCGCCTTTACCGCCTCATTAAAGGTCGGTGCGTTCCAGATAGCTGGATATGAGAATGAAGTCAAACAGCTCTGGCGGCATTCGCTGGCCACCGGGGCCTTTGCAAAAGAAGTCGCCCGTGTGAAACGTATGAATGTCGAAAGCGCCTATCTCTGCGGACTCTTACATGAAATCGGCAAACCCGTTGTCCTGCGGATAACCACGACGATTGCTCAAGACAAAAAACACGATTGGGTCAAAGCACTGGCCACGATACTGGACAACAAATCTCACATCAAGACATTGATCGAGGGCTACCATACCCAGGTGGGCGTTCTGATCGCCAGTAAATGGAGTTTGCCCAAACAAGTGGCGGAAGCGATCCAATACTACGCGGATTACGAGCACACCACCGCCTTCCGCCAGGAATGCATGCTCACCTTTGTTGCAGATCGATTGGCGAGCCACCTCCTCACGCCGGAAGAAATGCCCGAAGACAGTCTCCGCGATCATCCAGTATTCGCTGAGTTGAACCTGTACCCTCCAGACGTCGATAAACTGCTGACCACCAAAGAGCAGGTCTTAACCATTGTGAATGCCATGAACCTATGAGCATACCAACTACATACGACATCATCGTGATCGGAGCCGGTCCAGCCGGCCAGAAAGCTGCGGTCCAAGGGGCAAAAGCCGGCAAACGGGTCGCCCTTATCGAACGAGAACGTGGGATTGGAGGAAGCTGCGTCTATCGCGGAACCATTCCAAGTAAGACATTGCGAGAGAGCGCCCTCCATCTTGATCGACTCAAGCGAGCCGGTGAAGCCTTACAGTTCAATTTGAAACCAGATACCCAAATCTCCACGCTTCTCAGTCGCCTTGACCAGGTCGTCCAAGCTCATGATTCATTCATGAGCAAGCAACTCCGCCGAAACGGCATCGCCTTGCTCCATGGTCGAGCACGATTCGTCAACGCCCGCACCATTGAGATGCAAACCGTCGATGGGGCCTCTCAACAATTCACCGCGGACACAATTGTCGTCGCAACGGGATCACGCCCGAGAAATCCCAACGACATTCCGGTCGACCATGAGCACATTCTCGACAGTGACTCGCTCCTCTCGATGCTGTACCTCCCTCAATCATTGACCGTCGTGGGAGGAGGGGTGATCGGCTGCGAGTATGCGTCCATCTTTGCGCTATTGGGGGTGGAAGTCACACTCGTTGACCGCGCACCCTACCCGCTGCAATTCATGGATAAGGAACTGGTCGACCAGTTTGTCAGGGGACTGGAAAACCATGGTAGTCATTATTTCGGCGAGAGCCAGATCGCGGATGTGCGATGGGATGGAGTGACGCATGTCGTCACCACGCTCAAGAATGGGACCATCATCAAGAGTGAAAAGATGCTGGTCGCCCTTGGACGGCAAGCGAACATTGAAGATCTTGACCTTGAAGCAGCCGGCATTACCCTCTCAGACAACAGGCTCATCCCGGTCAATCAATATTGTCAGACCACGATGGAACACATCTATGCCGTCGGCGACATGGTCAGTGGACCGGCTCTCGCGTCAAAGGCAATGGAGCAAGGACGACGTGCCGTCCGGCACGCCCTCAATCTCCCAATCGGGGATGCCGCCTCCACCATCCCACTGGGGATCTACACCATTCCCGAAATGGCCAGCATTGGATTGGATGAGATGGGTGCCAGAGAACGATATAAGGATCCGCTTGTGGGGCGGGCGAAGTTTGAGGAAATTGCCCGTGCACAGATCTCCGGTGGCGGGCAAGGCCTGCTCAAGATGATCGCGGATCCAGCCGGGGAACGGCTACTCGGTATCCAAGTGGTCGGCGATTCCGCAACAGAGCTGGTCCACATCGGACAACTCGCACTGCAAAGCGGCACAACGATCGAATCTTTCATCGACAACGTCTTCAACTTTCCAACCTATGCCGAAGCCTACCGCATCGCCGCGCTGGATATCCTGGGCCAAGTGGCAAAACGCCAAGCATCAAAAGCCGCATAGCGCATACGGAATGCCTGGCGGCTTGGCTGGACGACTCCTTCACCAAACCTTTTTAGAAGACAACCTGCAGACCACTCTACGGTGACGGAGCACGACGAAACCAGCGGAACCTCTGTCTACTGCTCAGGATACCGCAATCAGCCTCCTGGACCCGCTTCATGAACGCGTCGAGTTGGCGTACACGATTTTCGAAGACAGACTCCAAGCACGAGCGGCATGATTCTTTGCAGCGGTGGAGTTATGCAGCTTCACTGGCATCTTTCGCCTTCTGGTAGGGTTCCTTCTCCAATTCCTTGGTCACCGCACGAAGCCGAGCCCATTCCTCTGCCCCGAGGTTCACAAACTCACATCCAAAGCTCCCGTCTCGATACCATCGGACGATCGCGTGAGAGATCACAATGGGCGATTCACGATCAGAAACGTGAACCCGAATCTGAAGCACCGTCCCCGGATTCACCTCAATTAAGCTCCGGACACGACAACCTCGCAGTGAGAGTTCGTTCAATGTCCCATCACCAGAAATAATGTTCGCCGAGCTGAACGAGCTCCGAAATCCAACAGGGAATCGGTTATCTTTTCGTTGTTCCATGTGCACCTCTCTCCTCACGGATGTACGCTCTCGTGGAGGACGTTCGTTTACGCGACACTCTCTAGGCCGCTTGTCTTCCTTGTCTCTCGACATCGGCCCGAGTAAGGCACTGCACAAATTCTTCTGCTGGCATCGGACGCCCGAAGTAATGCCCTTGCGCTTCATCACATCCCTGTTCACGGAACATCTTCAACTGCTCTTCATGCTCGACCCCTTCCACCAACACCGTCAGGTTCATGCTATGTGCAAGGGAGACAATTGCACGAGAGATTGAAACATTGGCCGCATTGTGCGGCACATCGCACGCGAATGATTGGTCGATCTTCAGCATATTCAAGGGAAACCGTTGTAAGTGACTCAAGGATGAATAGCCGGTCCCAAAATCATCGATCGATAGTCGAATACCTATCGCTCGCAATTCCTGCAGCATCTCAATGGACGTTTCGACATGCCGCATGGCGATCGACTCAGTCAGCTCCAACTCAAGAAATTCCGGACCAAGCTGGGTCTCTTCCAGGGCTCGTGACACGGCGCTCACCAACGAAGCCCCATGGAAGAAAGAATTGGAGACATTGACCGACATGCGGATAGGCACATAACCGGCATCTTGCCACGCCTTGCCTTGCCGGCATGCCATACCCAATACGGCTTCATCCAGCTTTCGAATCATCCCTGTCTCATTGGCAACAGGAAGAAACACGGCAGGCATCAGCAAGCCACGCACAGGGTGATGCCATCGCACTAATGCCTCTGCACCTACAATTCTCTTGCTTCGGATATCGACTTGCGGCTGGTAATGCACGGTGAGTTCGTGATGCTCCAGCGCCTTCCGCAAATCATTTTCCAACTCAAGTCGCTCCGCAGCCATTGAGTTCATGGTCGCCGAGTAAAACTGTGCGTTGTTCCGACCTCGCTCTTTTGCCTGATACATTGCGACATCAGAACTCTTCAGCAATTGATCGACTGAGTCTCCATCGGTCGGAAAAATCGCAATCCCCACACTGGTGGTGACCGAAATCTCATGGCCATCGATCAAGAATGATCGTGCCAGCGACTCTAGGATACGCCTGGCAACCATCCCGGCATCCTGAACCTGTCGGATGTTCGTCAACAGAACCGTAAACTCGTCTCCTCCTAAGCGGGCTAATTCATGGGCCTCACCCTTCTCGACCGACCGACTGACGGAGTCGCTATGCCTGACTGACTCTGCCAAGCGATCCGCGACCTGCTTCAACAGCAGATCACCGATGTTATGGCCTAACGTGTCGTTGATGACCTTGAACCGGTCCAGGTCGAGGAACAAGACCGCAAGCGTTGATCGGTAACGCCGCGCATGGGCGAGCGCTTGCGTGACGCGATCTTTGAATAACACACGATTCGGTAACCCAGTGAGGCTGTCGTAATAGGCCAACCGATGGATTTCCCGCTCGGAGCGCTTTCGTTCACTGATATCCTTGGCCGTCCCCACGATCGTCATGATTTTCAGCTGATCATCGAATACCGCCTCGGCTTGCAGATTGACCGTAAACTCGCCTCCGTGCTGAAGCACGATCCGGTGATCGATATCACAAGGCTTCCGTTCCGCAAGAATTGATTGTAGCGCTCGATCGACGAGATCGCGATCATCCGCATGCACCATCTCGAGAAATGCTTCTTTCGTTTCTCGAAAATCTTGCGACCGGATTCCCATCAACCGACAGAGCTCCGGGGATGCCAAAAACCGCCCCGTGGCAGGGTGCCATTCCCAATTGCCGATCTTAGCAATCCGCTGTGCCAAACCCAACCGCGCCTCGCTTCGGAGAAGCGCATTGAGTGTGAGACTCCCGCGCAGCATGTACCGGACTCGATGACCTAGAATCGTCGCATTCGTCGGTTTGGCAATGAAATCCGTGGCGCCGTACGCATAAGCACGACCAATCGAGTCCTCATCATCCAGCGCCGTCATCACCAGAATCGGCACACGCTTCCCTTCCACCGACTCACGCAACTTCATACAGGCGGCAAATCCATCCATCACAGGCATCACTACGTCCATGATGATCAGGTCGGGACGCCGCACCGCAAACTGCTCGAGGGCATGCGCGCCATTGGATGCCTCACACACCTCAAACCCAGCCTGTTCCAAGGCCTCGCGCACGAATAGTCTGATCATCGCCTCATCATCAACCACGAGGACGACGGCCGCCCTTGTTTCATCTACCCCTGACATCTCACCCTCGCTCATGCCCTCTGGACTTCATGCGGGTCATCCCTCCTGACAACTCATGCCGCAGGCTCCTTCAATAGTCCCTCCATCCCTCGGCTGACGAACTGCTGTGCGGCATCAACCCAAGCCGTCGAATCGACACACGACGCGGTGGAGAGCACACGAGACGACCGTGCATCTCATGTACGCTATGCCAAACAAGCGTGCTGCACCAATCCGGCCGTTCGACCCTTTGCCCTGACACCTGACGATACCAGCAATTTTTGACGCGTAAAGAATTTGGAGAAAATTCGCTTCGCAGTGCTGCGCACGTGACTCAGGACATTCTCTTAGCCTAACGGGCTGTTGACAAAAGCTGCCAGCAGCGTACTCACGTGGCTGAGAGGCTCAACGTACAGGCCGGAGTACGATTCGCCTCTTCGCTCGCTGCGGCCTTGCTGGACAGCCTTTCTGAACAGCCTGCGGAGCATATAGATTCGGTCACTAACTGTGAGGATCGACCTGCTTAAGGATGGGCGTAGGGTTTACCAACACACTTGTAGGAAGGGAGCTGACTCTTATGCGACAGGATATCCACACAACACGTTCCAAAACATTGACGGCTTCACGCGCAGAATACCGCTTCGATTCGCTATAAAACACGGAGGCTGGCTCGAAACACTGTTCAGCATACAGACACTCACCGTCTGCCTCTTTCCACGCGACACAAGGATTACCCTTTGATGTTCCCGATTGGACGTAGTTCCGCCACTTTTTTGGTAATGCCTGCACGGTCGACTGTCTCAACGACGTCAGAAATATTCTTATAGGCGACCCCTGCCTCTTCCGCCAGGCCTGACATTGATACGGCTTTCACAAGAATTCCGCGCCGGCTCATCTCCTGCTGAAGCTGTTCGCCACGAATCGATTTCTTGGCCTGCGCCCGTGACATCGTCCGTCCAGACCCATGCATCGTCGACCCAAATGTCTCAGAGACAGCCCGGTCGGTGCCGACCAAAAGATAGGAACCGGTCTCCATTGACCCTCCACAGATGACCGGCTGGCCTGTCTTCTGAAAATCCCACGGTAAGTCCGGACTCCCTGGGCCGAACGCCCTGGTTGATCCCTTGCGGTGGACCAACAGATCTCCTTCTGAATAGCGCTCGACTTTGGCGATATTGTGGGCGACATCATAGACCAACTCCATGCCCAGCTCTTCAGCCGACCGCCCGAACACGGTCGCGAAGGCTTCGCGAATCTGATGGGTGATGACCTGCCGGTTGGCGAAGGCCGTGTTGGCGGCGCAGTTCATGGCTGAGAAATAGTCCTGTCCTTCCGGCGAACGGAACGGCGCGCACGCGAGTTGCGGATCCTTCACAGAGATCCCATACCGCCGCATCGCCTTCTCAAATATTTTGAGATAGTCGCTGGCAACCTGATGGCCAAATCCACGGGACCCGCAGTGGACCATCACCACAATCTGATCTTGGCCGGTAATACCGAACGCCGTAGCCGTCTCAGAATCGAATACCCGATTGCTGGAGACAACCTGCACTTCCAAGTAATGATTCCCGGATCCCAGTGTCCCCAGCTGATTGATCCCCCGCCCCACCGCATGATCGCTGACGTTGGACGGATCAGCACCTACGATACAACCGCCTTCTTCAATGTGTGCAAGATCCCGATGCCAGCCATAGCCTTCTTCAATGCACCACCGAGCACCTCGTGTCATGACCCCTTCGAACGAACCTCGATTCAGTCGGATGAAGCCTGCTGCCCCGACGCCCGCCGGTACACGCCGGAATAATTCGGTCATGAGACGATCCAGTTTCGGTTGCACATCTTCCAGAGTCAAATCCGTGCGGATCAGACGCATCCCACAATTGACGTCATACCCGACACCTCCGGGAGAAATAATTCCCGACCTGGTATCAAATGCGGCAACGCCCCCAATGGGAAACCCATAGCCCCAATGCCCGTCCGGCATGCAGAGCGCATAACGCGCAATACCAGGGAGACAAGCCACATTGGTGACTTGATCGAAAACACCGCGGTCCATCGTCTGTAAAATACCCGGCGTGGCATAGATCCGCGCCGGCACCAACATCCCGGCTTTCTCAGTGACGGGGATCTCCCACACCTCATCGGTCACCCGATTGACCCTCATATCAGTATTCAATTTCATACGTCGACCACCACCTGAGCATACCAGCGCATTCCCTGCTGTTTCACTTCATACAGATGCTTCGTCACCCCCTTCACATCATTGTGGAGTATCTGAGTTGTCCGATCCACGGGAGCGCCTCGCAGTACAGCAGCAAGCGTCCATGTGGTGTCTTTCTGAACCACGGAAAGGTCTGCTTCGTGAAACACCACCCCCGCTGCATCTTTCCAATACACCAGATCCGACAGCCATTCAAAGAGCAGCTCGTCAAGAGCTCCACATACGTGTTCAATCCTACGCTCCCAAGTCACTGCCACCGTTGAAGGATCGGCCAATGTTTCCAGTAGCGCTTCCGTCGCTGCGTGAAACAACTCCTCCACAGAATCGCCTTCCGCCCTGAAGGCCAGGTCCGCTATCGCAATATCGTCAAGAAATTGATACGAGTGCATTCTGTTCCCGTGAGCCCACTGACAGTATGACGCAACCGGGTTGGCTATTCAAAATGGCCGCTCAGGTTACCATCCTGCCATTGGTGCGTAGTTCGACCGAACTCGCGAAACTCAAAGAATCATCCGAACCTGGATACGTGGAGTGTGTGAGCGAGGCAGGAATACCGCTGAAAACGTTTTCCGACAGCAGGCTAGTCAAGCACGAACTGCTTGGGAAAGTTCGTCAGATTCCGGCAGCCGTCTTTGGTCACCAGCACCATGTCTTCGATACGAACAGCGCCCAATCCCGGGTAGTAGAGTCCTGGTTCGACCGTGACCACATGCCCTTCTTGGAGGAGCGAACCCGTTCGGCTGATGCGAGGTGCTTCGTGAATATCCAGTCCCACTCCGTGTCCGGTCCCGTGAAAATACCCCTGCATGCGCCCGTTCACAAGACCCGTTTGGTAACCGGCCTTTTCAAACCGGGTACAGATACCTTGATGGATCTTCATCCCGTCAGCGCCATCCTTGATTTTCGTGATGGCTTCTTCCTGCGCGTCTTTCACCGTGCTATACAGCCGCTTGAGCTCAGGACTCGTCGTCCCTCGGATCACCGTGCGAGACATGTCGGCAAAATAGCGACTCGTGGCAGAGCGAGGAAACACATCAAAAATAATACTGCGATGCGCGGGTAACGGTCCGCTCCCTTCATTATGAGGGTCACACGCCTGCTCCCCACCGGCCACGATCGTATGCTGGGCGATACAGTCTCGTTCCATCAGCTTCACATTAATGAACTTCTTGATCCGCTCAGAGGTCATCGGCTGATCATCCAGCCACAGTTGTGCTCCCTTGACCTCAGCTTTCCGTAACATCGCATGAGCAGCGGTGACAGCTTCCTCCGTAGCCCGCTGAGCCTCCTCAATATGACGTACCTCTTCCGGCGTCTTCACGACACGTTGCTCATAGAACGGATCCGATTTTGGCTTGAGGCTGTAGCCCCGCTCCTGCAAACGAGCAGCATGGATGACCGGAAAACTCGCCGGCACCGACAGGCGCCGGATCTTCGACTCCTTCAAGACAACATGAACGATATCGACGGCTGTCGGGGCTTTGATGCCCTGTCTCTTGGCCTTCTGCTCGACTTCAGAATACGACAACACTCGATCCACTGAGGCCTCGGACCGGGCGCGATCCATTTCGAGATCACTCATCACCATCACCCGTTCGCCTCTGATTTCAAGATAGATGAACGGGTCGGGAGCCATGAATCGCGTGGCGTAATAGAGATTTGAATCCTGCTCACTCGCAGCAATGAACAGCGTAGCAACGTCTGGTTGGGACACGGTACTGCGTTTCATGGATCAACTACCTAAAAGTGGACCCCAGCTAGGTGGGAGGAATGCGCTCAAGAGGCTCAACATGGTTGCTCGTCGAGGCCGCAGCAAGTGAGGGACCGAGGCATACCATCTGAGGTACGTTGAGGGACTAAACGACACGAGAACGAAGCCGACAAGCATTTTCAGCATCTTGAGTCGGATGCTAGCATGGGGGCGTGAGTCGGTCAAGAATTCGGTCGGACGAAAGTTACGGCCAGTTATGGCCGAGCAGGAACCGATGAAGGCGTCGGTTCTTTCGACCGCACACCGGATTCTTCATCCGGCGTCACCAAATCCATCGGCAACGTCAAGGTATTCGTGAGTACATCAACCGCAAGCTGCGCCAATCCTGAGAGACCGGAGGCAAACGACTTCACCGGCAGATAGGTGACCTCCGGATCTTCCAGCCCTCCCTTCACAGTAAACATGGCCGTGGCTAATCCTTTCCGATCTCCTGCGATGATTCGTCCGAAGAGTGGAATCGTCTTGAGAAATTGCGAATAGGATCCAAACGGGCTCACCGCCACTGCAAGATCCAGCTGATCTGTGGGTAAATCATAATTCCCCGCTGCGGTGATCTTGAGGATTGGGCTGTCAATGATTAAATTTTCCGTCTGAAACAGACCGTTTTGGATGGCAATCGTTGAGGAAATTCGGTTGTAGGGGAGCCCTTCTTTTTCCAACTCGACCTTTCCTTGCAAGACGGCAGGAAGATTCAGCAGGCTGATGATTTTCCAGACGGTGCGCTCATTTGTTTTCAGGATTCGTCCGTTTTCCAACAAGACGTCAACCTTGCCATTGAGCGAGGGGTAGATCCCATGGGGATTTCGTCCATGGCCACGAATGGCGCCGCTGATTCGAAGCTCTCCCGACACCCCATGCCCTTGTGCCTTGGCCAGCTGCAAGACATCATCGAATTCCACCCCCGTGGCCCGAAACGAAAGATCGAGATCGGCCGGCGCGTTTGGTGGAAGCTGCACAACCAACCGGCCCGCCACATGCCCGTGACTGGATTCCCCGGACAAACGATCCACATCAAGCACCCCATCCTGAATGGTGAGGCGTGCAGACAGCGCGCTGAGCTTCAGATGCTGGTAATACCCACGTGCCACAGTCGCGGTCATCGTCACATGACTCGTTGCCGCCAGCGTCTCCAGGAACTCCCGGATAGGCGAGCGCCCACCCTTGGGAATCAGCAGACTCAGGTCCAGCTGATTCGACTCAATCTTGCCGATGATGGATGGCTTCGCCAGCCAATTGCGAACCGTGGCTTCCATAGCGATATCGCTACCCTGGACTCTGAACGAGAGTCGTTTAAGCTCAGCCTCGTTGCGGAGAAATCTGACACGGGCATAGAGATCCTGAATGTGCCCATCAACTCCCTTGGCCTGCAGCACTCCATTCGTCAGCCCCATCCATCCGGTTATTCGCCACGCTTGCCAGTCGGGCTCCCGGCCTTTGACCTCCAACGAGAGCTCAAGGTTCCCCGCTTCAAGTCCGCTCTTGGAGATCCATCTCGGGAGACTGGCAACCGGGATGGTTCCGGTCGCGACCGCCATGTCAACCAAGAAACCATTCCCAAACTGCATCGTGCCCTTGGCGGGAATCGTCAAGGACGGGAGAACCAGTGCGACTCGATCCAGCTTGATACTCGCAGTCTGCGGCAGCACCCCCTCAAACTCGACTGTCGCGCGCGACCCAATAGGTTTATCGATCCCCCCAAGCACGACTTTCGCCTCATCCAGCACGATGGATCCTCGGACATGAGGTCTCGTCGTCACGCCCGAGAGCGTCGCCGTGGAGCTCAGAGTCCCCTCCAGCAGACTCCGATCGATCGCCGAGGGTCTGAAGAGCCGAACCATCTGAGCCGCATCGCCACGTATACGAATGAATACGTCTTGGAACTGACTGGTCGTTCCACCGGTAATGGTCCCTTGGACCTGTACGGCTGTCCCTCCAAGGTTCCCTGCTACCTGATCCAATTGAGTCGCGCCATCAGCCAACACAAACCGCCCTTGCACCCCTGTCATCCGCTCCGGCAATGCCGGATGATTGAGGCTGATGTGGCGAGCCGTAATCTCTCCACCGGCAAATGTGATTCCGCCTGGTTGATTCAAGGGACCAAGAAGGCGAAAGGTTGCAACCGCCGTTCCCTCTGCATCCCGAACACCTGCAAATACCTGTGCCATCCGCTCCGCTTTGACCGTTTTCGAAAGAAACTCCATCAAAGACGCGGCCCCCATCTCACTCGTCATCTCCAGGTCCAACCACGGGCCTGCATCAAGAAACGACACCTCCGCTTTCCCATCGGTCAGCTGCATCGTCCCATAGTTCCCCGCAATCTTGGAGATACGTACCCGCCCGGTTTCGACCAGGATCACCGCCGCCAAGTCTGTTGCGGCGACATGATCACGACCGATGAGCGCATGACCTTCTTGCACATGAAATTCCCCGGTCGCCGACAACTGCGGACCCGTCGCGGTCGAGCCGGTCAGGGTGGCCTTCACAACCTGTACCTTGCCGTCGATCCGACGTTCTGCCAGCACGGCCGGTAACTGTGGATGGACCCACTCCGGGGAAATGGTTTTCAACAATTGTGGCAGCGTCACAAGAGAACTGGCGAATGTCACTGAAAAAGTAGGTTGCGGCGTCAGAACACCGGCAAGACTACCATTGCCCGTCAGGGTGATCTCGTTCAAGTGTGCGCTCATATCCGATAACACCATGTCATAGCCGGTCACACCCGGTATGACACGCACGGCACTGCGTAGATTCAACGCACCTTGGAGATGATCGGACACCGGCCTCGGGCCGAGAAAATCGGCTGCGTCGCGCACTTTGATATCAGCGGCATCAATATGACCGTCGAACTGCAACCCGGGAATCGGTTCCCCCACGTCGTCACTCGACAACGCGATGGGGTGTTCCGCCTGCTTGATCCCCCCATCCAAGGACACCCTCGAGACTCCATCCGTACCCTGATGGGACATCGCCACATGCACATCGGCAACACCCTGCTCAGGACGAATAGTGATGTCAAACTCAACATGTTCCAGGGTAATGGACCGAACGCCATCCGGTCTGGCCGCATCCATCACCGTGATCGTGCCATTGACGAGCTTCGCCTGCCTGACCATGAATGTCCGTGCCATCAATGCCATGGTTTTCTGGTCGGTATCTGCTTGCCCATTCACCCCATCCAGGATGTTCCACCGACCCCGTTCATTGCGCCGAAGGGTCAGTCTGGGCTCCTCAATCAAGAGTCGTTTTCCGATAATTTGCTTTTTCAGAAGGGGCAAGAGTCGAAGGACCAGATCGACGCGCTTCGCGGTGAGCACCACTTGCGCCGATTGCGGGTCATGAATGACAACTTCTGAAAGTTCCACACGAATGCGAGGAAACACCACAAACTTGACCCGGTGGACATCGATTTTCCGACCAAGACTCTCTTCCAATTGTTCCAGGACAAAGTCCTTGAGATAGTCTTGACCGGTCAGCTCTCGCGAAAATGCGAGGAAGGCTCCGGCGAGAACGACGAACACGAGTATGCTCAGGAAGGCAAGCCGAAAACGGGACACACCACCCCCTTCGGACACCGGACAGGATTTCGGCGGCATCTTACCGAATCACCTATATGAAATCTATCAACACAGCAGTTCACACGGAGATTCCTCACGAGCAGAATCGTGGTGAAACTCAGTCCCTCCAACTCCAGCCGTACCCCATGCATTACGTACAGGACTTGGCTGCATCAGCTGACGAGCCCACTACTCATCACTTCTCTATCGAATCTTAAGAGTTGACAGCCACCTGGCATTGGAACTACATCTCTACCTATGCCGATTCACCGTTTCGCAGGCCAGCCGGCACCTCCTTCAAGCCTAGTAGACATCAGCAAACTCCTCTCTGCGTACTGGGCTGAGCACCCGGATCCCTCGGCCCGCGAGCAGCGGGTGTCATTCGGGACATCGGGACATCGCGGTTCTTCCTTCAAGCGAAGCTTCAATGAGCGTCATATTGTGGCGATCGCTCAGGCTGTGTGCGAATACCGCGCAGCTCACCGCACAACCGGGCCTCTCTATTTGGGCAAAGACACCCATGCCCTCTCCGATCCGGCCTTTGTGACCGTCCTTGAAGTCCTCGCAGCCAATCGTGTGGAGGTGATGATCGACCAAGACAAGGGCTTCACCCCAACGCCGGTCATCTCGCATGCCATCCTGCGCTACAATCGGGACCGAACCTCGGGTCTGGCAGATGGGATCGTCATCACACCATCGCATAATCCTCCAGAAGACGGGGGAATCAAGTACAACCCCCCGAATGGCGGCCCGGCCGATACACAAGTCACCAAGTGGATCGAGGACAGAGCCAATACCCTTTTGACGAACAACCTGCACGGATGTAACCGGCTTCCGATTGAACAGGCAGGACAGGCAGCCACCACACATCACCATAACTATATCGGTACCTACGTCAGCGATCTGAAGAATATCATCGACATAGCTGCCATCAACGGCGCTGGACTTAAGCTGGGAATCGACCCCCTTGGCGGATCTGGGGTCGCGTACTGGAAGCCGATTATCGAGCAGTATGGGCTTGATATTGAGATTGTCAATCCAACGGTTGATCCGACCTTTCGGTTCATGCCACTGGATTGGGACGGCAAAATCCGCATGGATTGTTCTTCCCCCTATGCCATGGCCAATCTCATCGCCCTGAAAAATTGCTTTGATGTGGCATTCGGCAATGATGCCGACAACGATCGGCACGGAATCGTCACCCGATCGGGCTTGATGAATCCCAACCACTATTTAGCTGTCTCGATTGCCTATCTCTTTGCCAATCGGCCCGACTGGAAGTCTGACGCCGGAATCGGCAAGACCTTAGTAAGCAGCAGCCTCATCGACCGAGTCGCGACCAAACTAAAACGGAAACTGGTTGAAGTCCCGGTAGGCTTCAAGTGGTTTGTGAACGGGTTGCTGGAAGGCTCGCTTGGATTTGGAGGCGAGGAAAGTGCCGGTGCGTCGTTCCTCCGCCGCGATGGTACCGTCTGGTCGACAGACAAGGACGGCATCATCATGGATCTGCTGGCAGCCGAAATGATGGCTAAGACCGGCAAGGATCCAGCCCAGCTCTACCGAGACCTGACAAGCGAGCTAGGCGAGCCAGCCTACGAACGGATCGACGCCCCCGCCACCCCAGAACAGAAAGCTGTTCTGTCCAAGCTGTCTCCCGAGCAAGTGAAGGCAACGGAATTGGCAGGAGATAGGATCGTCTCCATGCTCACCAAGGCCCCAGGGAACGAGGCATCTATCGGTGGCCTGAAAGTCGTCACCAAGAACGGCTGGTTCGCCGCCAGACCGTCAGGGACGGAAGATGTGTACAAGCTCTATGCCGAGAGCTTTCAAGGGAAAGAGCATCTGAAGCGGATCCAGGAAGAGGCTCAGGCGTTGATTGCCAGAGCACTGAGGTCGCCATAAATTGACGCCGCCCTCTTCATGTATTACACTCGTATGACATTGCAGGCTATGGAGTTGCAGCATGAGCCTTAGGACTGTTCGTCTGGACGATGAAACTGAAAAAGCGCTGAAGCACGTCACAAAAAAAACGGGATGGTCCGTATCCGCTGCGTTAAAGAGGGGTGTGCTGGTCCTCAACGAAGAAATCAGCCATCGCCCCAAGGTGTCGGCTTTTGAAATCTATCGCCGTCTGGATCTTGGCCCTGGTGGCTACGCCATTGCACCTTCGACTGAAACCCGCCGTGGCATGCAACTGGCGCTAAAGCGAAAACCTCGTTTATGATCTTGGTCGACACGGGCCCGTTCGTTGCCTTGTTCGACCCTCAAGACTCCGAGCATTCACGTTGCCGGGACATTCTCAGTGCCACGCGTGAATCACTCCTGACGACCATACCGGTCCTGACCGAAGCCTTTCATCTCCTCACGCCGAATAGTATGGGAGCCGATCGGTTACGCGACTTTATTCTTGAAGGAGGGGTGGCTGTGTGGTTTATGGATCAAGAAACCACCGTACGGGCATTCGAACTCATGGAACAGTACGGAGACCACCCGATGGATCTGGCCGACGCATCCCTTATTGCAGCCGGTGAATCGCTCCGCACAACGAAGATTTTCACCCTCGACTTAGCAGACTTTCGGAGGTACCGAATCCGAAGAGGACATCGGCCTGTGAAGGTAGATATTCTCAGTTAGCAGTCGCAACCAAGGATACGGCTGGTTCGCTGCAAGACCAGCGGGAACGGAAGTTGTGTACAAGCTCTACGCGGAGAGCTTTAACGGGGAAAACATCCGAATCGGTTACAAAAAGAAGCCCAAGCCCTCGTCACGAACAGATCGGCTGCTCCCACTTGATCCCCCTTAATTCATGAACAAGGATGCTCCACGCTGGCCCCTTCCCAAGCACGACTATTGGTCCACGCCGTTTGCTGAGTCGTTATTGCAGCACCTCGACCTTCGACCAGGCCTACGAATCCTCGACATTGCCTCAGGCCATGGGATCCCCGCCTTCTATCTTGCCGAACAGATTGGTCCTACTGGTGAAGTACTGGCCATTGATATGAGCGCCGGACAGGTCGCTCGTGCGAAGGCTATTCAAGGATCGGAATTGCCATGGCTCCAGTTCGAGTGCATGGACATGCGTTCCCTGCGTTCCGATCTGCCAACGTTTGACCGCATCACGGGAAACCTCTCTGTGATGTTCTTTCGCCCGAACCGGTTCCAGACCGTTCAGGGATTAGTTGAGCACCTCGCACCAGGAGGCCAACTGGTCCTGACCTTTCCATCATATGGAACGTTCGATTCACTATGGCAGAGCGTGGATCAAGCAATGGCTCAGCAAGGACTGATCAAGGAGCGGGAACGATTCCAGGATTATCTGAAAGAACGTCCGTCAGCGCAGGATGGACGATGCTGGCTTGAGCAACTCGGCCTGGAACGAGTTGGAGCCTTTGAGTACCCGCTTGAAGTGAAGACTGGCGCTGGCCAGGAATTCCTCTATCATCCGCTCCTGCGTGGCGGCTTTCTGGATGATGTGTACGAATGTTTCGAGAATCAGTTTCTTGCCGAAGCGTTTATGAAACAGATCTCCGAGGCTATCCAAGGCTTTACTCCACTCATTGCCCAGCGTTGTGTTCTCTCTGGATGGAACAAGAGTTGAGTTTACACTGAAGGGACTTGCTGCTCCGCATGATAGGAACTTCTCACCAGTGGGCCTGATTCAACATGGGCAAAACCCATCGCAAGACCGTCTTCTTTCAGCAGTGCAAACTCAGAGGGATCGTAGAATCGCGCAACGGGTAAATGATCCCTCGTCGGCTGGAGATATTGGCCAATGGTGATGATGTCGCAATCGACGGCTCGAAGATCTCGCATCACTTCGCGCGCTTCATCGAGCGTCTCGCCCATTCCCAGGATCAAACCTGATTTCGTTTTCATTCCATGCTGCTTTGCCCGCGCGAGCAAGTCGATGGACCGTTGATACTTCCCTTGCGGGCGAATCGATGGGAAAAGCCGCCTTACCGTTTCAATATTGTGGTTCAGAATCTCTGGCCTCTCCGCACAGACCATTGCAAGCGCTTGCGCGTTGCCTTCGAAATCAGGAATCAACACCTCGATCGTACAGGTGGGATTCCGTTGTCTCGTCTGCCTGATTGTTTCTGCAAAGACCGAGGCCCCACCATCCGGTAATTCATCACGATTGACCGACGTGATCACAGCATGACGGAGGTCTAGAGCTCGTACGGCTTCTGCAACACGATGTGGTTCATTTACATCCACCGCAAGTGGTCTTCCTGTCTCTACCGAACAGTAGTGGCAGCGTCTCGTGCAGATGTCGCCGAGAATCAAGAATGTTGCCGTACGGGCATTCCAGCATTCCCATCGGTTGGGACAACGAGCCTCTTCACAAATGGTATGCAGCTGAAGCCGTTCCATGGTCTGCTTGATATCGAGATAATCAGGACCGGTCTTCGCGGTAACCTTAAACCAAGTGGGAAGTCGAGGACGGTCGTCAGCTGATGGCTGATGGCTGATGGCTGACAACCGGGGGGCGCTCGCAGACGAGGCCCGGAGCTGATCGAGAGGGACAAAGCTCATGGCTAGTTACCTAGTAGCGCGCGACGCAAACCACTGTCTGAGTCTCTCAAAGAAACCCAATGGCTCCGGCTCTGCCTGTGGCGGGTCCGTATATTCCACCCAGAGTTCCTGAGAACCCAGATAGACACCGTTGCGGAAGCTCCGTTGCGTCTTGAGTTGTCGGTAGCCTTGAGCCTGTAAGGTCTGGATCAAAACCGTGAGTGCGTCATCCTGAGACGGGTGGACCTCTGTTGCAACGCGAACAGCTTCATACCTCAAAACGGCCCGATAGCCCTCACCTGCCTGCTCAAACTCAACCGGACGGCTAAATCCCCGCTCTCTATCATCCAACCCGGCCAGTTGATGTTTGTCAAAGCCAGCCTGCGCCATGACTCATGCTAAGGCCCGGTAGACAGCCACCAGATCACTGAGTGCAAGGGTCTTGCTCTTGAGGACAGCGCGCTCGCCCTGAATAGCCTCACGGGTCTTAGGATCGGCCACACCGAGTTTCAAACAAGACGCGCCCAAGTGCAAGATTCGATCACACTCATCGGCGAGTTTCCGTTTCACGACGGGATTGACCGACAGAATATCCATCAGTTGTCGGCGAGTCTCATCCAAATGCTTCTGCAATTCCGAGTCCGGATAATCTCTCCGAGCCGCTTCATCAAAGCAGCGATCGAGATACTGCGCCAGAAACACATAGAGACGAACGAGTGCCGCAGCAATATCAGTTTGATCGTTGGCTGAGACAGGCATGCGTGACTCCTCTCCTATAGCTCATGAGAAAATCCAGAAAGCAATGCGTCAGGGTTCAAGCAAAACGGTCACATCATTTCCTTCGACCTTCACCTGATAGGCCTCCACCTTCGCGGATGGATTGTTCACGCAAGCACCGGTCGTCACATTGAATCGCCAGCCGTGCCAGGGGCAAGTCACAACCTGACCGTCCAACTCTCCTTCTCCCAGCGGCCCTTCTCGATGGCAACAGGTATTATTGATCGCGTGGATTGTCCCATTCACATTGAAGACAGCCAGTGTCTTCCCGTGAGTCTCCGCCACAATCCCATGTCCTGGCTTGATATCTGCGAGCGCCGCAACCCGTACAAACTCCGGCATGTCTTCCCTCCAACGTCAGCGCGATCAATTGTCGCTGAACGGCTGCTTGATTTTCTTAAGCAAACTGTCGATCGATGAACCGCTGTTCCCAGTCCCCTTGAGCTCATCCGTGAGTTTCTTCGCAATCTCCCGAAACGCAACGGCTTGCGGAGAGGCCGGATCGGCCACCACGATCGGATGGCCGGTATCTCCACCATCGCGAATGGCGGGATCAATCGGAATCCGTCCAAGGAACGGGACGCCGACTTTAGCCGCAGCCCGTTCGCCACCTCCATGTGAAAAGATCTCCGTCCGTTCGCCGCAGTGGCCACACACAAAGTAACTCATGTTCTCGATGATGCCCAGAAGCGGGACATTCACCTTCTGGAACATCGCCATGCCCTTTCGCACATCGTAGAGCGCAACTTCTTGAGGCGTCGTCACGGTAACCGCCCCGGCTAACGGAACCATCTGCGACAAAGAGAGCTGCACATCGCCAGTCCCTGGTGGCAAATCAATCAACAAATAATCCAACTCTCCCCAGAGGACATCTCGGAAGAACGCCTGCAAGTACTGGTGGACCATCGGACCACGCCACACCAGCGGGGCTTCCTCGGGCACCAAAAACGCCATGGAGATAAGCTTCACCCCGTGATTTTCCACCGGAACGATTTTGCCATCCTTCTGCTCAGGACCAGTGGTGCTCCCCATCATCATCGGAATATTGGGGCCATACAGATCGGCATCCAATAGACCAACCTTTGCACCGGCGGCCGCTAGCGCACAAGCCAGATTCGCGGCAACCGTGGATTTCCCGACGCCTCCTTTCCCACTGCTCACTGCGATGACGTGTTTAACTCCTGGGATCAAATTATCTTTTGCCTGGGGCTGCTGTGCCCCATGGCCATGCTCATCAGCCATATTTATTCTCCCATCTGAATTGTACTCGTCATTCACTGTGCTCAACGACAGGGCAATCGAGTCACCATGACACGCACACTTCATTATCATAAACGATGGAATACGCAAAATAACATGGGCCGGTCGGACTATCATCCCAGTGCCGACCAGCCCACAGGGGTCATGACGGTTGGGGAGCCTTCGGCAAGCTCAGTCTCGATCCAGAGTGATATCGAGGGGTCGAGGAATGAATCCTCCTGGACCACATCTCTCGTGAAACGTCACACGAGAAGCGCGTGTCGCTTCGGCTCAAGACGCTTCACGAGGAACATTTCACGTTTCACAAACGACACATATTGTTGCAGCAACGTATGGCTGGTTGGTGTGGAGACGTTCAGGAATACGGCAGGCTAGACAGCCTGCCGTGAGAGTCAAAAGACCGAGGGATCAAGCCTGCGTAGATTGGTGGCTAAACCAGCCAGCGACAGCGCGTAGATGATCCATTTAGAGGGATCGAAGTTGTACCACTGTGGGCCATTCCGGTAATCCCGGGCGTAGGTGTGGTGGTAGTTGTGATAGCCCTCGCCGAAGCTGATGAAGGAGATCAGCCAGCTGTTGCGACTACTGTCCTGTGTCCCGTGGGGTTGACTGCCGATCATATGGCAGAGGGAGTTGATGGTGAAGGTCGAGTTGAGAACCATGAACATCCGGAATAAACCGCCCATGAGGAGTCCGCTGATACCGCCCAGGACGGTGCCATGCCACCAGAATCCGACACAAAAGGGAATCACCAGGCCGGAGAGGACGATCGGCCAGTAGTACTGATGTTGCCAGAGAATGACCGGATCGCGGCGCAGCCGGATTTGGTATTTGCCGATGCGATACGGTGTTTTATAAAAAAGCCAACCGCAGTGACTATGCCAGAATCCCCTCGTTGCATTGTAGGGGTCTTCGTCCGTGTCCGTGCGGGCGTGATGGCGGATGTGGTCTGCGCCCCAAACCAGCGCCGAGTTTTGCAGTGCCCACCCGCCGGCGATCAAGGCCAGCCGCTTGACCCAATTCGGGCAGTCAAAACTCTGATGCGCCACCAACCGATGATAGCCGACCGTAATCCCCATCCCCGTCACGATGTACATGACGAAAAAATGCATCCAGTCAAACAGCGTATAGCCGATATAGTAGCCGTAGAGGGGAACGCCAACAATCGTGGCGGTGGCGATCGCACAAAAAAGGAGACAGGTGCCGTAGGAAAATCTTACTGTCAGGGGCTGGACGATCTGTTCTGTCTTGGCCATGTGTCCTCTCGCTGATAACCAAGCTGAGGTCCACCATGGCAAACAGGCTCCGGTGAACGTGTTGCGGAGGCCGTACTCTAGCGAAACCGGTTCCTGTTTTCAACCGGTATGTGGGCACAATCGATTCCCGGATGCCTTGCGTGACGATGGCTGGAGTATACTGACAGTGAACGCCAGAACAACCTCCCGGGAGCAGACATGACGATGACTCCGTCTGTGTTCGACGCAGCAGTACTCCGAATCGGACAGCATTTGGCCCAGTTATCGGCCGGTCGCACTCCGACCATCTTCGACAGTCACTGGTGGTCACACAGCGTAATCAACCTGGCGATGAAAGATCCTACATTCAAAGTCCAGCTGTTCCGCTTCATCGATGTGCTCCCTTCCGTCGCCTCGGATCAGGCTGTCGTACGGTTGGCGGAAGAGTACTTTGGAGCGCTCCACGGCCAGGTATTCGGACTGCAATGGGGCCTCAAAGCATTGGCAGCGACAAATGTGGGGGCCGCCATCACGGGGAAAACTATCCGCCATCAGGTCGAGCAGATGGCCCGAACCTTCATCGCCGGGAGCTCGGTGGAGGAAGCGCTCCCTGTCCTGGCGAATCTCTGGAAAGATGGTCGTGCCTGGTCGGTGGATTTGCTCGGCGAGGCCACAATCAGCGACGTCGAGGCCGACCGGTACCGGGATCGATGCCTCGAGGCCTTGAGCCACTTGGGCCGGACTGTCGACATGTGGCCATCAATGACGCAGTTGGAACGGGATCATCTTGGCTCTCTGCCGAGGGCGCAACTCTCCCTGAAGATCTCCGCATTGACCTCACGGTTGGACCCGATAGATCCCCTCGGCACCTATCGAACCGTGGCGGCCCGGTTGCGCCCGATTGTGGAACAGGCGGCGGCCCAGGGATGCGGGTTGATCTTCGACATGGAGCAGGCGGAGACGAAGACCTTACTGCTCGAGTTGTTCCGGAACCTGTTTGACGAACCGGCGTTTCGGACATTTCCCCATGCCGGCGTCGCGATGCAAGCCTATCATCGGGAAACCGAACAGGACATTCGATCTCTCATCATCTGGGCAGAACGACGGAACTGTCCGATCACAATTCGGCTGGTGAAGGGAGCCTATTGGGATGCGGACACGGTGCACTATCATCAGGCCGGGTGGCCAGTCCCGCTGTTCGAACACAAGGCAGAGACCGACACGAACTATGAGGCCCTTGTGCCCTTACTCCTGGGCCACCGGCAGATCATCCGCCCGGCGTTCGGCACACATAATCTGCGGACATTGGCCGTCATCGAAGCGATGATGGACGCGCACCGGTGCAGTCCTGAGACGGTCGAGTATCAGATGATTTACGGGATGGCGGAACCATTTCAGCATGCGATGGTCACACATGGCCGGCGCGTGCGATTGTATGCACCCGTCGGCCGGTTACTCCCGGGGATGGCCTACCTGGTCCGGCGATTATTGGAGAATACCTCGAACGAATCGTTTCTACGGAAAGAGTATGTGGAGTCACAATCGTTGGCGACCCTCCTTGCCCCACCGGTTGTCCCCGCTTCTACCTTGCCACACTCTAGAGAACGCAATTCGTTTGTCAACGAGCCGCACAGCGATTTTTCCCGGCAGGAAGTCCGTACGGCGATGCAGACCGCAATCGACCGGGTACGAACCGAGCTGGGACGGACCTGGCCGGCAAGCATTCGAGGGAACCAGCTGACCGGCTCCCTGATGGCATCGCGTAATCCCGCGCGGCCTGATGAACTCGTCGCGACCGTTCAGGCGGCATCACCGGCCGACGTAACTGCCGCGGTAGGCACTGCCGTGACAGCAGGCGTGGCTTGGGGGAGACGTCCCGCAGCGGAACGGATCGCGGTACTGCGGCGTGCGGCTGGCCTCATGCGCCAACGCCGGTACGATCTGGCCGCCTGGGAAATGTTCGAAGTCGGAAAGCCCTGGCGGGAGGCCGACGCCGACGTGGCCGAAGCCATCGACTTCTTGGAGTTCTATGCTCAGCAGATGACACATCTCAGTAAACCGCTGCGACTCGGACAGTATCCAGGAGAACTCAATCAGCGATGGTATCGCCCGCGTGGGGTGGCTGCCGTCATCGCTCCATGGAACTTTCCGTTGGCGATTCCAGCCGGCATGATCAGTGCCGCACTGGTGACCGGTAACTCTGTACTCTTCAAGCCCTCCGAGCGCGCATCCCTGTTAGGAGTTCTATTGACGGACCTATTCCATGAAGCCGGCGTACCGGCCGACGTCTTGTATGGTCTCCCCGGCGGCCCTGAGATCGGACGGGCATTGTCCGAGCATCCGGAGATCGGCACAATCGCCTTCACCGGATCGAAAGATGTAGGTCTAGGGTTATGGGCTAGCGCAGCGACCATCCAGCCCGGTCAAACCATGGTGCGTCGGGTGATCGCGGAGATGGGTGGCAAAAACGCCATCATCATCGACGATACGGCCGATCTCGACGAAGCCATCGCCGGCGTGGTCGCCTCGTTCACGGGCTACGCGGGACAGAAGTGTTCGGCCTGTTCCCGCGCCATCGTATTGAACAGTGTCTATGACCAGTTTCTTGCACGGCTCCGTGAGGCCGTCATGAGTCTGAGGCTGGGTGATCCCTGCGATCCCGGCACGCAAGTTGGTCCCGTGATCGATGACCGAGCCAAGCGGCGCATCGAGGAATTCATCGCGCGGGGTATGGCAAGACATCGGGTAATCGTCCGCCGGACCACGGAGGGAGCGGGGTGTTTCGTAGGCCCAACCGCGTTCGCCGACGTCCGGCCTGACGATCAATTGGCGCAGGAGGAAATCTTCGGTCCGGTGCTCGTGATCATGAAAGCCACGACCATGGTAGAAGCGCTGGAGATGGCCAATGCGACCCAATACGCCCTGACCGGCGGGATCTACTCACGCAGTCCGGCCAATCTCGCCATGGCTCGAGAGCAGTTCGATGTGGGGAACCTCTATGTGAACCGCCCCATCACCGGGGCCCTCGTTGCTCGGCAACCCTTCGGAGGACACCGTTTATCAGGGGTCGGTGCAAAAGCCGGTGGGGAAGACTACTTGGCCCAATTCATGATCACCCGCATCACGAGTGAGAATACCCTCCGTCGAGGATTCGAATCGACTTAGCAGGATGCTGAAAAATACCGCCAGCGACGCTCTCACATCGCTCAGAGGCTCAACGTACCGAAGCGTACGCCTCGCCCCTTCGCTCGCTGCGGCCTTGCTGGACAGCCTTTTTGAGCATCCTGACAGGATGCTCAGCGTTCATATCGCACGGAACTTTTCGGCCATCTTATTGGCATCAACCGATTTTCCGTAGACTATTAGTGACCCTTAGCAGGTTTGATCTCGTACTCTTCCAGCTCTTCCGTGATCTCCGTCACCACGCCACGGTCTTCTTTGACGGCGGACAATTCCTGGCGCTCGGTGTATTTCACAAGGCCAACCCCTTTGGCAAACCACGCCGTCATCACGTCGATGCCAGAGACCGTGCGCTTGCTGCCGGACAGGTGAATGTGCATGTTCATACGCGCTTCAACCTTGATCGTATCATGGAACGTGCCGGCTGGAACCGTGACAATATCTCGACTGATCACCTTGCTCCACCCCTGTGTGTCCACTGTTTCGTCCGTCCCATCACGATCCATATCGCTTCCGAAATCGAGCCCGGTTCGATCGAACTGTTGGAACGACGACGGCACTTTGAGGGGGAACCGAAAAATCTGATAGGGTGTAATCTGTTTTTCCAGTGGCGTACCAGGCTCGGATCCGTAATAGACAATCCCGACTGCATCCCGACGATAAAAACTATCCGAGTCTCCATGATTGCCCGGGTTCGTATCATGAAAAACGGTCACCACCACGCCATTGAGAGTCTTGCTCCCCGAGACCGTGGACACATTCTCAAAAAACTTCCGTTCAATCGTCTGCAACGGCCCCTCGCTGATCTGACCGCGATAGGTCCACCGACTGCCGACCGTATCAGGAAAATACTCTTCGGACTTGGTAATCGTAAACGGCTCCTCCGCCCCACCGATCCCAGACCAGACCGAGAGACTCAATAACACACAAACTCCCACCCTCAAGACCAATCGCATAGCCACTCCAGGTTTCATCATTTCAGCGCACGACAGAAACGTGATTTTCACGGTACCATAGCCATCACAATAGCGGCAAGCCGATCAGTACTGTGCAGAGACAGACCTCATACTTGCCTTGCCCAGCCTCACGCCGCATAATCCTTACCAGATATGGAATATCGGACATCACCGATACCAACTGAACCAGATCAACGAGGGAAACAAGTCGGTCGTCCATCCGTCCTCGTCACTGGAGCCTCTGGAGGGATCGGGCGCGCGATCAGCCAGGCATTTGGACAGATCGGATGGTATGTGGGTGTCCATTACTATCAAGACAAATCCGCAGCCGACACAACGTTGGATCAGGTCCGCAAATTGGGCGGAACCGGTGAAGTCTACGCCGCAGATATTCGGGAGTCAGAGTCTGTGCGACGCATGTTCGATCAATTCTCCAATGACACCCAGGGCCCCGTCGCCGTGGTCTGCAACGCTGGAATTGGACAGAGCGAGTTGCTCGTGCGCCATTCTGACGACATCTGGGACAATGTTATCGCCACGAATCTGACCGGCACGTTTCACTGTTTACGCGCCTGTGCGCCTGTCTTGCTTGTACGTGGCGGGGGCTCCATCCTTGTGATCGGCTCACACACCGGATTTCACGGTGCGAAGGGACAGAGCGCCTATGCGACTTCAAAGGCAGGCTTGATCGGGCTCGTCAAAACCGCTGCATGCGAGTGGGGTCCCCAGAATATTCGCGTGAATCTGTTGTTACCGGGATGGCAGAAGACGGATCTGACTGAGGGGATTTTCCCCGAAGACAGCGGATGGCTAGACCATGACCTCCGCCGCCCTCCGTCAAGCGAGGAGATGGCTCGCACCGTTGTCCATTTGGCCCAGCTCAGAGACGTGTCAGGACAAGTGTGGAACTGCGACAGCAGACATTTGTGAACAAAGGGCATATCGCTGATGGCTTATAGCAAGAAGAGAAGCAACATGGGCAGTTTCGAAACCATACGCTCTATGCTATACGCTATCAGCTCTTACCGATGAATCACGGCATTTTCATCACGGGTACCGATACCGGCGTCGGAAAGACGTTAGTCTCTGCTGCCCTCGCGCTTTATTTAAAGCAACAGGGGCTCACGGTTGGCGTGATGAAACCGATTGAAACCGGAGCCCCACCATCAAAAGAAGCTCAGTCCGATGCTGCACGACTCCGATCCATCATTGAGAGTGACGAACCGCTGGGCGCCATCCGCCCCTATGCGTTTGAACTACCGGTTGCTCCGCTGGCTGCAGCACAAAAGAAAGGACAGGCCATCAACCTGGAGACAATCAAGAAGGTCTACCGGCTCCTATCCACCCGATATGACTCCATGATTGTAGAAGGAGTGGGCGGAGTGCGCGTGCCAATTGCGCCAAAGAGCACTGTCGCGGATCTGATTAAATCGCTCCATCTTCCAGTTGTCGTGGTCGGGCGATCTGGGTTGGGCGGCATCAATCATGCATTGCTGACTATTGAGGCACTGCGGCAGAGCAGAATTCCCATCCTCGCTCTGGTCCTCAACCAAACCGAATCGGCTCGATCCGCCGTCGCTCGCTTACAACAGCGGACCACATTGGAGATTCTTCGCAAACAGGCAGGTGTCCCAGTTCTCGGACCCCTCCCCTACGAGCCGGGCCTGCCCGGTCGATTCAGACCCGCCGTCCTCCACCTTGCCAAATCCGCCGCGCTCAAGAACCTGGGGAAGCTGGTGTTGCGATCCTCGAGACGAAGTCGGTGACCGTTCGTGGAATATCCTGGGCCTTGAGAATAGCAGAGATCACCGCCACTCCGTTCGCCCCTGCCCGCATCACGTTCTCGACCTGATCAAGCGTGATCCCCCCGATGGCAAAGATCGGGAGCGGCGTCAACGAACGAACGCCTCTCAACCCGGCCAGCCCGACAACGGGATCGTGATCCGTCTTCGAACCCGGCTTGAAGATCGGGCCAAAGCCAATATAGTCAGGGCCAGCAGCCGTCGCCGCTAATATCTGTTGGTGATCGTGTGTTGACAAACCGATCAGCTTGTCAGGCCCCATGACGTTTCGTGCGAGATGAAACGGCAAATCCCCCTGCCCCAGATGCACGCCATCCGCATCCACGGCCAACGCCAAGTCACACCGATCATTGACGATGAAGAGGACACCGAGTTCCTGAGCGACCTTCCTCAGTGCCAACGCCTCCGCATAGGCGACTTTCATTGAAGCCGTTTTGTTTCTGTATTGAAAATTCTTGGCACCGGCTGCGGCAGAAATCTTTAAGACATCCACGAGTGAACGATCAGGACAGATCGATGGATCAAGAATGACATAGAGCCCATCCTGTACCAATGGAGTTCGCCGTTTCTCATTTGACGTCTTCGACATGTTGTTACCGTTTGGAATGTTCCACTGCTTTCTGTTTGAGGATGCGAAAGTGCGCTTCGAGCTCCTGCCGCATCGCGATTACGATAAGCCAGTCCGGCACAAAGGATTCGACTTCAACCTCGAGTTCAAAATCGGCGCGTGTCTGATTCCCCTCCCCCGTGGATTCCAGCTTCCAAACTCGATGGTACCGCTTGAAGTCCCCTCCTTTCAGATCCGTAACGAGACTTCCGCTCGGCAAGACCCTCGACTCCGTGACTAACCGGCGTTCGCCTGGCATCAAGGGATGCTCAATCCGAAGATCGGTTGTGGCCACCCCGTCCTGGACGCTGACGGCTGCCACATGCATCCGCATGTCAAAGAGATCCGGCCAATGGGGGTAATCGGTTAACAATCGCTGAACGACGATCGGTGGGGCTGGAATAACGACTTGCGCGGTCGCCCTCGTACCACCACCAGAAGCGGCAGCAACCTCAAGCACATCCATCGGTGCTGCAGCCATCCCCATACCAGCGGTCACAATGAAGAGGAGCAGGCCGAACGCACCACCTGCGAGCAGGACCGAGGAGCAGGCTGTTCGTCTATCCCACAATCGCATCCAACAGCCGTTGATGAATCTTGCGAACCCGTTCAAGTTGGCCTTTGGCTGGGAACCGTTCGTAAAAACCATCGGCCCGGAAATCCTTTACAAGCGTGGCCCAGGGCTTCACCAGCTCAGCAAACGGTTGATGTGAGCGTTGTTCCTCCCAGGCGCTGATGAGTTTACGATCCACAATCAGGTCGTCCAGCACACGGATCAACGCCTTGAGAGAGACGTCGCGTGTGAACATGTAGCGCTCGTTTTGTCCCCAGATCTCACCCATCACATCCTTGACGCCCTTCAGATAGTCCCGCACCAACGCATAGCACCGATCAGCTTTCATATCCAAATGAGACTCGATCCAGCGTTTATGGGCTGTCACCACTTTTAGTAGTTCGTTGAACACCTCGGACTGAAGAATCCATTTCTCCTGCTTACTCCGTCCTCCAAGGCGGTTGATTTTGTACTGGAGCGGCGAGTCAGACTCACTGTAGAGCAAATTGACGACTTTCGCCGCAAACTTCTTTTCCGGACTCTCCCACGACACCTTCTCATACAGATCGACCAGATGCGATCGGTTGATGCGCGTATGAGTCGAGTTGATGATGACGAACATCTCCGTCGCAAAGTCGGCGCTCCGCCCGTCGAACAAAAGACAGGGCACTTCGACCTGCCGGCTCTGACCGGGATGTTTCTCATGGAAAAAATGCAGCCCGGCAAGGCGATGCTGCCCATCAATAACCAGGTACTTTCCTTTTGGCTCGCTGAGGTGGCCGATCGATTCCGAACCCTCGACCTTTTGGAAACGAAGTGTTTCATCGGTAAAGAGCAACACCGTGCCGGGAATCATCGGTTGTGCCACGACGGTTTCATAAAAATTGACGATCTGTTTGATCTTCTGCCGATTCAGGACACGCTGAAACCCTTTCTCACTCCGCTCAATCCCTGCAATAAATTGTGCGACCTCATCGTGTTCGGCGATCTTGGTCTGCGCGATTTCCTCGCCTTCAAAATAGTACCGGCTCGTGAAACGAACTTTTTCCAGCAAATCACCGGCGTTGTAGGCGATGAAATAAAACATCCCTTCTTTTTGGGTGATTCGTGTCGCCAGCATAGGGCCTCCCTTGAGTAGGAACCGAAGCTGGTGGTGATTCTACGCGTGCCTCCGCATGGCCGCAAGACAAAGGACTGTGCTAGACCACATTACTCATCACTCTTCTGCTACAATCGCCCATCCGCTGTTCCGACGCCGCTGGGCAATTTCGCGACGAACAGTCATGAATAATGTGGGTTCGCATCATCAACCATGAGATCGAGACATAGCACACTCCTATCACGTTCTGCTGTTCTACTGATGCTGCTGGTCAGTTCTCCCAACGCCCATACTCAAGAGATGGAGGACGCAGGAGCCACTACCGAGTTATCCTGTAGCTTCGCCATGGATAAGGGTGAGACCGCACGCCCCTGTCAGGTTCCGTTCCCTGAGGGATGTCAGGTGGCCATGATACCGGGAACGACACAACCATGGACGACCATCTCTAAGGGCGGCCGGCTCCAGTGCCGATTCGATGAAAAGGAAACCAACTGGAAGACCAAGATTACCGGTACCTGCGGCCAATGCCAATCTGTCCATTGCTCGGTCAAATTCAGCGTTCGATTCATGTGTCCTTCTGGGTAATCTGTTCACCTGTCCTCCATGTCTCTCACTGAGGTCATCAAACAAGAAGCGCGGGCCTTGGGTTTTGATGCCGTCGGGGTTGCGCCCGTCTCTGATGAGCCAGAGGCAGTCGGTCCTGGTGATGGGCAACCTCATCCGGTTCAATCACCATTTCTCCGGCGTCTCTACGACCGCCTGACGGAGTGGCTCCGGCAAGGCCACCATGGAACCATGGCCTGGCTCGAACGGACACCAGAGAAACGTGCGGATCCCCGACAGATCCTTCCTGGTTGCCGATCGGTCATCTCTGTCGGCATGACTTACTTCACCGACCATCGTGCGAACGAACAGCCCGGGTATGGTCGCATCGCGCGGTATGCCTGGGGGAAGGACTACCACAAGGTGATGAGCAGCAAGCTCAAACAACTGGAAGCACGCATTTCCGGTCTTGCACCAGAGGCACACACGCGATCCTATGTGGACACCGGCCCTATAATGGAGAAAGCCTGGGCGGAACGGGCCGGTCTGGGCTGGATCGGAAAACACTCCAATCTCGTGTCATCCGACCATGGCTCATGGCTTTTGCTCGGAGAAGTGCTGACCACCTTAGAACTGTCAGTAGACGAACCTGCGACCGATCTGTGCGGAAGCTGCACGCTGTGTATCCAAGCCTGTCCAACGAACGCGATTGTGCAACCCTATGTGGTTGACGCCACACGATGTATCTCCTATCTCACTATTGAACTCCGTGGAGATGGCGACCTCATTTCTCCTGACCTCCAGCAAGGCATGGGAAACAAAATATTCGGATGTGATGATTGCCTCGACGTATGCCCGTTCAACCTGCGCGCCGAGCCGACCCACGAGACTACATTTCAGCCCTCTCCCGTTACTCTCGCCCCGAGCTTAGATGAGCTTTCTCGACTCGATGAACAGACCTTCATCACGTTGTTTCAACAGAGCCCAATTCGGCGGGCAAAAATCCATGGGTTTCAACGAAACATCGCGATCACACAGAAAAATGCAAAGCGTTTTGAGCCCCCTTCTCGCGTTTCACTCTATACTACGACCGCAAAACCAGAATCCCACTAAAGGGTATTTGTTCCTCCGAGCCGAATGAGGCTTTGCTGCCTTACTGGGTTCTGTACAATGCCCCAGCCGGCACCATATTCTCCACCAGAGATTTGACGACCACTGTGAACTTATCGTATGAATGAGGCCTCGCGATGGGGGGAGGACTCATGGCTCGGGCTGCTCCTCAGACCAACCAGATGGCACTCGTTAAGTTCTTGCGCACCATCCCACTGTTGTCCTTCCTACCCGAGCAAGAACTTCACAATATCGCACCGGAGGTGATCGAACAGCAGCACGCGAACAACGAATTCGTTTTTCGCGACGGAGACTCCGCTGACTGGCTCTACTTCGTCAAGCATGGCGTCGTCCGTTGCCTCAAGTATGGTCCTGACGGCAAAGGATTTATCCTCAAACCTCTTCTACCTGGGGATAGTTTCTGTTGTGAATCAGTCACATTTGACCAATCACTCCCACATCCCGGCAATGCTCAAGCGATGGGGAATGTCACGATTGTGAAACTGAGCCGTCGCACATATCTCAAGCTAATCGAGCAGTACCCGCGTGCAGGTCCGCAAGTCATCACCTATCTCGGCAATCGGCTCCGAGAATCCCAGGAGATGGTCAAGAGCCTTGCCCTGGACCCGGCGGAAAAACGCCTCGCGGCCTTGCTGGTTCGGCTCGCGGAGAAAGTCGGTGTGCCGTCGGCGCAGGGCGTTCGCATTACAACCGTCTTCACTCGGGAAGACCTCGGGCACATGACCGGTATGACGGAAGAAACCGTCGTACGGATTCTCAGCCGTTGGCGCGAGAGCGGACTTGTTTCTGCGGCAAGAGGAAAGAACCTGCTGATTCCTGCCATCGACCCCCTCAAGGCTCTGGCCGGCTGAGAATATTTACCGCTGAAACATCAGAATACAGCGATGCTTGACCATGATTTGAATCCAATTAAAACCATCTAAAACCATCAGATGCTGACCCCCAACGACCTTCAGCCTCAAGGCATTGTCTCTTCATTCTACTTTTCCGATTAGTTCTTTCATGCAAATATCAAAACTGACCAGCAACTGAATCTAATTAGATACATGGCATGTATCTAATTAGATTCGATTTTTGACTCAGTATTTCATTTATTAATCACCTCAGCCCTACCCCAAAGGCCTTAGATTCCTAGAAATCATTGGTTTTCTAACAAGGCCGTGGTGACTGAATCAGACCAAGGAGGTGGCACACATTGTGCGTTGCAAACCAGGATAGATTCCTAACTGTCTCTTGATCAGCGCCAATTGTCATGGAGAAAAAAAACGTGATTGACATAGATCAATGTATTTTTCCTTCGTGATTTGGTATACCAATACGCGGGCGTTTGTCGCGGAAGCGTGGGGGAGGGTCAATTCACCTCGTTTCAGTGCGTAGAACGTCTTTTTTCCATACAACAAAAAGGGAGGCAATTATGCAGAGGTTTCGTGTGATCACAGCTACATTAGGACTGGCCGTCCTTCTGGGAGCCAGCGGATGTATTACCATGCCTGGGTCCGCAGGGGCCAAGGTCCATGAAGTCACGTTCACCGCGATGGAAACGGAAATCGTCGTTGACGGAAACGGGACGAAGTACAAGGCCTGGACCTTTAACGGCCAGATGCCTGGACCAGTCGTGCGAGTCACCGAAGGCGACACGGTGAACTTCACCCTGATCGGCGACAAAAACAATTCCTTCCCGCATTCGATGGACTTTCATGCAGCTGAGCTCGACTTCTTGAAGAACTACCACAAGACCGTTTCAGCCGGCGAGACACACAAGTACTCCTTCGTGGCGAAGAAGCCCGGTGTGTTTTTCTATCACTGCGGCGCGAGCCCCATGATCCAGCACGTCGCTCGTGGCATGTTCGGCGCTATCATCGTGGATCCGAAGGATGCCAATGCCTGGCCAAAGGCCGATCGTGAATTCGTCCTGGTCCAATCCGAGTTCTGGAAGAACCCGGACAATGTGCAGGCGATGTTTGATCGGAAGTGGGACAACACGATTTTCAACGGCGGAATCTTCAAGTACCATCCGTTCTTCCCAGGGGGAGAGCCGTTGGAAGTCAAGGTCGGTGAACGGGTACGGATCTATTTCGTGAATGCCGGTCCGAACGAGTTCTCCGCGCTTCATCCGATCGCCGAAATCTGGGACAATGTCTACGAGAGCGGCAACCCGGCGAACAACTTCAAAGGGGTGCAGACCTACGTGGTCGGTCCAGGCAGCGGTGCCACCTTTGATATGATCGTGGACAACCCAGGAGCCTATCCGGTTGTGACCCACTCCTTGACGGGAGCGCTGCGCGGTGCGATCGCAGTGGTGATTGCCAACCAGGCCCCCAAGGACTATAAGGGTCAGTTGATGCCCAACACTCCCTGGAACCCGTAATGAATGAGCGGGGTACGGAGGTTTTATAGTCAAATCATTCTCACACAAAGGAGTATAGAGTATGTCGTTGAGTAAGAAGATTATGGGAATGGTCGTTGCGGTCGCTGCTGCTTGGACGATGAGCAGCGCCACATCCTTTGCCGCAGAAGCCTCGCTGTATGAGCGGCTCGGCGGACAGGGTGCCATTCAAGCTGTGGTCACCAAGTTTATCGGGAACGTGGGTGGTGACAAGCGGATCAATGGCTATTTTGCCACCGCCGATCTCAAGAAGCTGAACAAGCTCCTGGTCGAGCAGGTCTGCATGGCGACCGGCGGTCCCTGCAGCTACTCGGGTCGGGACATGAAGACCACGCACAAGGGCATGAAGGTCACCGATGCTGCCTTCGGTGCGCTTGTGGAGGACCTGGTCAGCGCATTGGATACCTTCAACGTTCCGGCGAAGGAAAAGGGCGAACTCTTGGCCATCCTTGGACCGATGAAGAGCGATATTGTCGAGGCCAAGTAACGACTGACAGTGCTCAACACTGCACTGGTCGTACGGTGGTATTTCCCATCAGCCAGGACCTTCTGGTCCTGGCTGATGCGGTCCTCAAGCTGGTAGACCTACATCCTTCCCATCTCCGCCCTAACCAATTGCTCCGAGATATGGGCACTGCCACTTAGGACATTGTCATGTTAAGATGTATCAATTTTCGTTCGCCCCTTACCACGCGGCGCGAGCAAGTAACCGTAACATTCCGTGGTATCACCAAGGAGGAATCATGAGCCGGAAGCGTGTGATTGTGACGTTGTGTAGTTTTATGGCCGTTGCCCTATGGAGTACAGCAGGATGGTCCGGCCCCGAGTCCGACCCCCTGAAGCCGCGTGTTCCAGATGCTGAGCGTGGGGAAGCAAGAAAACTGAAGAGCCCGATCACCGTAACCCCTGACGTGCTCGCCAAGGGCAAGGAACTCTATGAAGGCAAAGGCACCTGCGCAAATTGTCACGGTCAGAGTGGCGAGGGTGATGGTGCGGGAGGCATGCTGCTCACACCAGGTCCACGAAACCTTACGAATTGCAAATTTCACAAAAAGCGGAACGACGGGGAACTGTTCTGGGTCATCAAGAACGGAAGCCCTGGTACAGGCATGCCTGCCCTGCTCAAGGGTAACATCATCACCGAGGAAGAGGCCTGGACGATTATTGCGTACGAGCGAAGCTTCTGTAAGGATAAGGAATAACGGCTGAATGGATTGTGAGCTGTCGGTCGACCGAGTCGACCGACAGCTCCTGTTTTTCCTCGCCTCAACGCATTCCCCCATCCCCTCAGAATCCTACCACTACCCTCTACACAGCACGTAATCCCGCATGACACCTACTCCGTTGATGTCCATTGAAATCCGCTTCGTGCTTTCCCCTTTTTTTCTGCCTAGCAAGGGGTGTAGGCTATACTAAGTGTTGATGGTTCCAGAGGAGGCGCGCACTCCGATGAACCTTCAGAGAGCACTTCTCATCTCGAAGGATCCCCAACTCAGCCGGCTTGTCGAAGCGGCCCTCCCACAGTTCAGCGTTCAATCAGCATCAACCATCACAGAGGGGCTCTCATGCTGGTCTGAAACTTCTCCTCTATTGGTAATCAGCGAAGGAACTCCCCCTACTCTCAAGCTGCTCTTCGACTATGCCAGACAGCTCCCTTCTGCTCCCCCTATACTGGTGATTGGAGACCACCATTCCATTAAAGACGCCGTCGACATCATGCGAGCCGGTGCAGCGGATTACCTGACAAAACCCGTTTCCCCGGCTGATCTACAGACTGCAATCAGCGGTATCATCCGACAGTCTTCTCCCGTGACTTCTACGGCACCACAAGATCCCTTCGCCGCTATTGTCAGCATCTCACCGCAGATGAACTTGATGAAGCATCTGGCCCGAGAAGTGGCTGTGACCGATGCAACCGTCCTCATCACAGGAGAAAGTGGAACTGGAAAGGAATTATTTGCAGAAGCCATCCATAGCTCAAGCCTCAGAGCCCGTGGCCCGCTGGTAGCCTTGAATTGCGCCGGAATTCCTGAACAGCTTTTGGAAGCGGAGTTGTTCGGCTATGAGCCAGGTGCATTTACTGACGCGAAGCGTGCCAAACCTGGGCGATTCCAATTGGCAGAGGGCGGCACGCTCTTCCTCGATGAGATCGGAGAAATGAGTCCGACCGCTCAAGCCAAGCTACTCCGTGTGCTGGAACATCGCACTGTGGATCCACTCGGCGACACCCAAAGTCACAAGATCAACATCCGAATTCTCGTAGCGACCAACGAAGACCTGCTCGCCCAGATTAAGTCGGGTCGTTTCCGCCTCGATCTCTATTATCGATTGAACGTGTATCAACTCCGTATCCCACCGCTCCGCGAACGGTCTGAAGATATTGAACCGATTCTCATGATCTTCTTAGAGCGAGCCAAAAATGAACGCGGGTGCCGGGTGAAGGCCATCGCTCCAGACGCGCTGACGATCCTCAGAAACCACAATTGGCCTGGTAATGTCCGAGAACTGCACAATGTCGTTGAGTGGCTCACCATCACTTGCAAAGAAGAGGTGATCCAACCGTATCATCTCCCATCGTCTGTGATCACTCACCCGACGGCCGATTATGGTCCCGAACCCAAGTCATCGCTATTGGCCTTTGGACTGTCGTTTCAGGAGATGGAAAAGCGGTTGCTTGAAGAAGCGCTACAAAAAGCCTCGGGCAATGTCTCAGAAGCCAGTCGGCTCCTCAAGATGACCCGCAATACGCTCCGTTACAGGATGGCGAAACATCACCTCCAATAACCAGCTACCGTCCCCGCCTAACAGAGGCCCACGCTTCCCGTAAGGCCATCTTTCAATGCGGAGAACTTTTGCAACAGGTCCGTATACAGAAGCTTGAGAAGATCGTTCTCATGCTCTAATTCTCTCAGCCGTCTCGCATCGGAAGAGTTCATGACCTGTGCTTCAATCAATTGTGACTTACGCATAGGAAACCTCCCTGTAAGAGATAGGTCATGCCTACAGGAGGCTATCAAGCAATCTCGATACCAGAGACTTTGATCGACGACGCCATGCTCAAAACCGTGGAAGGACTGCTATTACCGCACTTCCTCACATACGTAGGCGTGTTGGACCGTGGTTAGCAGAAACAGATGCAGGATCTATTCAGATACAATGGTGGGGCGGAAAAGATACGCTCGTGAGAATATGATGTCATCCCGACGACTGTGACGAGTCAAACTCATCAATACAGAGAGAGGGCCCTTTCACCGACAGAAAGCATGTTGGAGGTTCATCTCAGCTTCGCCACTGTCACGCCATCGCCCCCTTCGGCTCGATCACCGGGACGAAACCCCGTCACATAGGGTGATGATTTCAAATACTCTCGGAGGGCGGACTTCAGCCGGCCGGTGCCATGGCCATGAATGATACGAAGAAACGGCGCACCATCAAGTGTCGCTCGATCCAACGCCGCCACGACCTGATCCAGGGCTTCATCCACGGCTTGACCTCGCACATCCACAACGGTCTGCTCCTCCAACCCGAGTCCGGTAGTTGTTGTATTCCGGTGAAGAGACGATGCTGCGGCAGTCGGTTGAGGCAGCCCCGCGTGTGGTTCACTGGCGAACCCGACGAGATTCGAAACGGTGGCGACGATCTCCCCTTCTCCGACTTTGACACGGACGCGTTTCTTCCCTTGTGGAATTTCAAGCAAGATTCCGGTCATGCCCAAGCCCGTAATTTCCACCGTATCGCCGACGGCAAGCCGTTCGATCGGGATCGGCTCACTCGGCGGTGCAAGCTCCTGCCTGGTCTTCGTCTCTAACTCGCAGAGCCGCTCTTTCGTCTCCTTTACCTTAATGAGCTTCTGTTCGCGTTTCAGGGAGTCGACCGTCGCTTGCACTTCGGCCCGAGCCCGTTGAAACTGCTCGCCGAGTTTTTTCTTGAGCCCCCGTCGAGCTTCCTGCTCGGCAGCTTCCAGTTGCATCCGAATCGCCTGAGCATCGCGAGCCGCTTGTTCGGCTTCTTGCCTGGCTCGCTGGGTCTGTTCCCGATCCTCGACAAGCTGGCGCTGCTTGCGCTGCAAGTCAGCCATCAGTTCATCAAGCCGTTGGTTCTGGCGATGTAGGCGTTTTCTCGCCTCATTCACGAGGCACTCATCCATGCCCAGGCGCACGGCAATCTCCAAGGCAGACGAACCACCTGGAATGCCCATGAACAGTCGGTAGGTCGGCGCCAGCTGTTCGACGTCGAATTCAACACTGGCATTCCCGAATCCAGCAGTCGTTTGTGCGAGCTCTTTGAGAGCCCCGTAATGCGTGGTGACCACGACTTTCATATTGAGTTCCGCCAAGCGACAGAGCAGCGCCTCTGCTAATGCAGCCCCTTCTTGGGGATCCGTTGATGTCACTGGCTCATCGAGCAATACCAACGAGCGCGGTGCAGCAGGAGGCTCAGTCGTCGAACAGGCAGCACGCTCAGAAAGGAGCCGAATCATCTGAGTCATATGCGCCGAAAAACTGGAAAGATCCCGACTTAAGTCCTGGGCATCTCCAATATCGGCATAGAGATCGGTAAAGAGGCTCATCTCCGACTCTGGCGCACAGGGAAGATGCAACCCGGCGCGAACCATGAGGGCAAAGAGCCCGACGATCTTGAGCGTCACCGTCTTCCCACCCGTATTCGGTCCCGAGATGACCAGCACCCGAACCGTTTCATCCAACTCAATATCGTTGGCGACGACCTGATCCTTTGTGAGCAGCAAGAGCGGATGCCGGGCCTGCTTGAGAATGACACGGCCCGACTCATTCAAGCTCACTGGGTGACATTTCAGCCGACGACTCATCTCGGCCCTGGCCTTAATGACATCACATTGAGCCAGCACCTCGATCCCCTGATTGATCATATCCACGTTAGAGGCGACGACAACGCTCAGCTCCCGTAAGATCCGCTGCACCTCCCGCTCGATCTCCAAATCCGCTACCTTGATCGAATTGTTCAATTCGACCAACTCTCGTGGCTCCAGAAAAACAGTTGCTCCGCTCGCGGACACATCATGAACGATCCCTGGAATTCGCCCTCTCATATCCGCCTTGACCGGTACGACATAGCGTCCTTCCCGCTGAGCAAAATACGACTCTTGTAACACCTCTTCATATCGCCGCGACTGGAGAATCCGATCGAGATGGCCACGCATCTCCTGCTTCAATCCCTGCGCGTGATGCGTCAGACGCCGCAACTCCGGAGAGGCCGTCTCTTTCATGGCTCCATCCGGCTGGATAGCTGCCTCAATTACACGCAAGACTCCTTGCAGAGCCTTCGTGGCACGAAGCGGCTCCAAGACCTGTGCCAGCCGTTGAGTCTCGCCTTTGTGAGATTCTGCGTAGCGTTCCAGCTCAGCGATCATGGCCAGCACGATGGCACAGTCCCGCAACTCACCGGCCTCCAGCACGCCACCTTTGGATGCCCGATTGACTGGCTCACGAATATCGGGAAAGCCTAACGCCGGGACCGGATTGCTCCCTTCGAGCCACGCCACCATTTCACTGGTCTCTTCTTGGCGGTGATGAGCATCCGTCAGTTCGCTGGCCAATGAGAGTGATTGGCATCGAGCGCGCCCGATCGCCGACTGCGCCTGGAGGGAGAGAAACTCGAGCACACGTGGCCACTCCAACGCCTGCGTGGCTTGATCGAATAATGTTTGGCTCATCAGTCTGACACCCTCACAGTTCGAGAGACCTGAGAACTCTAGCCTTCCTGAAGAACTGGAAGCAACTCCTGGAGCTGCAAAAGGCTCCGAAGCCCGCATATTGTTACATCATTTTTGCACGACACACCCCATCCTTCCATCTTGACAACTAGCAGAAGGCATCGATACTATCCGGCTTTGTGCTGTACCACCTGTCTGTTCTCAATCAACACATTTGCCTGTAGAGGAATGCACCATGGCCATTCGGATCGGAATCAATGGATTTGGACGTATCGGACGCAACGTATTTCGCGCGTCGATGGGCGACAAAGACCTCGAAATCGTTGCGATCAATGACCTGACCGACGCAAAAACGCTCGCGTATCTGCTCAAGTATGACTCCGTGCACGGCACCCTGCCGGCCGAGGTCACGGCCCAGGACGACCAAATTCTCGTGGACGGAAAGCCTATTAAAGTGCTCGCCGTCAAGGATCCCAAGGAACTACCCTGGAAGTCGTTGAACGTCGACGTCGTGATCGAATCGACCGGTCGCTTTACCGACCGGGATGCTGCGGGGAAACATCTATCGGCGGGCGCTAGGCATGTCATTATCTCCGCACCATCCAAAGACCCCGACGTCACAATCGTCCTCGGTGTGAACGACGACAAATTCGACCCTCGGTCGCATCACATTGTCTCAAATGCCTCTTGCACGACGAACTGCTTGGCACCGGTCGCCAAGGTCTTGCTGGAAACGTTCGGTATCAAGCATGGTATTATGACCACCATCCATTCCTATACCAACGATCAGCAACTCTTAGATCTACCCCATAAAGATTTGCGCCGAGCCCGTGCAGCAGGGATGTCGATGATCCCAACCAGCACCGGAGCCGCTAAAGCGCTTCACCTTGTCATCCCGGAACTGAAGGGCAAGTTGGATGGGCTGGCCATTCGAGTCCCGACTCCAAATGTATCGTTGGTCGACCTGACGGTAGAAACTGAAAAGGATTGCGACATCGCCGCTGTGAATGCCGCATTCAAGAAAGCCGCAGATGGGCCCCTCAAGGGAATTCTCAAGTATTCAGAAGATCCGATCGTCTCAATCGACCAAAAAGGTGATTCTCATTCTGCAACCGTCGATGCCCCATTGACCAATGTCGTGGACAAGCGCCTGGTCAAGGTCACGGCCTGGTACGACAACGAATGGGGCTATTCCTGCCGCGTTCGTGACCTCGTCAAGGTCCTGGCTGGAAAATCAACGACGAAGTAACTGACTGCCTCCGGGATGGTCGAGCCGGCTCCATCGCTCATCTCGTCCCGATTGTTTGACTATTGAGTGAACCTATACCAAGGAGCTTTCCGTGAACTTGCACAAAAAGACGATCGATGATGTGCAACTTCGTGGCAAACGGGTCATTATTCGAGCGGATTTCAACGTCCCCCTAGACGAGTCGTTGCAGATTACCGACGACACCCGCATTCGTTCGACGTTGCCCACGATCAATCGCGTCGTTGATGAGGGCGCCAAAGTCATTCTCTGTTCACACCTCGGCAGACCGAAGGGAACGTTCGAACCGAAATACAGCCTCGCCCCTGTCGCCAAACGGTTGGGGCGATTGCTCGGGAAAGAAGTCCTCTTCGCTCCGGATTGCATAGGACCGGCCGTCGAGAAGCTGGTCGCCAAGATGAAGGACGGGGATGTGCTCTTACTCGAAAATCTCCGGTTTCATACCGGCGAAGAGAAAAACGACGATGGCTTCGCAAAGGCCCTGGCCTCGCTGGGAGACGTGTTTATCAACGACGCCTTTGGAGCCGCGCACCGCGCCCATGCCTCAACGGTCGGTATTACAAAATACATTAAAGATGCCGCGGCAGGAGCGCTGCTCAAGAAGGAGATCGAGTACCTTGAGGGAGCCGTCGCCAATCCCGTACGACCGTTTGCCGCTATTCTCGGTGGAGCCAAAGTGTCCGGGAAAATCGGAGTCATTGAGAATCTCGGCAAGAAAGTCGACAAGGTCATCATCGGTGGCGGCATGGCGTTTACCTTCTTGAAGGCCAAAGGCATGGAGATCGGTAACTCGCTCTGCGAAATGGACATGCTGGATTTTGCGCGAGGCATCGAAGACCATGCCCTCTCGCGTGGGGTCAAGTTTTATCTCCCCGTCGACTGTGTAGTCGCGGCCAGCCGAGAGGTCGGTGCAGAAACCAAGATTGTCCCCGTCCAGGAGATTCCGAAAGGGTGGTATGCCCTCGATATCGGCCCGGCCTCCGTCAAACTCTTCAATGAGGCGGTCCAGAACGCCAAGACAATTCTATGGAACGGACCAATGGGTGTCTTTGAAATCGACGCCTATGCGAGGGGGACCTTAGCCATGGCCCACGCCATCGCCGATGCGTACGCCCTGACGATCGTCGGTGGCGGTGAAACAGCCCTCGCTGTTCATCGAGCCGGCGTGTCAGAGAATATGTCATTTATCTCGACCGGTGGTGGCGCAGCGCTGGAACTGCTTGAAGGCAAAACATTACCAGGCCTTGCGGCATTGCCTGATCGTCAGAACTGACGACGGGTTCTCAGGACAATCTCACTCTCAGGACATTCTGTGCGTACACGGCTCATTGTTGGCAATTGGAAGATGAACAAGACCGCATCCGAAGCGGCCACGTTTGTCGATGAACTAAGGCAGCACCTTTCGAAGGTTCCCTCAGATGTAGAACTGGTTGTTGCTCCTCCGTTTACGGCATTGGAATCGGTCGGGAGGGTCTTAGGCTCAGAATCTTTCATCCAGCTCGGGGCGCAAAATCTGTTTTGGGAACCAAAAGGAGCCTACACCGGAGAGATCTCCGCCCCCATGTTGAAGGACCTCGGTTGTCGCCACGTGATTCTTGGCCATTCTGAACGGCGCACGCTCTTTGGTGAACGGGGTGACGGGATTCGCAAAAAACTTCAGGCAGCCTTTGCACATGGGATCCGCCCGATCCTCTGCATCGGTGAGTCACTCGAGCAGCGAGAAGCCGGCTCAACCGACGACGTGCTCGCTCAGCAGCTCCACGAGAGCTTGGCTGGATTTTCCACCGAGACCCTGGAAAGTCTCACGGTCGCTTATGAACCGATATGGGCGATCGGTACCGGCCGATCGGCAACCACTGAGCAAGCCGTTGCAGCGCATCAGACAATCCGAGCTGTTCTTTCCGCCACCGCCTCTCCCGTCATCGCTGAACGGACGAGGATTCTGTATGGTGGCAGCGTGACCACACAGAATATCGCCTCACTCTTGTCGTCGGAGCAGGTGGATGGCGCACTGATCGGAGGCGCTTGTCTAGAGGTGAGCTCCTTTGCTACAATCATCAGTCTTGCTTCTACTACTCGATCAATCGGAGTCTGAACGTTCATGTTATACACGCTAATCGTGGTCGTCCACGTGTTCATCTGTTTTCTTATGATCGGAGCGATTCTCCTCCAGTCTGGGAAAGGGGCGGAGATCGGGGCCGCCTTTGGTGGGTCCAGCCAGACGGTGTTCGGAAGCCGTGGGCCGGCTAACTTTCTGAGTAAGCTGACCGTGTTCGTTGCTGCCATTTTTATGGTGACGTCACTCAGCCTGGCCATTTTGGCAAAACAACGAAATGTCTCCTCGACAGTCATTGATCTTGACCACAAGAGCGAGCCGACAACTGCTCCGGCCGCACCACCTGCGCAGCCATCTGGTGAGTCCCACTCTTCCCCAGCTGATTCTCCATCAACTGGCCACTAATCAATCACAGAAACGACTTTAGTCATCGGACGAACTTATAGTTACCGGTGAGGAGCGAACGCTCCTCACCCGCAGCTATGGCTACAAGCCGCGACGATGTCTAGATCTTAGTTAGCCAGGATTGGTGCGAGGAGTCCTCACCACGCACGATCGAGAAGAAGGTGTCTTGGAGCGTGCGCGTAATCGGCCCGGGTGTCCCGGTACCAATACGGCGATTGTCAATCTCCCTGACCGGAGTCAGTTCAGCCGCCGTCCCTGTCACAAACACTTCATCGGCAATATACATTTCATCACGCGTAAACCGTTCTTCGATGACTGTGATGTTCCGCTCTTGCGCCAATTGGATGACGGAATTTCTCGTGATTCCTTCCAGCACTGAGGTCAACGGCGTCGTCTTGAGAACACCGCGGCGGATGATGAACACATTCTCCCCAGTTCCTTCGGCGACATAGCCCTCCGGATCGAGAAGAATCGCCTCGTCGTATCCATCAGCCTTCGCTTGCCGTTTCGCAAGAATAGAGTTCACGTAATAGCCGGAGATCTTCCCTCTGGTCATGGACACATTCACATGGTGTCGCGTAAAAGAAGACACGCAAGCGCGCATCCCATTGGCAAGGGCCTCATCTCCCAAATAGGCCCCCCACTTCCACGCAGCGATGGCCACCCGAATCGGGTTGTCCCCCGGATGCACCCCCATCGCCCCATACCCGATGAAAACTAAGGGGCGGATGTAACAGGCATCCAGTCGATTCACACGAACCGTTTCCACGATGGCCTC
>DIHK01000018.1:212415-264086 GCA_002420115.1 Nitrospira sp. UBA5698
AATCGATCGACATGTTCCTGCAGTCGAAAGATAGCGGATCCTGACTTACCTTTGTAACAGCGCACGCCTTCAAACGCCGCCAGGCCATAGTGTAACGAGTGGGTCAGGACATGGACGTTCGCCTCTCCCCAAGGCACGAACTTCCCGTCCATCCAGATTTTTTCAACCGGCTCCAACATAATGGGTGCGCGCTCCAGCGACGGATCGTGAGGATATTGCTTTGATTCGAGTGAGGGACTATAGCGTGCAGCCGGCCTCGGGTCAAGCAACCGGGGTTCGACCGGGGCGAGGGAGTATGTGGTCATGAAGTCAATGCTTAGGACGAGGCACAATAGGCGCGAAGGCGAGCACTCAGAAACGTAGCGACTCGATCTTCTCCATCCGGACTCATTGTCATGATTTTGGCTCCGAACAGCAGGCCGCGAACCCACCGAACCACGACACGTTGGATTTCCACCGGCCCATCCTTATCCGGGAGAGAGAGACGCACAATGAGCTCCATTCCCGGTACGACTTGATGATCCCCGAGCACACGGAACCCGTTTCGACAGAGATTCATGACGGTCCCCTTTCCGAGGAAGTCACCACCCATGTAGTAGGCTTCACACCGAACGGGAATCCGGTGATAGGTACGAATCACAAACTTGCCGGTATGCGCCATGTTTTCATCACTCACGTGGAATGGAATGACGATCACCACCAGATCAACGACGGCGACGCAGTGTGGCGCAAGAATACGTGGTGGCTTGGAGGTGATCCTAGCCCACGAAAGAGGGGGCGATGAATGATCACCAATTCAAGCGCGGCGCTCCCGATGGCTTGACACTTCTTGCGCTCACATGTTAAATGAACCGTTCCTCACGACTGGAGAAGAGATATGTACGCGATTGTTGAGACAGGTGGTAAGCAGTATCGGGTAGAAGCAGGAGCGACGATTCAAGTTGAAAGCCTGCCTGGCGATGTCGGTGCACACGTGGACCTCGATCAGGTCCGTCTGGTGCACAGTGACACTACATTCCTCATCGGGCAACCTCTTGTGCCGGGAGCCAAAGTCACAGCTGAAATTGTGCGCCAAGGACGGACTCGATCGATTACCGTCTTCAAGAAGAAACGCCGCAAGAACTACCGACGTACTCGTGGGCACCGGCAAGGATTCACCAAGCTCCTGATTACCGGTATTGCAACGGCATAAATTCGAGTAGGAAGGATAGACCATGGCAACAAACAAAGGTGGCGGATCATCACGTAACGGTCGTGACAGTAACCCCCAGTACTTGGGAGTGAAGGCGTATGGTGGTCAGACGGTCACAGCTGGGAGCATTATCGTCCGCCAGCGTGGGACCAAGTTCTTTCCTGGCTTCAATGTGGATCTAGGAAGGGACCATACCCTGTTTGCTAAAACAACCGGCGTAGTCAAGTTTGAAGGTGGACGCGGCAGACGAAGAGTCAGTGTGTATCCGAGCTCCGCTAAAGCCTAGCCTTCCCTTTCTACTCTCTCCTTCCCAAGCAGGGTAGACATAGATTCTCCCTGCTTCTTCGCCTCATGGTCGGGTATACTTTTCCGTCTCTTCACTTTGGTTCAGCTGTAGGAAACTAACACTCCATGTTTGTCGACGAAGTACGCGTGACAGTACGAGCTGGTCGAGGCGGAAACGGCATCTGCAGCTTTCGAAGAGAGATGTTTGTCCCTCGTGGGGGTCCGGATGGCGGTGACGGCGGTCATGGCGGCGACGTCATCATGACGGCCTCGCATCGGCTGACAACCCTGCTCGACCTCCGCTATCAAAACCACTACGAGGCGCAAGACGGAAAACACGGCGGTGGTTCCAACTGTACCGGACGGTCAGGTGACGACGTTACGATCGGAGTACCCGTCGGAACCATCGTCTACGACGACGAGTCAAAAGACATCCTCGCGGATTTCACCGAGGACGGTCAAACAGCCGTGATCGCCCAAGGCGGGCGCGGCGGAAAGGGCAACAGCAACTTCGCCACTTCCGTCAATCGTGTACCAACCAAGTGCACACCAGGGAGCCCCGGTGAAGAGCGGACATTACGACTCGAACTCAAGTTACTGGCCGATGTCGGTCTTGTCGGATTTCCCAACGCAGGAAAGTCGACCCTCATCTCTGCCATTTCGGCGGCCCGTCCGAAAATTGCCGACTACCCCTTCACCACGTTGATTCCTAATCTTGGCGTCGTCCGATGGGGATCCGACCGCAGCTTCGTGGTAGCCGATATCCCTGGCTTGATCGAAGGAGCGCATGAAGGAAAAGGTCTGGGCGTACAGTTTCTTCGCCATATCGAGCGGACCGCGTTTTTACTCCACTTGATCGATATCTCAGAATGGGCCACCGACGATCCACGACACAGCTTTGAGACCCTCCGGCAAGAACTGGCCGCCTATGACCAGGGGCTGACCGCCCGCCCCTTTGCCGTCGTCCCAACCAAAATTGATGTCGTTGGGGCCGGTGAACGGCTGGAACAGATTCAAGCCTATTGCCGGGACCGGGGATATCCTTGCTTCCCGATCTCAGCCGCCACAAATACGGGGCTGGACCAGTTGATCCGCTATGTCGGGAAACAGGTCGATCTGTTACGGATGCTGCCATGCGAGACACAGTCCTAACGCAGGCCACGCGGATCGTCATCAAAATCGGCAGTAGCCTGATCGCATCACGCGCGGAAGGGCTACGCCCGGATAGAATTGAGCGGTTGGCCGACGAGATCGCGACGCTCAAGAAGCAGGGACGAGAGATCCTGATCGTCTCCTCCGGCGCCATCGTCTCCGGCATCAAAAAACTGCAGCTGAAAGAATACCCGAAAAACCTTCCGGTCAAGCAAGCCGCGGCAGCCGTTGGGCAAAGTCGCCTGATGTGGGCGTATGAAAAGGCCTTCGAGCGTCTCTCGATCCAGGTTGCACAGATTCTCCTCACTCACCAGGATCTTGAAGACCGTCGCCGCTTCCTCAACGCACGTCATACCCTTTCCACTCTGATTGATTTTGGTATCATCCCGATTATCAATGAAAACGATACGGTCGCCGTGGATGAGATCAGAGTCGGTGACAACGATACCCTGGCCAGCGAAGTGGCTCACTTAGCAGATGCGGACCTCTTGGTAATTTTGTCCGATGTCGATGGACTCTATACGGAAGATCCTCGGAAGAATCCTTCAGCGACCCTGATTCCATTCATCCCGGCTATCACCGACGACATTGAGCGATTGGCCGGCGTGTCCAGTACCTTCGAAGGCACAGGGGGCATGGCCACCAAGCTCCGGGCGGCCAAGAAGGTCGGCCAATACGGAGTCTCTACATTGATTCTCAATGGAGAACGAGCCGGGCTCCTCGCCTCAGCCCTGACCACAGGAACCGGCGGAAGTCTGTTTCTGGCCAGGGAACGTCGCCTGAACAGCCGAAAACATTGGATCGCGTTCACGCTTCGCCCGCGTGGGCAGATTCACCTCGACCAAGGGGCCGTCGATGCGCTCGCTCAACGGGGGAAAAGCCTGCTCGCCTCCGGTATTCGTGAGGTCATCGGACCATTCGAAGCAGGCGATCCGGTGAGCTGCTTCGATCCAGAGGGAAAGGAGTTTGCCAAAGGCCTGGTAAACGTGTCATCGGAGCTCTTAGCCCGGATGAAAGGCCTCAAGACAACCGTCATTCAGGAACAGTTCGGTCCCCAAGAATATGAGGAAGTCATTCACCGCGACAATCTTGTCATCCTCTAGCAGAATGCTGAAAAAGTCCTCCAGCGGCGTTCTCGCCTCACTCAGACGCTCAACGTACCGAAGCGTACGCCTCGCCCCTTCGTTCGCTGCGGCCTTGCTGGACGGCCTTGTTGAGCATTCTGGGGTGTTGCGTGCCACGGTTCTTTCTCTCATCGTACAACGGCGTGCGAAGCCGAAACCGATTTTTCCAGCAAACTGCTAACGCTGAGTCCTCAGTCCTGAGTTATGAATGTTTCAAATTCTCAGCAGTCACCCCTCACCCCTCACCCCTTACGCTTGAATGGTAACCGTCTCGGCCTTCTCGGTGGCAGCTTCAATCCCATTCACAACGGCCATCTCGCGATCGCCCATCACGTGTATGAACGTCTGCAACTCTCTCGAGTCCTCTTTATTCCAACCGGAGACCCACCCCACAAGCAGAGCGGATCACTGGCCCCTGCACAGACTCGCCTGAAAATGGTCGAGCTAGCCATTGCTGACACCCCTTTCTTTGAAGTATCCGCCATTGAGATCAATCGAGGTGGTAGGTCGTACTCGATCGACACCGTCCATGAAGTCCGATCCCAATATGGTCCATCATGGAACCTATTCTTTATCATTGGCTTAGATGCCTTTCTTGAGTTCTCTACCTGGAGAGCCCCTGAAGAACTTTTACGGCTCTGTCATTTTGTGGTCGTCACCCGTCCGGGACACTCATTCCAATCCCTCAGCAAGATGCCCCTACTGTCCAACCTGGATGTACAGGCCCTGCGGCAATTAGATCACGGTACCTTAGACCAGATGGAGATCGCCGTCCCTGGTGCATCCGGTCTCACCTGTTTATCGCTTCCTCCCTGTCTCATCTCTGCCTCGGAGATCAGGAGGAGGGTGAAATGCGGTCTCCCGCTGGCAAATATGTTGCCCCCCCCGGTAGAATCTTATATACTTCAGACTAGCCTTTATTTAGGAGGACTCTAATCGCACGCACATCTAAGGCCACAGCCCTCGCCGTCGCCAAGGCGATGCTCGACAAGAAGGCCCTTGATGTTCAAGTCCTCCATGTCGCCCCGCTGACTTCAATCGCTGACTACCTGGTCCTGGGTTCTGCCGAATCCGATCGGCAGACGCGTGCAGTCGCTGATTCGATCGTCGACGCGCTGTCTCGTGTGAACCAACGGCCTCTGAGTCTTGAAGGAACAGCCTCAGGCCAGTGGGTCCTCATCGATTTTGGCGATGTGGTTGCCCATGTGTTTCGACAAGATGCCCGATCGCATTATGCACTTGAGCGTCTGTGGAGTGACGCACGGCTCATTCCTATTCCAGACAAAGACGCGACACCGACTCCAGGGGCAAAGGAACGGCTGACCAGAAAAACACGTTCGTAGAAGATGGTTTAAGCGATGTTTAAACTGCTGATCACCATTTTTCTCATCAGTGCCGGCGTGTTTGTGTATAGCTACTTCCGCGAGCTGAACCCGGGTACCGTCGTCATCCATACCAGTCCCGGCGTGGAGTTCGATCTCAGCCCGGTCACGCTGGTCTTGATTTCGATGGCCGGCGGAGCCGTCCTCGCGACATTCGTCGTCGGGTTGCAACAGACAGCCCACCTGATCCTCAATTGGCGTAGTCAACGTCTCGTACGCCGCAAAGAAAAGGTCGATACGCTTCACCGAGATGGAACCCATGCGTTCATGTCGAAACGCACGTCGGAAGCCATTACGCTGTTGGAGAAAGCGCTCGCGATCGACCCGACACGAGTCGATTCACTGCTCTGGCTGGGGAATATCTACCGTTCGGAACAGAACTTTCCCGAGGCCATCCGACTCCATCAACATGCCCAGCGGGTGGACGATCGCAACATCGAGGTACTGCTTGAGCTGGAAAAAGATCTCGAAGGAGCCAAGCGGTATGAAGAAGCGCTGCAAGCGCTGCAGCAAATCCTCAAGATCGAACCTGATAACCTCACGGCCTTGATCCGGAAACGGGACCTCAACATCCGCCTGGAGCGATGGAATGAGGCGCTCGAAATCCAGCACCGTCTGCTCAAAGCCAACCTCCCCGCCCCGGAAAAGCAGGCCGAGGCCGCACTGCTCCTCGGATGTATGTATGAGGTGGGGCGCCAGCTGCTCGAACGCGGCCACCCTGATAAGGCCCGACGATACTTCCGCGGCGCCATTAAGAAAGACCGTGCGTTCCTCCCCGCCTACATCGGCATCGGAGAAATTCTGCTTCATGAAGGAAAGACAAAAGATGCCGTTGAAATTCTAAAGAAAGTCTACGCACGCACACGAAGCGTCATCATTCTCCATCGGCTGGAGGAACTGTTTCTGGATCAAGGCGAACCCAGCGAAATCATCAGGGTCTATCAGGACGCGTTGCAGCAAGATCCGCAGAATCCCGTGCTCCAGTTCTACCTGGGCAAACTCTATTACCGGCTCGAAATGGTGGATGAAGCATTTGACCTCCTCTCAACGATCGAAGGTCCGCAAGATCATCTGTTGGACTACCATAAGATCATGGCCAATCTGTACCTGCGGAAACAACAGTTCGAAGAGGCCATCACGTCGCTCAAAAAAGCGCTGAGTTTCAAGAAACGTGTGGTGGTGCCCTATATCTGTACCCAATGCCAACAAGAATCCGTCGAATGGACAGGTCGGTGCCGCCGCTGTGCCAAGTGGAATACACTCACGGCCCTCCCCTGGATCGAAACCAGTCAGGTTTCCACCACCTCGGAGAAAGAACCGTCCCCCGGCCAGTTAGTCCCCTATCGAGGCATTGCTTCTCCGTTTGAAACCGTGTAGCTTTCCCCCTCGACAGTCGTTCCTCGTGAAGCGACGCTCGTTTGCAATTTTTCTGTTTCTGGTTTTGTGCAAAAGGCCCTTCGCACTGAAGGGACGTGAAACTTAAAACCCGAGACTTCTTGGGCGCATCCGACACGACGAACATCCACCATGAATCTTTCACAAAAGGCGACTCAGATGACCGAGTATGTAGCTCTAGCTGAAAAAGCACTCCATGACGAACCTCTGACCAGAGAAGAATGCCACTCCGTGTTGAATACATCAAACGATGAGCTACTTGCGCTGTTACACGCGGCCTTTCAGGTTCGATCCAAGTACTTCGGTCGGACAGTTCGCCTCCAAATGCTGCAGAACGCCAAGAGCGGGGCCTGTCAGGAAGACTGCCATTACTGTTCACAATCATCGATCTCAACGGCGCCGATTGAACGGTACGGTCTGCTTCCACAGAAACAGATGATGGAAGGTGCCAAACAAGCTGCCGCTTCCAAGGCTCAACGCTATTGCATCGTCATCAGCGGGCGGAGCCCGTTAGATCGAGAGATCGACGAAATCGCCGGAGCGGTCCGTTCCATCAAGCAGGAAGTTCCGATTCAAATCTGCTGTTCGCTCGGCTTGATGAGTGAATCCCAAGCGAAACGGCTCAAGGCCGCTGGTGTTGACCGCGTGAATCACAATTTGAACACCAGCGAAGCCTTCCACGCATCCATCTGCACGACCCATACCTTTCAAGACCGGCTGGCGACAATCAAGAACGCGCGTGCGGCAGGGCTAGAAATTTGCTCCGGAGGCATCGTTGGCATGGGTGAGTCAGACGAAGACCTGATCGAACTGGCCACGGCCCTGCAAGACGTCAAGCCCGACTCTATTCCCTTGAACATGCTCACCCCAGTCTCCGGCACCCCATTCGAACAGGTCGACAACCTCACACCTCAACGCTGTTTGAAAGTGCTCTGCCTCTTCCGGTTCCTGCATCCTCGCACAGAAATCCGCATCGCCGGTGGCCGCGAACATAACCTTCGATCTCTCCAACCATTGGCTCTCTATCCGGCTGACTCCGTTTTTGTGAACGGCTACTTGACGACGCCTGGGGCACCGGCACCCGAAGTCTGGGGCATGATTGAAGATCTCGGCTTCACGATCGAAGTGGATTATCAGCAACCTGTGGCTAGCTAATCGATAGAGTGAACGACCGACCAGCTCGACATCCTCGTTGCATTGTTATCGCCGGACCAAACGGCTCGGGGAAGACCACGTTCGCCAGAGAATTTCTGCTTCGCGAGGTTGGGGTCATCCATTTCGTGAATGCTGACCTTATCGCCGGTGGGCTTTCGCCTCTTCGACCAGAACTGGCCGCACGACAAGCCGGTCGCCTTGTCCTCAAAGAACTCACTCGCTTGGCCAGCGCTCGGAAGCATTTTGCATTCGAAAGCACTCTGAGTGGAAGAACCTACCTGCATCTATTGCAGAGCTGGAAGGCGACAGGGTATATGATCCGAATCGTCTTTCTTTCACTGTCATCATCAAAGCTTGCGCTACAACGCGTCGCTACAAGGGTTGAACAAGGTGGACATAATGTGCCCCGCGTCGATATCATAAGGCGTTTTCATCGGAGTTCTGAAAATTTCCATACCCTCTATCGCCCATTAGCCGACACCTGGTCGGTCTATGAAAACTCAGGCGATACTCCGCGACTGGTGGAGGAAGGTCCATGAGGAACGCAACTAGGAAGAAAGAAACAAAAGCCTTTTCAGAGGCGGTTGGCCGTGCACTTCGCCGAGCGGCCAAAGCAGCTCGCAAAACCGCCAGGATGTATGGGACACCGATCTACGTGTGGGAAAACGGCAAGGTGGTAGCAAAGAAACCCTGAGATTCACGAACAGATCCACATTGAGGACAGGGTGGTCTCGCCGCCAAGTTCCTTCAACACCTTCGACAAATCTCCACCTACTCTCTGATCAGACAATCTCAGCCATCTCCAGGCACTGAAAGTTCCTACAGCATTAGGGAGAGGCACGGTAAGATCCCTTCTGTTCAGTGGTTGCAAGACTCAAGTCTTTGCATCCTTCACCGATCAGCCCTTGCGCCACCTTGTTGAAGCCGTAAGATGCACCAAGCAGCAAGTCACTACGCGTGCAAGACTCCATTCTCTACGGGGTTCTTGAAGTGGGCTTGAAGGTTGACAGTGGTCCGACCTTGTCGAAGCTCGTCAGGATATATCTCAAGAGTGAGACACAGTGGGAGAAGTTCAAAAGTTTCGTTGATCTGTATTCTGCGAGTGGGTCAGTGGCCTTCACACGTGTTTGAAGTGAGCAGGAAATGGGAAGCGATGTCATTTCAAGGATTTTGTCAAAGGCAATCATTCCCACTTCACTTTACCGTCTGCTCCCACTGGATAGCCGTGGTCGATCTTTTCTAACAAGACTTCTGGTTTCTCGCTTCCCATGGCGTCGCGTGTTACCTTCAAAGCGATTTTCAATTTGCCGTCAATCCGTTGAACTCGGAGCAATTCTGAAAAGCTACCGTTTCGAGCAAAAAGGAAGATGTTCAACCGAAGAGAGTTGTTGCTGATCCGTACTTGTGCATCAAGTACCCGTGCCTGGTTTGGGGATAGGTTGCCAACGTTTAAATTGGCATACGAGTTGAGGGTGATCAGATGGCCTGTTCGTTCCTTGTTCTCGATTTGGTCGAGATCCGCAATGCGTATACCCACATCATAAAGCGGATATTTCCCCACATGAATGACCGTGAAGTTCGCTTGGCTTGGGTCATTCGCGTGAAAAGGAGCCAGAACGACATACGCGAAGCTGTCTGCTCCTGTGAGTGACGCCGCGATTTGCTTGTTGAGTTCGGCAATCTCTTCGCTTTTCTTTCTCAGCTCCTCTTCAGAAACCGCTTGCCTTTGCGATGCTAATATAGCTCCGGCCGTACTGAGCAAAGCGCCGAGGAGCATCAACCAAGCCGGTGTATCGAGCATCTTCATCAGGGTGGTGGAGAATTGTAGAAGGAGATGAAAAAAGGTTCAAGTCACTACAGATCTGAGGCGGAAGGCGACGCCCCATAATGTAAAACAAACCGTCCCGTCTTGCACCTTGTACTGTGGGGATCAAAAGGTACTAGCAGTCTGCTGAAAAACTCGGTTTGTGTGCTTCGACAGGCTCAGCACAAACGGAAAACCTCAGTACTTTCAATAACCACTCCGTTCGTCCTGAGGCTCTCGAAGGATGAACGGAGGGTTTTTCAGCAGACTGCTAGAGTCTTTTATGCCAACGTCAATCACAAGCTAGCCCGTGAGGGGTGGGAGTAGTATCAGGGCAGGTTACGCGAGACGTAGGAATCCTGATCAGGAATTCAGTTGCCGCATCCGTTTGATCGAGCGGTAGAGCGCATAGCCTTGGGCCAATATCCCGGTCACGAGCAACCCCAATGCGGCCTGAAACCACGGTGAGTCCAGATGGTCGAGGCCGTACATACCGATGATGAAACCCACGAGGATATTCTTGTACCCTGTTCGGTGGTCAACAGCAATGTACTCAACTCAGTAAGAACCTGATTGGCCAGTAGGCCGCTCGTAATCCAGCAGGGCTGGACAACCTGATGACACGGGGCTACGATGTGCACGATCATCCCTTGTGAGGATTAGTGATGAATGAATTGATCTTCATTGTCGAAGAAGCTCCCGAGGGCGGCTTTGTTGCGCGCGCACTCGGTCAATCAATCTTTACCGAAGCCGACACTCTGACTGAACTGCCTGAGAAGGTCAGGGACGCAGTCCGCTGTCACTTTGAGGAAGGAAAGGGTCCAAAAGTCGTTCGCCTCCATCATGTTCGCGAAGAAGTCATCGCAGTATGAGACTACCTCGTGATCTGTCGGGGAACGATCTTGCCCAAGCACTTCGCCAACTCGGTTATTCCATTACTCGCCAGACCGGTAGCCATCTCCGTCTCACCACGCTTCAGAATGGCGAGCACCACATAACAATCCCACAACATTCACCCCTCCGTATGGGAACGCTCTCATCGATCCTTGGCGATGTGGCAACTCATTTCCAAATCAGTCGTGATCAGCTCCTTACCCAACTCTTTGGGTCGGGGAAGTAGTAAGGCGATTGATACCAACCTGATTGCACAAATCCAAGGTTCTTCTCATGAGGCCGGGCTAAACGAGTCATCAAGACCGGCTGGGATCAATGACCCGGAACCTCACTTCATCCACATAAGAATAGGCGGAGGGTTGCTCTCCCGCAAAGAGACCGCAGCGGTAGAGGCCTGGGGACCAGCCGGTTTTCGGAGGGGTGAGGAGAAAGTAGCCGGAGCGATCATTTGAGGTCGTCATGACGCGATCCTGGACCATCGTCTGTGGATCTTCGGTCATGTCACGAGTTTCGACAGAACATCGTGCGGTCAGCGCCACGGCATCGAATGAATCGGATACCAGCCGAAATACCAAGTGGATTTCTGGTTGAGTAGTAGAAAATGTGTCGCCTGGGTTCAACGGGATGAACTCGTGAGCCCCGGTTGGGAAATCATCGCGCACGACTTTGGTCGCCGGAATCACGAACCGAAACCAGCTGAAATCGGCGTCCCGCCCGGCAATCGCCACTCCCGTCTCCAACGTTTTCTGAGATTTGATTTTTTCAATAGCCTTCGCATAGAGGGCCTCTTCCGAAAGCCCAGCTGCCTGGGTTCCTGAGTCCTTCACCCTCTTGTCCTCTTCCTCCTTCAACTTTACCAGCTCAGGAACATGAGGCTTCACCTTGTCGAGCCAACGAGCGATTTTGTCCTTCGCCAGCACGCGAGTGCCGGCTGGAAACGGGACATCTTTATTCACCTGTTCAAACTCCACGGCTGCGTCATACAGCAGTTGAAAATGGATGAAGGCATCGTCCCACCGTTGCAACTTCACGTAGCACTGTCCCATCCGGTATGTCGTATCGGCGAAATCTTCCTCGCTTGGATTGAGATTCGAAATATTGCCGAATACGGCGATGGCCTCTTCGCAGCGGTCTAGCTGCATCAACGTCAGGCCCAACTGATGGGTAGCAATGGGATCACCGGGGTTGAGTGCCAGGAGCTTCTGATATATTGGCTCGGCTTCCTGATACCGACCAGCCTCAAACAAGTTCCAGGCATCCGATCGAATTACGGCCCATTCCTTCAGTTGAGTCGCAGTAGCCGCAGGCGTCAACGTGGGACTGAATCGTCGCCCTCGCTCCATCGACTCATACAGTTGTGCGAGTTGATTCTTGGCCGGCACCTCAAGAGAAGAACCAGGCGGAGCATGTTCCAGCACATACTGAAGATCGGCATCCGCACCTTGATAATCCAGCACATCGAAGCGGGCACGAGCCAAAGCAAGGCGCCAGCCCAGGAACTCCGGCTTTAGTTCCACCGCCCGTTTATAGGATTCCAGCGATTCCTCCAAGCGATCGATCTTGCGGAGCTCCTGCGCCAGCCGCCAGTGGGCCAGTGGATTCTTGGCGTCAACCTGCGCGATGGAGCGAAGCTCAGCAATCGCCTCCGCTTCCTGTCCCCACCGAACCAACACCGCCCACTTCGCCCAGCGGACGTCCAGCGCAGCAGGATCCACCGCAAGGACTTGATCGTAGACTTGAATCGCTTCCTTTGGGTCACGAAACGTCGAGAGCATATCACCGCGCAATTGATGGAGAGCGAGCGCTTGTGGATGGTCATGAATTCCTTGGTCGAGCAAGTCCAGCGCGGACGCCACTGCCCCACTCTCCCAGGCCGCCTTGGCCTGCTCCACTGTCTTTTCTACAGAACGGACGGACGAATCTTCAGCACCCGTCGCCTGGACAAGGCCAAGCAAGAGGCAGAGAAGGACTGTCGTCAGTTGGAACAGTAACTGATTCTTCACAGTCGACACACCAGATCGCATGGTTGACTTCAATCAATTGGCGAGCATCCGGTCAATCTCTACTATAGCAAGAAGCCAGACGCTGGATAAATGAACGCTGCCCCCTCAACTCCTGACGGTCGCATGGCAGTCACGTAGGGTGTCCGGCCATGTACGCTGCGAATCTGGCCTATGTCCATGATCCGGGATATTCATCAGGAGCGCAATGGGTCGCATCCTTCAGTATGCACATATTGCAACCCAATGACCTGCGGGATGGCCACCTTCTCGATCTTGGGCTCTCTCCATGCCACTAGGGGAATTTGTGTTGATTGGGAGAGACATGTCTGCCTCTCAACTGCTTCGCATCTCGCCAGAAATATCGCCATGAGACACGACTCAGTCAAAAGGCCTGGGTGGGACACACCCACCCAGGCATAGGCCTAGCCCTTATTGATCTGAATCGAGACCGGCACCGGATTCGCTAGGGTGTCGTAGATCGGAGAAAATTTCATAAGTTTCTCCAGTTCTGCTGCAGTCGCATTGGACTTGATGGTGAAGCTGGCTCGGATCTGTTGATATCCAGGTCGAACATGATCCGAGAGCCCAAGAAAGCCCTGCAAATCCAGATCGCCCTCCAGCTTTGATTCGACCGACTCGATCTGAATGCCACGGGCCGCAGCATGGTAGACCAGCGAGGTCGTCAAGCAAGCTGCCAGTGCATGAATGACGAACTCCGCCGGGTTTGGAGCCTGATCTTTCCCGAGCAGTACCTGCGGCTCATCGGCATCCAGGACAAATGGCTTGGTCCTCGTCACATCCTCCTGACCTGCGCCATAGAACCCCTTGATCGTTGATCGATTGTGTCCGCCGCTGACCCATCTATTGACGGCCCGGAACTGTGAGGCTCCCAAGCTTGGGTGCTGCTGGACCGCCTGAACCGTCTGCCCCAACCGTTCCACATCAACCCCATTGACCAGTCCACTCATTGTTGCTTGTGACATACGAATCCCTCCTTCTCGCTGATAGTGATTATTGAGCTGTTGCCGAAAGAAAAGCCGGTCGGCATTCCGGCAGATTGACTCCCAGTTCATCCCTGACCCCGTTCAAGCTGGAATTGTTGAAACACCTGGCCACACGATGGCTCCCTGGACTGCGGTGAAAAGAATGTGCGCACAAGAAGTTCCCACGAGAGCGACTGTTGGCGGTTCCAGAATGCCAAGGACAATACGCGAGCCAGAAAGCAGTACCCGATCGCAACTCTAGCACCGGTGCCTACGAGTTGGACCCAGTGAATCCATTGGAGTGGTCCCCACAATCCGGCAAGCAACAACCCCAGATAAGCAACCCGTACCTGCACGGGAAACGACGTGACGTCTCGCGTCAGCCAGGTCACATGGCCAATCTGAACGGCACACAATGCCATTGCCAGATACAATCCCATCCACCATCCCATGAGACTGCTTGCAAGTAATCCCACCGTCATGAACCAGTACCACCAACCAAGTTCTCGTGTTGTCGCCATCGTCATCATCCTTCTCCTGATGCGTCTCACTGTGCTGCTATGCCGCTAGAGCAGCATTGATGCCAGGGTGGCAACTTCGACAAACCGATGGAATATCAGGCAGATTGGAGCGAACAAGACAAATCGAGCAGCTCACGAGATTTCACAACTCTTGAAATCTCGTGAGAGGATTTGTGAAATGTCGCAAGTCTGTCTGAAGACAACCACAAGGGGGTGAGATAAAAGAGATGTGACGAGTCGAGAACAAATATGCGTTTAACGGGGTTTCTGAATCTTCAACGCTTTCATGCGCGATGAGAGTGTCGAGGCATTGATTCCGAGCAATGATGCTGCGCCCTGTTCACCGGACACTTTCCACTTGGTGGTTTCAAGCGCTCTCAAGATATTGGCTCGTTCTAGTTCCTCGAGTTCCTTGGCTGAAAGAATAGCGCCATGAAGAGATGCTGGTCTGTTCACCGCCACTCCCTGAGAGAAGGGCATCTCTGGTAAAGCTCGATCGAGGTTGAGCTTGCCGGCTTCCGCCGTGATGACCGCTCGCTCGATCACGTTTTGGAGCTCCCGCACGTTCCCCGGCCAATGATAGGTTTGAAGCCGACGGGCATCACTGGCAGACAACGGCGCAAGGGTCCGTCCCATCTTCGTCGCGAATCGTTGGGCAAAGACAGAGGCCAGACGCACCACATCGTTGCCCCGCTCACGGAGAGGAGGCAGGCTGATTGGAAATACATTGAGCCGATAATACAGGTCTTCGCGGAAAGTGCCGTGCTTGGCCGATGCGGCAAGATCCCGATTAGTCGCGGCCAGCACCCGCACGTCGACTTTCTTGGTCCTCGAACTGCCGACGGGATCGAATTCTCCATCTTGGAGCACCCGCAGCAGCTTCGCCTGTAGCTCAAGCGGCAATTCACCGACTTCGTCCAGAAAGATGCTCCCGTTGTCGGCCAACGCAAACCGGCCGTCGCGCTTCTTGGTAGCCCCTGTAAAGGCGCCTGACTCGTGGCCAAAGAATTCGCTCTCGATCAATGTCGCCGGGATGGCAGCACAATTGACGACGACCAACGGCCGTTCATGCCGGCGACTGGCGGCATGAATAGCCCGCGCAACCAGTTCCTTGCCGGTTCCGGTTTCACCCAGGATAAGAACCGTCGTGTTCGTCGCTGCCACTTGGGAGATGTCGCGAAGTACCTGTTGAAGAGCCTGGCTCTCGCCAACCAGCGTCCCGTTTGGATGCAAGGCCTGCAATTCCTCGCGGAGCAATTCGGTTTCTACCGTCAGCGACTGGATTTTCTCCTCAGCTTCCACTCGATCATGGACGTTGCGCAGGATCAGCGTGGTAAATTTCTTCCGATGCAGTTCAAACCGCGACAGGGTCGCCTCGGCGGGGAATGATTCACCCCCCGGGCAACGAGCGGTGAGCCCGCGGGGAATCCACAGTGATTGCTGCCCTTCCGGACGTCCGTCCAGTTCGGCAATCAGCGTTTCCAACCGAGCCATGTCCTCGCTGCCCACAAATCGGGAAAAGCTTTGATTGATCATGTTGTCTGCCCGACAGGAGAACGTTTTCTCCGCGGCGGGATTGACGCGGGTAATCTGGAGCCGATCATCTAACTCGATAATCGCGTCCATCGCACTCCCTAGCAGGCGGCCAACCTTCTCCTCCCGCGCTCGGACCTCGGCTTCCGCACGCATCCGCCGCAATTCCGCCGTCGCGCGAGCCGCAAAGATCTGAAAAATTGCATGAATTCGTGGTGCTTCTGGAATCGGCCTCCGATCGATCACCGCCATGTGCCCAAGTACCTGACCGTCTGTGTCTTGAAGCGGCACACCCATATAGCTGACGGCCCCGGCTGTTCTCAGTTCCTCCTCCTGGGGATAAATCTCAAGAATCCGGTCAGGAAAATGCACCAATTGGGCTGTGTCGATCACGCGCTCACAGGGAGTTCCTGCGATATCCACCTCATAGTCTCTGACCCACTGGCCATCCATCCAGAACGCCAAGGCCCGCAGACGACGTCTATCGGGGAAGTATTCCGTGACCCAGGCTCCGTGCGTGCCGAGAGCTTTGGCCAGGTTCTCGACCAGTGCGGTGAAAAACTGTTGTCCAGTTTCCGTTGCAGTACCTTCGAGAATCGCCCGTAAGGCCACATCGGTTTCAAGATTCTGAAGAGGCCTGGATGGATCGGCCAATGGAATAGTCATGGGGTGGAAGTATGAAACGAGCGGGACGCAGATTCAAGAGTTGGATTCGTTTCAATACACAACTACTCCCAATATGATCACTTGGTTGCCTGCTCGACGAATGATGCACGGCGGCACGAGAGACATCTTTCTTTACGTTCCATTCCTTGACCTCCCTTCATGATCTCGTTAGTCTAGCGCAAGCCAAATCCTCGACGATAATTCCACTGGAGATACGCCGTGATTTTAGTGACAGGCGGTGCCGGCTATATTGGTTCTCACACCTGCGTCGAACTGCTTCAGGCAGGACAGGACGTGACCGTTTTCGATAATTTCTGCAACAGCCATCCTGAATCCCTCGAGCGGGTACAGCGGATTACGGGAAAGCAGCTTCGCATCATCCGCGGCGACATCCGCGATCAAGCGGCATTGGTGACAGCCCTCCGAGAAAGCGGTGCCCACGCGGTAATTCATTTTGCAGGACTCAAAGCCGTCGGTGAGTCCGTCCAGCAGCCACTGTCCTATTACGACAATAACGTTGTCGGGTCTCTGCGCCTGTTGGAAGCGATGGGCATCTGCGGAGTTAAGACGCTGGTGTTCAGTTCTTCCGCCACGGTATACGGCAATCCGCAACAGCTGCCGTTGACAGAAGACCATCCGCTGTCAGCAACCAATCCCTACGGGCAAACGAAACTGACGGTGGAGCACATCCTGCGTGATGTGCAACGCGGCGACACCTCATGGCGTATCGGCATTCTCCGATACTTCAATCCGGTCGGCGCGCACAAGAGTGGACTCATCGGTGAGGATCCGCAAGGCCCGCCGAATAACCTCATGCCGTTCGTGGCCCAGGTGGCAGTCGGCCGCCGCCCGCACCTAAACGTATTTGGGAACGACTACCCCACGAAAGATGGGACCGGCGTGCGCGATTACATCCACGTTGTGGACCTCGCCATCGGGCACCTCAAAGCACTGGAGGCGCTTGAGCGGGCGACGCGCCAGACGGACTGCCTCACGGTCAACCTTGGAACCGGAACAGGATACAGTGTGCTGGAAATAGTGCAGGCCTTCGAGCAAGCCAGCGGCAAGCCAGTGCCGTACAAGCTCGCGCCTCGCCGACCCGGTGATGTCGCAGCCTGTTACGCCGATCCCAACCAGGCGGCTTCCCTTCTCGGCTGGCAAGCAAAGCGAAGTCTCGCTGACATGTGCGCCGATACGTGGAAGTGGCAGAGCCTCAATCCGCTCGGGTACAGTCCCGCCTGCCCAGCAAACTAAGCAATGCCTGTGTCGCCCCGATCGTCGTGCCGAGCGTGGGCACCGTGCTACACTATCTCCGCAATGTTCGATGTCATCCTCTATCAACCGGAAATTCCACCGAACACCGGCAATATCATCCGCCTGTGCGCCAATACCGGCGTCCGGCTTCATCTCGTGAAGCCGCTTGGTTTTTCCATGGATGATAAACAACTCGTGCGGGCCGGGCTGGACTATCATGAGTTTGCCACGATCAGCACCTACAACGACTGGGCTGAATGTGCGGAGTGCTTCAAGGATCGCCGCCTGTTCGCGGTCTCCACAAGGGGAACCAGGCGCTATGACCAGGTCGACTACACCAAAGACAACGTGTTTCTGTTCGGTCCGGAAACACGCGGACTCCCATCCACACTCCTTGAATCATTTCCCGTGGAACGACGCATCCGTGTCCCGATGCGCCCAGAGAGTCGTAGCCTCAATCTTTCGAACGCAGTCGCGGTCATTGTCTACGAGGCATGGCGACAGCTAGGCTTTGAGAACGGCCAATGACGTTCCGTCTATAAGCAGAAGATGGCTTCAGCCTTCTCTCACGCATTCGTCGCCCTCGCACTCGGCAAAGCCATACCACATCGGGCGATGAAGCGGCCCCTCTTCTTGACCGGTGCAATCTGTTCGATTGCGCCGGATCTCGACGTGATCGGATTTGCTTTCGGCATTCAGTACGGGGACCTCTGGGGTCATCGCGGCATGACCCACTCTCTCTTCTTTGCCGGCCTACTTAGCGCCGTGCTTGTGGCTCTTGGCTATCGGCAGGAGTCATCGGCAACAAAAGCAGGAATCGGGCTGTATCTCTTTCTCTGCACCGCATCACATGGCGTCCTCGACGCGCTGACGGACGGAGGGCTTGGCATCGCCTTCTTCTCTCCGTTTGATCTCACTCGATATTTCTTTCCATTTCGACCGGTCGCTGTCTCTCCGATCGGCATCGGCAACTTCTTCAGCACCGATGCGCTGCGGATTCTGGCCAGCGAAATCACGTGGATTTGGCTACCGACCCTTGTGGTATTACTGATCGTTCGCGGACTCACACATCGGATTTCAGCTCGCCCCTCTACAGACCAGTCGCACCAGGATTGATTAGGCGGTCTCCCCATACCGACAAAAGCAGTTAGACGATCAGTTCCGCAAGCCCATACACCGGAAGTTTCTTCCCTCCATACTCCAACTCGCCTTCGACCACGACCATCGAGAAACCACCGATCGCCCAGCTCCAGATACCGGTCCTCGATACCTGCCTGAGAGTCAGGACAGCCGCCCCCTGTGGCCCCGTCCACGTGACACGCCAAGCGGTCGGCCAACGGAAAAACCCGCGCGCCAGTCCATGGTCGACCACCTCAATGTTCAGATCCTTCATCGACCCGGTCACACCGCTGAACGCCGTCCATCCATCTAGGACGCCCATTAACGGCACAAGTCGCTCACTCTGCTGCCAGTGGACATACACATCACCATCTGTACCGACTTTCAGATAGAATCCTTGGTATCCGCTCCAGAGGTCCCAGTAGGTGCGCGTGAGACGGTTGAAGTCCGGCATCAGGAGGTGCTCATAGACAACCCGCCCGGAAAAGACTCGATCTCGCCAGGTCAGGGCAGCAGGGGCTGAACCCATCCACATGACCGCACCATGATCCTGCCGGCTCGTTCGCAGTGGAATCGGATCGATCGTCAATGTAAGACGATTGCTCTCACCGACAATGATCATGCCTGTTTTAGGACTGCCCTGAAAGTGGAAGGAAGGCGAATCGGGGATCGTCTTCAGCTCCTTCCCGGCATTCTCATAGCGGCTGTTGCCGTCAAGCCTCACCCATCCGGTTTTCTCATCGTGCAAGACGAGAAAGTGTTGCGCTTGATAGGCCTCCCCATCTCGCCCGCGACTGTTATCGATCGCGAACGTCACGTTCCCCTGACTGTCTTGTCCGACAAAGGAGACGTAGTCCGAGACATAGAGAAGGAGCGAGGCAGGAATGTCGTCGAGTGATGTATTCGCTACAGACCCGCTCTCTGCCTGTGCAGGGAGCACACAGAAGATCAGCACAAGCCAGAGCACAGCGTCAAGGATCCAGCCTTTTCTGAGTAACATCATCAGCGATGTCATCTACCCACGCGCAGTTCCCCACCGGCGATGCAGAAATCGTTCAACCGGAGCGAAGAGCGTTTTGTCCACTGCGAGTCCGATCATGACGATGACCAGCATGACCCCGATTACCTGATCCATCGCACTCAGCTCTCGCCCGTAATGTAACAGATGCCCGAGGCCGAATCCCGTCAGAATCGTCACGTAGATTTCCGCCGCCATCAATGATCGCCAGGCAAAGGCCCAGCCCTGCTTCATGCCGCTCAAGAGAAAAGGAAGAGCCGCCGGGAGAATCACGTGAGTCCAAGTATGGAAGCCTGATGACCCCATGCTACGGGCTGCGCGGCTGTAGATTGGGGGAATCGTCCGCACACCGGTATCCGTGGCAATGATCAGCGACCACAAGGTTCCCATCACCACGACAAACAGCATGGCAGATTCCGTTTGCCCGAACCAAAGCAGCGCCAGGGGAACCCAGCAGACACTCGGAAGCGTCTGAAGACCCAAGGCAAGCACGCCGATCGTGTCTTGAGACCATCTGAAGGACGCAGTCAGAAGACCTAATGGGAGGCCGATCAGAATGCCCAACCCATATCCGATGAGAAGGCGCTGCACCGTCACGAGTGTGGCCTCCCACAGAGTGCCATCTTCTAGAGCGGACCAGAGGTAGATGAAGACATTGGACGGAGACGGCAGGAGCAGCGGTGACCAGATCTGGGCGTTGACGGCGAGCTGCCAGAGACCGATCAAACAAGCAAAAAAGAGCGACGCGATGGCCCAACGAGCAATCATCCGGCAACCTCATTTTGAACGTAGCCCTTCAGCACACGGGTGATTTCCGTGGAGTACCGAGCAAGATCCACGCTGTTGATATCACGCGGGCGAGGGAGTGGGATGGAGAATTCTTCTCTGATTCGCCCGGGATTGGGTGAAAACAGGATGACTCGATCGCCCAGACAAACGGCTTCACGCACGTTATGTGTCACGAAGACAATCGTCTTCCGGTGTTGGCTCCAGATGCGCTGGATATCACCATAGAGCTGTTCCCTCGTCAGTGCGTCCAGCGCGCCAAACGGCTCATCCATCAACAGCACACTGGGATTCGGCGCCAGCGATCGAGCGAGCGCCACACGCTGCCTCATACCACCTGAAAGCTCATGCACGTTGGAATGCATGAAGCGCTTCAGACCCACGAGTTCCAAAAAGTATTCGGCCTTTTCCCGACGCTCCGACGCACTGAGCCCTTTGACGAGTTTCAGACCGAACAGGACATTTCCCAGCACCGTGAGCCAGGGAAACAGCGCCGCCTCCTGAAACATCATCAATCGATGTGGTCCAGGCCCGCTGATCGTCTGGCCATCGGCTTGCACAGTCCCACGATCCGCCCGGTCGAGGCCCGCGATCAGGTTCAATAAGGTCGATTTGCCGCATCCGCTCGGACCGACTAGACAGACGAACTCTCCTTCGGCAATGCGAAGGGTCACATCGTCAAGCGCCTGAACATGCAGTGAGCTGGTCCGAAACCACTTCGAGACATGTTCCAGCACCAGCTTCGTTGGAACAGTATCCGTAGCAGAAACCTGACTCTCCATCTCACGGAAGCCTTTCAATGAGTCGCGCCAAATCCGGCGTTGTGCGCATGAACCCCGCACGCTGCGCGTTGCTCACGAACTGCTGAAACTCCTCGATCGACACGTCCGGGCGCAACATGATCCGTTTCCATGCCTGAGCAATCAACTCCGCGGAAACTTTGGCTTGTGTTTCCACCGACAACTCTTCCAGAACCATCTTCTTCGCCTCCTCGGGATGCGCGAGGATCCAGTCCGTGAGTTCACGGTGAGCCTGGACAAACTTTTTCGTCAATTCAGACTTCCCCTTCACGAATTTCACCCCTGACACAAGCACCGTGACGCTGTCCTTCGATTGTTCGAGCAGTACCTTGCCTCCGGCTTCCCGTTCAAGACGGGACACCCAGGGCTCGACCGTCCAGACCGCATCAAGCTTTCGCTGTTGGAACAACGAGATTTGATCAGGATTCGGCGTCGGAACGATGAAGGCCTCCCCGCCGGTTTGGGTGATCTTCAATCCACCGTTGGCCAGCCAGGCGCGGCAGGCAATATCTTGGGTATTGCCGAGCTGTGGAGTCGCGATGGTTTTCCCACGGAAATCTGTCGGCTGTTTGAGTTGGGAATCCGCCTGGACCACCAACGCCGCGCCTCCCGCCGCAGCACCGGCAAGGAGTCGAATCTCCTCTCCGTTCGATTTCGCGTAGGCGTTCAATGCGGGATTCGGCCCCACATAGGTCAGATCAACCGAACCAGCCAGGATCGCCTCAATGGCACTCGGGCCGGCATTGTAGACATACCACTCAACCTTCACGTCTTTACCCAGCCGCTCCTCGAACCATCCATGCCCTGTTCGTGAGAGATGATGCGCAACCAGACCTTGCACATGGGTCACGTTCGGGAAATGGCCGACACGAATGGTTTCACCGGCAACAGCAAGTTGCGCAGTGGTGAAGAGTGCGAACACTCCAAGAACAATAAGATACGATCGTTTCATGATCCTCCTCACTATCGAACGGCTTCAATTAGACAATTCAGAACTTCTTCATGTTGGTTTCTAGTTCGCAGACGAGAGTCTCCCTCAAACTGCCAGCCCTACTCGGCTGAGGGAAGCCATGTTCGTTTGAACGGTCCATCACATTCGCTCCTGCGTCACGGATTGGACTGATCCCGATATCGGGACCACCATCATACGTGGTTTCTAAATGGTGAAGACTATCTCACACCGGAGGTGGCAGAGGAAAGAAGCGTGACAATGGGCTCTGGCTCGCGGAGTCATTCATCGAGCACGCTGTCAACGCACGATCCGTAGGGAAACAACAGAGAGAGTGGATGCCTCAAGAGGCGCTCTTGTCCTTCAGACACACCCTCGTACGAGAGCCAGCGTGCATCTGTAGGCGCTGGCTACTCCCCAGGAAAGGACTCCAATTCTGAAACGACTTGGCCGTGTTTCTTGATCAACAACCCCCCAGCAGTTTCTGCTGCACGGATAGCAGTGCAGAGCGGACTGAGCAGCGATTCCTCCACTAATGCCGCGGCATAATATCTGCAGCATGGATCCGGCAGAGGGATCGTCAACCAGCGATAGGAAATCTTGTGCACAAAGACCCTACTAGACAGCCAGTGGCCTCAGCTTAATCGTACCTATCTATGGAGGCAACCATGACTTTGCAAACCGTTGCTCATAACAGTGACAAGCTGGAAGGTTTCAGGGTGGAAACGGACGTGCTGCAAATTTTGGAACAGCAAGGCGCACGGACGCTGGATCAGCTCGAGAGCGACCTCGTCCATATTGGAAGTGCACAACTACTATTTGCAATTGATCGCCTGAGTCGTTCAGGAAAAATTGGAATGGGACCACATCACAATCGAGAGTATCTGGTCTGGGTCATACCGGGATCATAGTACCAACCAACACCATTCTAGGCCCGTTCACAGGAAAGAGCGCGTTAATATGGCGGCTTTCAGGAGCAGAACTTTTTTGCGCCGCATCGGTCAGAAGGCGTTGACATTCCAACTTCCGGTCATTGTCGCCGATAAAGTGTCTTACGTTCATCCTGATACGTTCCTGGGTCGGTGGCTTGTCCTAAGCTTCGTGACAGGTCTGGAACACGTCGACGTCCAACTTTGGAATCGACATGGAAAGGAACTTGCCCAGCGTGAAATTACCCTGCTTCTTGCTCCAACAGAAGCCACGGTTCTGGATTGGAGAAAGCCATTAATCCAGGAGCAGGCATACTACACCATCGTGTGCGATCCACTACGTCGATTGGAGAGGCTTTACGGCGATCGGACGAGGGAAATGGCAGGACATAGCCGGACGTTTGTGATTGATCCAAAGGGATCACTGCGATTCCATCTCCTTCACAGCATAACTGAGCAAGGCATGAGTGTCCTCACCGAGGCTCTGCGAGTTCATCAAGAGAGGGTGGGACACAATGTGCCAACAATCATAAAGAAGCAGCACGATCTGCAAGAGACTCCATGGGAGAGTTCGAAGAATTTGTCGAATTGTTCGAATTTTTTGTTGGCCATGTGATGCAAATCCTGAATCATGGTTGAGATCGACTCACTGGATGTTGGACGGTCTATATGTTCACAAATTCTACTATGAGCATGAGAATGAGGAGACAACTGAAGTCCACGCCGATAAGTCGTCCGAGAGCGCTGTTTCGCTCTGAATTTACCGCCGAACGATGTTGCAACAAACACTGTCAGTACTGGCATCATCGTTGTCGGAAGTACCCTGACACGCACTGAATATGTGTTGTCCAGCAGAAGGAGAATGTATGGAGATCCTTATTATTCTTGGAATCATTACGGTAAGCATCTTGTTGTGGAACATCACTCCCTATTCGGCAAACGATGACCGGAGAGACATAGCGGAACGGATTACACGGCCGAGAGTCGTGCACGTGGACACCCGAGTATCAGACCATGGGCTCTTTGGCTCGGCACAGCCAACCATGCTTGTACCGAGTATCCAGGACCGGCCACTCACATAAGTGCCTTCTCTATGTTCGTGTTTCTCTAGCCCAAAACCTGTGCGGGTGCCATGCCCACCACCCGCCATTCTCGCGGAGCCTTGGAGCCCTCCTGGGTTCCGCGAGATCAATTGATGGACACATGCTGCAACCACACGTAGACCAGAACTCAAGGCGGTACCTACAGACATCACGCTGCTGCTTTATCAACAGACCCCCAGCACTGGCTGTTGGATCATCAACAGTTCACAGTTCCCGAGACAGCGTGAGTGACTGAAAGCGCTCCCAATCATCCATGGCATCGATACTGCTTGGTACTCCATGCTTGTTTCTGCAGAGAGGAGTCACACCATTTATCCGGGAGGCACTACGACAATGACACGGATCTTGGTGCTTCACATATGGCACATGCCATGTTCAATGAACGATGTTCTCTCATCGACGTCGGTGCCATCATGACCACCGCCGTGGCTCCATCCAAGACGCTGGCTGCACTTCAAGAGACCAAGCCGGAGAAGGTGACAATTGTGCTCCTCAGCGGTGAGCTTGACAGAGCGATGGCCGCATTCATTATCGCCACTGGAGCTGCCGCGATGGGAATGCGCGTCACGATATTTTTTACCTTCTGGGGCCTCAACGCAATCCGCCGGACAGGTGCAGGGAGTTCCGCTCGGGACTGGCTCCGCCGCATGTTCGGCCTATTGAACAAAGGCGGGGCAGAACGGTTGCCACTTTCTCGGTTTCATTTCGGAGGACTTGGCACCTCAATGATCCATACCGTGATGAAACAAAACCGGATGCCAGGGGTTCCGGAGCTTCTTCGTACTGCCCAGGATCTTGGCGTGCAGCTGATCGCGTGTACAACCACGATGGGGCTGATGGGCATCTCAAAAGAGACTCTCATCGACGGGGTCGATCAGTTGGCCGGAGTCAGCACCTATTTGGCCGAAGCCAGACAGGGGAATGTCAATTTGTTTATCTGATTTGATTGGATAGATCTGGCGCTGCCGGTACGAAGTTCTGGTCTGAATGAAGCCAGATTGCCATTCACAATAGAGTGGATGCGACAGAGGAGATTCTGATGCCAAAAGCGGATGTCACACTTGACACACTGGGGCTGTTCTGCCCGATACCGATCATCAACACGTCAAAGAAAATTAGAGAGTTGACGGTTGGAGAGGTCCTTGAAGTCCTTTCAAGCGACGAGGGTATCAAGAAGGACATGCCGGCCTGGTGTGAAACAACCGGGCATGAATTTGTGGGAGTTGAAGATGACACTATCAACTACCAGCCCGCCTATCGGGCGTTCGTGAGAAAACGGAAATCGTAGGGCAAACAAGCCACCTGAACTATACGTTGCTGCAGGAACAAAAGAGGAACGTAGCGTGGATTGGAATGAGGCGCTCACGGGATTCTGGCGCGGGTTTTGTGGCGGCCTGTTCCTGGCTCTGCTGGGCTATGGTGTGTGGACCTCTTGTTCATCACGCAGTGGTGATATCCACTCAAAACCTCCATCTTCAGCTGGGACGGATTCAGCGGTATCGGCCGGCAAGTAGGCCGATCCTCAAGAAGCGATAGGACAGGTAATCGTGGCTCTCATAACACGATCATCACTGCGCAGCTCATGGACACGGATGGAACAGCTACTGTCGGTAGAGGCGATTGTAGGTTGCACACCTATGCCCAACACCCATGGTTCAGGACGAAAGCTGTTTACCCGGACTATGAGACCATCGGCACGTGTGCTGAAACAGGCACTTTGGACAGATATAGTGGACATAGGCCTCGTCGCCCACCAGCCGCTTTCTCATAGGCACCTTGCACCAGGTGCAAAACCGGTCTGGTAGAGCAGTCACCTGTGTGGACATTCTAGTAGACCTCACGTTCTATGAAACCGAGACAGCAGATTGAAGCGAATCAATGAGCCGTTGCGCCTGTGTCAGTGCGGCAGCTTCGGCCTCTTCAGGGGTTCTGTAGATGCCGTCGGCACACCCTTTCTTGCATCTCCATGCTCTGGCTCCAAACTCAAAAATGACATAGTGGCAGCTCCAATTTCCATTCGCGTGCCGCTCTCGTCGTCTCAACTCGATCCAACGCTTCGTATAGTCCGGCATGGTCTTTCCTCCCTCCAGTGAAACCCAAGCACTGCAGAAAGTATGCCGTCGCGGAACGGGAAGAAAGCATACGTAATCCTTGAAAATGAACAGCGCTCGCAAGAAACGAAACCTGCTCTGCTACCTATTCAGAAGCAGCTGCATCCACACTGTTGGATGATCAGCTGATAGGCATCGGAGGTACTCACCCAATTCAACACCCCCAAGAGCGGCAACGCGAATAATGGTAGCCGTGCTGATCATTCAACTGTCGCCACGCATTCTCTGCTGCGTACTCAACAGCGGAGCAATTGAAGGGCTTTATTCTAGCCAAATGCCTCTGGCATGGTTTCTGCTTTCCCTGTATCACAATGATCTTCTCAGTTTCATTGCACGTTCACATATTGCATCATCGTATGCGCGGACTAATCTACTCCTATGCTGATTCTCACGCCCCGTCCCGCTTCTCACCATCTCTGTCTCAGCTCATACCGTCTCGTAGACGTCAGAGGCCGACGCATCTAAGCGTTTTCATGGCTGCCCCTTGCTTAACCAGGAAACCACCGACTCCCTGTCCGCCATCGTAGTATGTATGGGAGATGGGTAAAGCCGCGGGGAGCTTGTCTCAGCGAGGAGACGACACACGGGACAGTATCCCAGTTGACACGATGAGAGGTCCGTGAATGCATTCAATGCTCTGCGCTAAACAGTTTTGCATTCGAACGTTGGACATATCGGTGACGTAAGCTGGACGATTGCATCCCTTCCCATAAATATATTCGAGTGGGCGTGCATGAAAGATCATACCGTGAGATCAACGGCACGACCATGGCAGGTCATGCATTAACGGTTTGTGCAGTTAGGTCCCGGAAAGGAGAGCCAAGATGAAATTCTCTCGGGTGGTGTTTACGTTCTCTCTAATTGCGGCAACTGTGCAGGTGTCAATTCCTCCTTCAAATTGGGGGCAAGGGTATCAGAGAGTCGATTCCAATATTCCGCCCTACCTGTCCCGCAATCCCATCTCAGGGACGATTACGATTGCTGCCACTGAAGGGACACAGCTATTGGTGCAGGCCTGGGCAAACGACTTAATTATTCAGCATTCAAATCTGAAAGTTGCAGTAATACCGACCAGCGCCAATGCCGGTCTTGGCATGTTTCTCAATGGCAGGACGCAGGTCGTTGCTATGTGCCGTGCTTTCACTCGATCCGATATCGCAGAATTTGTCTTGCACTATGGATACGAACCGATCGAAGTTCCAGTAACAGGTGCCACACGGAGCAGTGTGGATCGTGAGATGGCCTCTGTTACCAATTTGTTTTACAAGGTAAAAATGGAAACAATACCGACGCCGAACACCCTAGTGCGGAGTGGCCCGAATATCGAACAACCGCTGGAGACTGTGGGGCTAGACGTCCGTGTAAGCCAACGGCACCTTTATCTCTATGTCGCTACACCTCCGAATTCATTTCCCGGCCAAGGCGAATCGGAACTGGTGCGCTATGCCCTCAGCCGGCAAGGCCAGCAGTTGGCGCGCGACCTTGGTCACGTCCCGCTCTCCTCTTCGGAGATTTCTCGGTCGAACTCTCGATGGTCATCCTGCTGCAATACGCCGTGATGTCATGGGGCCGCATACCGTCCTGCAAGGCGTGACACAACCCATAGGCCATGCTCACTAATCGGAGAAAATCGCCGATGGCGGTCCTTAGCCCTTTCAAGAGACTATTTGTGACCCAATCAGCGACAAGAGAATTCGTGTTCGTCAAGACCTTCGCGCGCATACGAGCCATCATGAACGGCCTTGGCCAACTTGGATATCACCTTGCGGTGCTGCTCCTGAGTGCCAGCATTGCTTTCTCCCTGCCGGCGATAGCACACACGTTTCTCGCGTATTGGGCACGAGTTGAAAACGACAAAACATCCCTGCTGATTTTAGAAGCGATCGTGGCAAGCCTCCTCATCATCTTCGTGAATGCCCTCCGTCTTGCCTTTGGTGACAGAGCGCTGGCCAAGATGGCTGTCGACGCCGGCCTGGTGTCGTATTATCCAAGCCATGCGCCATGTGCCCGAAAAACGATTCAGCAACTTAAGCAGACTCAAGGGGCGGGGCGAACCGTCATGGCGATCGGATCGAGCGGGTATGGAACATTGAGCGATCAGGTGGGAGATCTCGCGTCGGTCTTGGAACGCTGCACGGGAGCCAAGATCTTGTTGGTGAATCCGTATAGCCCGGTAGCCCGAGCCAGGATTTCTGCGATCGCCGATCCGGACTACACGGTAGAACTATTTCAACAAGAAGTTCAGCAGAGTATTGAACTACTGAAACGGCTACGGGCGATTGGGAAATCCGTCAGGCTTAAGTTTTATTCCGACCCGCCGCTCGTCAAACTGGTCATCCTGGGAGATTATCTTTGGTTGCAACATTACCATCCGGATTTGAACATCCGGACAATGCCGGAGTATGTGCTCAAGCACAACTCGAATGATCACGGCCTGTACACATTCTATTATCACTACTTCGTGCAGCGGTGGGGAAGCCACGAAATACCGGAGTACGATCTCGATACCGACGAGCTTGTGTATCGAGGCTGGCAGACCAAAGAGAAGCGGCGCGTTCCATTCGGGCCAGAGGAAGAGACAGACCAAGTCGATGTACCAAGCTCCTCCCTCCCACCTATTACACTTGGGCGAGGCCGCAATGTTCATTCGCAGCCTATGGGAAACAACGCAGAATACACAACTGACGAACGAGCGAGATGGACTTTGTGACCAGTCTGCTGAGATGAGAGCCGACCATAATAAAGAGAGTCTGAGAATGTTGAACGCCTAGCTGAATATTGACTTGAGTGTTCCAGCAAAAACGGCGATGTTCATAAACTGATTGTTGTGCCGACGACAATCCTAAACTTGTCCGTGCTTCTCAGTGCGGAATGACGAATCAAGAAAGAGGCATCTTTAGACGGCCTGCGGTACGTGAGAAGGCATAGACTCCAAGCTGTTCAACGGCGGCACACAACACCTGGTAGCACGGGTAGCATTGTTCAACCAGCGGATTACGCCCATGAACCGAATCGAGTATCGCCCACTCTAGGCTTGTACAAGGCACTTTTTCACATGAGGGACCGGCACGAAAGGGAACTGGTTAGTAGTTCTTCGCTTCGCCCTGCCAGAGCAGGTCATACCCGAGTTCCTTGGTATCTGAGCACATGGCAGTTAATTTGCTGAATGTATTTCTAAAGATTTGGTCGGCGTGAGATTTCTCGTGCTCCTCAAATGAACGCCAATACGTCACAATGGCATAATGCTCCTCATGCTTCCTGGACTCATTGAGGGAACCCTCGTCTGATACGAGGCCGGAGAACTTGAACACCTGCCCTGCTATAAACCCTCCTTTGTCGCCGCCATAGGTATCCTTGACGACACTGCAGAGCTCCCCGACTGCCACTTCTACATCCTCAAAGGTGACGCCGGGTTTGAGCGTCACGGTGTTGAACAGCATCTTGGCCCCGTAGGGGATAGTGATCGGCCCGAACATGGCATCCTCCTATAAACGAACGATGACGGTTGAGGGACTGTCCTAAAAATGCCACGATCAACTACTCGGCTGACAACCTGGCTGGCTCATCATGGCCGATAGCGTTGAACGCTCTCCCGCATGACCGAAATCAAACCTCGCCCTTATATGCACACCCCACACCGCCCCTCCGTCATCCCATCAGACGGGGTGAGTCATCGACTATCGCCGCCCCGTACTCTCTGGCCCCAGCACACCGTACCGAATCAGGCGATCGCGTACAATGTTTCGGCTGATGCCGAGCAACCGAGCCGTGCGAACTTGGTTCTGCTCACAATATGCATAGGCTCTACGAATAACCGTCTCGTCGATCGATCGATAGAGAGTTGGCCAACTCGTGCCGTCATCAAAAATCTGATCCAGCGCCGCTTCAAGTGGTGATAGCGGTAGTGTCGGAGATTCCTCGGGGCCCTTCGTGCGTGATACCGGCAGCCGAAGATCCTCCGGACGCACGCCGCCTCCCGCACACACCAGAAGCGCATGGTGGATGGTGTTTTCGAGTTCGCGAATGTTGCCCGGCCAAGGATAGGCAAGGAGGGCCCGCACGGTTTCAGGCACCATTTCCACATGTTCATGCCCGAGCCTTGGCCCATAGATGTTCAAGAAATGCTGAACCAACGGAACGATATCGCCCCGACGCTCTCGCAGCGGCGGAAGATCAAGCGTGGCGACTTTCAACCGGTAATAGAGATCACCTCGAAACCGTCCGGCGGCGACGGCCTCGTCAAGTTTGACATTGGTGGCGGCGATTAGTCGTGCATCAATGGGAATCGGACGACGGGAACCGATTCGTACGACTTCTCGCTCTTGAATCACTCGCAGCAGTTTGGCCTGCAGAGGAAGCGGAAGGTCTCCGATTTCGTCCAAAAACAAACTGCCGCCCTTTGCCGCCTCAAACCATCCTGGTTTGTCTCCCACTGCCCCGGTAAATGAACCCCGTTCATAGCCGAACAATTCGCTTTCCATCAGCGACTCGTTGATGGCGGCGCAATTGAACGCCACGAATGGACCTGCATGACGGGTGCTTAGTTCATGAATATGGCGGGCAATCAACTCTTTCCCGGTACCGGTCTCGCCGATGATGAGCACCGTGGCCTCGCTGGCCGCGACACGTTGTGCCTGGGCAAGCAAGGCCCTGGAAATCGGATCTTCAAATACCAGACAGCTGGCGCGAACAGACAGCGCCAGTGCGTGGGGGTCGGACGCCTGAACGATCGGATTCGGAACACTCGATGGAAGAGAATTCGACATACGATGCTTACCAAGCCTCTAGATGCTCCACTGGCCCACTCGTTCATCAATCGACTTGGCCTGAATCGTAGCAGATGTGCGCATTTGTGCCTGAACGACATGACTTCTCGCCGGTACGCTTTGTGTCAACCAGACGTTTCCCCCGATGATTGACCCTTTCCCGATTGTGATGCGACCGAGAATCGTTGCACCGGCATAGATCACCACATCATCCTCCACGATCGGATGGCGTGGCTCACCTTTGATCAACACTCCGTCGTCGCCTTCCTCAAACTTCTTCGCGCCGAGCGTGACGGCTTGATAGAGTCTGACCCGCTGCCCGATGAGAGCCGTCTCACCGATGACCACTCCTGTTCCGTGATCGATAAAAAAATGGCTCCCGATCTCGGCAGCCGGATGAATATCAATGCCGGTCGATGAATGGGCGATATCGGATATCAAGCGAGCAATCAATGGCATCCCGAGCCTCTGCAACGCATGGGCGAGGCGGTAATAGATGATGGCGGTCATACCGGGGTAACACAGTAGAATCTCGGATGCACTGGTTGCCGCCGGGTCTCCCCTGTACGCCGCATCCAAATCCGTAAACAACAGCCCCCGAATAGCCGGGAGCTGTCGAGCAAAGGCGGCGGTCAATTCCCCCGCCTGGCTGGCAATCGCCTGATCTGCTTGTTCTTCCAAGCTATGCCCAAACTGCAATCCTCGGCGAACCTGCTCTTGCAGAAGCGGCAGGGTCTGATTGAGCGTGTGGCCGACGAAGTAGTCGACGTTCGTCTCATTCAGGTCGGCCCGCCCGTAGTGTGTCGGGAACAACGCACCACACAAACCTTCGACAATGCCAAGGAGCACTTTTCTCGAAGGCAATTCCCGAATCAGACCGTGCAGCCTGATGTTATGTGTCAATTCACGAGACGCTCGAAGCTCCCTCACGATCTGATCGAGATTCCACGTCACAGTACCGCTCTTTTTCCCCGTCGTTACCTTGACGTCCATCGATCATGCCCTTCTCAATTTATGCAACACCTCGACCAACACGTTGATTTCCTCGTAGGTATTGTAGAACGCCAGCGAGGGTCGGACTGTCCCTTCTTGTCCGAACCGACGCACGGTCGGTTGGGCACAATGGTGGCCGGACCGTACTGCAATGCCGTGTCGATCCAAGTATTGTCCCACTCGCTCATTCGGGATCCCGTCCATGACAAAGGACAGGACGCTGGCTTTGGTTGCGGCCGTTCCAATGGGACGAAGCCCGCGTACAGACGCAAGCGCCTGCGTCGCATACTCAAGAAGCTCATGTTCGTATGCAGCGATCGCGGGCATGCCAATACGAGTGAGGTAGTCGACCGCCGCGCCCAGACCGATGACACCGGCGATGTCCGGAGTGCCCGCCTCAAACTTTTGGGGACTTCCCTGATAGGTTGTGTGCTCGAATGTGACATCACGGATCATGTTGCCGCCGCCCTGATAAGGCGGCATCTCCTCAAGCAGCGGCAATTTACCGTACAGCACCCCAATGCCCGTCGGCCCAAAGAGCTTGTGACCGGAAAAGACGAAGAAGTCACAACCGAGAGTCTGTACATTGATGGGCAGATGAGGGATCGATTGTGCACCGTCCACTAATACGCGAGCACCGTGAGCGCGGGCCAGTCCTACGATCGTTTCAATCGGATTGATCGTGCCCAAAGCATTGGAAACGTGTGTGACGGCCACCAGTTTGGTACGAGGACCGAGAAGGGAGGCGAAGGCGTCGAGGATCAATTCACCGTCGTCATTGATGGGAGCGATACGAAGCACGGCTCCGGTCTGTTGGGCCAAGAGTTGCCAGGGGACAATGTTCGCGTGGTGTTCCATCGTCGTCAGAAGGATTTCATCCCCCGCGTGGATATGGGCACGCCCATACGTCTGGGCGACCAGGTTAATGGCCTCCGTCGTTCCGCGGACAAAAATGATTTCCTTGCTGTCAGCAGCTCCGATAAACTGACGGACTTTTTCCCGTCCGCTTTCATAGAGCTCGGTCGAGCGGGCCGCCAACGCATGGGCGGCACGATGAATATTGGAGTTGTCCTGTCTGTAGAAACGTGACGTCGCCTCGATGACATCTCGAGGTTTCTGGGTTGTGGCGGCATTATCGAACCAGATGAGCGGGTGGCCGTGCACTCGTTGATGCAAGATGGGAAAGTCACGCCTGATTGCATCGACCTCTACTAACGACAGTGCCTGAGTGCCTGAGGATTCCCCTGATACCAAACCACCCCGCTGATCAGGCTCAGGCAGAAAGTAGAACCCCGAGGGAGATCCGACCGTTTGGGCGTAGACATCCGTCGCTTTGAAACTCCCATTGCACCGAGGCTCACCGAATGGATAGACCTCGGGAGAGTCCGGCAGATGTTCCCCCGAGTCAAGGTCGTCTCCAGACCGAGCGGTAGCTGAACGAGACGGCTGCTCGGTCCATCCTGATTCCGGGTAGGCTGCCGTGGCTGAGGGATATCCTCCCGCCAAGGTTGTATGGTCCGGCTTCTCCGCCGAAAACGCTGCCGGCGTGGTCGGAAATGTCGGGGGCGTTCCCGCTATGCCGGACAATCCATCCGGTATTCCTATGAATGCCGTTGGCACGATCGGGGCCGAGGACGACGCTCCCTGAAGCGGCGAGGATGATTGAGCCAGGCCGATGGATTCCCTGTACGACTCATTGGCCAATCGGGTGATCAACGCCGTACCGAATGGATCGTGAGTATCAGTAATCGAATTATGCGCGTTAGTCATCGTGATCAGCCTTTCGGGTAGTGATACTCGTGATAAAACTTTGTCGAGACATTGTCGAGACGGGCAATCGCGTCATCGGTCAGCACGGCCGTGGAGAAATAACGGGTGATGAGGTGTGAGGCGATCCCATGATCATTCGTGCCCATATACCGGACGGAGAGGCCTGGTTCGAGCTCGCCGGCAACGCCCGCCTTCTGAAGGCCAACAACGCCTTGCTGCGATTCGCCCACACGCAGCAACAGAATGCTGGTCTTGCCCTCCTTGTCGACTGCTAACTTGTTGGTCGGAACCAAGGGAATGCCTCGCCACGTGATGAACGGCGAGCCGAAGAGGTTCACGGTCGGAGGCGGGACTCCTCGCCTGGTCGCTTCACGACCAAACGCCGCGATCGCCTTCGGATGGCCGAGAAAGAAGGCCGGCTTCTTCCAGACCAGCGTCAACAACTCGTCCAGATCATCCGGCGTGGGCGTCCCCTTACGGGTCTCAATACGCTGCTGCGGAACGACTTCCTTCAACAATCCGAATTCCGAGTGGTTCAGCAATTCCCACTCCTCGCGCTCCTTCACCGATTCAACCGTCAGACGCACCTGTTCACGTAGCTGGTCGATGCGATTACTGTACAGGTCGGTCACCCGCGTGTGCGTGTGGATGACGGTTTGGATGGTACTCAGATGATATTCACGCGGCTGCAATTCATAATCGACGTATGTCGCCGGCAGTTTCGGCTCACCGCTGTCGACCGTCAACAGCTCCACCTTCACCTCACCGAATTCGTTGGCCGGTTGGCCCTTCTCAGCCTTGGCGACCCGATTGAGGCGGTACACGCCGCCATCGACATCGACCCACGGCAACAGTTTGTGGAGCCACCGTGGGGTGATCTCCGTCTTCTGCACCGCAGTGACGGTGGCCGTGGCAAGATTCCGCGCCGCTTGGGCGCTCAGACTGGTTCTGGTGTCGTTCTGACTCATTAGAACATTCCTTTCTGATGTGAGCGGGCACCATGCCCGCGGGTGAAAGATTAGGTGATTGTTAGTTGTCCGGCATGTTTGAGCTCATCCTATGCGCAAAGCGGAGGTCGGCAGCGGCACCTGACAGACCGCTTGTTCATGATCGATCAGCGTGGTGATGGTTGGAGACGGACCGCAAAGCGCGCAGCGAGGATTCCGCCGGACTGCGATCTCACGAAACGAGCTGTTCCGCGCATCAAAATCCAGTAACCGATCCGTCAGAGGCCGACCGATTCCAAGGATTAACTTGAGTGCCTCGCTTGCCTGAAGAGTCCCAATGATACCGGCCAACACACCCAACACGCCGGCTTCTTGGCAACTGGCAACGAGACCGGGCGGAGGCGGTTGTCGAAACACGCACCGATAGCAAGCGGATTGACCTGGCACAATCGTGGTGACACGCCCCTCGAAACGCAAAATCCCCCCATGCACAAGGGGCTTCCCGGCGAAGTAGCAGGCATCGTTGATGAGAAACTTAGCCGGGAAATTATCGACGCCATCAATGACGACGTCATAGCCACGGATCAACTCCAGCGCGTTCGCAGCATTGAGCGACTTTTCGTGCATGACAACCGCCACATCGGGGTTGAGCGCCTGAATCTTCGCCTGCGCGGACAGCACCTTCAGTCGGCCGATGTCCGGGGTATGGTGAATGACCTGGCGTTGGAGATTCGACAGGTCCACGACGTCATGATCGATCAGGCCAAGAGTCCCGACTCCCGCGGCTGCCAAATACAAGGCCGCCGGAGAACCCAGCCCGCCGGCTCCGATAATTAAAATACGTGAGCGGGAAATCTTCTGTTGTCCCTTCCCCCCGACCTCGGGCAACAGAATATGCCGGCTATACCGCGTGATTTGCTCGTCCGTGAAATCCATCCTGGTCACTCATGCTTCAGTGTTCAGTGAAATACTTTTCCATGCTGACATAGCGCTCGCCGGTATCACAGAGCAGGGTGACGACCGTCTTTCCTGCCCCCAACTCCACGGCGACTCGCTGCGCTGCGGCGACATTGGCGCCGGCAGAAATTCCGGCCAACAGACCCTCCTGACTCGCCAGAAGCTTAGCCGTGCGATAGGCCTCATCGTCCGTAATGGCAATGACCCGATCGAGGATGTTTTGATTCAAAACCGCCGGCACGAACCCCGCCCCGATGCCTTGGATCTTGTGCGGCCCTGGTACACCACCGGACAGCACCGGCGAGGCGCTCGGTTCCACGGCGATAACACGAACCGCCGGGTTGTGTTCTTTGAATACTTCGCCGCACCCCGTAATCGTACCCCCGGTCCCGACACCGGCAACGAAGGCATCGAGTCGGCCATCCAACGCATTCCAAATCTCCCGTGCCGTCGTCATCCGATGCATGGCAGGGTTTGCGGGATTCGAGAACTGATCTGGCTTGAAGTACTCGGGGTTGGCGTTCAGAATACGATCGGCCTCACGTATTGATCCCAGCATTCCTTCCCACCCCGGTGTACGCACTAACTCCGCGCCATACGACGACAGGAGGTGAGCCCGTTCCATACTCATGGTTTCCGGCATGACGAGAATCAGTTTGTATCCCCGCACTGCCGCGATGAGTGCCAAGCCGATGCCGGTATTCCCACTGGTCGGCTCGACGATCGTCGCACCTGGCTTGAGGCGTCCGCTTCGCTCTGCCTCATTGATCATGTTGAGACAGATTCGATCCTTGACGCTTCCGCCAGGATTGGCAAACTCCACCTTTGCATAGATGGTTGCCCCACCTTTCGGCGACAGGCGATTCAACCGCACCAGCGGAGTATTCCCGATCAACTCGGTCACGTCGTGCTGCAGCCGAACGGTCACTGTCCTCCTCCCATATAGAACAAGAATTCGACTCGATCCCCGTCCTGCAACACCGTGTGCTCCAGTCGGTCTCGCTCGATCAAGGTATCATTCACCTCCACGGCGACCATCTGCGGTTCAATCTGTTTCGCGCGAAGCAGGTCCAAAAGAACCGCTGCTTGGATTTCTTCTGATTTCCCGTTGACCAGAATAACCATCCCCACACTCCCTCTTTCCTCTCGACTTCCGCTCAATTAGATAAACAAGGTGGTCTCTGCACCAGCAGTTAATTTCAGTATGGCCGGTAACCCCATGACGGCATCCACGCGCGTAGTGACGGCATGTTCCTCGACCCCCATGTATTCCAGCCCCGCGCTGCAGGCGACCACCTGGAACGTCCCCACGAGTTTAGCCTCTTCCAACATCTCCGAAATTTTCGGGACCTTCTTGTGCTTGATCAATCGTGCCACCTCATCAGCTGAGGCGGCATATTCCGGTGGAAAGTCGAGTTCATCGATCCTTCCCTCCGCCAATTTCTTGATCGTCCAGAACAACAGGACGACGGTCACGTCCTTGCCCATGGCGGCTGCGGTCAGACCGAGCGTCGCCGCCTGATGGAGCTTGTCATAGGTGGCGTTATGGGCAAAGAGTACAAACCGAGGTTTCTGTGTCATTGCTTCTCCCTGATCCATAGCTTGATGCTCCATGGAGCCATAGCAATATCTTCTACCTGCCTCCTTACCACTGTCCGAGCAGGTACATGCGTGTCGACCGTCGTGAGTCCAGGATTAAGTGGTAGGAACCCTGAAGACCTGCAACTGCTTCGGATAGAGAAAGACGACATCCCCCGGTTGTAGTTTCAGCTCTCGATATCGTTCTCTCGTCAGCTCCACCGCAATCATTTCCGCTGAGTCCTTCGACTCAAGCTCCAGGTGGACTCGTGCGCCCGCACCATTGATAAACTGCACCGTTGCTTCCAGCTGTGCGGGGGTCGTTCGGTCTAAACTAAGCTCCAAGTCATGAGGACGCACAAACGTCACCTCGTGCTCATCGGAGAGACTCTCCACCTCCGACGAAGCGATATGGTGCTCTGCCTTCCCAACGTGACCATGTGACACACGACCGTGGAAGACGTTCACATCGCCGAGGAATTGGTACACAAACGGCGTCGCGGGATTTTCATAGACCTCATCCGGTGTGCCGATCTGCTCGATATTGCCCTGATGCATCACCACAACCCGATCGGCGACTTCCAACGCCTCCTCCTGATCATGCGTGACGAGAATTCCGGTGATATGCAGCTCGTCATGGAGCCGGCGCAACCATCGACGCAACTCTTTCCGGACCTTGGCATCGAGTGCTCCAAACGGTTCGTCCAACAGCAAGAGTTTTGGCTCCACAGCCAAGGCGCGGGCCAAGGCCACACGTTGTCGTTGCCCCCCAGACAGTTGGCTCGGATACCGGTCGGCCATGGCCTGCAGCTGGACCAGTGTGAGCAACTCCCTGACCTTCTCCTGTATGCGTGCGGCCGAGGGTCGTTGTGCCCGAGGCTTCACCGTAAGTCCAAACGCCACGTTGTCAGCCACAGTCATGTGACGAAACAGGGCATAATGTTGAAACACAAACCCCACTTGGCGTTCCGTGATCCGCTGATTCGTCACTTCCGCTCCCTGCAGAAAGATACGCCCTTGATCAGGACGTTCCAGTCCAGCCAAGATTCTCAGTAACGTCGTCTTGCCGCAGCCAGAGGGACCAAGCAGCGCGATTAGTTCCCCCGACTGCACATGAAGGTTGACGTCGTTGAGCACCGTAAAGGTCCCGAATCGTTTGGTGACATGATCGACTTGAATGCTCATGTTGAACTCCCAGATTGAATCAATTCTCACACGTCGTTACCTTTAAATTTTCCGCCGATCGTGAGAGGCCGTTTTTCGTTCGATCACGGTTTTGGCGATCAGCGTCACAATGGCTAACAGAGTCAATAGCGACGCCACCGCAAACGCCGCGACCGCGTTGTACTCGTTGTAGAGAATTTCCACGTGCAACGGCATCGTATTCGTCAACCCTCGGATATGACCGGAGACAACCGAGACCGCGCCGAACTCACCCATCGCCCGCGCATTGCACAAGATGACTCCATAGAGGAGGCTCCACTTGATATTCGGCAGCGTGACACGGGTGAACATCTGCCAGCCCGAGGCCCCCAGGGTGAGCGCTGCTTCCTCTTCCTCTCGCCCTTGCGATTGCATCAGTGGAATCAGTTCGCGTGCCACAAACGGCACCGTCACAAAGATCGTAGCCAGCACGATACCCGGCAAGGCAAAAATGATCTTGATGTCATGGTCCAACAGCCATGGCCCCAACCAGCCTTGGGCCCCGAAGAGCAGCACGTAAATTAAACCGGAGATGACCGGTGAGACAGCCAAGGGAATATCGATCAAGGAAATGAGAATTTGCTTACCGACGAAATCGAATTTTGCGATAGCCCAAGCCGCAGCCACCCCAAACAGGGCATTGAGCGGCACGGCGATGGCCGCCACCAGAAGCGTCAATCGGATGGCAGCGAGCGCATCATCGTCAGCAAAGGAACTGAGATAGGCGGCCAGTCCGTGCTTCAAAGCTTCGGTAAAAATGGCCATCAGTGGAATAAGAAGAAAGAGTGTGAGAAACAAAGACGCTGCGCCGATCAACAGTCGACGGACAAGCGCACTCTCCGTCGTGATCGAGTCTTTCCATTGCAAGCTCTTATCGGCGGTGGTCGTGCTGCTGAACAAACTCATTTCTTCCTCTTTCTACTGATTCATGTGGCGAGCGCTGCTCCACCATTGAAGGAGATTGATTATCAAGGCTAGAACAAACGAGACCACCAACATGACCACGCCCAGGGCAGTAGCACCCGCATAGTCATACTGTTCCAATTTGGTCATGATGAGGAGCGGGGTGATCTCCGATTTCATCGGCATATTGCCTGCGATGAAGATCACGGACCCATATTCCCCGACGGCACGGGCGAAGGCCATGGCAATGCCCGTGAGGAGGGCTGGCCACAGTTCCGGTACGACCACCGCCCAAAACGTTTGCCATCGATTGGCCCCTAGGGTAGTCGCAGCCTCTTCAACCTCACGATCCAAATCTTGGAGTACCGGCTGCACCGTCCGAACGACAAACGGCAACCCGATGAAGGTCAACGCGACCAGCACGCCCAGGGGGGTGAAAGCCACCTGAATGCCTAATGGTTCGAGATAACGCCCGATCCACCCGTTCGATGCGTAAATCGAGGTGAGTGTAATGCCGGCGACCGCCGTCGGGAGGGCAAACGGCAAATCTACGAGGGCATCAACAACGGAACGGCCCGGGAAATGGTACCGAACCAGGACCCACGCGATGATTGACCCAAAAACTCCATTGATGAGGGCTCCAACCAGCGAAGCACCAAACGTCAGTTTGTAGGAGGCAACCGCTCGAGGATCGGTGATGACATTCCAAAACTGGTCCCACGACAATCCACTGGTCTTCACAAAGAGTCCACTGAGTGGAATCAATACGATGAGACAAAAATAGAAGAGCGTAAACCCTAGAGCCAGGCTAAATCCCGGGAGGACGCTGGGCTGTTTCAAGATGATATTCATACGAGTCCTAATCCTTGCCGGACGATGAAGCATCGCCAGATCTATGAAGCCGTCTTCATACTCACGATTCGACGATCGATGAGGTTCCTTCCATCTAAGTATCGCTCTTCCTGTACCTGGTACCGCAGGGCAGCTCGTGCTAGCAGCCGTGTCGAGTCCAATAGCGGAACAGCCGCCTGATATCCGGACATAAGCAGCGGCAGTTCCGTGCAAGCAAGGATCACGGCCTCTGCGCCATTGAGCGCCATTTCCGCGATCACCTTCTGGATGAATAGCGCTGATCTTACTGCGTGAACTCCTGCGATCAATTCCTGCCGAATGATGTGCTGAATCCGAGCGTGATCGGCTAACGCGGGAGAGATGAGATCGATATCGGATTGGCCTAGCGGTTCCGAATAGATCGATCCGTCCATCACGGTCTGAGTGCCGAGAATTCCCACTCGGCGCCAACGCCGCTCCTCGATCTCCCTCACCACGGACTTCGCAATATGCAACCATGGAACCGGCGACTCGACTAGTCGAAAGGCTTTGTGCAGCGTGTTGTTTGGGCAAATAATGAGGTCGGCGCCGACCTGTGCCAGCTTGGCTGCGGACTGGGTCATCAGTGCAGCCACATGTGCCCAGTCGTCCTGATCGATCGCATCGAGATACCGGTGGAGCGAGAATGAATGGAGCGTGATCTCAGGGTGCGCATATCGGCGCCCCATGACACGCTCTGCTTCCTGACACAAGGTCCGGTAACAGAGCGCCGCCCCCTCCGCCGTTCCCGCCACGATGCCGATATGTGGAATACGCTCCACACGATTATCCATGGGTCGACAACGCTCGATACTGCTGTACATCAAAGCAAGCCGAGTCAAGCTGAGATCCGACGTCGCGCTGTTGGCCCCGTTTCAGAAAGTACACCGGAAGACCTCTACGGGATGCTTCACCACGCACCCGTTTCGCGAGTGCATGACTGACGCGATCCAGCACGACGACAACGGCTTCCGTCGCTTTGGGAATGGTCCGGACGAGATCCCGGTGCTTCCGTCCGGACCAATGTTCCACCCGACTGATCCTGCCTGTCGCTCGCTGCCGGAAGGCCTCGGCAGAGTCCCCCCCTACAATCAGTAGGTTCATAGCATCCTCTTGTGAACCACCCATTCGGCGGATTCGTTATTTCGGTTTGTAGATTTCATCAAACACACCGCCGTCTGCGAAATGCGCCTGTTGCGCTTTTTGCCATCCTCCGAACACCTCATCGATCGTGAATAGGTTCAACTTGGCGAATTGCCCTGCGTACTTTGCCGCCACGGCCTCGTTACGAGGGCGATAGAAATGCTTGGCCGCAATCTCCTGTCCTTCATCTGAATAGAGATATTGGAGGTAGGCCTGCGCCACCGCCTCTGTGCCTCTTCGCGTTACTACCCTGTCAACTAACGACACAGTCGGTTCGGCTAGAATACTGATCGATGGGGTCACGATCTCGAATTTACCTGCGCCCAGCTCTCTGAGGGCGAGATACGCCTCATTCTCCCAGCCAACCAATACGTCCCCGATCCCCCGTTCGACGAACGTCGTGGTTGCGCCTCTGGCACCGGAATCCAACACCGGCACATTGGCATAAAATTTGGCGATAAACTCCTTGGCCTTCGCTTCATCATTGCCATATTTTTTTAAGGCATAGCCCCAGGCCGATAAATAGGCCCAGCGCGCCGCCCCTGAAGTTTTAGGATTCGCCGGAATGATGGCAATCCCAGGCTTCACGAGATCATCCCAATCTCGGATACCTTTTGGATTTCCTTTGCGGACCAAGAACACGATCGTGGAGGTATAGGGCGAGCTATTATGCGGTAACCGCTTTTGCCAGTCCGCCGGCAAGAGCTTGGCTTTTGCGATGGCATCCACGTCATAAGCCAAAGCCAACGTCACGACGTCTGCATCCAGCCCATCGATGACGGCACGCGCTTGCTTGCTGGAACCTGCATGCGATTGTTTCACGACGACAGTTTGACCTTTTTCTTTCTGCCAATGTTTTGCAAATGTCGCATTAAACTCCTGGTACAACTCCCGTGTCGGATCGTAAGAGACATTCAGGAGCACCAGCGGTTCACCAGCCTGAATGGATGAAATCCACAAGAGAAATCCGGTCAGGAATACCGTTAGGGAAATGAGCTGTTTTATCTTCACGATCTACCCCTTCCTTGCTGTCTCTGCCTGTTCATGAATGTGGTCATCCCATCAACATGGAATGCCTTGCACACCTCAGTGTCGCTCAAGACTTCGGTGACTTGGTCAGCGCATCCAGTGCCTCCCGATATCGAATCTGCAATTCTTCCTGTTGGTCCGGGGTGAACAAGCGCCACCCGGACCGAGCCTTGGCCACGTACTCTTCCGGCTCGAACGTGACACTAAAAGCCGGGGCCTGCTCGGGCACATTCGGCAACACACGGTCATACTTGGTAATATCCGCTCCTGGGCTATGCCGATCATGAATCTCACTTAAGGTAAGGTAGAGGAGATTGCCTCGAATGGACACCCATCCGCTGGTCGTCTCTTCTTCTCCATATTCCGTCACATGACTGAGATGGAAATAGATACGCTGATCGGGCGAGGCCAACTCCAAAGCATTGGCAAGCGCCGGAGCCAGTATCTTCACCTCTTCATTCCGGAATCCTCTCGTCCGCTCAGATTCACCTGCATAGAGTCGATGGATCAGGTTACGCTGTTTCCATACCCGCACGCCCCGTAGCAGCGCGCCCACCTCACTCTGCGACAGGCTCACTGGATGGCTGTTCGAGACAGAATCCGGATCCTTTTCCAAATGAACCTGGTTCAGTCCGGATTTATGGATGACCGTTTCTGGCACCGGAGACACACTTGCGCAACCGGTCATGACTGCAAGATTGACAACCAACAATACACGGGCAATTCGCCCGGCCCGGTGACTTTCGGTAAAGTTTCTATTTTTCATGGTTTGACCTCCTGTCGCTCAACATAGCTGACGTCCGAGACCTCTTGCTCAAATCCAAACTTTTTCAGTTCTGCCTGGATTGGTTCAGATAGCAAAAACGCAATGAAGTCTCGGACTCTGAACACGTTTTCGGAGGTCCATGGTGCGGCCACTCCATAGACGATCGGCTTGTGACTTTCGGCAGGAGCGGCGTCAATGATACGTACCCGTTTCATGGGGGTGGCATCGGTTCGATATACGAGGCCCAGTTCAGCTTCTCCCTTGGAGACAAGATCAAGCACGGCCTTGGAATGTTCACCGTAAAGATATTGAGACTTCAGCCGAGGCTCGAGGTTCCGGTATTTCAGGAATTGGACGGCATCCTTGCCGACACCCGACGTTGCAGGATCGCCGATCGCAATGTGTCGCACCGGTTGAGTCTCAAGTTCCTGAATAGAGCTGATCGTGGCGGGGAATGCGGCGTTGGTGATCAAGACCAATGCTGTGCGGGCATACACTTGTTTGGTGTCTTGAACAATCAGCTTTTTCTGTTCGAGTTGGTCCAGCTCTTCATAGGCTGACGGGATGTATACATCCACCGGCGCTCCTTCCTCGATTTGCTTGAGAAGCGTTTTGGATTGGGCATAGACGACCCGCACGTTGACATCTCGGTTTCGAGATTCGTAGAGCGGTACTATTTTTCGAAATACATCCTTCAGACTGTTGGCAACTGCAATGGTTAAGGTTTCCGATGATTGAGCGTAGACGGGCGACGCCAGTGGTCCAGCGAGGGCGACAATGCTGGCAACAGCAATCGCTCGACCGAGTATATAAGCAAATGGCATGGGAGCCTCCTTATAGCTGTGCTGTTTCATGTGCGCTAGAAATAAAACTGGTATTGAACATTGAAACGGTTCTCGACAAGATCTCGGCCGAATCCCGGGAGATTCTCGAACGGGAACCGATCCGGAGCCCGGCCTCCACTTCCCATGGTGATGTTCGAGTAATCGAGAATGAGCCGGTTATTGTATGTCCCGTCGAAACTGTAGCTGAGCGCCACACCCAACTCCTTGGTCAAATCATGTGTTTGGCGGGTCGAGGGATCATGAATGCCATATCGAACAGCAACCTCCAATTTGCGTGGGATAACGTACTTCCCGACCTGCACATACCATCCCCATGCATCACCAAGCGAGACCGGAGGACCGACGGCAAGTGGGCTCGTCGGGATTGTTCCCAAATCAAAGGGCCTAGTTCCACTATCCGCATTCCGCACATTCTGGTCTCGGTAGAATCCTTCGGCTTGGATCGACCACCCCTGATACTTCGCGATGAAATCGAGTTCATACGTGTGAAAATCATAGATTCCGCCGCCAAGTAATCGGCCGTTATAGGCCTTGGTCACTCGTTGACGAAACGCCCGTTCGACGATGTCCGATCGAATCGAACTGAGATAGTTTTGAGCCGGATCGAATGCGTAGCCGAAGGCGATGGCAGCTTGAGGAGTTCGCGAGTTAAGAATATCCCCCTGTCCATAGCCTGGATTTCCCGCAATCTTGTAGAGCAATCGCACCGTGTACATCATTTCGCCCGTTAAAAAGCGAGTGTCGTAATTGTAGGTTCTGGTCGTTCCCGCGTTGGGTGCTCCCGGAGTTCCTGTTTGGGGCAACACGTTCTGACTGACTGCCGTTCCCTCTCGCGTCAGATTAGCCCCGACTCCGCCCCAGACACCGACGGCATAATTAAACTTGTACTTATCCTCATCGCTTGAAATGCTGATTCCCACGTCGCGGCTGCCTTGCAAGTTGGACGCGAATACGCTTTGCACGATCATCGGATCGGCAAATGAATTAGTTGCGGCGGAAGCTATGAGTGCACGATTAAACCAGACCCGCTGTTGCCCCACTTGGATAGTGGCCCAGGGAATATGCCAGGATGCAATATACGCATCGACCAGATTTGCACGTCCGCTTCCACCCTCCTGATCCCACGGCGTCTGGTTCAAGGCGACAGATACGTTGTAACGAAAGTCCGGATCGAAGGCATGGCCCATGAATTGAAGCTGAACACGAGGAGCAGAAAACGTATTCGAATCGCTCAGGTACCGAAATGCGCGGTACTCGACCTGACCGCCGAGAATTTCCGGGTTCCTAGAGTCTCCAATCGTCCCCCACGCTTCATTATACATACTGTGGGTATATCGAACCTGCGTCAGGAGCCGTAGTTTGAGCTGAAACTTCTCTCCAACGCGGAAGTTCAGTCCGTTGTTGACATCGACGGTAAAATTCGGCTTCGTGAGGCGTTCTCTAGTTTCAAGAACTTTCAAGCCTTTGTTATATTCTTCCTCAGTGATCACTCCTTTTAGATAGAGGTATTTCAAGCCGGGATCTTCACCGGAATAGTACTCCCACTTGCCGTCTTTCTTGACGAACTGCCCCTCCTCAACGGCCCACGATTGTACTGCCTGTGTAAGTGAAATCATCATTGTCAGCAAGATGACGAAACCGGAAATTCTCATGTTCTCTCCTCCATGACATGGGAACTTCCGGTGGTCCGGTCAGTTCGTCTATTAATTTAAGAAACCACTGTTACGGCGTGGACTCCTGCCATTGGAATGGCCGGGCTCCCACGGGTCGTTACTTCTTATAAGCAGTGTCGACCCGTCACTCCTGAATCAGATGGTTAAGGACGATCAATTCGCACCTTCTCTTTTCGCTCGATTTGCACGACTCGGGAGTCGTGGACAGTAATCTCCACCGACCCGAACCGAAGTCCTTTGAGAGCGGATAGAATGGCCTCCTCAACCTCCTGCTCCGCGTACGACCTTCTAGCCTCTTGCTCTAACCTGGACACAGCCCTTCCCCCCCTCTCCTGAATGAACCCTCGAATGTCACGTTTAATTACTACAATTCCGATCAAGATTAACGTGCACATTTTATAATATAAGTTGATTAACATTGTCAACAACTACTTTTCGCTTCTTTTATTTTTTATAAAATGTAAGCTTATTCTAAAAACTCCATTTAAAAGTCTCTGACTGTGAAAGTTTAATTGACATATGTAAAGCTATATTGCTATACACTGCACCATGCAAAATCAAGATCAGCAGACCCAAGGCTCAATTCAGTTCACGAACCGCCTCCGATCTGTTCGTGCAAAGATGGGTCTGTCTCAGGGTGAACTTGCTGCGCAAGCTGGGGTTACAAGACAAGCTATTTCGGCCGTTGAGTCAGACCTCTACCTGCCCACGACGGCTGTTGCCTTGAAACTGGCCTCGGTCTTGGCCTGCCATGTGGAAGACCTGTTCAGCCTTGCTCCGACGGAGGACCTGCTTGAAGGCACCTGGATCGGCCATCTCCCACAGACCGAGGCCGGAGCTCATCCAATCCGAGTGAAAGTCTCAACGGTTGGGAAGCGGACAATCGTCAGATCTGTGACCGACCTGGGTGAACAGTTCTCTTTCGTGGTGCCTGCCGACGGATATGTCACGGAGACGCCGGGCAACCCTTCCGGCACGACAGTCCGCGTGAAACTCTCGCGCGATCGAGACGCGATCGAACAAGAGATTTCCGTGGCCGGCTGTGACCCGGCGATTTTCTTAGTCGGCGAACATTTGCGACGCCACAGAGACCAGACCACCGTTGTCGGTTGGACGATGGGCAGCATGGCGGCTCTCCAAGCCTTGCAACGCGGCGAAGTCCACGTGGCCGGCATGCATCTCTTCGATCCGGTGACCGGCGAATCGAACCTGCCCTTTCTTAGACAGTCATTGAAAGGAAGCGGCTACGAAGTCGTGACCTTTGCAACCTGGGAGGAAGGATTCCTCGTTCGTCGAGGTAACCCGTTGTCCATTCGCACAGCCGCCGATCTTGTAGAACCGATGGTCACCCTCGTGAATCGCGAAGAGGGATCAGGGGCAAGACTATTGCTCGATCAGCAGTTGCGGGCATCCGGGATAGACCCAGCGCACGTTCGAGGGTATGACCGTGTTGCATCGACGCATGTCGACGTCGCACGGGCTATTGCGCAACGTCAAGCCGAAGTGGGAATCGGCATTCGGTCCGCTGCCCAGCAGTTCAACCTGGATTTCGTGCCGCTCCAAACTGCGCGATATGACCTGGTCGTGCCGAAGTCGTACCTCAAGTCCCATCCGACGCTCACGCACCTCTTTGAAACGCTGGCGAGCCGCCCATTCAGGAAAGAAATCGAAGCCCTTGGCGGATACGACACCAGCGAGACCGGAAAGGTCCGAGCATGGCACGCCTGAGGACAACGGCCCCACACAGAAGTAAACCGATAGACCCATCATCGTGAATCGCGATGCACCTATGAAAGGAACCGTGATGTCGAAGAACGTGTTTTTCTACGGCCTCCTCAGCGCCGCTCTGTTTCTGATCGGAACGAGCTTGGTACAGGCCGTCGAATATGGCGAACTGGTTCAGAAAGATGGGAAATGGGAGTTCAAGAACACCGAAGACCCGGTGCTCAAACTGATGCATGACAAGCACGTCATCACCGACGAAGACTATTTCAAAGCCACAGATCGCACCGGGAAGAATTGGATCGAACCAGCTGACGCAGTCCTGAATCGACGGCGAGAAATGGATTGGATTCACTACGAACGGTCTCTGCTCCGCCTACCTGACTGGCTGGATCTCGGATTCGAAAACCGGACTCGATTCGAATCCTATGACCACCCCTGGCGAGCCAGCCAAGCGATCGGCAACGGACGGACGGACGGCCAGATCGCCTTGCGGTCGCGTGTGCGTATCGGCTTGGGTGGCGACGGCCCCTTGCGACTCTTGTTTGAAGGGCAGGATTCGCGTGCCTTTTTAGATAAAGACCCTGGAGATTTTCGCGATGCGACCACCGTCAATGAGTTCGATGTCTTACAGCTCGTCGGGGCCTTAACCCTGCACAATGTCTTGGGAACCGGGCTTCGCACCGACCTTCACTTCGGCCGCATGACCATGGACTTTGGCAGTCGACGGTTGATCGCGCGCAATGCGTTCCGAAACACCGTCAATTCCTTCGATGGATTTCACTGGCAACTTTCGCAGGGAAATACCTGGCGAATTCGGGCATTCGCGACACAACCGGTCGTGCGGGACGACGTGAGACTTGATCAGCAATATCACAACCTCTTGTTTTGGGGCACCTATCTGGAGAGCCGGCACTTCCCCTGGTTTCAGATGGATGCCTTTTATTTCGGCCTGAATGATCAGCGAGTCCCCAACGGAACCGCGCATCGCACCTATTCGACTGCCGGAGGCCGATTGTTTAAGGACCCCAAACCTGGTGAACCGGATTATGAAATCGAGACCGCGTGGCAAACCGGTCGTCGCGGCGTCACCGACCACTTCGCCTATCTTCAACATGTGGAACTCGGCTATACCTTCAACCGTCCTTGGACCCCTCGACTCCTGTTTCAGTTCGACTATGCCAGCGGCGATCGTCAGCCAGACGACAACCAGGATGAAGGGTTTGACAGCTTGTTCGGCGCCCGACGGTGGGAGTACGGACCAACCGGAACCTGGGGACCATTCGCCAGAACGAACCTGATCTCACCAGGTTGGCGGCTCTTCCTCAACCCGACGGCAAATTGGACGTTGATGGTCAAGCATCGTGTCTGGTACCTGGCACAGGAGAGAGATTTCTTCGGCAGTTCCGGTTTGCGGGATACCACCGGAAACGCCGGCACATCGTTAGGGCATGACGTCGAACTGCAAGCGCAATGGGCTGTCACCTCCAACCTGGATTTTGATGTCGGGTACGTCCATTGGTTCAAGGGCTCGTATTTCAATAGCCCCACCATCCTCGCCCAAATGCCGGCCGGCGGAAACAAGGATAGTGATTATTTTTATGCGGCGATTCGAGTCCGGATCTAGAAAGGGCCAACCATGACACAACGGTTTCTTACCTGGTGCATGTGTGTCTTCATCATGATGCATATCACACCGGCATTTGCCGAGCAGACATTAGTGGCCGTGGCCGCCAACTTTGTGCCGCCGTTCCGTGAAATCGCGATGGCATTCGAGGCCACCACGGGTCATACCATCCGAGTCGTCGCCGGCTCCTCCGGGAATTTCCATTCGCAAATCAAGAATGGGGCGCCGTTCGATGTGTTTTTGTCTGCCGATACGGAACGGCCCAAACTCTTGGAAGACGAGGGTCTTGGAGTCAAGGATTCCCGCTTCACCTATGCGATCGGTCGTCTCGTCCTGTGGAGTCCCAATCCCGACCTGATCAAGGGGGAAGAAACGCTTCGATCCAGAAATTACAAACGCCTGGCCATCGCGAATCCCAAAACTGCGCCGTACGGTGTGGCAGCGATGCAGGCGATGCAGAAGCTGGAGCTGTGGGACAGCCTCCAGCCCCACATTGTCATGGGAGAGAGTCTCGGGCAGACGATGGGGTTCATCGAATCCGGCAATGCTCAATTGGGGTTTGTCGCTCTGTCACAGGTGCTGGACCCCAAGATCAAGGGACAAGGCAGTCGCTGGGTTGTCCCCACCAATCTACACGAACCGATCAAACAGGACGTGATCTTGCTGACGAAGGGAAACGAGAACGTAGCTGCGAAAGCGCTCATGGAGTTCCTTGGTAGTCCGAAATCGAAAACAATCATCGAACGCTATGGCTATGAGCTGAACTAGCAGCAGAGGATGGGAATGACGGACCTCGATCTGAGCGCCCTATGGGTCAGCTTACAACTGGCCACGACAACAGTGATCGTGCTCCTTCTCATCGGCACGCCGCTGGCTTGGTGGCTGGCCCATACCCGCTCACGCATCAGACCGATCATTGAGGCGCTGGTTGCGCTTCCCATCGTGCTTCCTCCCACCGTGCTTGGATTCTATCTGCTCATTACGCTCGGTCCCTACGGGCCGTTCGGTCGGTTTGCAGATCTGTCTCTCGCGTTCACGTTCACCGGACTGGTCATCGCCTCGGTCTTTTATTCCATGCCATTTGTGATCCAGCCGCTCCAAGGTGCATTCGAAGCCGTCGGGAAAGCCCCCTTAGAAGCAGCCTGGTCGCTTCGCGCCTCAAAACTCGATGCCTTCCTGACCGTCGTCTCTCCGATCGCTCTGCGGGGATATATCAGCGCCATTGTGCTTGGGTTCGCCCATACCATCGGGGAGTTCGGCGTCGTATTGATGGTCGGGGGATCAATCCCGGGACAGACACGAGTCCTCTCCACGACAATCTTTGAGCATGTGGAAGCCATGGAGTATGGCCAAGCCCATACGATCGCAGCCGTCTTGTTGATCTTCTCCTTTCTCGTCTTGCTGGCGGTGTACGTCGTGAACCGTCGATTTCCCATCCACGTCTCATGAGTCACTTACGAGCCAGATTCGACCTCCCGTTGTCGACGTTCCGTCTGAACGTGGATCTCGATGTGCCGATAGCAGGCATTACCGCGATCTTCGGCCCCTCTGGATCAGGCAAGACCACGCTGTTGAGATGTCTGGCCGGACTCGAACGGGCACCGCAGGGCTTTATGCAATTCGGCGAGGAGGTGTGGCAGGATGAGAGCCGCGGGCGCTGTCTGCCGCTCTATGAACGTCCGATCGGGTATGTCTTCCAAGAGCCGCGTCTGTTTCCTCATTATGACGTGCGGGCGAATCTTCTGTACGGCTACAAGCGGATTCCTCTCGACGCACGCCGAGTTGCTCCGGAACAGGTAATTGCGATCCTGGGAATCGGCCATCTCCTCGATCGCCGCATTCATAAGCTCTCCGGCGGTGAGCAACAGCGGGTGGCGATCGGGCGCGCACTGCTCACCAGTCCCAAACTGCTCCTGTTGGATGAGCCGCTCGCCTCGCTTGATCTTCAGCGGAAGCAAGAGGTCCTTCCCTTCATCCGTCAACTTCATGAGCACTTACGAATTCCCGTGCTCTATGTGAGTCATGGGCTGACGGAAATCCTTCAACTGGCCGACCGTGTCATCCTCATGAAAGAAGGCCACGTCGCCGGCACCGGCCTGCTCAATGAGGTATTCACCACGTTGGATTTCAGAGCACAGTTGGGACCGCATCGAATCGGCGCCATCTTGAACGCGCGCGTCATACATCATGACCTGCAATACGGACTGACTCAGTTGGACTTCAACAACCACGCGCTGTTTGTCCCGATTCAGTCTGTGCCTGTCGGCCAAGCCCTGCGTGTCCATATTTTTTCCAACGATGTCAGTCTGGTCCTCGCGCAAACAGTCGTGCCGACCAGCATCTTGAATATCCTGAAAGCCACCGTCGTAGAAGTCCGGGAAATCGATCAGTCCTCCGTAGAGGTCGTCTTGGATATCGGCACCCCGCTCGTGGCCAGCATCACGAGAAAATCGCTGATGTTGTTAGGCTTGAAACCAGGCCAGCTCGTGTTTGCCCATATCAAAACAGTCGCGTTGAACGAAGAGTTCGTGGAATAGCGCCCCTCTCCCCAGTTTCTGTGGATAAGTCTGTGGTTAAGTATCCCCACTGTTGCCGAACACACGCGATGCGCTCAGATCGAGCTTCTTGCCTAGTTTTTAGTCAGCACGACGATCGAGCCGACCCAGCCATATCCTGCCAGGACTCGTTTCCCTAAATACTTTCGACATGCGGCCTCACCTC
>DIHK01000018.1:264385-287242 GCA_002420115.1 Nitrospira sp. UBA5698
TGTTACCAATGGCTACATGATGAAACCACAAGATGTCAGACGCCTTCGAGAAGAATTAGGTCTCACGCAGCAACAACTGGCTGATGCCCTGCACACGACTCGCGTCTCCGTCGCACGGTATGAAGCCGGGATGCGGAAGATTCCCGGCATCGTCTCCGTCGTGCTGAATCAATTGCGACAAAAGACGGAGATTCCCATGGCCGGCCTGGTTGCCGCCGGGACTCCGATTGAACCAGTCTCACAAGCGGAACTGGTCGATGTCCCACCGAGCATGTTCCAGGACGGAAAAACCTTTGCCTTGAAGGTCAAGGGCGAATCGATGAAGGACGAGGGCATTCTCCCCGGCGACTTGGTCATCGTCCGCAAGCAAGACACCGCGAAGAACGGACAAACCGTCGTGGCCTTGGTCAATCAAGAAGCGACGATCAAGGTCTACTATAAGAAAGAGCGTCACATCGAGCTGCGTCCGGCCAACGACACGATGCAGCCGATTATGGTTCACCCATCCGACGAGTTTCAGATCGAAGGGCTTGTTATCGGCGTCATTCGGCATTGCGCTCGTTAGCAGAGAGGAGTGGAATCATGCCAGAACCAACCCCCGTCACGAAGGAGTGGATCCTCCAGTTGGAAAAAACGGTGGCAGCCTTGGATGATCGTGTCAAACACCTCCAAGCGGGATTAGGAACAGCCACGGTCGGTTCACCGGTAAAACGGTTCTGGGTCTTGACGGGTTCCCGACAAACACGGGCGTTTATGTCATCCGTGTGCAATCAACATATTCGCCCGAACACCAAGGTGATGGCGCATGATGGTCGAAGCGCATAAGAGACAGTCGGAGGCAGCAGCAGGACCCTGTTCAGATTGCGGGATGGTCGTGGAACAGAGAATCGAATCGGTCGATGGCTTCACCCATTCCACGATTCAACTCTGCCCCGCCTGTTGGAACGCCCACAGACAGCGGCAAGTCTTCGCCGGCGGATGCTGCGGCTGACGGAAAAACAGCGACTTCCCAATTCCATCGTCCACGAAGACGTGGTACCCACCCGACTCCTGCCGATCGAGAGGTAGACTCGGCGAGCAGCAAGCATTTGTCCGTTTCACATTCGTGGATACTCTACCCCTGAACGATTCTGGTGTACATCAACGAGACATGTACACGTGCGTTGATCCATCACGACGGAAAATCGGAACAGTAGGAATGATCGGTCGTGAAGCGCAATGGATGGTAGCGGACTCAATCAGGTGGGAACCGAGTGGGATGCCGTTCCGCTTCACGGTCTAAAGGCGGGCATCGCTCGTCTCATGAACGCGTCGAACAAGGGCACCGTGAAGGCCATGTCGCCATGTGCTGGGCTGAAGACCATCCCTTTCCTGATCAATTTCGCACGCACCGGTCCGAGACTCGTGACCTTCACGTTCAAAATATCGGCGATGTCGCCCGTGCGATGCGCCCCGGGCCCCAGTTCGGCCATGGCACGCAAGAAATTCTTTTCACTCGGTGTGAGCCGATCAAAACGTACGCGGAAGAAGTTGTTGTCCAGTCGCGGCATGACGGTCGCCGTCGCATTCTTGACGACCTCCAGAGTGATCGGGCTCGACGTAGCAAGATTCCACGACTGGTAGCCCCACTCCTGAAGAAAGTATGGATACCCCTGCGTGAGTCGGAAGACTTCCTTTAAGGCTTTCGGTTCGAATGAGACCCCTGCGGCGCGGGCTGGCTCTTGCAGTGCCTTTGCCGTGTCGTTCTCCGAGAGTGCCCCAATATCCGGGAAGCTGAAGAGCCGTTCGGCATAGGATTTCGACTCCCCGGCCAGGCCCGGGAGGATGGGGAGACCGGCTCCCAGCAACACGAGCGGGAGTTGTCGTTGCTGGACCTTGTGCATCGCCATAATGAGTGCAGCCAGTTCCGTTTGGTTAAAGTACTGCAGTTCATCAATGAGAACCGCGACGGCGCTTGCCCGTTCCTCGGCCGCTTCGGCAACGGCGACAAAAAGATTAGGGAGGTCTATCTCCAGGTCACCGCTATCAGCTGTGCCTTTCTCAGGCTCAATATCCAGGCCGACACTCACATCCCCAACCGTGACCTTCAGTGCACTCACGAAACTCCGAAGCACAGCCAACCCCCGTTTGACCTTATGCCCTGCTCCGGTCATCCGATTCAGATCGTACAGCAAGGTTCGCAGATGCGGCGCAATCAGTGGCCCAAGCGACTTGTCCTCGTGTGCCTCAATGGAGAGCGTTCGATATCCCTCGGCGTTGGCTAGTCGCTCAATTTCATTCAGCAACACCGTCTTGCCGACTCCTCGCAACCCAGTGAGCAGCATGCTCTTTTCAGATCGCTTTGCCTTGATACGACCAAGGAGTATACGTGCGTGTCCAAGGACTGGGTCACGTCCTACCAGCTCAGGGGGAGGCGATCCAGCACCTGGGGAAAAGGGATTCTTGATCGGGTCCATGTATGGAAATTTATACCTACTTATATCAATATTCAAGTATAAATAGGTAAACTCGGTATAAATTAAGATTCTGCTGTCGAGGAACGTGACCTATTCGAGGCAATACTGAAAGTCTAAAAGTATCTCCAGGAGAACAGGTTGGGAACACTTGACCCCAAGACTAAGAGTCTGTAGAACTGTAAACCATTGAAATTTGGCCTCGCCCCCGTAGCTCAGTTGGATAGAGCAGCGGTTTCCTAAACCGCGGGTCGTACGTTCAATTCGTATCGGGGGCACCAATCTTTTTCCCTTCTACTACGCGTCTGAGTAGGATCCAGAAAAGAAAAGGAGCCAGGAGTCAAGCAATATAGATTGGGGAGAAACGGAGGCGCGATCGGACAGATGCCGTCGGAGGCAACCGGCGGCTATCGACCCTGAGCCGCCGATCGCCTTTCTCCATTTGCGGCGTAGTTCACCGGGAAAAGCCAATGGCGCTATGCACACCGCTGCTTCGTGGACCCTTCACCGCCTGGAGCGACAGCATCCTGGTTGAGGGCTGCCTGCCCGGAGCCACCGTCATCGTGACGGCGCATGGGCCCTCGGTGCGGACAGTTGCGAAGGGGATTGCGGGCGGCGGCTCCGATCGCCTGCCTCTGCTGGCTGGCGAGAAACTGCAGGCGACGGATCTCTTGGTTGTCCTGCAAACGCTTAGCGTCGAGGCAAGCATCGAGACTCCCAGCCATCTCGCGTCGCTAGTCGCACCGGCGCCGACGAACCACGATGCGCTCGCTCCGCTCGCATTTCGCTCGCATGTCTACCCATGCGGTCGCGCACTCTGGGTCAGCGGCGCCGCGCCAGGCGCCCGCGTCACAGTCAAGACGGCGACGGCCGTCATCGCCAGTGGACGCGCCAACGAAAGCGGTGATGCGCGTCTGACGCTTTCGCCCGGTGCACTGATTCCCATCAACGGCAAGGCGACCGCGTGGCAACAGGCGCCGGCTGGCTTCCCCGCGTTGCTCGGGACGCCGAAAGAGACCACTTACTCAGTGGACAAGCTGCCGGCTCCGCACGGAGCGAAACTGCCAGTACCCGTACTTACGGCGCCGGCCAGGGGATGTGACCGTTCAGTGCATCTGGGTGGAATCATCGATGGCGCGGATGTGACGATCAGCCGCACGTCCGAGGGTACGAGCGAAACCGCGATCTTCGATCTCGATCGTCTACGTTTCGATCTGACGAAACCGCTCGCGTCCGCCGGAGACAAGCTGGAGGTCGTGCAGCAGCTCAAGGGTTGCGATCGCTGGGAGGCATCCGATCCGCTCGTCGTGCACGTGGAGCCGTCCAAGAAACCCGGCACGCCTGCGTTGCTGCCGCCATGCGACGACGCGGTGGATGTGTTCGCCGCCAATCTCGAGCCAGGGGCGATCGTTACGCTCACCTTCGCGGCCGAACAGTATCGAGCGATGGTCCCTGAAGGCACGACCACTTTTGTCTTTCGCATGACCAGGCTGAATGCAGGCTCAACGATCACCATCGTCCAGGAAAAGTGCGGCCTTAAGAGCGACACAGCGACTGTGCAACCCGTCGCCATGGGCGGCGGAGTCTACTTTCCGCCCGACGTTGAGGAGCCGCTTTACGCCTGCGCCCGTGCAGTGCGTGTCCGGGCGCGTCCCGGAACCTGGGTGCAGATATTCGGCGATGTCGGCGCGGGCGCGGGTCCCATCAGCGATCAGGTGTTCATCAGGGGATCGGAGCGCATCTATGTCGCGCCGTACCTCGTGAAGGATCAGAGCGTCTGGGTCATCGCTCTGCGTTGCGGAGCCGACAGATGGAAACGCAATCCGAATACCCATATCGTACAAGGCGTCCCTGAGCACCTACTGGCGCCGATCATCGTCGATCCACTCATCGAAGGGGCACGCTCCGTGCTGGTCGAAGGCGTACCCGGCGCCTTCATCCAAATCTTCTCTCTGTTGCCGAGTCCCACGCGGGTCGAGCTGATCGGCGAGGGCGTGATTGATCCCATCGGCAAGCGAGTCTTCCTGTGGCGAGCGTTGACCACCAAGGAGCTCGTGTACGCAGTGCAGATCGTCTGCGGTCAAACGTCGCGTGCGAGCGCGCTGCAGGTGCCGACGGGCGGCGTGCGCTCGTTCGACCTGGCATTGCCGCTGAAGCGAATGAGCAACCAATCCTCGAGCATGAAGCCACTCACGTGTCTGTGGGCGAACTTCGTGTGCCGGCACGACGGCAGCTGGAACTACACGGCGGAACTCGAGAATGAGGAGACCGAAGCTGATGTGAGCTTCGACTTGCAGTTCGATCTGGTCGGCGTGTCTTCACCCTTTGGCGCAGTGCTCAAGGGGCAACTGAGCGCCTCCGGCAATGGGGCCATCACCAAGACAGGCCTGCGCGCCATTGGCGTACCGCCCAAAAAGACGTTCTCGGACTCCGCCGTCTTCGCAGGTTTCCAGAATCCGGCGTATTGGGCTGAAGTGTACGCCGCCACAGGCAAGTTCAGTTTTCCGCCGAACGGCGTCGCCTGGAAAAACTACGCCCCGCCACCCGAGGCGCCCGATGAGGATCCGGACAAGGACGAGAAGAAGCCGGGGTCGGGCAAGTAATGGAATTTATCCCGGCTGGCGCAGCAAGGCGACGAAGCGGCGCCCGGCCGTGCGCTTGAGCGCTCCGCTTTCTTAAAGACGCCCGACCTCTTTGCTTCATCCAATGATTCTGGCAGTGTTTGAAGAGACTTCTCGCTCTACGAGTTGCAGCGGCCTTCGAGCCTGTCCCACTTCCACTGCTTTCATCTGTTTCATGGTGCACTCCTTTCCTCACTTACCTCGATAGGTGGGGATTTCTCGGATTCTTCCTCGTGTCTACGAGCGACTCGGTAACTCACATCACGTTTCGTTTGCGCTGTTGATTCTTCAACACTTGGCTGCGCTGTCTCTGCAAGAATGTGTCGATGTTGCAGAGAACTCTAAGTTCAATGGCCAAGCCTACCGGCCGATCCTGAGCCGCGGTGCATCATCAGCACGGAGGCATCTTTGCGGGTAGAAATGCGTCCCAAGAAAGATGACGTTGCCAGGTTGGGCGTCATCTCTCTTGGGCATGACTCCACATTCAGGCGACGATGACTTCGACTCACGCCGCTCCGCACACGCTCACGGCCCGCTCAGCCAAAACCTACCGGTCCGCTATGCCTGGAGCGAGGAGGAAATTGACCGGCAGTTTTTCCGCGATCGTATAGGGACTCGCCTTATTCTCCTTCACCCACCGCTTCTCCGCCACCGACTCAAACGGCGGAGCGAGTTCCCCTTGCAGAGACCATAAATCGACAGGTGTCTCGTCTATGGAGATCTCCCAATCATATCCCCTGTCCTTCACATACGGTGCAATGACCTCATCCAGTGTCCTGACCCACCACTCTCTTAGGACCGGACCGGGTAGCGTCCTTGCAATATGGTCGATCTTGAACCGAACAAATTTGTTATGCGGTTCGCCCCCGACAAAACAGGAGTCCTTGGCGATTTCCTCAAAAATGAACACCACATAAAACTTCGGCAGCGGGACACTTGCATAGACCTCCGTCACCCGCTTGGCCAACGCCTTTTTATCTTCAGCCGTGAACGCTCCGATCGGGTGATACACTTTCCACAGTGGCATCTTTCGTCCCTCCTCATTCGTTGGGCATATTGAGTGTTGGGCTTGTCTGGAAGATGGAGATCCCTCGTCTCCTCCCCATCCAGATGTTTCCTGTCGATTCTGTAGAGCAATGATCCATCCGTGCACCCTCCCTTCCTACCGCTTTGCCGAATGGCTACTCTCATTGCATGTACCAGGCAACCAACAGGCGCGCCCTCTATCGAAGGGGAGTGTAGCCTTATAACTTGCAAAATGCAAGTCACACGGCTCCGGCATGCCCCACGACTCGTTCATCCTTAGATGATAGAGAGGTGAGTCCTACTGAAGGACCTGATAGAATGAGCACCACTATGAGATTTAAACGGTCCGACTGCCCGATCACCAATGTGCTGGATACCCTTGGCGATAAGTGGACCCTCTTGGTTATTCGAGACCTGGTCTTGGGCAAGAGACGTTATCAGGAATTCCTCTCCTCTCCGGAAAGGATCGCGTCAAATATCCTTGCAGATAGACTGGCAAAACTGGAAGCCGCTGGCCTTGTAACGAGGCGGGCCTACCAGCAGAATCCTGCACGCCATGAATATCTTCTGACAAAAAAAGGGAAGGGCCTAGAACCAGTATTGGAGGCCATCATCGTATGGGGGCAGAAGCATTACCCTGGAACTAAAAGATTCCCCACCGTCCGGCAAGGCGACGGAGCTGTTAAGCAATGACAGATAGAGGGTGAACGGAGATTGGCCCATTGACCCAAAGCTTGTCCGGTCATGGTGTGATTGTGCCTACTTCAGAGTGCGCGTTGGCAATCGAGCCAATACACCGTGTCGTCACGATCACAGCGAGGCTCCATGATGTCGAGGTATTGTACTGCTTAATCGTCATTACCTGAGGGACCACTCTGCGCATCGACTGCAGAAGACATATGGAGTCTTACATAGCGGACTGTGCGCATTTTGTGCTCAAGCTCACCTCATTCCCCCACATTCCAGGCAATTCCATACAAGAATATCATTCCGCCTAAAGCCTTGATGGGATTGGCTTGAATGAGCTTGAGTAGGCTGGACCTGGATGCTAAAGTGACTTTCCTAAACTGCGGGTCGTTTACGTTCAGGCCGCGACAAACAACCGGGCCGCCTCACATCTTTTGTGGGAAGGGGATCCACCCCCTCATAACAGGTGCTGTAAGAGACACGATCTGCCGCTCGCTTTCTGCGCTACTCCTTCGATGGTAAGACGCAAACGTGACTCGGCAAGTACACTCAAGAATGGTTCAAGGCACGATGAGCAACGACGGTCAGACAGTTGAAGGGCAATGGGGTATCAAATGGACAATGCTTGTGCTCTGTACCCTATTCTTAGTGAGCTGCGCGCACAAAGGAACCCGCGTCGGAGCCGAACAAGCACCAGTACAGACTCCTCAGAAGGCGATGGCCGACGGGACAACACCTGGAGCGAAGGCGTATCTGGCGCTTGTGCAACAGCGGATCCGTCACGTCTGGAAGGCCCCGGCGCTGGATTTTACGAACCGGACCTATGCGACGATCGTCAAGTTTCGGCTTCATAAGAATGGATCGGTCAGCCGGGTCAACATCGAGCAGTCGTCCGGCAATGAGTCCTATGACGCGGCGGGCAAGCAAGCGGTGCTCAATGCGAGCCCATTACCTGCGTTTCCGCCCGATCTCTCGCATGCCTATGTTGATGCCCATATCACCCTAACCGCTCCTTCAGCGAAAGAATGACTATCCGTACAACCAGCTAGTCTATGAGCTCTGGACGCCCCAAGCCCGAATCACGGCCCAGAAAACAATCTCGATTTCCAGACCAGAAAAGATGATCAAGAAATGGCATCCAACTAATTAGACTCTTTCGTCATTGAGCCATATATTCCAGACATGGTAAGGCAACTCAGTCTCAGACAGGCGGGATTCGTTGGCTAGGTGCATGGTACGCGCTGTCGGTCACCCATGTGGTATTGGGGGCCGAAACAGTGAAGTCTCCGCCGACGGAAGACCAGAAGTCTTCTTCCTCCAACGCTGTCGCTGATGGATACCCTGGAATCCGGCCCAACACATCAAGCGCCAGCCCTGATGGCAGCTACAACGGTCCTGGACATAGCACACTTCCTCCTACAACCGCGGACAGCCGAGCACGCCCACAGGTTGAACACAGGAATCTACGCGGCTTTCCGTGACCCTCCCGAATCCGTCTTCGCAGATTCGTTGTTGACCGAGACCAGCACCATAAAGGGCTCCTTCACACCACTCATCCGCGCGGAGTTCTGAATCCGCAACGTGATGGATTCGTTCACCTCCTGTCCCTTCGACGCCAAGACAACATCGTGAGCAGTCAGAATATCTTCGCCCAAAATCATGCCCAACCGCAGTTGGCAGGCTCTGATCTGTTGAACGTCGTATTTGGGATTTTCGGCAATGACTTCATTCAGCGCCTTCAAGACGTTCGGATCATACCGTCCCGTCCTGTTTTTAAGTTCATTCATCGATTGGAGCCTAGTCTTGCCGGCAGATTCAAGGACGTCGAAATCCAGCGCCACTTTTAGAATTCTGGCTTCCAACGGGGCCTGATGAGAAGAACGATCGCGGTCCGGTCCACCCCCACTGTCATAGTGTTTATCCTGAAGCCGGATGATGTCTCCGACGTGCTTCATACGGGGAATCTTCGCCACCAGATCAGCGGCAACATAGGGATGCTGATTGTATAATTGTGATTCGTCAGAAGTAAGCGTTTCGCCTCGGTAGACCTTCTTCAAAACCGCCTCCGGCAGGATGACGCAGCCAATTTGAGACAAGAGGGCCGCAATCTTGATCGGCCATAATTCCGCTATCTGCATATGTCTGGCGATCGTTTCAACCAGTCTCGTGATGCGCGCGGAGCGGCCGAATGCCTCTGGGTTCACTAACGATAAAATTTCGCATAAGACCTTGATGCTACCGCTAAGCGTTTGCTCCAAAAGTTCCCGTTCAGCCGTGACCAGCCGGTACTGAGATATTCCAGCCGTGAGGGCGTCTGCCAATTGCTCTGCGGAGCAGGGCTTCGTAAGGAAACGAAAAATTTTCCCCCGGTTTATGGCATCGATAGCCGATTGAAGGTCGGCCTTGCCGGTCAACAACAGACGCGTTGTATCGGGGGATAGTTCCAGCACCTTCGACAAGAACTGAATTCCATTCATTTCTGGCATTTGGAGATCCGATACCACCACTGAAAACGGACCTTGTGTTGTCAAGACCTGCAAACCTTCCGTCGGTCCGACCGCAATTTCCAGTGAAAACTCCTTGCGTAGCTGCCGGCGGTATCCCTCGAGAATATTAACATCATCGTCTACGCATAGAATTCGCTCGTTCATCATGCTGACTCCTGTCTTGTGTTCTCAGCAAGACTTCGCCAATATGGCACGCTATCAGCTCGCTTGAGTCGCTCCAAATAGGTTAGATCCAACGAAGAAGATAGGCATTCCATTGCTGGCCCGGCAACTTCTTGCTGTAGCACCTCAGCCACATGTACCGCGGTCAATGGGCCAAAATCATTTGACGAAAACTCGTTCGGGCAATGATGAAGTGAGACGGCCTCTACGATTGAAGGGCCAATTCCCCAGAGTGCCAGTAGATATGCGCCGACTTCAGCGTGGGTCACGCCAAACTCGCTCTGTTCTATCTCCCAGAGCTTCATTTTCTGAACGCGTGCCGTTTCGAGCATCGAGCGATACTGCTCGCCGCAACCGGCCGCGAGCATGAGAATACCTATGTCGTGAAGCAATCCGCCGATAAAGGCCTGCTCGACCTCCACCATCGGCCGTCGTTCGGCTTTAGCGATAGTGCGTGCTAACAGGCCGGTCATCATCCCTTTCGACCACAAGCGGTCAATATGGAAAACGCTCACCTGGTCACCGGGAAATTGCGTGAACACATCGGCCGTCAGCATAAGAGACTGAACAATATCCACCCCAAGAAAATTCACAGCCTCTTCCACCGTTGACACGTTCGTGGCCAACCCGAAGTATGCGGAATTGACGAGCTGCAACACCTTGGCTGTCATCCCGGGGTCCTGGGCAACGAGGTCGCTCACAGCCTTCAACGACCAATTGTCTGACTCCACCAAATTCTTGATCTCAGAATAGAGCCTCGGCATGCTCGGTATGGTCTGCATTCGTCCTACTACCGCTCGAAGACTGTCGTTCTTCAGCGCCCCCGGCAAGGCACATGCTCGCTGAATCGTTGCCTGGAGCAGCTTCGTTTCGCAGGGCTTAGACAGAAAGAGATGCGTGGCACTGATCGATTGTAATACCATCTCCTTATCGGATTGCCCGGACAAGATGACTCGGATGACGTGGGGATATCGGCGCTGGACTTCCTGCAATAACTGAGCCCCATCCATACCAGGCATCCGCATATCCGAAATGACAATATCGATAGCAGACTGTTCGAGAATTCTCAGCGCCTCCTCGCCTCCACACGCAAAGAGCATATTCCACTCGTCGCGCATGGAGCGCAATGTACGTTTCAACCCATCCAGAATCCTCTGCTCATCGTCTACGAAAAGAATATGTTTCATCGTCGCCACATTGTTGGCTGGCCTAGCCCGTTAATCCAGGGCAGACTCCTGCAACTGAGGTACGACACGCCTTGAATCGCATGTTTCACACTCAAGTCTCATGTGGCCTTCGTCAAGCAGCCTCCCGAAGGGATGGCGCTTCCTTTGGTTTCACCGGCAGGTGGATGATGAATGTTGTGCCCTGGTCGACTTGACTTTCCACATTGATTCTTCCGCCATGCTTGTCCACCACTACGGATCGGGCAATCGCCAAGCCCTGGCCAGTTCCCTTGCCAACCGGCTTCGTCGTAAAGAACGGATCGAAGATCTTTTCTCGGATCGTCTCGGGAATTCCGCCTCCGGTATCGCTTATCCGGATCTCCACCCCGTCGCCGACCGGCCGTGTGGCAATCGTGATCCGCCCCTTCTGTTTTGTGCCCTTCACCACATCTCCTATGGCATGGGCAGCATTGACAATGATGTTGAGCACTACCTGATTGATGGGACCTAACTGGCAGAATACCGGCGGCAGGTCGGGCGTAAGATCCATGGTCATTTCCGCCACATACTTCCATTCGTTGCGGGAGACTTCCACCGTTGTTTGGATCGCTTTGTTGAGATCCTCATACGCAGCCTCCTCTCCGCCTGGATGGGCGAATTCTTTCATCGCACGCACGATCTTCGTGATGCGTTCAACGCCTTCGAAGGATTGCGCGATGGCCTTGGGTACTTCTTCCTGCAGATACTCAAGATCCACCCGTCGCGCCTCATCTTCACAGCGCTCTATTGCCTCCTGCTGCGGCAAGCCCGTCTTGGCAGAGGTCAACAACGTGTGATGACGGTCTAGCACGGTCCCTATGTCGGTGAAAGCGTCCGACAAAAATCGTAGGTTGTCACCGACGAATTGCGTGGGTGTGTTGATTTCATGCGCCACCCCAGCCGCCAATTGCCCCAGCGATTCGAGCTTCTGCGCCTGACTCAGATCATGCTCGAGCGCCAGATACTCCGTGATGTCTTCCCCCATGAGCACGATATCCAGGCCACTGCTCGTCTTGAGCGGCGATAATGTGAGCTTCAGATAGCGTGATCGTTCGCCCACTTTGCTCAGGACGACTTTGTTCAGACGCACGACCGCCCGGTTCTGTGCTACCTGCGCGATTGCCTCGGACACGATAGGCCAGTCCCACGCGATCGCTAGTCCGCCAAAGGGTTTCCCGATCGCCGCATCGGCGGTGATTCCAAAGGTGCGCTCAGCCTGGTTCGTCCATTCTGCTACTACGGTCGCATCGTTCAGTTGGATGAAAAAGGCTTCCACTGTGGCCAACAAGGTGCGTTTTTGATTCACCAATTCCTGTGACGCTTGTTGCGCGGCTTCTGTTTGATGCCATTCCGCTCGCAATCGATGCATCGTCCAGAGGAGCAAGACCCACAGGGGAAAGAAGATTGCCATACCCCAGAACGTAACGGTCTGGATGAGAGAACGGATCGGCCCAAGCACGGTTTGATGATCGACTTGAACGAGTATGCCCCACTCCAACTTCGGGAAATCCTTCTGCTCAGGGATTGGCGCATAGCCTGTGAGAACCTCGACCGGCCGGCGCGCATGCTGTTCCAGGATGAATCCCGCTTCTCCGGCAGTGGCTCGCTCCGCAGACTTGACCCCAAGTTTGATCAGATTGGTGGTCCCTTCTAGCAGATGACGTGATTCGATAAGGACCTGACCCTGTTTGTTGACCACTTGATATTCCAGGCCTTCCCGAGATTCCATTTTCTTTTTCACCTCACGGAGCGAACGAGTCACCACCTCGTCGAGCTCCGAGAACCTGATTCGCGTGACAAGGGTTCCCTCAAAGGGGCCGGAACGACCAGGCCACGCATGCAACGTAACCGGTGTCGCAAAGCTGAGCGTCCACTGCCCCTCCACCAAGTCATCGTGTTGGATTTCTTGGATTGTAATACCCCGTTTGCCGTCTACCGGTCTGACCGCACTCGCATTCCCGGCTTCTTTGCCGACAGCAGCTGGATCGGTACTGGCGACGACTCGACCGGCCTTATCAACGAAACCGATCCAGGCATAAATGGGGTATGCCTCCTGAATGTTCTTAAAGTGCTGGCCCCAGTGTTTCTCCCGCGCTTCGTACCCCGCCTCCGGTAAAATACCTTGGATAAGCTTCATGTCTCCATAGCGCTCAACGAGCAACAGGTCGATTTTTTCGGCAATCTCCATGGCTGCCCACTGCAACTCCCGTCCGGTCCGATCGACCAGATAACTCTCAAACTTCGAGATGCCAAAGAGCACGATGCCGCCCGCAACTGCAGTCACGGCCACCATGTTGAACGGAATCCATCGATATCGATTAGATTTCGTCATGATTGATACGCTCTCAGTATTTGGAGACGCGATCTCACGCTACCTGCGCCTGTATGGCGTTGAGAAGAGTTTCTTCCGAAAAGGGTTTGTCGAGAGTCTGGTGACACCCGCTCGCCTTAGCCACGCGCAGAACATCGATATACATTCGTTCCCCTCCACCGGACATCGCGATGATTTTGACCTGAGGGTGCGTCCGGCGAATCGCTTGGATAGTCTCTATCCCTTCTTTTCCTGGCATAAAAATATCGATGAGCACCACATCGATTGCATGGGTCCCCAATAACGTCAGTCCTTCTCCACCTTCCGCAGCTTGTAAGATCGTGTAACCTGTTTTTCGGAGTGTTCGTCGCAACGAGTCTCGCAGCGACGGATCATCCTCAATAATCAGGACGGTCGTCGGCTTCTCATTCAACATCTCGACTGCTCTCCTTGCCTCATATAGGTTTCACAGTGGTGGTGTGTGTGTACAATATCGGTCTCCGTCACCTAAGCCTTGAATGGGAGAGACGCGTGTGCAAGACAGTCAGACCAGGTTGCATCGCCCTGCTGGCCTGGTACGGACGGTAGGCCCGCATCGGACTTGAGAGTTTCGCCCGGTTATGAAATTAGGCGCCAGTCTTTTCGAGAAAGATCGGGGACCCAGCCCGAATGGAAGGAACGATCAAACTATTTGGATCGGGCATCGTGTGACCAATTGGCAGTGGTGGTCCATCTCTCCGCTTGTCAGCAGATTACTAGGTCCGGCTCCTTGTGCGAGCGGAAGACTACGCCCCAGACCGGATCTTCAAACTGCCAGTAATCTATTTTTCAGGTTGTGATTCCCCACCAGCTCGCACGCCAACCAATTATCCACATTTCCGCCAGGTCTCTCACATGCGTACGTCGCAGATCGTGAAACAGTTTTTCTATAAGCCCAACCCAGCTCCACTTGTCCTGTTCGGTGCGCTGTCGCTCTTCGACCATTCACATTTAGAGTGACTTCGTTTGCAGACACCGATATTCTGCGGAGCAAGAATCAAACGGTTACACCAGTTTTCTCACTGTCCGCTGACCTATCGCACTGCATAGCTAGCGATCTATGCCATTTACCCCTTTTCACATGGGTATTGCGTGTATCGTGAAGCCTATGGCGCCGCAGCATCTCAGCCTCATTACGTTCGGCCTCGCACAAATCGCAATGGATATCGAACCTCTCATTGGAATGGTACGACAGTCCGACATTCTTCACGGCCCGTCCCATACCATCATTGGTTCCGTTGTTATCGGCATGTTCGTCGCACTGGTTTCCTCTCCTATCCGTCGCCTTATTCTTCGTCGGTACAATTACGAGGTCATGGCCTACAATGTTCGTTGGCTTTCTGAACCAACCGAACCGACGTCTCTCGCCATTTGGACTGGGGCATTGGGTGGCACGCTGAGTCACATTGTTCTTGATAGTTTCATGCACGATGACATGCGGCCCTTCGCACCCTTTTCTGATGCCAATCCGCTCTTACAGATTGTGTCGCACGATGATGTATATCGGTTCTGTTTCATTTTTGGTCTTGTCGGTTGCATGGCATGGTTCATGACAAAATGGTGGAGTCGCCACGCTTCATAACACTCTCCTTTCTCCAATTGAGGCAGCTGAATCATTCTGGGTGCGTCTTACGAGCCCCCTATCCTTTCGTCCTGCGCCCTTCTTGTCGGCCTAGCTCAATTGCACAAATTTCCACGCAGGAATAATGCAGCCTATTCAATGAGGCTCGTGTACCCTGTTGGGGTAACAGAGGAAGCCTGCAAAGCGGTGTAGATTCGATATAGAGCGCAAGTAATTCAGAACTTCTAGATATAGATACCGAAGTATAGGATAGTAAATTCAGCATGGACGATATTGTGGTGCAGACTATTGATTCCATCGACAAATACGGCCTCGGTATGGTGAGCTTAAACAGCATCTACTGATTCACGGGCTCAGCGACCAACGTCCATCGTTTAAGTACCGATCTCGCTAAATTTCTATATCCGTTCACCACCTGCTTACAGGTCCATCATCATTTACGAGCGGAGGGGCGCATGAATGAAACCCGGATCCTGGCGATACGAAAGCCTTGGCTGGCAGGCTTAATGAGTGTCCTTCTGCCTGGTTTTGGACAGCTATATAATGGACAACCCACGAAAGCCCTCCTGCTTGCAATGTTCGCCTTCCTTGTCGGCGGATTACTCGTTTCTGGCCTCATGCTCTATACTCCGCTCCATCCACCCTACAACGTGGCATTGCCCATGCTCGTCGCGCTCGCTGTGCTGGTGGCGATTGTTCGGGATGCCATGCGCACGGCACGGCAGCAAGGAGATCGCTACGAGCTCACGTCCTCAAACAAGTGGTATGCCTACGTGTCCTTCGCGATACTCTGCGCGTTCGTCCTTCAACCGACTGGCTCAAAGCTGATTCGGTATATGACCCAAGCATTCAGGATACCGGCTGGCAGCATGGCACCCACGTTGTTGATTGGTGATCAGGTACTCATTGATAAATCAATCTCCTGGAACGGGGCGGTCCTTCAGCGAGGAGACATCGTCGTGTTTAAGTTCCCGGAAGACGAAACGAAGGAGTTCATCAAGCGCATCATTGGCCTTCCCGGAGAGACGATCCTGATTCGCAATAAAACAGTCTATGTGAACAACCAACCACTTGATGACGCATCCTATACTCAGCGAATTGATCCAGGAATCATTGATGGTGCGATACACCCCCGAGACAACTTTGGGCCGGTCACGATTCCGGATGAGGCGTACTTCGTCATGGGCGACAATCGGGACCAAAGTTTTGACAGCCGCCTTTGGGGGCATGTTCAACGGTCCAAGGTCCTGGGTAAGCTGCGGTTCATTTACTGGTCCTGGGATGCAGAGAGTTCCACTGTCCGCTGGGACCGGGTTGGCCGGACCTGGTAGCGTGTGCTCGGCACGATAAATGGGTTAGCCGGAAGGCTGTGGCCGATGGGACAACATCCGGAGCAAAGGCGTATCTGGCGCTCGTGCAGCAGTGGATCCGGGATGAGTTGCACCTGACTCTTTCCCTCAACACAGTGAATTCTCGAGCATTCGTTCCACACACCTTACAAAAGTCATCCACTTCCTCAGTAAGAAAACACGGAAACACTTTACCCCTCCAAAACACCGGCAAGAGCGCTCGACCCGCCTTAATGTTGCGCTTCAGACTCGAACTCGCATGTGAACCGTTACTAAATACTCCCGACCCCTTTTAACAGACCACTTTTAACTCACGGTCTGCCAATATCTTGACCAATTACAGTCCTTCCACCGTCAAATTTGACGCTCTAGCGACATAAGTCAAGATACGTAACTTATAAATACTTATATTTCCGATCTCAGCCAATCTGGCGCGGCTCTTGCTTCACATGACTGGCAGCACTGGTTGTAATCACCTAGGAGGGATCGATGGAGTGTCCGAAGTGTAAGGGGACAATGATGTTGGAGCGATTCTCGGATTTCTTTCTCGTCTTCTTTTCATGGAAATGTTTCAACTGCGGGGCCCTTATCGACCGCACCATTTCCAATAATCGCCGAAGGAGTCTGGCCGCCCGTGCGTCCCAGACCGTTGCCTGAGACTGAGGAGTTCCCTCAAGGGGGTCGGGATTCTTTTTAGAGATAGGGTGCCCCATAGCGTACTCGCCTACCCCCATCCCTATCGGAACAGCCATTGGCCGCGGGCACCCGAAACGGCTGTGAGGGTCATACCTCTTTCTTTCCGCAACCGGCTTCTGACTGTCCCGATTGTCTCACCCTGGGATGATGATCTCATATGTGTCACGCCTCCGCATCGGCGCTCATGCGCAACGCGACACACTCCCGTTCTAGACGGAAGGCACTGCACTGACACACACGTCGCTCGAACTCGTTACGAGAGAATCGCCAGAAGACCAGGGCATCGAAGAGAAGGGAGGAGGATCGACATCTGGCTGGTCTCGGTCCCCGACAGAAGGACAATCTCCTGTCCGGCGCCGAGAGAATGGAAAAGCACAAATACACTGAGTGCGAATGAATCTATAGAGTCGGATACCTTTTACTGCAGTCAACCCCGCCGGACCCGGTATCGTTTTCCTGAAGGACTACTTCTTTTTCACCACCTGCTTCCGAAGCCACTGCATCAACTCACCCTTCTCCATTTCACCGGCAGCGACCTGACGAGTGACGGACTCTAGTCCCTTGGGATCAGGAAGTTCCTCAATTCCATTCACGCTGAGAAACGCAAGGGCAGACAGCACCGCTGCCCGCTTGTTTCCATCCATAAAGGGATGATTCTGTGCGATATGGAACAGATAGGCGGCCGCCATTGCGGGGAGATCCTCGTGGAGATAGTCTCCGCCGAATTGTTGGCGCGGCATGGCCACGGCTGCATCGAGCAAGCCGTGATCCCTTACTCCATGTAATCCGCCATCACGGTCGATGGTATCGCAGTGGAGCAGCAGCACATCGTCCACGCTGAGGAAGAGAATGTCGTCCACTGCCTCAGTCCGCCAACCGCTTCAGCATTGGACCATACTTCTTCCGCAGCTCTTTGATCGTGGCTTTCATACGCTCAGGACCGACGCCGACATTCGCCGGAGTGATGACGAGGGCATTCCCATTCACCGTAACTTGCAATGGAGTTTCTTCAGTGATACCAAGCACCTGCATCACCGGCTTTTCAATAATCAGCGCCGAACTATTGCCGTGCTTCTGTAATTTCTTGATCATTCCACACCTCGCGTTATTACAATGTTACAACGCATACCAGTGAATGTCTAGCGTGCAAAAGAATCCCCATGCTCCGGCAAAGCAGGCTGGGCACCAGGATGTTGCTTTGTGTCAGAGCCGCAAGGTCTTCTGCTCGGCGAATGTGAGGTATAGAGGTATGTAGCGTACTACACGCATGCCAAACGACATTTCCGGCCGTGCTGAACACCAGAAACCACAGCCGCGTGGACCAGGCCTCCCACGAATTTCTTGGTAAGACCCATCGCCTTACAGTTGCGTGGAATATACCGGATCAGCACCCGATACCCCCTCACAGACGAGTCACGCCTCCGCATCGGCGCTCATGCGCAGCGCGCTCCTGTTCTAGCAGGCTGCGGAAAAACTCATTTTGACCCATGTCGCCGTCACGGATATTGAGCTGTGAGAGGACGTTGAATATTCATGCAGGATGCGCAAAAAGGCCGTCCAGCAAGGCCACAGCGAGTGAAGAGGCAAATCGTACTCTGGGCCGTACGTTGAGCCTCTAAGCGATGCGAGAACGCCGGTGGCGGTCTTTTTCCGCATCCTGCTAGACGGAAGGCACTGGGCTGACGAACAGGCCGTCCGAACTCGTTACGAGAGAATCGCCAGAAGACTAGGGCATCGAAGAGAAGTGAGGAGGATCGACATCTGGCTGGTCTCAGTCCCCGACAGAAGAACAATCTCCTGTCCGGCGCCGAGAGAATGGAAGAGCAGGAATACACTGAGTCCAAGGGCAATGATGGCGGGCCAGACTACCGAGAGCGCACCGATGACTGCAAAAAGCGTCATCGCCACCAACGTCTGCTGAACCCATGGGCTCTTCATTGTGATCATCACGTCCTCCCTCGTCGGCCCTCTCCGGAAGACATACGTACGATTGATTGGTGAGATCGACCTTATCATAACGATCACAACAAACAACGAGAAATCCTACGGATTTCTCTCCCAAGGTCCACTGCGCCGGAGCTCCTGAGCGTGAAGCACTAGAGAAGGAAGCCCGAAAGACCTAGTGAGACCACGTACCGGCCAAAGCTCTTCTTCATTTCTCCATCATCGATGTTGGGAAATCCCGATCAGTCTTGCTGCATCCTTGTCCGAAATAAACTTGCTCATGCCACCGTTTCATCCGAATGAACGTTCCTTGTGACACAGCCGGACACAGACCAGTCGACTTTCATCACCGCTTGCGCAACTCGCCGGCTCACCATTCCTTCCATGGTGCCGCTTTCTTCCGAATACTGCCTCTGTAAGGTTTTAGTACAAGCCTCGACTACAGCCCAGAGGATCGAATGATCGAGGTCCTCAGGCAACCGGCGAGATTGAAACATGATCTCCCGCCCGGTTGCCGCGAGTAGACAAGAGTCACAATTACCAGCAGTCCATTACAGGAGGAGGATGAATCATGACGAATCACACAGCCAACCCATTCGCGCACACGATGAACAGATTTCTACCGGTAGCCAGCACCTGTGCCCTCGTTCTCGCCATAGCCGTCCCCAGCTCCGCCGCTCAACTTCCAGGCACCCTTTCTGGAAAGGCCTCGGACGCCCTGATCACGCTGGCCACCACGGGTAATCCCGACCCGTTGCATGCAGAGTTGGGCGGCACTGTGATTTCTTCGGAGGACTTGCAGAAGAAGGCAAATGCTTCGATGAGATTACAAAAGACAGAACATCTGGCGCCGAAGGCGCTTGTCGCACCGAACGGGGATGTCTACGCGATGGTCGCCCCGACGGTGACCAAGGACAACTTCATCCTGGCCGATAGCCAGGGCAATGTGCTGCGAGTAGATGTCGGCGACTCTGAAGGGCATCGCATGCCGTTCGTGGTGGAAGCCATTGTGGAGGATGGCGGAACACCCTGGTACGTCGAGTTCTGGCGTTGGATCACCTTCCAATAACCGTTCAACCGATTCGAGACGAGATGCACCGGCCACGGCAAGGAGTGAATGACATGCGACAACACCGACGCTCTCACATGGATTTCATCACGATGACGCTCAGCGTAGCAGTGGGCCTGTTTCTCTTCAGTGGCTGTGCATCCCGGTCAACGACTCTCCCGCCACCGACGCCTTTTACCCCGATACCGGTGGACTTTGCCCATACATGGACCAAAGGCACCCATCCGTTTACCGGAGCCGCCGTGATCGACATCGAGGGAGATGGGACATTCGAGGTCTTTATCGGTGGCGGTGAAGGACAACGTGACGCCTTGCTGAGCCATCGCAATGGCCGCCTGGTGAATATCGAACCGGGCACGGGGCTCTCGAAAGACAGCACCACCTACGGCAGCACGGCGATCGATTTTGATGCTGATGGGGATACAGACCTGCTCATAGCGCGGGAGGACGGCATCTCCCTCTATCTCAATGACAAGGGACGGTTTCAGGAACGACGAATTCCCGTGGATCTCCCGGCCGACTCGGTGCCGTTCGCGGTCGCCGTCGCGGATATCGATCACGACGGCGACGGCGATCTATACATCAGTGTGTTCGTGAACGCGAAAACATTTCGCAGTGCAACCTTCAACGATCCCACCCATGCCAAGCCGAATCGCCTGCTCTTGAATAACGGCGACCTCACGTTTACGGATATTACTGAATCGTCCGGTACGGCGAGCAAGCAGAATACCTTCCTCTCCGTCTTTGTCGATCTGGACGCTGACGGCTGGCAAGATCTCGTGGTGTCCCAGAACACCGGCGCAGTCGAGATCTTCCGTAACATGAAGGATCGCACGTTCCAGCCGATCACGGTCAGCTCAGTCTTTGGATTTTGGATGGGCTTGGCAATCGGCGATATCGATAAGGATGGTGACCAGGATCTCTTTTTCACGAACGTAGGAACATCGATTCCACTGTTCTTGACCACTGGAGATCTCCGGAAGAACCAACGCCACACTCACGATTGGATGCTGCTACGCAATGACGGGAACTTCCACTTCACCGATATCACTGAGGCCTATGGCTTGTCGGGCGAGGGGTTCGCCTGGGGCGCCGTGTTCGAAGATCTCAACCTCGACGGCGAGCTGGATCTGTTAGTGGCACAAAACTATATCAAGTGGCCGGTGCATCAGTATCTCAAACTTTCTGGCCGCACGGCTCTGCAATCCACCGAGCATGGCAAGCCGGTCTTTCACCATACTCCATCGCTCGGGCTAGAGAATCCCTACTTTGGTCAAGCGCCGGTGATCGTGGATCTCGATGGAGACGGCAAACAGGATCTCCTCTGGCTCAATATCAACGGGCCTGCACGGGCATTCCTGAATACGACTCGGGCCAACTATCTCACGATCACCGTTCCCGACAGAGTCACCGCCATCGGCACCCGCGTCACGCTCGAAACGGACAAAGGAAAAAGCGATACGCGTGCGGTGATCGGCACGGTCGGGATGCTGACGGACCAGACACCCGAACTAAGTTTTGGGTTAGGCGATCGCGAGCAAGTGGTGCGTGCGGTGATTCGCTACCCCAATGGACAGACGGAGGTGATCGCAACCCCGCAGATCAATACGAAGATCCGCCTCCACTGATGACCAAAATATGCATTCGATACCTCGATGGCACGGAGAGCTGCCGTATTCATCTCCCTGCTCGTGGTCCTTCTCACTCCTTCATCCCCACCACACAGGCGACAGAATCCGGCGCCATCGATTTGATTTCGAGATGGGCCTTGGAAAAGCCCGCAACCTTAACTCTCTCCAGTATAGTGTGACCAGCTTTCAGGGTGTCCTCACCTGTGGGGCCCTGCACAGAGGGCTGAAATGCAATCACAACCTTTCCTCCAGGATTCATCTGCCACTGCACTCGTCTCAACACCTCGTCAGGCTTATCCCAACAGTGGAAGACGTTGACCATGAGACACTTATCATACTGGCCGTGGCCGGCAGGGAGCTCGGACGCTGAAGCCAGCAGTAACTGGACTCGGCCTTGCTCGATCGCCGAGGCGTTGCGCTTCTTCGCCTGCTGAAGCATCATTTCTGAATGATCAATGCCCACAACGTGCCCGCCGGTCACCACCTCACTCATGAGTGCAATAGCGAGACCGGGTCCGAAACCGATTTCCAGCACACGATCCGTGGGCTGTAGCTCCAACAACGACACGGCCCACACATTTCGCTCTCGGTTCGATCGTCGCTGTGCCATGCGCCACCCGGCCACCCGTCCCCTCAAGCCTGTCGGCTTCTCAAACTGCGAATAGACTCGTTGGACGGCTTGCGCCTGACTGGGTTGCTCGACTGCCTCGTCAACATTGCTGACATGGACGTGCTGCATTTCTGCTTGCATGATGACCTCGTCAATTTAATCCGGACTGGTTCCCACCACACCCTGTTGTCTTCACGTGAGCCTCAGCCCACCCTTGCGAAGGCAGGCCAAGCGAGATCGGTCAAGCTACACCAGCGGACTTCACACATTCAAATACAGACCTCGCGCCGCATGGAGCATCTCGTGTACCGACTTTTCTTCTTTCAGGCTCCCTGTTGTCCGCGATGAGGGATGATGTGCGTTCGCATGCCGACTGCTGCATGCCACAGTGGGAATCGCAGACGAATTCGAGTAAGATGCTCCTATCTATCAGCTATCTGGAGGACCTATGCGGTACGTGCTGCAGCTGCTTATTGGAATCCTGCTGTGGGGGAACATCGGTGTCGTCCACGCACTTGATTCCGGAAGCCGGGAATCATTACGGGGAATAATCGGACTGGGGCTGGTCATCGAGGAGGTGAGTCCCGATGCTTCGACTGATGGGCTCTCCCATGAGGCGATCCGCTCAACGGTCGAGCAAGCCCTTCGCTCAAAGGGCATCCGACTCCTGACTGATCGCACACGTTCAGGCTCATCACCGTATCTCTACATCAACGTCAACACGCTCAAAGAAGAACTTGGGTTGTATGCCTATACGGTCACGGTGGATCTCAAGCAACTTGTCGGGTTGCTCTCAATGAAAAACAAAAAGACCTGGGGCACCACGTGGTCGGCCAGTGTGATTGGAATGGTGCGGCAAGAGAATGTGAACCAAATCATCGCCGATGCGGTGGAACCTCTGGTCAAAGACTTTGTCGACGACTTTCTCGCTGCAAATCCGCGGTAAAAGATGAACGTTTACCGAT
>DIHK01000018.1:287544-297908 GCA_002420115.1 Nitrospira sp. UBA5698
TATCCGTCGCTTGTCGTTCGTGAAGCGTGACGCGTCTTAATCCGGAACGAGAGACGCTTCACGTGCGACGTTTCACGAGATGTGCGATCCAAGGTTTCGTCCCTCGACGGTGCTCAGGACCCTGAGCTGGTCGTTGGGTCACGAATCATCCTGACTGTAGTATTCGAGATCATCACACCGCACGCCGGGACCATCAGCGCAAACCCGTTGTTTCCTTGCTCGGTTCGTGCCCCTCAGTTAGACTTTTTTCACGACTATGGCACGAGCACGCGCAGGGGAACAGCAACGCCCGCGACCCAAGACCGACCTTCTGGAAGAGCTCTCCCTCGGCATTAATACATTTCAGGAACTTCTGGCAGCCATTCATGATCTCAGCCAAGACGGCTTTCCCTACCGTGACGCCGCCCGCAGCAAAGCTGAGCTGAAATTTCGGGAGTGCTTGCGTCAGACATTCGGAGAACGATCGCAGGAATACCAAACGTACCGGAACTTCAAAATTCGTACGGGAGACAAGGGGGAGATAGCCCAGAGCCTCATCGTCATCAAGGGATTGATTCAGAGCCTGCAGGACAGAAAGCTTGAACTGCACGGACTAAAACCGACGGCGACGACCAACTCCACATCGAAACCAACTCCTCGCCCCGGAGCACAGTTGGAACTCGTTTCAGCGCCGACGCCCGAGACTACGAATACACAACAGCCCGTACCCACCGCAGCCGTTCCAACGCCAGACATGGGGTCTTCTCTGCCTCCCAGTGCTCCGACGGTACCACTCCCATCGACGATCGAGCCGACAGCTCAACCTCCAACCCCAGAACCGAGTCTCATCCAGACTCCTCCGACGCCGGCTCCCAATTCCGCTCCCACCGAACATCCAATAGTGCCTTTCACTGTCCTGGTATCAGCACCACCGAGTGCTCCCGAACCAGCCATACCAACACCTCCCGTGACGTCCGTACCCGTTCCTCCAACAACGCCACCGCCGCTCCCTGCACCGATCGCCCCCGAGATTCACCAGACAGCCCCCGCCACTACATCTTCGCTTCTCCCAAAGGCTTCATTGCCGCCCCCTCCTCCCATCCCCTCATCGATTGAGAGGCGAGTGGACACGGCACAGGCACCAACCACTTCCGTAGCGGCTCCAACAACATCCTCCTCCTTGCCTTCTTCGCACATCGACGTTCAGGTTCCCGAGACAAGCCCACAGGCGGCACCGCCCATGAGACCGACTCCGCCCATGCCCTTGTCAGACAACCCATCGATGCCCCCGAACATGCCACCCATGCCAGAAACCGTACGCAATGATGACCCACTTCCGCTCATCCGGAAAGTTTGCCAGCGGTTCCACTCGGTCGCCCGCCATCTCCGACTTCGAAAGGACTATCGGCCGACTATTGAAGTCGATGACGAGTACGACTTACAGGATCTGCTGTGTGCCTTATTGAAAGTGGAATTCGATGAAGTCGCGACCGATGAATGGATCCCACCCTACACAGAAGGCGCCTCGCGAACGACCCTGTTGGTCAATCGGGATCAGATCGCCATCGTCGCGAAGAAAACCGGACCAGGCCTGACGACCAAAGAACTGACGGACCAGGTCCTGGCGGATGCTGCGCATTATCGGACTCAAGGTCGCTGCTCCACTCTCTTTTGCTTTGTGTACGATCCGGAAGGCCGTATCGGAAGCCCCAAGCGGCTCGAAACCACCTTAACCAGCGTCAGCGAGCACTGCCGGATCGAGGTGCTTGTTGCGCCAAAGTGAGACCATGGCAAAACCAAACCTCAAATCCATCCCGTCTACCGCCTCATCCCCTAAAACATCGCCCCGCAAGCCAGTATTGACAGGGCAAACCGGCTTTGCTATAAAGCAGCCCTCTTCCGGTTCAGTTCCGTATACAATCCATGGACCTGAACCGGGTGGTCACGGCGCATCGGATCGAGCATACGTTCTGATCAATGTCATGCCGGGAATGACGTCTTCGGTTGTTGAGAAGCTTGGAGACATTAAAGAGATCAAAACGATTGATCCTTGTTGGGGAAATCCAGATATTATCGCGATTGCACAGATCCAGGATCAAGACGCCTTGACTCAGCTTGTACTGAGTCGGATCCATAGTATCGAAGGAGTGACTCAGACTGATACTCACCTTGTCTACCGTCTGAAGGAGGCCAGAACAAAATGATCCGAATGGACTACCTCGCCATTGTCGCCCTCACCGCTGTCACGTTTGGATGTGCCGGTGTTCAGCACCCCGTGGAGCCTGATGTCGTTGAAGTCACGTTGCCTGCGTCAGCAGACCGGGTCAAGGCCGCTGTGACAAAAGTGTTGGCCGATGATGACTACTGCTGTGTGGACTGGAAGGATGGGTCACAGCTGAGGACAGGCTACAGGGGCGAACAACCGAGCATCTGGGATTGGCTCGTGAGAGGACGGCTTGGGGTTGTCAGAAGCCAGGCTGAAGCTTCCGTGACGGCGGAGACCGATCAGAGCTCTCGCCTTCGTCTACAAGTCTCGTCTGAAGGCAAGCAAACCATGTTTGATAGCTGGGGTCCAACCACCCCCCAAGTCCCACAGAGTGCACAAAACAAACTGCGCTTAATCAAGAACGAGTTGAAAATCGTCCAGACCACTTACACAACGGATACGTTTTACGGCGCAAAATAATCACGCCTTCCCGCTTTCATTGAAAAACGCCACGGCCTGACGGTCGTGGCGTTTTCTTTTTCCTCGCGTAACGGTCTTGTTACAAATCCCCCACTCCTCCATCAGGAAGTGCCACTCGGTCCGATGGGTTCCTTCTCTGCCCCCTCCAGTTCTTCGCCAAGATCCAGACCAAACCGTTCGGCCATCCGATAGAGGGTGCGCCTATCAATCCCCAATATCTTTGCGGCTTTCACCTTATTGCCTTTTGTTTCCTTGAGCACGCGAATCAGATGCCGTTTCTCAACTTCCTCAAGTGTCAGATAGGCATCATCCAGTGGATCGCCTGTAACGAGACTCGCTTCTTCAGCGGATGTTCCCTGCCGAATCACTTCCGGCAGATCCTCAGGGGTCAACATGGGGCCGTGACTCAACGACACCGCCCGCTCAATCGCATTCTCCAACTCACGCACGTTGCCCGGCCAGCGATACTGGGTCAACAGCGTCATGGTTTCCGGCAAGACGCCTCGGACCACATGCGCGGCTCCCGTGGCACACTTTTGCAGAAAGTGATGCACCAACATCGGAATGTCCTCCCGGCGTTCCATCAACGACGGCAAGGTGATCGGCACCACTTTGAGGCGGTAGAACAGATCGTCCCGGAACTTTCCTTCTTTGACTAACTGTTCCAGATCGCGATTGGTCGCGGCGATGATCCGGACGTCGACTTTGGTGGATGTCGTGCTCCCGACTCGCCGCACTTCTTGATCTTGCATGACCCGCAACAATTTGACTTGCAACGCTTGTCCGAGCTCACCGATTTCATCGAGAAATAAGGTCCCCCCGTTGGCCGACTCGAACAGTCCGACCTTCGTCCCTACGGCCCCGGTAAATGCACCCTTCTCGTATCCGAACATTTCCGATTCCAGCAACGTATCCGGCAAGGCGCCGCAATTGACGGGGATGAAGGGCTTATCCCGTCGAGGACCATTCGTATGAATCGCCCGGGCGATCAGTTCTTTCCCTGTCCCGCTCTCTCCCTGCAACAACACGGTGCTCTTGCTCTCCGCCACACGGGCGACCAGTTTGTACACCTCCAACATCGCCGTGCTGCTTCCGACCAACGGGGACCACTCGCCCTTGCTCTTTAACTCTTCTCGGAACCGCGCATTCTCGCGAATCAGCCGACAGTGATCCAGTGCCCGCTTGACGACCAGTTTGATATCTTCCCGCTTAAACGGTTTCGCAAGATAATCGTAGGCCCCCTGCTTGATCGCCTCAATCGCCCCTTCCAGCGAACCGAACGCCGTCAGCACCACCACCGCCGTATTTGGACTCACCCGCTTGAACTCACGTAACACCGTGAGCCCATCCACTGCCCCCATGCGAATATCGGTCAACACCAGATCGACCCGCCCCTCACGCCCCCTAGCGATCACCTCTTCCCCGCTCGCAAACGCCTCGACCTGATAGCCTTCCTTCTTGAGCGCTTCCGCCAACAGCTCACGGGCAACCGCATCGTCATCAGCCACCAAAATCGTCGCAGGGTGCATTATGCCTCCTCCTTTACTGAAACAGGATCACGGCGTATTGCCGGTACTGTCATCATCACAGCCGTGCCCTGCTCAATCTCGCCCCAAAGCTAACGCGGCAAGCTGATCACATTCTTCTCCGAATGCTTCTACCAGCAGCTCAAAGGCACCCGCATCGTCATCGGCCACCAAAATCGTCGCAGGGTGCATTATGCCTCCTCCTTCACTGAACCAGGATCACGGCGCATCGCCGGTAACGTCATCGTCACGGTCGTGCCCTGTCCAATCACACTGCTGAGCACCAGGCTCCCGCCATGGGCCACGACTGATTCGCGGCTTAAGAATAGTCCCAAGCCAGTCCCTTTACCAACCGCCTTGGTGGTGAAAAACGGCTCAAAGGCCTTGTCCAGATCGGCAGCCGGCATCCCGCACCCCGTATCCTGTACCACGATCGTCAGTACCATTGCAGACATGCCATCTGCTACGAGTCGACCGCGCTCGAGCTCGTCGGCTGACGCCTCACGACATCCCGCTGTCACGGTCACCGTCCCATGTGCAGGAGTTGCGGCGAGTGCATTCGCCAACACATTCACGAGTACTTGATGAATCTTTTCCTTGTCCGCCCATACGAACGGAAGAGCTTTGGGGATCTCAACCGTCAACGTGAGGCCTTTTTCATGAAACGCCGGCTCCATCAATATCGCCGAAGGACTCACCACTTCTTCAACTGAACGCCATTCCGGTTCCGGTTGACGGGGACGGGTCGAGGACAGCAAGTCCTGGATGATGCGCACCACTCGCGACAGCTGCTCATCAATGACAGCCACCCGCTTCTTCATCTCGGGGGTCACACCAGGCTCTTCAGCCAAGGCCTGCACATGCCAGGCAATCGAGTGAAGCGGCGTGCCGACTTCATGCGCCACGGAGGCCACCAGCTGTCCGACCGCCGCCAGTCGTTCCGACCGATTCAGTTGATCCTTCGCCTGCACCAGTTGCGTATTGGCCTTGAGCAGACTCTCCGTTTCATTGGCCAACGCTGCTCGCGCCGCCTCTTCTCGCGCCTTCCGCTCTTCCCAGCTCATGCCGAGATACGCGACCAGCAACAAGACACTGACGACCACGCTTCGATTGATCAGCGCTGCTTGGAATCGACCAGGCTTGGTGGGTTGGAGCAGACCTGAATAAGTCGCGACCACACAGGCCAGGACAGTGACCAGCATCATCGTGCGATTCCGAAAGGTCGCAACCAGCAAAATCGGGACCACGTACCCGTATGCTACGACGACATTGGCCGGAGCAAACTGCTCGATGATCAGGATGATCAGAAAACAGGCTGCGGCGATGGCCAGTACGAAGCGGTCCCGATGCGTCATGGCTGCCATTGCTTTGCCCTGTCTGACAGGATCACCGTCTCTGCATTGACTGCATCACGACCGTGAGGATTCCTTGTCGGTACTACTTACACAAGAGGGCGGGTCAAACGCAACAGGGCTGCCAGCCGTTCAGGACGAGAGTCTTGAGTCAAATCCTCCACCGTCGCACTCAACTTCCGACACCAGTTCGGATGCTGGTCCACCGTCCCGGGAAGATTGGTCTGGAGGCGGGTACCGATCATATCTTCGAGATTGGCCAAGACCATCCAGGCAGGGCTCCTGGCCAGATACTGATGAATACAGTCCACTAATTCTGGCGTCATGGTCGGGGTATGGACCGGATCATCGGAAACCCATGACGGTAGGAGCCCGTCCGACTTCAAGGCCGCGAGGATCCCGCTCTTCTCGCGCTGCCGTTCCGCCCACATCGCTTGACGCGCCTCCTCCGACGGAAACAAGCCCAGCGCGGATCGTGTATTGATATCCGCACCTTCCCAATATCCCACCAGGGTCGGGAGATCGTGTGTCGTGGCCACCGCAAGCGATTGCGCAGGATAATGAGTCGGAGGCTTCCATCCTCCCCAATGTTCTCGCTCGAAATAGAAGACTCGGTAAGATAAGACTCCGGCGGGTCCGAGTCGTTCACGCACCCAATCGGGAACGGTGCCCAGATCTTCACCGATTACGAGTGCCTGAGCCCGTACGCTCTCCAACGCCAGAATCGCCAGCAATTCGTCGTCACGATAGTACACATACGTTCCCATTGCAGGCGGAAGTCCACGGGGAATCCAAAACAGTCGAAACAGCGCCATGACATGGTCGATCCGTATCGCACCTCCATAGCGAAGATTGTTACGGAGCAACGCACTAAAATACCGGTACCCGGTCGCACGCAGTCGTAAGGGGTCAAGCGGGGAAAATCCCCAGTTTTGTCCTTCGGGCGCGAAGGCATCAGGCGGAGCCCCACAATCGGCGTGGAACGCCAAGACCTCCTGATTCAGCCACCCATCGACACCATAGCGATCGCTGCCCAAGGCAAAATCATGATACAGACCGATCGGCATCCCCGCCTCATGTGTCCGCGTGACCAAGGCGCGCAATTGCTCCGCTGCCAGCCATTGCAGGTATTGAAAAAACCTGACCCGCTGCATATGGCGACGGCGAAACGCTTCCACCTCTTCCGACGCCGGTGTGCGATAGGGCTCGGGCCAGTCCTCCCAAACAACCGAAGGAGACTGGGAAGACCGGTGCGCTTCTTCCAACGCTTGAAACAGCGCATACCGTACGAGCGACTCACCCTCTCGCTCCGTGAAGTCCTGAAAGCTTCTCCCTCGATCGGTCGTCGGATACAACTCCGGTTCGACCCCGCCGAAATTGTCGCGTACAAACGCCCGATAAGCCAGTTCAAGAATCTCCCGCTTGACCGACTGCACCGCATCATAATCCACGAACTCGCTTTGCCGCGCTGCCTCGATCCGAGCGTGAACGGAGGGGTCGGCCAATCGGACTTGCACCTCAGGATCTGTCCCACATTCAGCCACTTGAGTCACGTCGATATACAAGTCATTCAGAAAGAGCCTGCTGGTGGGTGAATAGGGACTAATGTGATAGGGTTTCGTGTTCTTGAGCGCATGGAGCGGATTGAGCCCGATCACTGCGGCACCCAGCTGTTTACCGGCCCAGTCGATGACGGCGCCGAGGTCCCGGAAATCCCCGACTCCCCAATTGTGATGGCTCCGTAATGAATAGAGTTGCAGAGCGATCCCCCACCATCGCATGCCCTGTTGCAGCTGATCGGGAATATAACAGCGTTCCGGTGCCACGATGAGGCGGGATGTAGCCTCTGTGCTCGTGCTGCCTCCCTTGGCTTGGGCGTTCAGTGTGTAGTACCCAAGCGGCAGATCTTGTGGAAAGGCCACTGCGACCCGCACAAACCGGCGTCCCCGTACCATGCGAGTTTCTTCAACCGTGAGGCTTGGCCCCTCCACCTGTTCATATTGGACTTCCCCCTGTTCTGCCGTGACTGTCCATTTGACGGACAGATCCGGCTCATCCGAACGTTCACAGGGTACATACAGCGACCAGGTTCCCGCCGAACATCCCCCTCGCAACACATGGACCGGTTCACACCCTCGTACCCACCAGCGGTCATCCCATGCCTCAAGTTCCGCCACAAGCTCGTCACGATTGGATACCCGCAGATTCATGGCGGCAAGGATGGCGCGCCGGGTCTCCTCCGTCGTCACATGCTGGGTGCCGGCAATGTCGTAGTAGTCCGCTGCAATGCCGGCCCGATCGGCCAACATCCGTAAGAGATCGCTTTCAGACTGATCGTACATGCCGGGAGTGTGCGTGAAGGGTTACATCAAGTCAATGCCATCATGACGACTCAACACGAAACCACTTGGATGGCGCATCTCGTGAAACGCCGCACGTGAAGCGTCTCTCGTTCCGGATTCGGGCGCTTCACGCTTCACGAACGACGAGCGACGGATATCGTCGCAGCGGCCCATTGGCGGTTGTCGTAGAAACGCTCATGAATGGCCCCAGAGAGCCTAGTTCAGGAACACCTGGGATGACGTATCGTACCGCAACGCAATGAAAGGGCAATCAATCGTTGTTTCTTCAACGAATTACATGTCCGACAACCGGACAGCGGATCAGAAGCAGTTCCTAGCGCCTGGCTGCAGCATACCTACAGCCAGGCTTATCAGATCGGTAGGTCGGTAGTGACAATCGAAATAGCAATGCCCACTGCAGTTAGGCTGAAACCTGTTGAGACGACTGCGGAAGAATCGCCTTAATTTCCCATCCATCCAGTGTTTCTTTTTCCAAAAGCGCATCCGCCAATGCTTCCAAGGTCACCCTGTGTTCGGTCAAGATATGCTTGCTCCGCTCATAGTTTTCTGTGATGAGGCGTTTGATTTCCAGATCGATCTCCAACGCCATTTCATTACTGATCGCACGCGTACCTCCGAAGGAGCGTCCCAGAAACATCGATTCCTCTTTCTGCCCAAACGCCAACGGCCCAAGCTTTTCACTCATGCCCCATTCACAGACCATTTTACGCGCGAGATCCGTCGCCCGTTCTAAATCGTTACCTGCCCCGGTTGTGACATGTTTGAACACCAGTTCTTCGGCGACTCTGCCGCCCATGAGAATCGCCAGTGTGTTGTGTAAGAACTCTTTGGAGTGATTGTGGCGGTCGTTGGTGGGTAGCTGCATGGTGACTCCCAATGCACGGCCTCTTGGAATAATCGACACCTTGTGAACCGGATCGGTGCCCGGCAGCACTGTGGCCACCAACGCATGCCCCGCCTCGTGATAGGCGGTGATCCGCTTTTCCTCGTCCGTGAGCATCATACTCTTGCGCTCGGTGCCCATCATAATCTTGTCTTTGGCCGTTTCGAAGTCTGCGATTCCGACTTCATGCTTATTCTGACGAGCCGCCCACAGCGCCGCCTCATTGACGAGATTTTCCAAGTCCGCACCTGAAAAACCGGGAGTGCCTCGCGCGATCTTTTCCAGCTCGACGTTCGCTGCCATCGGGACTTTCTTCGTGTGCACCTTCAGGATTTCTGAACGGCCCCGAAGATCCGGGTGATTCACCGTCACCTGCCGATCGAATCGCCCCGGTCTGAGGAGCGCCGGGTCGAGCACATCAGGCCGATTGGTGGCTGCCACCAAAATGACACCCTCCGTCGTGTCGAATCCGTCCATTTCGACCAGCAACTGATTGAGCGTTTGTTCCCGTTCATCGTTCCCACCCCCAAGCCCCGCACCTCGAGACCGTCCGACGGCATCGATCTCATCGATAAATACGATACAGGGCGCATGCTTCTTTGCGTCTTCGAACAAGGTGCGAACGCGAGAGGCCCCAACCCCCACGAACATTTCGACGAAATCCGACCCACTGATACTGAAGAACGGTACGCCCGCCTCGCCGGCAATCGCCTTAGCCAATAGTGTCTTCCCCGTTCCAGGCGGCCCCACAACCAACACCCCCTTGGGAATGCGTCCACCGAGTTTCTGGAACTTTCGTGGGTTCTTCAGAAACTCAACCGTCTCCTGCACTTCCTCTTTCACTTCATCGATGCCCGCCACATCTGAAAACGTCACTTTGTTCCGCGCATCCGTCTGCATGCGGGCTTTGCTCTTGGCGAGAGACATCGCCGCATTCCCAGTCTGCATCCGGCGCATGATGAATACCCACAGGCCGAGAAAGAGCACGAATGGCCCCCAGGTCATGAGCATCGTCATATACCAAGGACTGTCACCTGCTGGTTTGACCTCAATCTGAACATGCTTCTCCCGCAACTCCTGAACGAGATCAGGATAGTCCGTCATATAGGTTCGAAGCTGGGAATTATCTTTTAATATGCCGCTCAGACGATGTCCTTGCACAATCACCTTCTCGATATCGCCTTGGTCGAGTTTTGCCATGAACTCACTGAAAATCACCTCTTCCGATATGACTGCACGCGTAGGCGCACTCCAGAGGTTGAGGAGGAAGAGCATGGTTAGCCCGACCAGCATCCCAAACACGAGTTTTTGTGTCTTGTTGTTCACCTGTGGCCTCCACTATAGGTTCGCCTCGACAGAGGATCGATCGACGTGACCGCCTCCACGCAACGTCAAACGGTCCGTGGCGCTCATGTTCTCATCTTTGACATCCGCCGCCCTGCCGACCGAGACGGCGAGCTCGAACGACCGAGCCCGCCGCTTCTTACCAGCCTCTGCGTTGCCTACCGACTCTCTATGAACCTCCAGTCATGTCGTATAGGCCATCGATCCACTTAGTACGCGCTCTGGCCCTTG
>DIHK01000041.1:0-6079 GCA_002420115.1 Nitrospira sp. UBA5698
CTCGTATTTCGCCTTCGCCATACGTCACCCCTTTTCGTCTAAAACCACTCAAAGGTGCTGATCCGCCGCACATTCGAAAGGCGGCAAGACGAGCAAGCTTGGCCTGGAGCCCACGACGCGGATCGAACGCGTGACCTCGTCCTTACCAAGGACGTGCTCTGCCAACTGAGCTACGTGGGCCCCCTCGACTTCGCCTCGCGTCGTCCGTTACCCGCAAAGCGCATCCTCCGCCATCCGACACTCTCCGCGCTTCACGAACCACGCCTCACGTCTACTCTGGAGCGGGCGATGGGATTTGAACCCACGACAGCCAGCTTGGAAGGCTGGAACTCTACCACTGAGCTACGCCCGCCTCTTCCCTATATAATCCTGAGTGCTCAGCGCTGAGTCGCATATCTGATGCGCGTAAATACGTTAGGACTCAGGACTCAGGACTCAGCACTCACGATTACCCGCTTCACAATTTCCCCGGATACTCACCCTCCCCACCTACACCGACCCTGAAACACTACTGACTGCATGCCAACGGCCCGCAATACCTGCAATCACATAAACTCTGCATGGTGGGCAGGCAAGGATTCGAACCTTGGAAGACATAAGCCAGCAGATTTACAGTCTGCCCCCTTTGGCCACTTGGGTACCTGCCCGCGATGTTTCATTGATCGATTCACACCAGACTCTTTTAGTACAAATAGCAATCCGTCCAACAAAGACACATAGGCCTATCCGTGCACAATCCTCTGCCTCAATCCTCAATACAGATTGATTCCTTGAAGTGCTCGGACAGGCTAGGTTACGAAATGCCGGATTCTATTGATGAACTTTCATGATGTCAAGAGGAGAATTTGGCCTGGGGCATTTTTAGTTGACTCTTTCTTTCTCAGGCAAGCAGGTGGATCGCCCGGTTGGGCCGAGCGATGCATCGGCCATCTTAACAAAATCATTCGAAAAACCAAACGCTTGCTCCATAATAACAAGAGCTTCTTCCAAAGAGAGCTGTGAGGATTTGGCTAAGTACCGTTTCTGCGCGAGACGACGCTCGCTCGGCTCCTCTGGGACATAGTACCCACGAAACTCACCTTGTTCAAAAGCCCTTTTGAGCCGCGGAATCCATTGGCGCGCATCCTGCCCACCAAGAAACGTCGATTTCCTCGTCAGCTGTAGCAGCTCCAGCTGATTCCACACGACCCAGCCGACAAAGACCGCCCAGGTTTCATTCAATGCCTCCCACGATTCCGCCTCCGTCAAATAGCGCGACTCCACTTCGTCCATTCGCTGAACAATTGGGGTAATCATCACCTCTCCGTAACGACAGATCTGCTGCTCTTTCGCAACGCGCAGGAGCGCTTGCGAGCTGCGCTCAAGCTCCCCAAGCGAAACGCCTCTGACCATGAGGTAATCCATATAGCCATGAAACAGTTCATGGTACAACACCTCCAGCTCCTTGTGGGTCATCCTCCCAAGCGGTTTGAGTACCCTCCCCGCAGCATTGAGTGACAGGCTTCGATTGAGAAGCATTCGGTGTTCACCGGGATGGTACTCCGCAGCATAGGTCCGAAGCTCATCAAACTCAAACTGGATAAAGTCCGGCGGGAGCACTCGAAGAAACTTCGTCGGCAAGTGTAACCGTTCTGCCTCTACCAAAAGAGGCACCCAGGACTGGTTGACACGCTCCCGATCAGGATGAGAGCTGATCGCTGCCTCTACAAAGGCAACCGACACCCACCAGCAGCACCACAGCAGGAGAAATCGAATTGTGACGCATTGCATACACACGGAAGAGACAACAGAGAGTCACCACATCAATAGAGGTCTTGCGCCATTCCCCAGTCTCCGCCACCCTCTTCGACAAGGGCGAGCATGTCGAGCAGGTCGGAAGACACATGATCGAGAAATCGCGACGGTTTCGAGAGTAACATCCCGCTCGTCCGATCGTACACATTAATGGGGTACGTCAAAAACAAATGTCGCTTGGCTCGCGTGACCGCCACATAGAATAGACGCCGTTCTTCCTCCAATTCGTCATCAGCCACAAAGGAATAAGCAGACGGAAACCTCCCGTCAACGGCCCAAATCACAAAGACACACTGCCATTCCAACCCTTTCGCCGAGTGGATCGTCGACAGAACGAGCCGCTCATCGTCGCGATCAGGCGCTTCCACACCCACGGCACTGCCGTCAGGGGGTTCCAGCGCCAGATCGGCCAGAAATTCATTGATGCCCTGATAGCCCTCGGCAATGGTGTGAAGATGATCCAGATCTCTCGTGCGCTTCGGATAATCGTCGTATTGGTCCTTCAGGATGGGAAGATAGTACTCATAGATCTGGCTGACGTGATGTTCCGGCTTCGGGTCCTCCGATCCAGCCAGACTCTCCAGAGCATTCGCCAAGGCCTTGAGTCCCTGCCCGGAACGACCGCTCACTCCGCGCAGCACATCGAACGGCCGCTCAGCCTTCACGATTGCCGCAAGTACATCCTGAGCCTTCTTTGGCCCGACACCTTCCACCAACATCAGCACGCGATGCCAGCTGACTGTATCGAGCGGGTTTGCCACGACTCGCACATGCGCTAGCAAATCCTTGACATGAGCGGTCTCGATAAACTTCATCCCGCCGCGCTTGATAAAGGGCAACTCCTTGCGAGAGAGCTCGATTTCCAAATCAAAGGAATGGAAACTCGAACGAAACAGCACGGCCACCTCACTCAGCGGCACGCCTTCTTCGCGAAGCTCAAGGATCTTCTGCGAGATGAATCGTGATTGCGCATTCTCTCCCGCCGCTTCTACGAGTGACGGCAATGGCCCATCGATCTTTCTCGTAAAGAGGCGCTTCGTATACTTCTCGGTCGCTTCCTCAATGATGCAGTTAGCCAGATTCAAAATCGGCTGGGTACTGCGGTAATTTTCTTCCAGCTTATAGACGGTGGTACCAGGGAACAGCTCCGGGAACTCCATGATGTTCTTAAACGTCGCACCACGGAAGGCATAGATGGACTGCGAATCGTCCCCGACGACCATCACATTCTGATGGGTCGTCGCCAGCTGGCGGATGACTTCGGCCTGCAATCGATTCGTATCTTGGTATTCATCCACGAGGATATAGCGATACTGACGTGAAATATTCGTGCGAGCCCCCTCATCGAACAGGAGCAGCTGTCGCAGCATCACAAGCAGATCGTCGTAATCTAACAGCTGCTTCTGCCGCTTCGCCGTCTCATAGGCCTTGTGAAGCCGTCCCAGATCTTCCGAGTGATCCGCAAAATGGCCAAACTCTTCCAGAATGATCTCCTCGAGACTGCGCAAGGTGTTTGCGCTCTTGCTGATCATCTCCATGATCGTCCCCTTGCGGGGAAAGCGTTTGTCTTTTTCGTTCAACCCGAGTTGTGATCGCACCAAGGCGATGAGATCTTCGGCGTCACCGCGATCCAAAATAGTAAAACCTGGCTCAATCCCAATTGACCGGCCGTACCGCCGTAGCAGCAAATTCGCCACGGAGTGGAACGTCCCCCCGCACACGCGACGACTACTCATCCCAATCAGTTCACCGGCCCGCTCCAACATTTCTTGAGCGGACTTGCGCGTAAATGTCAGCAAAAGAATATTTGAAGGATCAACCCCAGAATCAATCAGATAGGCCACACGATAGACCAACGTGCGGGTCTTCCCGCTGCCGGCGCCCGCAATAACCAGGGAAGGGCCATCACCCGCAGTCACGGCTGCTAACTGCTGGGAATTTAAGGCAGCCGCATAGTCAATAGACAACGTGCGCGGCGTCGCTTCCTCAGCGGGCCGTTTCAACACGTAGGTTTTAACTTCTCGTTCCATGAGAAATAAGAAAAGACGGTGACACGGTTCGATTCGTCGGGAAGAACTGCTCCTATACCATAACTCTGTCTATCTTTTATACAGACACAACAGCCCAGAGTTTATAGATCAACCAGATGATACAGGCGATCGTCAGCAGCAAGAGAGCCACTGTACCGCCGATGATTCCAGCCACGTAGAACCAATCGGCATGGGTTTCACGATCGGGCTTCAAGGCTGCCGTTCGCAGCAGCGCCGCATTTCTGGCATGACTTCGAAACCAGACCGAGAAGAGATCGCCGACTATCGGGATTGCCCCAACCGTCCCGTTGATCAGGAGATTAAGACTCATACGGGTGAGCACGATGCGCGGCACCTGGAGTCGCGTTGCGATGCCAAGGATCACTGTACCGATCAGATTGGCAATGACATCGCCGATCCCGGGAATCAGTCCAAGCAACGGATCCAATCCAATCGACCAGGAAGTCCCAGGGATTCTGATCGACGTATCCAGGACCTTGGCTAGAATATCCGCAATCGCAAGCAGATGCTCCCGCGCCTCATCACGCGGCAGAACCTCGATGGGCGATGAGGATTGACGATGAGAAGTCATGGGATAGGGATACGCTTACCAGAACCGCATTTATAGCAAGGGACCCCACGGAGGCGCATATTTGACCTTAAAATAGCTAATATGTACAATTAGCCCATATTGGCTATTAGTCAAACTCTTAGCGAGAACATCATGCCAAAACTAACGTTTAGAAACAGCCACGGACAACTCGTCGATATTTCCACCGTAGCAGCCACGAAAGTCAAGAACGAGTTCGGTGCAATATTAGAGCAAACGATACACAGCGGCGCAGTCGCCATTACCCGCCATGACACACCCAAGGCTGTGCTCCTCTCGTTCGCCGAATTCGAATCACTCGTAAACGAACGCAGCCGCTCGCTAGACGACCTAAATGCGGAATTCGACGAATTGCTGACCCAGATGCAGACACCATCAGCGAGAAAAGGGGTCGAGGCGGCCTTTCACGCTTCTCCGGTAGAACTAGGGCGCGCCGCCGTCAAGGCCGCCCGAAAGCATCGCGCATCGGTGCGCAAACGGGCATGAGCGGACCCAGACTGCCGCGCATTCATGTGCTCGCCGGCGTCAATGGAGCAGGAAAGAGCAGCATCGGCGGAGCAGCCATTCGCCAACACGGAGGCAAGTACTTCAATCCGGACGAAGCAGCCCGGACCCTCAGAGAAAAAGACCCTACCCTCCCACAAACTGACGTTAATAGCGCAGCCTGGCGCCTGGGCCTGAGGCTGCTCAATCGGGCAATTGAAAGGCGCCTGGATTTCGCATTTGAGACTACCCTCGGCGGAAATACCATCACCGGCCTCCTTGTGAAAGCTGCTGAGCAAGGGATCGAGGTGTACGTCTGGTATGTAGGACTATCCAGCCCAGAATTGCACATTGCGCGCGTGCAAGCTCGAGTCAGCCGAGGGGGTCACGACATTCCTGCGCACGATATCCATCAGCGCTACGAACATAGCCGTCTCAACCTCATCGCACTGCTACCCCACCTCACCACTCTGCATATGTACGATAATAGTGCAGATGCAGACCCGGCAGCCGGACGGATACCACAGCTAAAACTCGTACTGTATCTGGAACGCAGCAGAGTTCTTGGCCCGCCGGACCTGACCGCCACACCGAACTGGGCCAAGCCGATCGTCGCCGCTGCGCTCAAACTGCACCGATCGTCGACCTTCCCGACATGAATCTACATACACACTCGCCACAGGGGCACGCGAGACGCCCTCAGCAAGCTAAATTTCAGGCGGGGTAGTTTTCTGATTCCGTAGGGCCCACCCTATATAGAAGAGGCGGTAGCGGCAATATGCATACGCCTATTCAGCTCAGAGTGGGGTCCATCCCAAGAGCGTGATTAGGACTTTCTACCAAGGTCTGCCATGAATCCTTTTGAGTCTCTCACAAATCGGCAGGCCGAAGAGTCTATGATTTCGGCCTTCAAATCGGAAATAGATGAACTAATCACCTTGTTATCAGCCGTCAGCAGTAGACAACCCCTAGCACTAGCGAACTTCTAGACTGCACCCACCACCTCAATTGAAGGCGTTCTTAAATCGAAACGAGCGTACATACTACTGACAATATGATTCTCTTTGTGAAAGGTAACGCAGGTTGATCCAAGATCTCCAAGTACTTCGAGGTCCTTTGACCAAGATCGCCCAGCAGGCAGAAACATACGTAGCTGACAGAG
>DIHK01000041.1:6380-52725 GCA_002420115.1 Nitrospira sp. UBA5698
CTGTCATACCAGAAGCAATTCGGCGTGTTTCTGCTACCGCGCTTGCAATAAGATAAACCCCAAATTGCCACACTGCCATACCGCCGCCACATCTCTCACATGGTTTATTTTTCGCAAAAAGATGTCATCATCACCAAGCTCAAAGGGATCAACTTATTAAGACCTCCAAGCACCTGATGCATACGGTACGTTATCTGACACGAACACCTTGTGGTTCTTGGGCCGTTGCAGTTCAACAATCTGTTGGCAAATCGTACGCCTCAACCCAGAGAGAGAGTAACGAATTACTGAATCACCTCTTTGCTCCCCGCGCACGGCTCCGTTATAATCCTTCGTTCCACGGAAGACTCATGGCTACAGCGACCACCGAATACAAAGAACGTCTTCGTCAACTCGCCGAACTGATGCTCGCCGTGTCAGGCGAATCGGTCACCATGATGAAGCGCAATGCGCCGGAGCAGGCACTGAAGCTCAAGCGCCAGGATGAGTGGGGCATCTACCTGGAATTTCTCAAGATCATGTTCAACCTCACGGACCGCCTGGTGGCCCTGCACATTCCGCTGAAGGATCAGCTGGAGTTCATGAATGCGCTGGAAGATGCGGTGACCCAACAGTTAAAGCAGGCGCTGGAACCGGCCTTCGGCAACAATGCCGATCAAATGGAAATCATGATGACGATCGGCACCACTGTGGCCGAGAGTCGCCAGACCTACGAACACTACAAATTCCTGATCACCGAAGACTCCAAAACCAAGAGCGAGATGTTCCGCACTTTCGGTGAGAACGTGGCTGAGGCACTCGGTGCGCCACGCAACGCACAGCTCAGCGCCGCCGCATCGCTGTGTGCCAGCGCCGTTGTCCCGGCGCTCAGTGCCGTACTTCAGGGACAGGCGCCTCCCTCTCAGGAGGCGCCGCAGGTCGGAGCTTCAGCCGTTGGAACGTCAGCTGAACAGAACAAATCAACCGGCCAGGAGATCAAGCTTGTCAGCTTGATGTCGAGTGTGTCGGGGGAAGAAGTCGAGACCCGCTGGGGACTTCACCCCCGGTTCCGTGACGATCTCACACTGTCCGAACTTCAACAACTCACCAAACTCTTGAACCGGGTCGCAAAAATTCTTGGCGAACGGTATGCCGCCGTGGCATTCTCTAAAGAGTGGGCCACGTGGCATAAGGCAGGGCACGCCTAATTCCCACCAATCATTGCCCATCATTCGCTCATACGCATTGCTCGCCTTTGACCAAAGGAGTGTTTGTGGATTCTCCAAATTCGACGAAGACTGCTCTCCCCCAGAACCTGAATCGGCTCCCTGAACTCGCACAGAATCTCTGGTGGAGCTGGACCCTGGAAGCTCGCCAGCTGTTTGAAACCATCGATCCAACTCTGTGGTTCCTGACAAATCACAATCCCGTCAAACTCCTCACCGATGTCCAGTCAGACCGACTGGCGCGACTAGCAGAGGACCCCTCGTTCCTTCGCCAATATTCGGCCGTCTTCCGCCTGTTTGATGAATATCTGGCCAATAAGAAAAGTTGGGCCGGCACTCACCATGCCGACTTAGCGAAAAAGACCATCGCGTACTTCTCAGCCGAGTTTGGACTACACGCCTCCGTGCCGATTTATAGCGGCGGGTTAGGAATCTTGGCCGGAGACCATTGTAAAGAAGCGAGCGATCTTGGGCTGCCGTTTGTCGGCGTTGGATTCATGTACCCGCAGGGCTATTTCCGTCAGCGCATTACACCCGAGGGCTGGCAAGAGGCCGCCTACGCTCCTTTTAACCGCGATGAGTCGCCGATCCATTTGGCCCGGACTCCGTCCGGTGAATCGTGCCGGTTTACCGTCGACATGGGGAACCGGCGCGTGACCGCTGCCGTCTGGAAACTCTTGGTCGGCCGAATCACATTGTATCTCATCGATACGGACGTGCCGGAGAACAGCCCGGAAGACCGCGCCCTCTCCGCTCGACTCTATGGCGGAGATCAAGAAATGCGGATCTGCCAGGAAATTCTGCTGGGAATCGGCGGTGTGCGCATGTTGCGTTCGCTCGGGATCTCGCCGTCCGTGTGGCATGCCAATGAAGGACACTCGGCCTTCCTGACCTTGGAGCGAGTACGCGAGTTCGTTCAGAAGGGTTCGTCTCATGCGGAAGCCTGCGAATTGGTCCGTCAGAGTACCGTCTTCACCACGCATACACCTGTCCCTGCCGGGCATGACGTCTTCCCACACCATTTGATGGACCGCTACTTTACCGGATACTGGGAACAGCTCGGTCTGTCACGTGAGGAATTTCTGCGCCTGGGTGAGACTCCCGAATCGCACGGTGGTTTTAACATGACCGCATTGGTCATGCGCCTCTCCGCCCATGTCAACGGCGTCAGCCGGGAGCACGGCCGCGTGACACGCGAGATGTGGCAACACTTCTGGCCTGGATTGCCGACTGACCAGATTCCCATCCGGAGCGTCACGAACGGCATTCATGCCCCGACGTGGATCTCCCCGGAGCTCCACCATCTCTACAGTAAGTCACTCAGCCCGACCTGGACACAAACCTGCGACGACCCCGCCATGTGGCAACGGGTCATGGATGTTCCCGACCATGAATTGTGGGCGGTTCGCCAAGCGATGAAGCGGAAGCTGATGGGCTTTATCCGCGAGCGGGCCAGAGCCGGCTGGATGCATGGACATCTCCAACCCTCACAAGTGCTCACACGCGGAACCCTCATGGACCCGGAGGCGCTGACCATTGGGTTTGCCAGGCGGTTCGCAACTTACAAACGCGCCACTCTGCTCTTCCGAGACCTTGAACGGCTCAAAGCACTGCTCCAAGACCGATGGCGACCGGTCCAATTGATTTTCGCCGGCAAGGCCCACCCGGCCGATGAGCCGGGCCGGTATTTCATCCATGAGGTGCTGTCGTTCTGTCACGATCACAAACTCGGCGGTCGTGTCGCATTTCTTGAAGACTACGAAATGCATATGGCAAAGTACCTTGTGCAAGGTGTCGATATTTGGTTGAACACGCCTCGCTTCCCCCTGGAGGCCAGCGGCACCAGCGGCATGAAAGCCGCCCTGAACGGCGTGTTGAATCTCAGTGTCTTGGATGGATGGTGGGTTGAAGGGTACAACGGAGCCAATGGATGGGGCATCCAACCGTTGAGCGAACAGGCGGACACGCAGGCTCAAGATCATCACGATGGTGAACAACTTTATCGCCTGCTGGAACAGGAAGTCGTTCCACTGTTCTATCAGCGAGATCGTGACGGAATCCCTCGTGGCTGGCTGCAAATGGTGAAGGAATGTATTCGCACCACCGCGCCCCAGTTCTGTACCACGCGCATGTTGAAGGACTACGTCAGCCTGATGTATCGCGCCGCCACGGTGCGCATGCCTGCGACATGGTAATGTGGTTCGAGCGATCGAACCGGAGACTGTTGCGCACGCGGTTTCCTCACCTGGTTACCGTTGCGATCGCGATTGTCGGGCTGATCGTGTTGCTTGGGAGACTGCCTGTCGTGGCTGCCACCACAGAGGCACCGTCTCCAATTGAATCGAAGGCTAGCGCCTTCTTCAAAGCAGGCGAGTACCCGGAAGTCACAGCGCTCTACCGAAGTCTTCCGCCGGACGCGACCCCTTCTAAAGAATTTCTCCGCCTCGTCTTACAGAGCTATGTCCGCCTTGGACGAACAGACGAGGCCCTCTCCATTTATTCCAAACTGACCCAGCCGGGGCAATCTCACGATGCCGCGCTGCTTCGCCCCTTGGCGCTCGGCATGATCACCAGCCACGTACGAGACCGCAAGGAACATATTCGGATCGCCGCGTACTCAGCCCTGGCGGAGTTGGGACTGCCGGAGACCGCAGCCATTCTAGAGGATGGATTGCTGGATCCATCCGTCGTCGTGCGAGCACGAGCCGCAGAGGCGATCGGAAAATCCGGCCTCGCGGCACAATCCGGGCCCTTGCGCCGTGCCTTACGAGATGCAATGCCGACCGTCCGCATTGCTGCCATGACCGCCCTCGGCGAAGCTACCGCCACCGATGTTCGACAACGATTGCTGGACGTGGCTCGTACTGAGGATGGCCCTGAGTCCATTTTTGCTTCTGCAGCCTTGGTGAGGTTGGGCCAGTCCGAGCAGCTCGCTGAGATTACCAGTGCCGCAACGCTACCCGATGCGGAATCCAGAATGGCGGCATTGGGTGTCTTGGGGCGCCTCAAACGCCCATCGAGCCTCGCCGTCCTTGCACAAGCCGTCTACGACCCCGATCCATCAGTCCGTGCCTTTGCTGCCGGTGCGTTGGGGGAATTTGGATCTCCCGATGGCGCCGCCCCTCTGACACATGCCATTGGAGACGAGAGCGCGATGATTCGGGCGGTCTCGGCCGCAAGCCTTGGCAAACTGGGTATCAAAGATAACCGGCCGCTGCTCTCCGCACTGACTCGCGACCCCGATGCACACGTCCGTGCCAGTGCTGCAGAAGGACTACTTCGCCTTGGTGATACCTCAGCCATCGCCTTGGTGGCAGAGCTGGCCCGACATCCCGATCCGTCCATACGTGGTGCAGCAGCCCAAGCCTTGAGTGCCTCACCAGATGAGGAGCAGGCGCTCACAATATTGCAGACACTCCTGTCAGACCGACAGCCGCTCCCTCGGCTGTCGGCCGCCAAGGCATTGCGAAAAAGCAACGACAGAGCCATCCCTATTTTGCTACAAGGGTTACGTGACACCGATGAGGCGGTACGCATTGCGGCGGCGAACAGCCTCCTCCAGCAACTCGCCAAGCAACCGATATCAAAGCGACGCCGCTAACGCAGGACCACTATGGCCAAATTTCTCACAGTTTTGTTACTTCTAGTCGGCGCATTCGGGGCAGGCTATTACGTTGGGCAACGACCCGTGGGGACATTACAGCAGTCCGTCTCCGACCTCCAGCAATCGTTGAAGGAGGTATCGAAAAACGTCATGGATACCACGCTCGGAATCGAGCGCGATCTCCGTCGTCGTCAGGGACTTGTCGAAGCTAAGTCTCGCTTCGTACAGGCAAAGGTATACGTGATCGACCAAAAGCATGCTGAGGCAGCAAAGGAGCTCACGGCTGTCATCGACGCAATAGAGGCCATGACAAAGGGAGCAAAGGTTGATGACGCAACCGCAGCGCTGCGTCATTTAATCGATTCGCTGCGGGACGTCCAATTGGAACTGGCGACGGGGAAACAGGTTGCGTTCAAGAAGATGGAGGACCTGCAACAACGGATGGATCAACAGCTGAACAAATAGTTCAGGCGTTGGCAGGCTCAGAGGTCGGCTGCTTCTTCCACTTCGCTAAAATCCGCTCGACCCGCATTTTCACGACCATATCGGAGTCTTTGAGCAACGGCTTGATCGCCTCACGCCCACGATCGTCGCCGATTGATTCCAGGGCCGCGGCTGCGGTCAATCGTGTAAACCAGTCTTTGTCACCAAGCATCTGAATGAGGGGGTCGATGGCTTCGCTACTCTTGATCCGTCCCAACGTGAGAACGGCGCATTTCCGAACGTTCTCATCCTTATCACGAAGGGCAGGGATGAGCTTCTCAACGGAGGGCACGCCCAATGCGACCAGGGCATCGATCGCATCGTCTTTAAACTCATCGTTCCGCAGCTGAAGCATCAGGGGATCCAGCACTCGTTCATCGTGTATTTTCCCGAGGGCTGCGATGGCGTACTTGCGCACCTCCCAGTCACGGAGGAGCTTGAGGAGCGTCTCGACGGCAGGAGATCCCACCTGACCCAGCGCTTCGATGGCGACTTCACGAACCTGCCAATCACCATCACGCAATGCACGGGCCAACGGCTCGACACATCGTTCGTCCCCCATTTCCCCTAGCGTGATTACGGCTTCTCGTCGGACCACCCAGTCAGGATCGGCTAACAGATCGATCTGGATATCGATCTCATCCTTGACCTGCTCTTCTTCGAGCGCAACCATGCCTGGGCCAGCCGTTTCTGGCTCGACGGAAGGAGACTCTGCCTGCGGACGTTCAGCGACGACCTCAGCGGCCGACTCATCCCCAGATTGCTGGCTGAGAGGATTGCTATCGAGGGAGGAGTGTTTGGTCTTGGAGTCCATAAGAATCAGTCAGTCTGTGAGTCGTTTTTTCACGAGAGATTAGGCTGATGCAGAAGCGGCGGCTTTGCTTCCGGCTGCCCGCTTTTTCCGCTGCACCAGGGCCCGCCGTTTCCGCTGCTCCCGTTTCAATCGCTTTTTCAACGAGCGGAGGGCGGCATCCCCCTCCGGATTACCGTGATCGGCCGTCTTTGTGGCAATCTTCTTCTTTAATTTCCCTTCATCCGATTCTTGCGCGCGCTTCTTGGCCATCGAATCATGCCTCCCCTTAATATTCACACGTATGATGGTCTTGGGCTGATAGAAAGTGTGCAGTCTAGTGGAGAGCTTTACACACTGTCAACCTGAATGGAGCTATACGGATATTTCAGAAATGAGCCTGCATTATTAGGGAGTACTTTCCACAAGTTCCGCCTCTTCATGAGTCCCCACGAGTATCCCGTTAACAAGGCAAGCACGCGTCATCCTGAAAGGGACCAATCTCGAGGCTCTCAGGTAAGAACTAACGAAGCAACCGGAATCTGGATTGGGTCTACCACGGACAGCATGGCAAGAGCCCACCGATTCCTCCTCGCAATCCAGAGATCGCCGGGGAAATTTCTCGCGTGAGATGTCATCCCCTGCGACGTCCGGCCAACCGGAAACATCCGGTCTGTCAGAACGGACGACATTGGCCCGGCAAATTGCTCTGCCAGCAGCAACAACTCAGGGCGGCGTTCACCGACCACTTCCACCTGCACATACGCGACTCCCTCACGTTCCATTCCCAGAAGCACCGCCGCCCCATGGGAGAGATCAAGGACCCGCCCCTTTTCGTAGGGCCCACGGTCGGTCACTCGCACATGAAGATGTTTACCGTTCGACAAATTAACGACGCGGACCACACTCCCGAGCGGGATCGTCCGATGCGCAGCCGTCAATCCTTCCATATCGAATATCTCGCCGTTCGCAGCCTGCCTTCCATGAAACTGTTCACCGTACCAGGAGGCAACCCCGCGATCCTTGATCCCGACATCCAGTTGGACCTCCCCTTTGGGAACCCACGAGCAGGCACCCAGGGACAGGCACAACGCCAGGGCAAAAGAACTCTTCGAGAAGAGCCGATTGTGTGAAAGGTCCGTGTGCATACTGGATTTGCCTCCCTCTGTAAGGCTGACGTACTCTGATTTTTGATTGACTCAGAGTATGAAAGGTCTGGCACTTCGACAACACCGACGGGAGTACCCGTCTCCCCCACCTCCGTATAGCTCATCTCTGTTCAAAAAAGTACCTGCAGGGACTATGGAACGGAGCTTCTATATAACCGAGGCACAGTATAAGTTCAACATCTTATAGTGTTCGAGACGAGTCACAAGGCAGGAGAACGTGGTGCCCGTGCTGCCTCGACAAGCTCACTATTTTCGGATGTATTCGGAAAGCCATCCGTCTGCTTCGTGCGTTCTTATTCCAGTTCCGCAGAAAAACCAGGCAGACTGTATTCCACCACCATATTGACTGCATCGGGCGGAGTGAGTAAGATCCCCCCTGAGTAAGAACTGTGATCCCGAGAGCAGTACTGCTCCACATTCTCCACAGCTGTTCGCACCGATATCACTTTCGTGATTGACGTTCACAACATTACAAAGCGGTACGGCCATCATACGGCCATTGATCGCGTCACCTTTTCCGTCGCCAAGGGGGAGGTGCTCGCTTTTCTCGGCCCCAACGGGGCCGGTAAGACCACGACGATGCGGATTCTGACCTGTTTCATGCCTGCAACAGAGGGCACGGCACGCGTCGCGGGGTTCGACTGTACCGATCACCCCTTGGAGGTGAAGCGGCAGATCGGGTATCTACCGGAAACACCGCCCGTCTACCAAGAACTGACCGTCACTGAATATCTGACCTTCGTCGGACAACTCCGTGGCATGGCAGGACCAACACTCACCTCGGCACTTGACCAATCCATCGGGCGACTTGAGCTGGGCGCGGTGCGGCACCGACTGATCGGGAACCTCTCCCGTGGCTATCGGCAGCGTGTTGGATTAGCACAGGCCTTGTTGCATGATCCTCCGGTCCTCATTCTCGACGAGCCTACGGTGGGCCTCGACCCGAAACAGATTATTGAAATCCGGGAACTCATCAAGAGTTTGGCCGGTTCGCATTCCGTCATCCTCAGCACGCATATCCTTCCCGAAGCGACGGCCGTCTGCCAGCGCGTGGTCATCATCAACAAGGGTCGGATCGTCGCGGAAGATACTCCTGAGCAGTTGTCGGCCCGCTTGCGTCAATCGGAAAAGATCTCGCTGACACTGAAGTTCTGCCCCGCAGACTGTGAGACGAAACTACGGGCAATCCGAGGTGTGCTGCAGGTACTCCCCGGACAGGGAGGAGGCACCTTCCTTATCGAATGCGAGTTAGGTCGTGACTTACGCGACGAACTTGCACGTGTCGCCGTGATGAACCAATGGGGGCTACTCGAACTCCGTACGGTATCGATGACGTTGGAAGATGTCTTCCTCCAGCTGACACGTCACGAAGACCACTCCACTGAAACAACAGAGACCACGGTGAGCATGGCCTCCCCTGAGAACCAGGACAGGTAGAATACGTATGACACCGGTACAGGCCATTATCGGCAAGGAACTGCGCATCTATTTCGTCTCGCCCATTGTCTATGTGGTCGGAGCGGTCTTTCTGCTGATTTTCGGACTGCTGTCCTACCTGTACGTCGGATTCGCGGGCGCTCAGGCCATCCAATTGATGCAAATGCAAGGCGGGCCGGCGCAGATCAACCTGAACGATCTGGTCTTTCGAAACCTCTTCGCCAGCATGCGAATCGTCCTTGTGATTATCTTGCCCATCTTGACCATGCGGTTGTTCGCGGAAGAACGCAAGTTGCGAACCTTCGAGTTTTTGCTGACCTCGCCGCTGCGGGTCACAGATATCGTCGTCGGCAAGTTTGTCAGCGTGTTTGTGATCTATCTTGGGCTGGTCGGACTCACCACATTGGTCCCGACAATCCTGATGCTCTTCAGCGACTTTGACTGGAATCCCATCTGGACCGGATATCTCGGCATGGTGCTGCTGGGAGCCCTGTTTCTGTCCGTGGGCCTGTTCGCTTCGGCAGTCACAGAAAACCAAATCGTCGCCGCTTTCGTCAGCTTCGGCATGTTGCTCACGATCTGGTTGATCGCCGGACTGGGCAGCCTCTTCGGCGATACCACTGCGGGTCACCTCATCTCGTACCTGTCCTACATGGAGCACTACGAACGCCTCGTTCGGGGACTGATCGATACGAGCGACCTGGTGTACTTCGGAAGCGGCCTCGTGCTCATGCTGTTCTTGACACATCGAGTCGTGGAATCGACACGCTGGAAATGAAACTTCAATCGTTCCCCCTCGGCATTGTGGGAATCCTGCTCGGCATCGGTGGCATGGTCGCCTACAGCCTTCGACCGGACTGGCTCTGGGCCGTGACCATTTCTGAAGGCTTGGCGCTGGCATGCCTGGTCTCGTTCTTTGTTCTCCATTTCGAGACCGTCAAAGCCTTCTCGGGCCGGCGATCAACAAAGATGGGGCTCAACAGCCTTCTAATGATCGTATTCTTTACAAGCATTCTGGTGATCATCAACTTTCTGGCAGCACGGCATTCTGTCCGGTGGGATCTCTCGGAGAACCAGAACTATACCCTCGCACCCCAAACCTACCGAGTGCTTCGAACCCTCCCGCGAGAGGTCAAGATCACGGTGTTCACCAGAGAAAAGGACCCTGGCTATCAAGTCTTCAAAGAGCGCTTAGAGAGTTATCGGCAAGCCTCGACCAAGCTGAGCGTGGAATTCATCGATCCGGAAAAGCAGCCAAAGATGGCTCAGACGTACGGCATCTTTCGAACCGACACGGCCATCTTCGAGAGCAACGGGCAAACGATCCGCGTGACGTCCCCCTCTGAAATCGAACTGACCGGCGCATTGATCCGGATCTCCAAGGACTCAAAAAAGCGGATCGTCTTCGTGGAAGGCCACAGTGAGCTGAACATCGAGGACAAAGACCGGAATGGTCTGTCCATTGCGAAAGAGGCCTTGATTCGTCAAGGCTATGACGTTGGAACGGTCTCGCTCCTGAAGGAATCGGCCGTACCGGACAATACGTCCGTGCTGGTCCTCGCCGGCCCACGTCGTCCCGTCATAAAAGAGGAACAGGATCGCATTCACTCGTATGTTGAAAAGGGCGGCCATCTGTTGCTGTTGGCGGATCCCGACACCCAAACGGGACTCGAGACACTGCTGGCCCGATGGGGGATAGGCCTAGGCCCCGGCGTCCTGGTGGATCTCCAAGATCGGCTCGCGCAGGGTGACCTCACCGCCCTGCTCGTAAGAACGTTTACGGAACATGAGATCACGCAAGACCTGACCTCGGCCGTGCTGTTGCCGCTGTCACGACACCTCACCTTCGATGAGCAGACAGGCACAGACTGGGACTTCGTCCCTCTCGCCAGAACGTCGCCCAACAGCTGGGCTGAAACGAATATGCAAGGCCGCGTCGTGAGCCTCAGCGAAAAAGAAGACGTCAAGGGACCACTTCCCATGGCAGCCGCCCTGTCGCCCAAGAAGGCCCCGGAGGAGGGCAAACCTCACCCAGCCATTGTGGTGATCGGCAACTCCACCTTCGCCTCCAACGCCTTCTTCAATTTCCCGGGCAACAGCGACTTTTTCCTCCATACGACCGGGTGGTTGGCCGAGGAGCGGGACTTGATCTCCATCGCCCCGAGAGAGCCGGCGTTACACCCCTTTACGCCCAATCCCACGCAGGAGCGCGCACTGATTTACATCCAAGTCGTTTTGCTGCCGCTCATGACCTTCCTGACCGGTCTCATTGTGTGGAGAAAACGGCGACGTCTCTAGCCTATGTCACGGTACTGGCCAACAATCTTCCTGCTGGTTGTGCTCGCTGGACTGGGGGGCTATCTCTACTTGATCGAGTTTCCCGCCAAGCAACAGGAAGAGAAACAGGAGACGGCACAGAAACAACTCTTACCGTTTCCGGAAACCGCCATCACGGGCCTCTCCATCACCACCGCTCAAGGCCCGGTTGAGCTCAAGCTGACTGAACCGGCGAAGTGGTCCATTGTCGCTCCGCTTCGGACCGAAGCCGATACGCGCGAGGTCCAAGCCCTCATTCGCGCGCTGGTCACCGGAACCGTCACCAGAACCCTGGACGACCAAACCACGCAGCTGATCGCATTTGGCCTCGAACCGCCGGTCACGACCCTCACCGTGACAGCCGGCGCGCGACAGGAGACCATTGCCATCGGCAACAGCGGGCCCCTGTCCAATACCCTCTATGTGCTCCGGGGGTCGGATCATCGCATCCTCTTAACCAGTCTGGCCCCGAAGGATTTTGTGAATAAGTCTTTAATGACGTTTCGGCGGAAAGAGCTGCTGAAGTTCGTGCAGAATGATATCGAGCGGGTTCGCTTGACCTATCCGACGACCGAAATCGTGATCTACAACATGGCCAAGGATAAGCCCAAGCCTTCCTGGAAGATCCGGTATCCGATCGAGGCCGAAGCGGATCAAAACGAAGTTCGGTCCTTGATGTTCCGCCTCGAGGACCTGAAGGCACTCGGTATCATTGATCCAGGTCCTGAACGAGATACCATTGCCAAGAGCTTGACGACACCAAAAGTGAAGGTCACCCTGCATACCGCCGCCGGTGACCAATCGGTTCGGCTCTATCAACCGGACCCGCAGAAGGGCGAAGCCATCGCAGAAACCGCACCGGACGCGCCGCTCTATCGCATCAACCCAGGACTGATCAAGGACCTGACGAAGGACCTCTTCATCCTTCAAGACAAACGGCTCTTCGGCCTCGACTATACGGATGTGGCCATGCTGTCGGTCAAAACCAGGGAGCAGGAGTACGTGTTGATCAACCAGAGTGGTGAGTGGGTCCTGGAAGACCAGCCCACGGAGAAGGTCAGCCAAGAAGTGGCAGACCTCTTTGTCAGTCGGGTCGCCAATCTACCGGCGGAAGAACGGGTCATGAAACAATCCGGTCCGCTCGCTCCCTATGGGCTCCTGTCTCCGGCCGCGGAGTTTGTCGCAACAGCGAAGGACGGCAAGACCACGGGACGACTCACATTGGGCAGCCAAGCGGGGAATCTCCTCTATGCAACCGGCCAGCGAATCTCTGGATTGTTCCAAGTACGTCCGGATCTCCTGACTCAGATCCCGTCAAAAGCCGACCTTCTCGGCAAAGCGGCGAGCGTGGCACCCCCAAAACGTTAATGCGATTACTACATATTAGCTATCCTATCTAAGTACTTGACTCAGGTACTTGACCTGACTAGTATAATTCCGTTATACGTTCAATCCGTACCCATCGAGACATCGGAGCGGTGCTCAACGAAGGTCGAGCCGTCTCGTCATCCGGAAACTCCGCAGCTCAGGTTCACCATACGTGACCAAGCATATCCTGAACAATCTGCCCAACAGAAAGTGAGCGCTTCCACCATGAAGCATCCGCACATCCGTACCGGACGATCTTTCGCGAGACTGGCCCTGATCCTCTTGGGGTTGAGCACCTACGGCTGTGGGGACTCCGCAACCGTGAACCCAGAGGCCACACTGGCCAACTTGACCGTCAATATCGGATCCACTGCGGCAACGCTGAATCCTGTTTTCAGCCCCAACACAACGAGTTACACCGTTGATCTTTCCAACAACGTCTCGACGGTGACGGTCAGCGCACAACCGGCCGTGGCCGGTGACAACGTGACGATCGACGGCCAGACAACGGCGAGTAGGGTCATCGACCTCGGTGCGCCAGTGCCGGCTGGATCAACGACGCTTGTAAACATCACCGTCTCAGATCCACCCAACACTCCAAGGGCCTACACCGTTCTGCTCCGTAGAGCTCCCTTAGATGGGAACAACTCGTTACAGAGCTTGGCCCTATCCCCAGGAACCCTGGCTCCTACATTCAGCGCCAACACGCAAGCCTACACCGTCGATGTCGCCAATACCGTGGGAAGCGTAACAGTCACACCAGTCCTCCAAGATACCGCGGCGACGATGACGGTGAACGGGCAAGCCACAAATTCCGGTCAGGCACGCACCGTCACGCTCAATGGCCCCGGCCAATCCACGATTATTCCAATCGTCGTGACCGCGCAGAATGGCGCTCAGAAGACCTACAATATGACGGTGAGTCGTGGGATAGCGAGCAATAACAATTTGCGGACATTGACCGTGTCGCCGGGCACGTTGAACCCAAGCTTTGATGCAGACACGAAAATCTATAGGGTGAGCGTAGAGAGCAGCGTGACCAGCATATCAGTCACACCAAGGCGGCAGGATCCCAATGCCACGATCACAGTGAACGGACAACCCGCCACTTCCGGACAGAGCCATACCGTTACATTGAACGGAGCCGGGTCCCCTTCCTTAATTAGTATCCTGGTCACCGCCCAAAACGGCACCCAAAATCTCTACACCATCACCGTCGAGCGGGCTGCCCTGGGAGGAAACAACAATCTGCAAAGTTTAATCGTGTCACCTAGCACGTTGAGTCCAACTTTTAATGCAGCCACAACAAACTACACCGTAGACGTGGCAAGCAGCGTGACCAGCATAACCGTCACGCCGAGAGTGCAAGATTCCACGGCGACCATGACCGTGAATGGACAACCCACCACTTCCGGGCAGGGCCGTTCTGTTACGTTGAACGGAGCCGGGTCCAATACCTTGATCAATATCCTCGTGACCGCTCCGAACGGCAGTCAGAAAAATTACACCGTGACCGTCAGCCGGGCCGCACTAGGCGGCAACAACAATCTCTCGGCCATGAGCGTGTCACCGGGCACTCTGAGTCCCACATTCAGAGCTGATCGAGTCGCTTACACGGTGAACGTCGGCAGCGCTATCGACAGTCTCACCGCAACTGCGACCGTGCAGGATGCCGGGGCAACTTTGACCATCAATGGCCAAGGATCGACATCAGGCCAGCCCCGTGCCATTCCATTGGGGCCGGCTGGCACGACTACCGAAATCAATGTTGTTGTGATCGCTGCCAACGGCAACCCTAAGACCTATCAAATCGACGTGATTCGCGAGGCGCTCGGAGGCAACAATAATCTGTCAGGATTGACCGTATCACAAGGTTCTTTAGACCCGGCCTTTAATGCGAGCACAACGGGATATACGGTCAATGTCGGCAGTGCCGTCACGACCGTGACCGTCACCGCGACGCTTCAGGATACTGCTGCGGGCATGACGATCAATGGACAGGGAACCAGCTCCGGCGATGCGCGCAGTATCACTCTGGGTGCTGAAGGATCGACCACAAATGTGGCTATTGTTGTGACCGCTCCAAATGGAAGCCAAAAATCCTATGCCGTCACCATCAACCGAGCAGCGCCTGCGGCAAAACCAGCTACGCCGTCGAATGCACCAGACCTGATATCAGAAGATGACTCCTGTGTCCGGATTTCTGGCACGGATCTCTGCTTTCCTCCCACTAGCGACGTAGACAATATCACCAACGTCAAAAGGCCACGTTTCAGGATACCGCAGCCAGCAACGGGAGAAACTCCGATCCTCTATATAGGACCCAACAAAGACAGCTCAGCATCGTTTGACTCTGGGGCTAATACCCTTAGGCCTTCAACAGATCTGAGTAACGGAGACCAGACAATTACCTACACGCTGACCAATGCTGGAGGTGAGTCTGATCCAAGTCCATCGTTGACTGTGACCTTCGACGCTAGTGCACCTGTGCGATAGTTCAGCCTGAGCCACCCTGTGGCACGGAATGACGACGCCCACAGGGTAGTCCAGACATCGTACCGTCTGGTTCACTCTGAATCAGAACAGGAGCTATCCGCCCAATTTGATGGATAGATCATTTCCCTGGAGTGGCCAGAATCCCTACCTGCTGACTCGCCATTCCGCATTCTCTTTCCAAAGAGAAGGTCTAAGAATCAACTGACTCCTCCCTAATTCCCGCATAATGTGCAGCCAATCTGAATCGTAACCTCAAATGCCAGCACTGTCCCCGCCTTCGCCCAGACTTCCCTTACCTTTGTAGGCCTAGACCGTTTCTTCATCCTCCCCTAGCATCAGGACTCCGTTATCAGAAGTTATCCAGATCCAAACGAACCGAAGCCTCCTGATCATAGGAAATACACGGTACTACTATGAAACACCTTATGACCTTCACCAAAGTCTGTTGGGCCGTGATCCTTGTCGCTGCGATCGGCTTTGAGACCTATGGGTGCTCGGACAGCGCCTCGATTTCAGAAGCCACCGTAGAAGTTCCCCTCTCCAGCTTGACGGTGACTCCGGGATCACTCCAGCCCGTGTTCTCGAGCAATACAACCACCTACACAGTCGATGCCCCGACAGGCGCGGCGACTGTCACCGTCGTTGCCACCCCAAAAGACAGCTCAACACTCGTCACCATTGATGGCTCGATCACCACGCAACGCTCCATATCCCTCGGCCCTCCAGGATCGGTCAAAATTGTCCCGATTGTCTTAGAGTCACAGAATGGGCTCACGAGCACCTATACCGTCACAGTCACAAGACTCTTATCGAGCGATAACAATCTTTCGGCACTAAGCGTCAGAGTAAATAACGCAACTCAACCCTTGGTTCCTGGCTTTGATGCGAACACCCTGAACTACACAGTAGACGTCCAGACAAACGTCACCTCCGTGACCGTCACTGCCACTAAATCAGACCCGAATGCCGCCATGCTGATCGGGTCTACTACTGTTCCGGCAGGGACAAATCCGGGACAAGTGCCCATTACACTCGGCTCTCCCGGAACAATCACACCTGTGACAATCGACGTCACCGCTCCCAATGGCAGCAAGAAGACCTATACCTTATCCATAAAACGACTCGCAGGAGATACCAACCTGACCGCCTTGGTCGTGACCGCAAACTCCGTGGTCCACCCCGTTGACCTCAACTCCCCACCGCCCTACACGGTCAATGTGGCCACGAACGTGACCACCGTGGATGTCTCGGCAACGAAATCCGATCCAAATGCCGTGATGGCAATCGGGAGCGTCACCGTCCCAGCAGGAACAGCCTCCGGTTCCGCGACAAATCTTCCCCTCGGCGCGCCAGACTCAGACACACCGATATCAATCCTGGTCACCGCACAGAATGGGATCGACAGCAAAACCTACACGGTCACGATTCATCGCGCGGGATCGGACGACAGCAACCTGTCGGCATTGATCGTGACCGAAAACTCCTTGGCTCATCCCATTGATCTCAACACTCCTCCACCCTACATACTCAATGTGGCCACGAATGTGACTACCGTGGATGTCTCGGCAACGAAATCCGATCCAAATGCCGTGATGGCAATCGGGAGCGTCACCATCCCGGCAGGAACGGCTTCCGGTTCTGCGTCCAATCTGCCGCTGGGAGGGCCTGGTTCAGACACACCGATATCAATCCTGGTCACTGCACAGAATGGGATCGATAGTAAAACTTACACGGTCACAATACATCGTGCGGCATCAGACGACAGCAATCTACTCGCATTGAGTGTGGCAGCGAATGCTGTACTTCTTACCTTAACTCCAGCTTTTGATCAGAACCACTTGGACTACACAGTGGAAGTACCTTTCGGCATCTTCGAAGTGACCATCACTGCGACCAAATCCGATCCCAATGCTATTCTCTCTGGCTCGGTCCCCGACCCCGGAACAGGAGTCGCGACTGGCCAAGCAACTGTGTCTTACATATTCCTCCCCCTTCCACAGATATCGGTTATCGTGACCGCACAAAACACAACGACCAGCAAGACCTACACCGTTACCGTGAGCCAAGCGCCTCCTCTAGTCCCCTAATAAATCAGGTTGCCCGCCGAGGCCTTTCTGTCACCAGATAGGCCTCTTGCGAAATACCATCCTTCCATAGATTTACTTCCCATAGCCGATCATCCACCACATCCTAATCTGAAGAGTTGCCCTAATCAGTTAAGATTGCCTCTTCTCTCACCCCCCGTTGATCCATACACAAGTAGGGATAGACCGATCAGGAAACCCTTCCGTAAGATCTGCACCTCTCGTTTTGGTTCATGCGGGTGGCTAGGCCCAACAGGATTTCCTGCAAGCCAACGTGGTGGGTCCATCATGAAACACCTTTTCACCATGTCTGCACAATACCTCGCGCTCGCGCTTCTTGTCGGAAGTACCGGATTTGGCACCTCTGGCTGCACAGACACAGGATCGATCGATCCCGGCCCTCAACTAGCCAGTCTCTCGGTCTCCGACGCGTCACTCCAACCGCCCTTCTCCAGTGACACGACGGGCTATACGGTCGATCTCTCCGGCACCCAGCAGGACGTCACCATTTCAGCAACGAAGTCCGACCCAAGTGACGTGTTATCCGGTGCAGTCACCGCTCCGTCGGGGCAAGTCACTGGTCAAGTCATGGTTCAAGCCCCTGGGCCTGGATCAACGAAGGACGTTTCCTTGACCATCACCTCCTCCGATGGAAGAGCGAAGATCTATACCATCACCCTTCGAGCAATCACCCTGAGCGAGGACAACAGCCTCAAGGCTTTGACCGTATTGCCAGGCACCTTGTCTCCTGCGTTTTCAGCAGGCACTCAGGACTACACGGTGAACGTAGCCAGCATCGTCACCGACGTGACCGTCGTGGCCACCAAATCTGATCCCAATGCCGTACTCTCTGGTGATCTGACGAACGAAGGGCGTGCAACACTCAAGCTCGATGGGCCAGGGACCACCAAGCTTGTCTCGTTGATCGTCACAGCACCGAATGGAACCTCAAGAACCTATACCATCGCCATCAGACGAGCGAGACCTTCGAGCGACGATGTCCTCGCTGACTTGACGGTCACTCCTGGCTCCTTGGATCCTGCGTTCTCTTCAGATACCTTGAGCTACCGGGTGACCGTGGCCAGTGACGTGGAACGTGTGTCTATCTCCGCAACAAAATCCGATCCCAATGCCGTGCTGTCCGCACTTGGTTCCATCATCGCAGCGGCAGGGACACAGACAGGACAAATCTCCGTCCCTCTAACGGGAAGACGCACCGAGATGGATCTGACGGTCACCGCACAGGATGGTGTGACGACACGCTCATACACCATCTTCATCCGGTCTCGTCGATAGACTGTGGACTCAGCTTCACCCTGACGCGGACATCTTTCTGCCGCCATGTACTCATGAACCGCGGTTTCTCTGAATCACTATCCTGACATTCTCACACATCGCGCCCATCATCCCTCCTCACTTCGTCGGTTGACCCGACCGGTCAGATCCGCTATATCAAATATCAGTCGCTGCTCGATTTGCGGACATCGTGAGAACCGATCTGAACCCTCTGTGACATTTCCTCGCTGACGGTTTGGACCCAGTAGAACAGATGGATGCGGTACATCGTGCGACAAAGGACCATCCTCGGCACTGCTATGAAACGCACGTTCATCATGACACGAGCAGATTGGGTCGCCCTTGGCCTCATTGCAGTCTGCGTGAGCACCTACGGCTGCGGCGACAGTGCATCGATCTCTAACAACGTCGAGGTGCCCCTCTCCAGCCTGACAGTAACCCCAGGAACTTTTCACTCGGCCTTTTCAAGTAACACCACCAGTTACCAGGTCGATGCGCCGACTGCTGCAACCAGCGTCACCGTGACGGCCAGCCCAAGAGACAGTACGACCTCGATGACGATCAACAATGCTTCAACCGCTGCAGGGCAGGCACAGCCCATAGCGCTGGGCTCCCCAGGATCCACAGTACCAATCACGATCACTTTGTTGTCACAGGCAGGAGGTGAGAGCACCTATACCGTGAACGTGACGAGGCTGCTCTCAAGTGACAACAGTCTGAAGACCTTGACTGTCACACCAGGTTCGTTGAGCCCTCTCTTTGATCCGACCAAGCTCGATTACACCCTGAACGTGGCTACCAACGTCCCTGCTGTCACCATAGCCGTAACCAAGTCCGATCCTGGGGCGGTCCTATCGGGGAACGTGTCCAATGACGGTCGCGCCACCATTCAGCTTGATGGGCCGGGAACAAGTAAGGCGGTCTCGATTATCGTGACGGCCCCAAATGGCGAGAGCAAGACCTATCGGATCACTATCAACCGCGCAGCTTCGAGCAACAACAATCTGTCGGCCTTGCGCGTGCAAGTCGGCACCGCTGATCAAACCTTATCTCCAGGCTTTTCCGCTGGAGAGACCAACTACAGAGTGGATGTGGGGACCAAGGTTACCAGTGTCACCGTCACAGCAACCAAGGCCGATCCCCTTGCGGTGATTTCCGGTGGCGTTCCCAATGAAGGACAAGCCACTATCCAACTCGATGGACCGGGAACGCAAAAGGATGTCTCCATTCATGTGGCCGCTCAAGACGGCAATGTAAAAACCTACACCGTCACGATCAAACGAGCTGCCCCATCGAGCAATAACAACTTGTCGGCTCTTAGTGTGACACCAGGGACTCTGAGTCCCGCGTTCTCTGCTGATCAACTGGCTTATACCGTGGATGTGCCGACCAACATCAGCAGCGTAGACGTTTCTGCGACTAAAGCTGACCCGGACGCTGTGACATCCGGCTCGTTGTCCGTCGGGACTGGTCAAGCAGGCGGGCAAGCATCAATTCCACTTGGTACGCCGGGGACCACCACAGCGGTGTCCATCACCGTTAGAGCACCGGATGGAACCTCCAAAGAGTACTCCGTTACCATCAACCGACGTGCATCCAACGACAGCACGCTGTCGGCCTTGAGCGCGGACGCCGGCACATTGGATCCTCCCTTCGCCCCCACTATCGTGAACTATACGGTCCAAGTTGGCCTCCTTGTCGGCAGCGTCACCATTACAGCGACCAAGAATGATCTGAATGCCATCATGTCTTCTCTAGGCTCCACCATCGCTGCAGCGGGGATACCCATCGGTCACGTGACAGTCTCTCCAGCATTGGGAGTTGGGACAACGGTAGACCTCACTCTGATCGCCCAGGATGGAATCAACAGAACGGAGTACAAGATCACCGTAACTCGGGGACTCTTCTAGGAACCGCCATCCATGATGAGAATGTCCTATCTCTCGATGCTATCGATTGACCCAACCCAACCGATTCGCTATACGTCTCATAGGTCTGGACGCGCTTTTCGGTCCTGGAATGCAGACCCGAAATCAGCTATTACCATCAGCGCCACGCGCAATGCTTCCCAACGGAGCCTCTCTGGTGCTGAGAAAGTGACCATGTGTCCATGAAACAGCTGCTCGTTTCCATGAGCTACCCCATCACCACTGTCTTTTTCATCACTCTCTGCTTCGTTGCCTCTGGCTGCAGCGATAGTGCATCAATTTCAGAGCAGACCGTAGAAGTTCCCCTTGCCAGCTTGACAATCACACCCCTCGGTGCGCTCCAGCCTGCCTTTTCCAGCAACACCACCAGCTATAGCGCCACCGTGGCCACCGCCGTGACCAGCGTGACGGTGACGGCCAGTCCCAAAAGCAGTACGACCACGATTGCCATCAATGGAACGATCACCCCTGCAGGACAAGGCCACCCTGTCTCACTCGGCCAGCCGGGGTCGACCACGCCCATTGAAGTGGTCGCATCCTCACAAAACGGACTGGAGAGCAGGTATACCATCACGGTCACACGCCGCCTCTCAGACGATAACCACCTCTCAGATTTGAGGGTGACAACAAGTACTGTTCTACAGCCGTTGTCCCCGGGATTTGATGCCAATGTTCTGAACTATACGGTGAACGTGGCAACCACCGTTGAACAGGTCACGATCACCGCCACCAAGTCCGACCAGGGGGCCACGATGTTGATGAGTTCAGCGGCGAACTCCGTCAGCATTGGGCCGGGGGTCAATCCCGGGCAATTACCGGTCACGCTTGGTAATCCAGGGACAACCACCTCGGTATCGATTACTGTCACCGCACCCAGTGGAGCCGCCAAGACCTACTCCGTCACCATCCACCGCCTCTTCTCCAACGACAGTCTTCTGTCTGCGTTACAGGTAAACCCGGATTCTTTGGATCCACCCTTTGCACCCGACACAGAGAACTATACCGTGAGGGTAGGCCTCCTCGTGGGCAGTATCACGATCACGGCGACAAAGTCTGATCCAAACGCCACACTGTCGGCGTTGGGATCGGTCATTGCCACGGCAGGAACTCCAACCGGCCAGGTGACCATCTCGCCGGGGCTGGGACCAAATCCGCCGGTTGGGATAACCGTCATCGCGCAAGATGGAGTGAGCAGTACGACATACAATGTCACTGTTATTCGAGGTCTCTTCTAGGCTGGGGAGTTCTTGGTTCTCGACTCCAGGATCGGAGTCTGTTTCCCATCTCGATGGCTATGTACGCCCCCTCTCACAATTCTTGCCGGAAGCGCACATTCCTCTGGGCAACGGGCAGGAAGATAGCACTATGTCCGTAGCGGCGATCTATCGCTTTGGGTCCAACTCGATCAGGCCTTTGCGGATGGCGAGAATGGCCGCTTGCGTGCGGTCGTAGACTTGTAGCTTGTGGAAAATATTCCTCACATGATTCTTGACCGTCTTTTCACTGAGGTCCAAGCTGTTGGCGATTTCTTTATTGGTCTTTCCGTCTGCAACCAATCGCAACACGGTAATTTCCCGTTCCGTCAAGTCATGTTCGGCCCATGCCGGCTTTTTGCCTTTTTTTTGCGCCATGAGCGAAAACTCCGCCAGGATTTTGCTGGCGACCGAGGGGTGGATCAGCGACTCACCGCGATAGATCGCACGAATGGCCGCCACAATCTGCGACGATTCTGAATCTTTCAGGAGGTAGCCCGTTGCCCCGGCACGAACCAAGTCAAAGATGTATTGCTGCTCCTCATACATGGTCAAGGCGACTACACCGATGTGCGGGAACTCACGCTTGATCTGCCTGGTTGCCTCAACGCCGCCCATCCTCGGCATACTGACGTCCATCAAGATCACATCGGGAAGCAGGGCTCGAGCTTTCTCCACCGCTTCCATTCCATCCTGCGCCTCGCCGAGCACATGAATATCTTCTTTGGTTTTGAGAATAGCCGCTAGCCCTTCTCGGACGACTCGATGGTCGTCGGCAATGAGGACCTTAATCTTTTCCATGCTGTTGTTCCTCCTTTTGGCCCAAGGGCACTTCGACGACAATCCTCGTACCTTTTCCTGGTTTGGATTCGACTCGCCCCTCCCCTCCGACCAACCGCGATCGCTCTAAAATACCTTTAATCCCAAAATGGTCCCACTTTTCAGGGTCGCGCAGGACGGTCTCCATATCGAACCCAATTCCATTATCGGTGATCGTGACCCGCAAGAGATCGATATCAATATCCAGCTTAATCGTCACTCGGTCCGCCTTGGCATGTTTGTGAACGTTCCCCAAGGCTTCCTGAATGATGCGAAAAAGAAACATCTTCGTCCGAGGAAACAGAATCTGTTCGTCCCCGGAGAAGGTAAACTTGGTGGCGATATGAGTCTGGGTCTGATAGGACTTGAAATAATTGGTCAACGCCGAGATCAATTCCATCTTGTCATAATGCAGAGGACGCAAATTAAAGATGACCTGGCGGGCTTCTTGAATCGCCAGTTTCAGCTGAGCCTTACTCTCCTTGAGCGTGGCCAAACTTGCCCGTGGATTTTTCCGTAAGAGTTGCTGACACAGATCCAGCTTGAAGTTGACCCCTGCCAAGATCTGTACGAACCCATCATGAATCTCGCAGGCGATTCTGGTCCGTTCATCCGTCACCGCTGCGCCGGTTTCCTTCACGTACAATCGGTAGAGGGATTGATACTTGTTCAACGTTTTCTCGATCTCCGCCGTCGCGCGGATTCTGGCGCCGATCAACTCCCACATGAATTTCGCGCTGGCCCCTCCGATGACGGTGACGCCCATTCGATGAAAATCTTGAAGAAACTGCCACACGTCCGGGTCCCCCGACACGTCGATGATCAGGTCGACACGCTCCATCGTGAGCAGCTGTTGATAATCATGCGTGACCGGGATCTTCAACTGCTTGGCCAACGCAAGTCCAGGCGCATCCGCATTGATCTCCGCAACACCGACGATCTGCACGAGCGGGTCATTCGCAAAGATCTCGATCAGTGCGGTGCCTCCACGACCAGCACCGATGATGGCAACGCTGGTTGCCGCGGAAGCCGATGCGTTTCGTTTCCCACGTTGGGAGAGAGGCTTGACCATCGGCATGGAGGTTCTAACAGGTTACAAAACTGTAGGGGCACTGCTCAGAGACACATACTGAGAAGAGAGATGCGTGACAACGATCGAAGGTCAAGGCTCACTACGTTCCTGTGCCAAGGTCTTCAACTCATCCAAGAATTGGTCGATATCCTTAAACTCCCGATACACGGATGCAAACCGGACGTAGGCGACCTGGTCCAACTGATGCAGTTCTCGCATCACTTCTTCCCCGACGATCCGGCTTTCAATCTCCGTCTCGCCCATCTCTTGAATGTGTTTTTCAATGCGGTCGGTCACGGCCTCAATGGTACTGATGCTGATCGGCCGTTTTTCACAGGCTTTCTTTAAGCCTACCAGGATCTTATTGCGATCAAATGATTCGCGCCGCCCGTCCTTTTTCACCACGACCGGAAGGATCTCTTCGACACGCTCGTAGGTGGTATAACGGCGTTTACACCCAAGGCATTCGCGACGGCGACGGATGACCTCGCCTTCCTTGGCCATACGAGAGTCGACCACCTTGTCTTCGAGTTCATCACAGAACGGACATTTCACCGGTGGCGACCCTGTCCTCTTCCTAGTGGCTGGTTAGTACTGATGGATGAAGGGAAACCGACTGTTCAGCGCCTTCGCCTCAGCCCGTACTTCCTCCAGCACCGCCGGCTCTTGCCGATGTTGCAGTACACGGTCGACCAAACCCACGATCTGCTTCATCTCGGGCTCGCGCATGCCGCGCGTCGACACGATCGGCGTTCCAAGGCGTATGCCGCTGGCCACGGCCGGTGGCTTCTCATCGTACGGCACAGCGTTCTTGTTGACGATAATCCCGGCGGCATCGAGCGCCGCATCTGCATCTTTCCCCGTAATACCCTTGTTCGACAAGTTGAGGAGCATCAGATGGGTATCGGTCCCCCCGGAAACGATCTTATACCCACGCTCGACCAACCCCTGCGCCAAAGCCTTCGCATTGGCCAACACTTGCTGCTGATAGCGCTTGAACCCTGGGGAGAGGGCCTCTTGAAAGGCAACCGCTTTTGCCGCAATCACATGCATGAGCGGGCCGCCTTGTAATCCGGGGAACACCAGCTTGTCGACACCCTTGGCGTACTCGGCTTTGCACATCGTCACACCCCCACGCGGACCACGCAGAGTTTTATGGGTCGTCGTGGTCACAAAGTCCGCATAGGGGACAGGATTCGGGTGAAGTCCCGCAGCAATGAGCCCGGCAATATGGGCGATATCGACGAGCAGATAGGCCCCGACGGATTTCGCAATCTGCTGGAACCTGGGGAAATCGAGGATCCTCGCATAGGCGCTGGCCCCCACCACGATCATGCGCGGGCGGCATTCCTCTGCGACTTTTTGCACCGCATCATAGTCGATGGTTTCAGTCTGGCGATCAACGCCATACGAAAAGACCCGAAAGAGAATGCCGGAGAAATTGACCTTGCTGCCGTGCGTCAAATGGCCGCCTTGAGCCAGATCCATCCCAAGAATCGTATCCCCCGGTTTTAAAACCGACAGATAGGCCGCCATGTTGGCCTGTGACCCGGAATGCGGCTGAACATTGACGTGGTCGGCACCGAAGATCTGCTTGCACCGCTGAATAGCCAGGTCTTCGACGGCGTCGGCATGCTGACAGCCGCCGTAATATCGTTTACCCGAGTAGCCCTCAGCGTATTTATTGGTGAGCAACGAGCCCTGGGCGGCAAGCACCGCCGGGCTGGCAAAATTCTCCGAGGCAATCAAGAGTAACTTTTCACGTTGCCTGATCGCTTCTGACTCAATCGCGGCATAGACATCGGGATCTACCGCTTTCAGTGCATCCAATGAGCCGATCGCGTCCTGCATCATGCTGTCATCACCCCTTTATTCCGAAGCGGAAGGTTCTTCTGCCTCTTGTTTCTTGACCACGCGAACCGTTACGGTCGCGACTACGTCCCTGTGCATCTTAATGGGTACAGACACCGTGCCCAACTCCTTGATCGGGTGCGCCAATTGGATCTTCCGCCGATCCACCGTCACACCTTGGGCCGCCAATCCTTCCGCGATGTCTTTCGTGGTGACGGAGCCAAACAGCTTGTCGTCCTTGCCCGCTTGCATCTCGATCGTCAGCGACACCGCCGACACTTCTTTAGCATGGGCTTCGATCTCCAGCTTCTCTTTCTTGGCCTTCTCAGCCGCCACCCGCTTCACATGTTCGAACGCCTTCATGCTTCGGCTGTCGGCTTCAACGGCCTTACGCCTCGGCAACAAATAATTTCTCGCGAACCCATCGGCGACGTTGATGAGATCGCCGAGATGCCCAACCCCTTCCAGGGTTTCTTGAAGAATAACTTTCATAGCCCTACTCCTTCACATAATAAAGTGCCAGAGAATACTGAGCTGGCTGCGAAATGTCAATTCGGAGGGATACGGGTGGGGATCCTTATGGAATGATACCGAGTGCACGGCCCACTTTGGAAAACGCCGCCACGGCCTGTTGCAACTGAGAGGGTGTATGGGCTGCCGACATTTGGGTCCTGATCCTCGCCTGCCCTTGCGGGACAACGGGATAGCTGAAACCAACCACGTAGATCCCTTCTTTGAGCAACGCCTCCGCCATCGCGGTGGCGAGGGTGGCCTCACCCAGCATGACAGGAATGATAGGGTGTTCACCCGGAACAAGCCGGAACCCAAGCTTCGTGAGCTCATCTCTGAAAAAAGTAGCGTTGGTACGAAGCTGTTGTCTGAGATGGTCACCTTGCTCTACGAGCTCGAGTGCACATAATGCCCCAGCTGCGATCGGAGGAGGAAGGGAGTTGGAAAACAGATAGGGCCGGGACCGTTGGCGCAGGAGCTCGACGACCTCGGCCCTGCCGGATGTGAATCCACCGGTTGCGCCACCGAGTGTCTTTCCCAAGGTGCTGGTCACGATCTCGATACGGTCGGCGACGCCGAAATGAGCCGGAGTACCTCTCCCCTTCGGACCAAGCACTCCGGTGGCATGACTGTCATCGACAATGACGGCCGCGTCGTATCGTTCCGCCAGTCCGGCGATTCGATCAAGCTTGGCCAGGTCACCGTCCATCGAAAACACGCCGTCCGTGACGATGAGTCGAAGGCGACAGTCACCCGTTTCCCGAAGCCGCGCTTCGAGGTCAGCCATATCGGAATGGGCGTACCGAAATCGTTTGGCTTTGCAGAGTCGGATACCGTCGATTAGACTCGCGTGATTCAACGCGTCACTGATGACAGCATCGCGCTCATCCACCAACACTTCAAAGAGTCCCCCGTTGGCATCGAAGCAGGAGCTGTAGAGGATCGTGTCCTCAGTACCAAGAAACGTACTGATGGCCTGTTCCAGCTGCTTGTGTAGATCTTGCGTGCCGCAAATAAACCGCACTGAGGCCATGCCATAGCCATGGGTGTCCAACCCTGTTTTTGCCGCCTGGACGATCGTCGGATGATTCGCGAGGCCGAGATAGTTGTTGGCGCAGAGATTGAGCACCGAGCCCTGAGAGACCTGAATATCCGAACCTTGTGGGCCCAGAATGCGCCGCTCGGCTTTATACAGGCCTTTAGCCCGGATGTCGGCGAGTTGGGTATCCAGGGCCTGTTTGAAAGAATGGTAAGCCATGCTTTGAATGAAACGTGAAAGGGTAAAAGTGAAAGGCAGGAAAGGTACAGCCCGGAAATTTAGATTCCCATATCTTACTTCTTACTTCTCACCTTTCACTCCTTATCTTACATTTCACCTCTCACCTTTTACTTTGTCAGGGCAACAACACCACTTTTCCACATTGCCCCGACTGAATCAACTCAAACCCGGTCGCAAACTCGCTCAGTGGAAACGAATGGGTGATGACCGGCCGGATATTGAGACCGGCCTTGAAGAGACCGGCCAACCGGTACCAGGTTCCAAACAACCGCCGGCCGGTAATCCCGTACACCCGAACCCCTTTGAAGATCATTTCGTTGGGGAGGTCAAACGTCACAGGGCCGGTGGGAATACCGAACAGCGTGACCCGCCCACCGTTCTTCACTGCTCGAAAGGCCTGGTGCAAGGCCTCTGGGTTTCCTGACATCTCCAACGACGCATCAACCCCTTCACCTGCGGTAATGTCGAGGATCACTGCGGCTAGTTGTTCCGGAGAATACACTTTTGCATTGAGGACGTGATCCGCACCAACTTGCTTGGCCAAACCAAGCCGGTAGTCACTGACATCCGACGCAATAATGGTCGCTGCCCCGGCGGTTCGTGCGACTGCCGTGGCAAACAACCCGGTCGGACCACAGCCCGTGATCAGCACCGTCTGGCCGGTCAAATCTTCGGCCAGGGCTGCGTCAACGGCATTGCCGATTGGTTCCTGGAGGCAGGCCAACTCAGGGGGAATGTTCGGATCCGTTTTCCACAAGACGTTTTCAGGTAGGACGACATACTGCGCGTAGGATCCGTCTCGGTCGACTCCGAGAATCTTGTAATTCTTGCACACGTGCGCCAATCCCGTCCGGCACTGAAAACAGGCTCCACAAGTCAGATGCGATTCCGCTGCGACATAGTCGCCAGTCTTTACGAGGGAGACCTCGCGTCCGACCTCCACCACGTGGCCGCACAACTCATGGCCGATCACGCGAGGGGGATGGATCCGCCCCTGTGCCCATTCATCCCAACGGTAGATATGGGCGTCGGTTCCACAGAGTGAGGTCGCTGCGACTTTGATCACGGCATCGTGTGGCCTCGGAGTTGGGTCCGCCCAATCCGTGAGGGTGAGACCCGGTCCCGCAACAGTTTTGACGAGTGCTTTCATAAGTGCATTCTATACCAACATCGCCAGTAGACACCCATGTTTCAGCGAAAGAAACACGTTGCACCACCTTCCAGTGGTGGATAGGATACCCAGCGAGAGGACTGGTCCTCTCGAACGGAAACACGCCCCATGTGGGGAGACTGAAAGGGAATGAATATGAACAGGAGCCGAGTCTGGATACAGAGCATCATCATGATGAGTTTCTTGGCGCTGTGCCCCTTGAGCCTCCAAGCCGAGACGGCTCACTGGGATATCGACCCGGATCACTCCCTGATCGAGTTCCGCGTTGCGCACATGGTGATCTCGAAGACTTCGGGGCGATTTCTCAACTATCGCGGATTCGTCGAGCTGGATGCGAACGCAAAGACCATCACCGCGATCGAAGCGACCATCAATGCGGACTCAATCAATACAAACCATGAGAAACGTGATGGACATCTGCGTAATGCCGACTTCCTGGATGTGAAGCAGTTCCCGACGATCACCTACACGATGAAAACTGCTCAGAAAGAAGGCGAGACTTACAAGGTCGTCGGCAATCTCACACTTCGCGGGGTGACGAAGGAAGTGACCCTCACCGGGATGCTGAACGGCATCACGAAGGACCCCTGGGGAAACACCAGAGCGGGATTCACCGCCGACGGCAAATTAAATCGCAAGGATTTCGGCATGGTGTGGAACAAAACTCTCGATACCGGAGGACTCGTCGTGGGAGACGACGTCCACATCCATTTGGACATTGAGTGCATTAAGGCGAAGTAACTGAGAAGCCCCAGAGAAGTTTCATGTTTCTGGTTTCAAGTTTCACGTGCCCTGATCAGATGTAGATGGTCTTGATTGGCGTTCAGACCTGAGACTTGAAACTTGCAACCTGAAACTCCTTACCCCAACCGATCATGAAAGCGATGGTCCTCGATCAGACGAGTCCGGTCTCCCGCAATCCGTTGCGGCTTGAGGATCGTCCGGTCCCTATTCCACAGCCAGATCAGGTCCTTGTTAAAGTCCACGTCTGCGGCGTCTGCCGCACTGATCTGCATGTGGTTGAGGGGGAGCTCCCTGATGTGGCCCTGCCGATCATTCCAGGGCATCAAGCAGTCGGTACGGTGATGCAGATCGGGGCCGGGGTCTCGGAGGTGAAAGAAGGCGATCGTGTCGGAATCGCCTGGCTACAAGGCACATGCGGACAGTGTGAGTTTTGTACAAGCGAGCGGGAGAACCTCTGCATACAAGCCAAATTCACCGGCTACCAGTTTGATGGTGGCTATGCGGAATATGCTGTGGTGCCCGCACGGTTTGCCTATCCCATTCCGTCGGTCTTTTCAGATGATGAAGCCGCACCCTTGTTGTGTGCGGGCATTATCGGCTATCGAGCCTTGCGTCTCAGCGGCATCAAGCCAGGCCAACGGCTGGGGTTGTATGGATTCGGTGCCTCCGCGCACATTGCGATTCAGATCGCCCGCCATTGGGGCTGTCAGGTCTATGTGAGTTCGCTCAAGCGAGAGCACCAGGAATTGGCAAAGCACCTAGGCGCCGTCTGGGTTGGTGGCGCGATGGAAATGCCGCCGGATAAGCTACACAGCTCCATCATCTTTGCCCCAGCCGGTGAACTCGTGCCTCTTGCGTTACAGGCACTTGAACGAGGCGGCACCTTAGCCTTAGCCGGCATCCACATGTCGCCCATTCCCTCGCTGGACTATGATCGCGATATCTTCGGCGAGCGTGTAATCCGCAGCATCACGGCCAATACCAGACAAGACGGCATCGATTTATTGCGTGAAGCAGCGGCCATTCCTATAAAACCCCGCACGGTCCGTTTTCCTCTGGAAGAGGCGAACCGTGCGCTACAAGAATTGAAAGCCGGAAGCTTTCAAGGCGCCGCGGTGCTCACGATGTGACCGTGGCAGGACCTCGGGTAAGCCCCGCAACAGGCACAAGGCGGTTCAGATACCGATTACTCGGGTAAGGTCGCCCCCCCTGATTGACGAACGTCGCTCTCAAGGTATATTTTCTATACCAGGATGGATTTCGAGTTCGATGTTGCAAAGAGCAAGGCCAACCGTGAAAAACACGGGATCGACTTTATCGAAGCACAAGGGCTGTGGGAAGACGAGGACCGTCTGGAAATCCCAGCGCGAACAGAAGATGAGCCACGATATGTGCTGATCGCGGTCCACAAGCAAAAGCTCTGGTCGGCTTTTTTCACCTATCGCAAGGGACATATACGGTTGATTTCAGTTCGCAGATCCAGAACGGAAGAAAGGGCGCTCTACTATGAAAGCCAAGAATCTCGAGAAGATGTTTGATGAGGGCAAAGACGTGACACCTCATCTTAACCTCTCGAAGTCACGCCGTCCTGGGCATGAGCAGAGACGGGTGAATGTCGATTTTCCCAATTGGATCATTGATTCCCTGGACACTCAGGCGAGCCGCCTTGGCGTCACGAGGCAATCGGTGATCAAACTATGGATCGCCGAGCGGCTAAAGGAAGAACGGAAGAAGGCAAGCTGAAATTGTAACCCGCGCCTGGATGCGACGACGCGCGCTGAAGAGAAACCAATCCCCAAACTTCGCTATCACCCTGCTATCTATGAAAACGACACATGACCTCGATTCTCAATCCTGGCAGTTGGCTCCTCAGCACTAAGTGATGCACAGGTCAAGTTAGCCCTCATCCAATGAGCCTTTTTTTGACGGTGGTTTGTTGACGAACTTGAATCGACCATCTCTCCCTGCATCCCAGAGTCTCTGCGCTGCTGGACCTACGTCCCGATATCTGTCCTCACGACACAGAATACCTCCGAATAAGTCTGGCAACAGCAACAACGGCTCATCCTCTTCCCGTCTCCACTCAAATCTCCCAATGCGTAGGCCTTTCTCGGCACAGATTCGACGCAGCTCACTCACGGATCGCTGTCGTTGGAACTCATCGAGTTCTCTCGTATCAATAACAATGTCGATGAATGACGGTAATGCTCGGTGATGGGTGAGGTAGCCTTCAAGACAAGCAAACAATGCCTTGGAGAGAAAAAATAGGTAGTGGAGGTCCTGCGATGTAATCTCTGGGTGAAGGCGTTTACCCTCCTCGGTAGGCTCTGAGTCTCCAGAGGCCTTTCGACGATCGTTGGCAAGCTTCTCAAGCTGGTGAGCTAACTCAATATTCTCTACTGCCCCAGGGTCTACGAGGAACGCACCAACGTCGGCCTTCGACTGAATCAGCCCGTCTGCAAAGGTGACTGCTAACGCATTGTTAAAGTCCCTATGTGATGCCTTTAGAAACTCTCCTTTCGCATTGCGAGGGATAATCTGTTCAAGCTCACGGAAAGCCATGGTAGGAACGGCAACTGCGCACACCACAAAAGCCTTCTTGCGCTCACCGGCACTAGGCACCCTGAAGTCTGCTGAGCCGGCCTCATCAACGAATATGGTGAGAGGAGCTTGCAGGTCCATTTGAATCCTCCGTGAAATACATACGAGGAGGGGATTTGACCAGTTCCAGAGGCCACATCCTACCAGGCCAGAGAATATACCACCCACTTGGTCGACAACCTATTTCACCTTGTATGCTGGGGGTTCGCTGCAACTAGCGACAAGGCAAGATGAAGTGCCGCCTAATCCTGCCACCAGTCTCCCCAAAGAACACTTGTGAAACTTACCCACAATCGGTACGCTGCACGCCCTCATGCCTGACTCATCCATGCACCAGCCGCATGCTATGGCTCATCCCCACGATCCTTTGCACGGGATCACCTTGGAAACCATTGTCACGACCTTGGTCGCACGGCAGGGATGGGCGACGATGGGCGCACATGTGCCCATTCGCTGTTTTCGTCATCATCCAACAGTCAAATCGAGCCTAACGTTCCTACGCAAGACGCCCTGGGCGCGCAAGCGCGTGGAGCAGATGTTTGTGGCGGAACTCGCCGCACATCCAAACTGACTGTATGGCGTCAAACGCAACTATTTATAAAGCCGTGCTGCAGATCTCTGATCTGGATCGCCAGTACTTCCAGGACCATACCCTTACCCTCGCACACCATCCGTCCGAGACAGAGGAACGCTTGATGGTACGGCTGCTCGCCTTTGCGCTCTATGCCAACGAGGCCTTATCGTTTGGTCGCGGGATCGGCACTGAAGATGAACCAGCCTTGTGGCAACGGGATGTGACTGGGACGATTGAGCGCTGGATCGAGATCGGTCAACCAGATGAGAAGACGCTGCGTCAGGCCTGTGGCCGTGCCAAACAGGTCATCGTCTATGCCTATGGCGCCCGGAGCGCCGAGGTGTGGTGGGCGAACCAAAGCACCGCGCTTGACCGGCTGAAAAACCTCTCTGTGACGTTGATTCCGATGGACAGTGTGCGCGCGCTGGCTGAAATGTCCAGACCCACCATGCAGCTCCAGTGGACGATACAGGACGGGCATCTCTGGATCGGCGATGGAGCACAGACGATCCAGATCGAACTCCAGCGATTGAAGGGCTGAAGCGACAAATCTCCACTTGCCGGAGAGACGAAGCGAGTGCTTACCGCTTTCTCCCAAGAATGTTCGCTGCCTGCTCCGACACTTCCTTCACCAAGACACCCAGTTTGGAATGTGAGGGCTCGAAGTCGACCGGCCAGTCGAAGTGGCGCAACCGTTCGCTGGCGGCGGGACCAATGGAGGCCACGACCAGTTTCTGCACCGCATCGTGAAATGGAATGACATTTCCGTCTTGCTCTAAGACTTGCATGACGTGGTCGATCTGCATGGCATTCGTAATCAGCACCACCTCCACTCTTCCGGCAATGACGCGCTCGCAGGCATCGCGTAGCGGTCCAAGATCCTCCGGTAAAGCCCATTGATAGATCGGCACAGGAAAGACGTCCGCCCCACGCTGCTCCAGAGCCTTCACCAGTGCGTTGTTGGGTATGCCATATTCCTGCACGGCGATTCGCACGCCCGGCTCAAGGCTATACTCATCCATCGCAGAAACCAGATCGATCCAGGTATTGGGCTCCGGCACCGTCACCGTTGGGATGAGCCCCACGGCCTTGAGCGCTGCAACCGTTTTTGCCCCCCTGGCAATGATCACCGTCCCCTGTAACGCCTCAACAATCGATGGCCAGGGATATCGTGTTTTCAGGATCTCAAACAGCGCCTCAGTGCCCACACCGGTGAGCAAGACCAGCATATCGATCTGTCCTGCCATCAGGCGCGTCCCGAACTCATAGGCCGCCTGGTTACTCTCCAGCGGGATTTCTCGCAATGCAGGAGCCATGAGCGGGCGACCTTCGTACCGCTCGATCAAACGAGCCAGCTCCGTCTCCATCCGACTTTCGAACGCCACTACCGTCATTCCTTGGAAATTCATTTTGGTAATTTGTTGATTTGTTGCCCTGTTGAGTATTTACCGAACTTTGCTGTTCGCCTGGATGCCGAGAAAATTGCAAGAAGCTCTTTGGCTTCTCCTAGCAGAACCATCGTCCTGTTTTCTTGGGAAATGCCCGATTCAATAAGGATCTCTAGCCAAAACACTGTCTCGTCTGCTTCTTCGACAACCGTTCCCAGTTTGGCGACAAACTCAGCACGAGAGCGAGCCCGACAGACGGCACGGTAATTGGCCCCAACGGAGGTACCGGATCTGACAATTTGTTGCGCGATCACGCGAGATTCTGGTGTCTTCGGAAGTTGCGCGGCAAGCCTGATAATGCCAAGCGCAAACACTTTAGCCCTCTGCGCCAAATCTTGTGTGGGGCCGAAATCTTTCACAGTCAACAGCTCATCAGATCGACAGATCCCCCTACTTCGCGTAGGCTACAAACTGAGAACCGTGATCGTACCATAGTGGTTAGGCGAGCGGGAGGGCTGGTTTTCCGTTGACGGCTGATCGCTCGTCTCCCTACTATACGGATGTGATCATTGTTCAACGAGTACGAGACACCCCATGACGGCACCACTTCATCACGGTCTTCGGCATCTGGCACTTCGCGTCATGGATCTTCCTCGATCGCGTCGATTCTATGAGCAGATCCTCGGCATGCAGGTCGTCTGGGAACCGGACCCGGAGAACGTGTATTTCAGCTCCGGAGTCGACAACCTGGCACTACATCAGATCTCGAAGCATGAATTGGACTCCTACGAGTCCTCGAAGACCCAACTGCTCGACCACATGGGCGTGATTCTTGAAAGTCCACAGGCCGTGGATCAGATGCACCGTGAGATCATGCCCTCGATTGAGTCCCTGGGCGGGCGAATCACCAAGGAGCCAAAACTTCATCGGGATGGGAGCTACTCATTCTATTTCTCCGACCCCGACGGCAACCTCATTCAGGCGCTCTACGAACCAACGATCAGTACGCTGAAATGGGTAAAAGGCAAGACGTGAAAAGTGAAGTAATCGATCCCTACTTACCTTTTACCTCTCACCCTTCACTGTTATGACCAGCTGGAACCATCTGCCTCGAAACGAATACGTGAGCCTCGCCCCCTGGTGTTGGGCACAACTAGAAAGTGCGGAGCTGCCAGGCCCCTTTCCATTCATTGGCGGTGTCGCCCCTGAAGTGGTAGCCAGCCTCCAGGAGGCTCACGGTCTCCTGGCCAGTGCGATCGATACTGCGATCAGCGATGTCTTCTCGAAACGGGCCCCACTGGACGAACCAGAGCGTCGGCGACGGCTCGAAGATGCTTACGCGGAACTGATCAACGCCCGCCCCCACCTCCAGCGACACATCCGCTGCGGCCGTCGACCGGACGGCGCCTTTCACTGGGAATTCTCGACAGATCCGACTCGATCCGCAACCGTCACGAACGGCGGGCTCCGCATGTTTCATGCGGTTAACCAGCAGGCCATCCCGTTCGGATTCAACAACCGCCGCCTGGGCCCATTGATCGGCAAACTGCTCGGTCTCCTCAATGGCACTCGTACCGTGGACGAAGTCGGCACCATCGTCTCCTCAATGCCTCGTGATTCCCAGGGCCTGCTCACCACATTTATGGAGCTCTTGCAGCGACATGAATGTCTGACCAGCTCGACGACAGCGTCATTACGCCATCATTGGTTCGAGGTCATCCAGGATCAAGATACCGTGCACCTTGGCCATGCGGCCTTACTCTACCGACAACGTGACACGGTATTGCTCTTTGATCCATGGCTCTTGCCCTGGTTCGCAGAATCGCCCATGCCATCACTCTGGGGCAGGCTCGTCCCCAAGCCGGCAGCCGTCTTCCTCACGCATGATCACGATGACCATGTGGATCCTCGCACCTTGCTCCATCTGCCGAAAGACATCCCCATCATCATCCCCAGCCGACGCAATCGCACCCAGCTGTTTTTTGACTATCGGTCACTCCTGGCAGAGCTGGGGTTTGAGCAGGTGATCGAGCTGGCCCATGGGGAGAGCTGGCCGTTCGAGGGAGGCACGGTCGTGTCGGTCCCGTTCTATGGCGAAGATCCCTGTGACCTCAATATGCCGCGGAATTGTTACCTGATTTCTGATCGTGGGCACAATGTGTTGGTTCATGCGGACAGTGGCCCCACCAACGACGGGCGATCAGCCCTCAAAGACTTAGTTATTCAACGGATAGTCGGCAAGTACGGACCGATTCCCCTGGTCTTGGCCTCACAGCAACAACTGCGTGAGATCCGAACCCATGCCGCCCACGCACCGCTCTCTCACCCCGGCCAATGGCTGGACATCGGCGAGAACGGCTATCTCACAAACGCCTACCTTGCCGAGCTCTGCACGACCGCCGGCGCGCGGCTGTTCGTGTCGTACGCCACCGGTGGAGCGGATTGGTATCCGGACCACCTCTCGTTCATGTTCAGTCGCCGGAACCCTGCCCGAACTGCGCTGCTGACAGCCCACTGGGAACCGGCGGAAAAGTTAAAAGACCTTCTGGCGTTACAGGGATGTCGTTATCATCATGCCCACGCGCTGGACATCTATCGACCCACAGGTGGAGGAGCGATCGAGGTCCACTCAACAGGAGAATCCCTAGCCCCCCTGACTCTTTATCGGGTGGATCATGGCGATCCCCCGTTTATGAAAGCCGCGCCGCGGCGATAAGTCGTTATTTATTGAGGAGCAGCTATGAGCGAAAGACCAGCGACGATTCTTGTCACCGGAGCCGCGGGATTCATCGGATTCCATGTGGCGATGCGCCTCTTAGAGAGAGGCGATCATGTCATCGGCCTCGACAATCTCAACGATTACTACGACGTCCGACTGAAAGAAGCTCGACTGGCACAGCTTAAGCCTCGTGAACGATTCACGTTCATCAAACTGGACCTCGCCAATCGGCAAGGCATGAAGGACCTCTTTACCGACCAGTCGATCCAGCGGGTGGTGCACCTGGCCGCTCAAGCCGGGGTTCGCTATTCGCTGGTCAATCCACACGCCTACACCGAGAGCAACATCGAAGGGTTCATGAATATCCTGGAAGGCTGCCGCCATAACCAGATCGAACACTTGGTCTATGCATCTTCGAGTTCTGTCTATGGCGGTAATACCCACATGCCGTTCTCAGTCCATGACAATGTGGATCATCCCGTCTCGCTCTATGCCGCCAGCAAAAAGGCTAATGAGCTCATGGCTCATTGCTATGCCCATCTGTATCGGCTGCCTTGCACCGGCTTGCGTTTTTTTACCGTGTATGGCCCATGGGGGCGTCCTGACATGGCCCTCTTCATCTTTACCAAGGCCATTTTGGAGGGCAAACCGATCGATGTCTTTAATCAGGGCAAGATGAAACGCGACTTCACCTATGTCGATGATATCGTCGAAGGCATCATCCGGACACTTGATCATCCGGCAACCGTCGATCCCTCCTGGTCTGGGGAACGACCGGATCCCGGAACCAGCTCCGCTCCAGCCCGCATCTACAACATCGGCAACCACCAGCCGGTGGAGCTGCTGCATTTCATCGGAGTACTGGAGCAAGCTTTGGGAAAAACGGCGGAAAAGCGGCTCTTGCCGATGCAGCCAGGCGACGTGCCTGCGACCTATGCCGATATCGACGATCTCACCAATGACGTCGGCTTCAGGCCAAATACCCCGATCGAGGTGGGCATCCCTCGTTTCGTGAAGTGGTACCGAGAATTCTACGGATTATGAGGAAAACTGACCAAGTTGTGTTAGTAACACCCCACCGGAACAAACCCGGTCCCAAACAGCCTCGACAACGCGATGTAGCGCGCATTATCGTAGAATGAATGACTAGCCCCTCGCTGATTTTTCCCCGTGAGGTCCCCTCCATAGGATGGATCGGACCCGAAGAACATTCCTCCCCTGGTCTTCTGCACGAGATGCATCCATTCCAAATACAACGTGCAGGCTTCCGCCTGGACTGAGCCAGAAACCGTATTACTCGCATACCAGTCACGTGCCCATTCCGGCACCTGCCTTCCTGCCCCCACTGAGTCGCGATCTCGAGCGGAAGACGGCTCAACCTGTGACTCCCTCATGGGCTGCGTTCGAGGAATGGTCGGCATATTCACCAAATCAGGCACGACTGAGAGAGGCTTCAGATCCATCGCTTCACACCCGGCCCGCTCCTTATTGGTATACATCGAGCTCCCATCTGCTTCGAGACACTTCCAGGTTGTCGGACCAGCTCCCGTGTCTCCCCAAGCCATTCCCGTGGACAACGCCACCAGGATGGTCACTGAGAGGAACGTTCCTTGAACCTGCCGCATGGGACACCTCCAGATCATGTTGTCAAGACACGCGGTGCGTGGGCACCCCCTGGTCGCTCTCTATAGTTGGTGCGCACACCCTACTCAATACTTTGTTTTTCGTCTATGCAGCTTTGGAGGGGGGAGCCACAAGCCACAGGACCTCGACCGACTGACGTTTGCCGTGTTTGCGCCCATCGCCCACCACAAACCAGATGAGAGGCCGGTGCTCAGTCACCTCACTATCTCATACCCAAGCTGCCTCATCCCAAATCGCTCCTGTCCCACACCCTGCATTACCTTGTCCGGCATCGAAACCTCAGGTATCCTGCCTGTCATATTGCCGATGGTCTGTTGGGTAAAACAGCGTAGATGTGTCATCTCAGCTCATCAGCAGTGGTTAGGTCGATTCATCAACAGAGAACGTGCAATCGATAGCCGCACAACATGACCGACTATAATGTCCTCACGAATCTGCTCTTCATCTACACCGTGTCGATCGCGGTAGTATTTCTGTTTCATCAGTTCCGACTCCCCTCAATCGCCGGGTTCCTAGTCGCGGGTGCATTGATCGGCCCTCATGGGCTCAATCTCATTTCCGATATCGCCACGGTACAGGTCTTGGCGGAAATCGGCATCGTACTCCTCCTGTTCACCATCGGCATTGAATTCTCGTTGGTCCAACTTGCCTCGCTTCAGCGCCTGCTGCTGATTGCAGCCCCGATCCAAGTGGGTGGAGTTATCGCCATTACATGGCTCGGCGGTACTCTCGCGGGATTACCGACCTCTCAGGCGATCTTTTGGGGATTTCTGCTTTCACTCAGCAGCACCGCCATTGTGCTCAAAGCGTTGACTGCCAGCGAAGCCAGCGACTCACCACACGGGCGGGCGACCATCGGGATCTTGGTATTCCAAGACATCGCCGTCGTACCGATGATCTTGCTCACGCCCATTCTCGCCAACCCCGGCGATGGGGCGATTGGACCCGTGTTGCTCTCGTTGGGGAAATCGTTGGTCGTGGTGGCCTGCATTCTGGTCGGTGCGTGGTATGCAGTCCCGATCTTGCTCGAACACATCGTCCGCAGTCGAAGCCGAGAATTGTTCTTATTGACCATCATCGTCCTCTGCCTCGGCATCGCCTGGTTGACCTCCCTCGGCGGACTCTCACTGGCGCTCGGCGCCTTCATCGCCGGCCTTGTGATCTCCGAGTCGGAGTACAGCCACCAAGCCATCGCCGAAGTGCTGCCTTTTCGTGACAGTTTCAACAGCCTCTTCTTCGTTTCCATCGGCATCCTGATGGATTGGCATATCCTGCTGGAGTACCCCTTCGTCGTGACCGGCCTTCTGCTGATCGTCCTCTTGGTGAAATTCTTCGCGGGCGCTGGTGCCGTGCTTGCCGCCTCCATGCCGCCCCGATCCGCAGTCATGACCGGCATCGCTCTCGCACAAGTGGGAGAATTCAGCTTTATCCTGGCACAAGTCGGCCAGGAGGATCAGCTCCTATCCGGAACCCAGTATCAGATATTTCTGGCCGTCTCGGTCTGTTCGATGATCATTACCCCGATCCTCATTCAGCTGTCGCCGCATCTTGGCCGACGAGTCGAGGCCGTCCAGCGACTCCACCGCTGGTTCCCCGGACAAACCACGGCACATGTCCTCCAAACGGATGGACGGCATCTTCGCATCAAAGATCATGTCATTATCGTGGGCTACGGACTGAACGGCCGTAACCTCGCTCGCGTTTTGGGCGAGACGGAGGTTCCGTACATTGCGTTAGATTTGGACGGTGAAACCGTACGCCGGGAGGCGGCACACGGATTACCGCTCTACTACGGGGACGCAACAAATCCGACCGTATTGCGACACGTCAAGATCGAACAGGCTCGAGTCCTGGTCGTGGCCATCTCTGATCCCTTCATGGCGCGCCGGACCGTGCAGGTTGCTCGAGGATTGAACCCGAAGATTCACATCGTCGTCAGGACTCGTTATTTGCGTGAATTGGAAGAGCTCCATCAGCTCGGCGCTGACGATGTGGTGCCGGAAGAGTTTGAAACATCGATCGAGATTTTTGCGCTCGTCCTCCGTACCTATCAGATGCCGCAAGACTTCGTCATGCGCAAGGCGGAGCAGGTCCGCCGGGAGGGATACGCGCTCCTTCGCCGAAGCGAACTACCTGAACTGGCGCACCACTTGCGCGGCGGCACCCTCGCCGATGTGGAGGTAGAGACTTGTCGGATTGAGGAAGCCGCACCGGCGGCAGGGAAAACGCTTGCCGAGCTGGCACTGCGGCCACGAACGGGAGCCTCGATCATCGCCTTGACCAGAGCCGGCGTGACCGAATCGAACCCCTCGGATAAAACGAAACTCGTGGCCGGCGACATCGTGGTTCTACTCGGATCACGCGATGAGATTCGGCGCGCGATGGAGTTCATCCTCACCGATCAACCCGACCGATAACGTCCTATTCCCCTTGTGGTCTTGTCGTTTCCAGGAAGGAGGTTCAGCTTCGCCAGCGAAGCGTGACTCGTTCTTTGAGCGGGTGGTCGAAAGGGCGTCCGGTCTGAATCGATTCGAGATGGGCTGCTTTCAGCTTGTAGTACCATCTCGCGGGCATATCGGCGTCTCCCAGAAACATGGATGAGGGCTTATGACGGAGACCCACCGCCAAATGCTTCATCGCCCGCTCATCCTGTCCCAGAAACATCTTGGTCAACGTACGAAAAATCAAATTGCCGAACGGCAGCCAATGCAGGCCGCGCCAATAGGCGGAAAAATCAATGCGACACTCCATATCGGAGACCGGTGTGGACATCAACCGATTGGCGAGCCACACACTGCCACATTGCATCAGTTCCACTCGCTGATTCGGCAATAGAAAGTCGATGGTGGTGCTCAGTGGTCCTCCATAGATTCGCTCGATCCAATGAAACGGCCCGCTGTTCTTTGCCGGCCGATGCGCAGTCATCCTGAAACCATTGGGGATCGGCTCAAAGACTTTCGTCTTCTCGTGCATCCGCGCATCGCTACGCCACCACGAATGGACATAGGGACCATGGACCGGATCGATAAGCCCGATGACACCATCATCGGGCGTGCAGGTGTAGCTCAGTGAAATGTGGAATGATTGTCGAGGCTCTGAAGGAAGCGGCATACGCGGAGCAGGCGGCAACGGATCAGTGTTCCCTCGTTCATCAGCCAAATACAACCAAATCATCCCGTCCGTCTCTTCGACCGGATAGGTTGCGACGCCGATCTTGTCGCATTGGAAACTCCCACCTTCGGGAAGGGCCGGGATCCGCTGACAGCGCCCCTTCATATCAAACTGCCACCCGTGATACGGACATTCCACAAGCTCACCATCGAACCGACCAAACGACATCGGCATCCCTCGGTGAGGGCAAAGGTCACGCATCGCTGCCAGCATACCCGCTCGATCTCGGCATAGAAGAATCGGCAGGTCCAGCATCTTGAGTGCGGTCATCGTCCCAGGACGGAGTCGATGACTAGGAACGGCCGGATACCAAAAGCCAAACAGGGGTGCACTCCTGGAAGCGAGGACCTCGGGTGATAAGAGTTGGCTCATTGCTGAACAGGATGGTCGCAAGAAGACGTCGTATACTAGAACCCGGACTATAACGGGGGGCAGAGATCAGGTCAAGCAACGAACGGACCAGGAGGATGGCCCCGTTCCTTGACACCCCAAAGGACCACATACTATTCTGTTCAAATACTGAGCGCATTGAGTCTTGCCTATGGGGTGAGGAGATACGATGATTGCCACACAAATCGAGCCTGCGGCGACGTTGGCACAGCTACAAGAATCCAAACCAGAAAGTGTCACCATCGTCTTGTTGAGCGGTGATCTCGATCGAGCGATGGCAGCTTTCATCATTGCGACAGGCGCAGCTGCCATGGGCATGAAGGTCACGATGTTCTTTACCTTTTGGGGGCTGAACGCCATCCGAAGAAAAGGGGCCACCAGTTCGGCAAAAGACTGGCTTCGCCGGATGTTTGGGCTGCTCAATAAAGGCGGCGCCGACAGTCTCCCGTTATCCCGCTTCCACATGGGCGGGTTGGGCACGAAGATGATGCAAAAGGTGATGAAGCAAAATCGCATGCCCGATGTGCCCGAGTTGATGCAGACCGCTCTGGATCTGGGCGTACATTTTATCGCGTGCACGACAACCATGGGGCTGATGGGCATTACCAAAGACACCTTGATCGATGGCATCGATCAGTTTGCCGGTGTCACGACGTACCTGGCGGAAGCGAAGCGAGGTAGCGTCAATCTATTCATTTGAACCGACAGCTCTCAGCTGGGAGCGAGGGATATCTTCATGATGCAAGCCGATGTCAAACTCGATACGTTAGGGTACTTTTGTCCTATGCCGATCATTCTGACCTCGAAGAAGATCAAAGAGCTGGCCTTGGGCCAGGTGCTAGAGGTTGTCTCCGATGATGAAGGCATCAAGAAAGACATGCCGGCTTGGTGTGAAACCACCGGCCATGAAATGGTGGGACTGGAAGAAGAGCAGGCAAAGTCTGGACGGATTTACAAGGCTTTTGTGAAGAAAACAAAATAGTCAGACTTTTTCAGGATCGACCAGACCAGAAGCCGGAAGGACCATACGAAGTCCTCCGGCTTTTTCATTTGAGCTCAGATTGGTGACATGGATCACATCGTTGAATGTGTGCCTAACTTCAGTGAAGGCCGGAATCGAGACACCGTTCAAGCCATAATGGACGCGGTTACATCGACGTCCGACGTCGTGTATTTGGACCACTCGATGGATCCAGATCATCATCGAGCCGTCCTGACCTTCTGTGGAGCCCCGGAAGCAGTCGTCGAGGCGGCTTTCCGTGCGATCCGTACCGCTGCCAACCTCATTGATTTGCGTAGTCATGCCGGCGTGCATCCGCGCGTGGGAGCAACGGACGTCGTCCCATTTATTCCGATCAAAGGCACGACGATGGAAGATTGTGTTCGGCTGGCCACGCGCCTCGGAGAACGAGTTGGACGTGAGCTGGAGATTCCCGTCTTCTTGTACGAACGGGCCGCAACTCGAGCCAATCATGCTCCCTTGGAAGCAATCAGACGTGGAGGGCTCGCGGGCTTGGCGTTCCGAATGGCATCCGATCCGAATTGGGCACCCGATTTCGGCCCGTCTCGACTCCATCCAAGTGCCGGAGCCATCGCCATCGGTGCCCGGCCACCACTCATCGCATACAACATTAATCTCCGCTCTTCAGAAGTGGACAAGGCTCGTGCAATCGCCCGGACAGTCCGCCACTCAAACGGAGGACTCCCTCATGTCAAGGCGATCGGCGTCGACTTACCTAGTCGGAGGATGGTCCAGGTTGCCATGAACCTAACCGACTATCAGGCCACACCAATCCTCACTGCGTTTCAGGCAGTCCAGGCGGAAGCCTCACGACTGGGAATCGAGGTCGCCGACAGTGAACTGATCGGATTGATCCCGCAGGCAGCGCTGCAGCACACTGCCACCACAGCGCTCCACCTTGATCGCTTCGATGCCGACCGGGTCCTAGAAACAAGAATCAGCGAGAGGCTGCACTGCAAGACCGCTCCAGAACAAACCGTGGCGGAGTTTCTTACCGCCGTGGCCGATTCCAAGCCAACCCCAGCTGGTGGAAGTGTCGCCGCGTTAGTGGGAGCCTTGGCGGCTTCATTAGGAGTGATGGGGGCCCGTCTCGGTCGGCAACCGGACGTGGAACAGGGTCTCCTTGCATTGGCCCGCAACCTCCACAGTCTGGTTCAAGCGGACGCGGCAGCCTACAACGAGCTAATGGCGGCCTACAAACGCCCCAAGGATGACCCCGAACGCGCTCAGACAATTTCGGTTGCACTCCAACGGGCAACTGAGATCCCACTCCAGATCGCGGAGTTCAGCTGTGAGGTAGCCCGGTTCCTCCAGCCATTACAAGCGGCGGCAAAATTACCGGTCCGATCAGATCTCACAGTTGGTCTCGCCCTCGCAGTTGCAGCTGGTCAAGCTGGTCTCTTTACCGTGAAGACAAATATAAATTCACAGCAAAATCAAATACTTATTGATTGCCTTCGAGATAGAATCTCACAGGTGACCGAAATCCTTGAGGAACTCAAGGTGTTGTGTTAGACTCCGCCGCTGATTTGTGAGGATCTTAAAAACATTATGAAGCAGGCCCAGTTGGCCTGAGAAAGTCGAAAATCAATCGGATGGAAATCAAAGTTTTCAATAACAACGTCGAAAAAGCTCTGAAAGTCGCGAAAAAGAAGTTGGCAGGTGAGGGTCTCTTCCGTGAGCTCAAGCGTCGCCGTTTTTATGAGAAACCCAGTGTGAGGAAGAAGGCCAAGCAACGCGAAGCCCAACGACGCCGTCAGAAGTGGTTGTCAAAGCGGAAACCTGAGTAGAGACGCCCTCAGGGCTCTTCTAACCCCGTCCGTAATCTCCTCTCCGTTCGTGCCCACGCCCATGCGTCAGGAGCAGATCCATGCCGCCGTCCGCATCCTCAAGCGCGAGATTCGCCGTTGGGAAGAACCGGTCGTCGGCGTGGTCGCCAAGGAATCGAACCGCGATCCCTTCCTGATTCTTATCTCCACCCTTATCAGTTTACGAACTAAGGACAAGACAACCCGAGAGGCAGGCGGCCGGCTCTTTGCGTTGGCGCGTACCCCCGTCACAATGCTGCAGCTGCCGCTGAAGAAGATCGAACAGGCAATTTATCCAGCCGGGTTCTATCGGACTAAGTCCAAGTCAATTCACGAGATCTGCCGACGATTACTGGATCAGCATGACGGCAAGGTCCCGGACTCCATTGATGAACTGGTCAACTTACCGGGAGTCGGGCGGAAGACGGCGAATCTCGTGGTCACGATCGGATTTGGGAAACCGGGAATCTGTGTCGATATTCATGTGCACCGTATCAGCAACCGCTGGGGCTACATCAAGACCAAGACGCCGGAAGAATCGGAAAACGCTCTCCGCCGAAAGCTGCCGAAACAGTACTGGATCACCTACAACGACCTTCTCGTGCCCTATGGACAAAACCTCTGTCTTCCTGTGTCGCCCCTATGCAGCACTTGCAAGTTGACAGACTTGTGCGACCAAGTGGGAGTCACGAGAAGTCGTTAGAGGTGAAAAGTAAAAAGTAAGAAGCTCATCGGATCCCTGCTTTACCTTTCACATCTCACTTTTCACTTTTTACTATTCAGATAAACAGCTTCGTCTCCGCCTCAGCCGTTAAAGATAAGATCGCAGGCAGCCCCAGGACCTCGTCGACATTCCGTTCAACCGCACCGGCATCCACTCCCATATATTCCAGGCCGGCACTGCAGGCGATCAGCCGAAACTTCCCGACGTGCTTCGCATCTTGGAACATTTCTGAAATCTTAGGTACCTTCTTCTCTTTGAGGAGTCGGGCGACTTCCTCGGCAGATCCCGCATACTCCGGTGGAAAGTCGATCTGATCGACCTTGCCTTCGGCCAGCTTTTTGATCGTCCAAAACAGCAACACCACGATTACATCCTTGCCCATCGCGGCAGCCGTCATGCCGAGCGTCGCGACCTGATGCAATTTATCGTAGGTCGCGTTGTGGGCAAAAATAACAAACTTCGGTTTGGTCGACATGGTTTACTTCTTCCGTACCCTGGCTTTCACGCTGTTGATGTAGTCCGTAATCGCAGCATCAACGTCATCGGCTGTCATGGGACGATCATGCGTTTCACTCTCGTCGACAAGATAGCGTTCATGATCTTTTTCCTGCTTTAGAATGACGGCGTTGTCAGGGGTCACCTCAATCAGCATAAACCATTCCTTCGCCCCTTGTGAGAGCACCACCTGCTTGCCGGCTCCCTTTCTGGTGATCTCAATCTGAAGCCCATCATCCGTTTCCGTCGAGGACCATGCTCCGCTTGCAAACGACATCGCCCCAATGACGACCGTCAAGATACCGAGGAGCGTTACAGCTTTGGGATTCACCTGGCACCACACCGCCGGGGACAATTCACGACGACTCGATTATAGCGGGCAGGGGCGACTCCGTAAACCATCGAGATCTATCTCGTTTACCTTGAGGGGCACGTGAACCCATGTTAGGATGCCGCCCGATGGATGGACTCATTGCAACGGTTGAGCAATACATCTCCACCGAAACACTCGTGACCCTGACGGCCCTCTCGATCGTCTTTTTCGTCGGGTCGTTGATCGCCATCCCCTTCATCCTGGTCAGGTTGCCGACAGACTTTTTTGACACGCGTGTACCAAGACGCTGGATGGAAAATCATCACCCGGTGCTTCGACTCCTCGGTCATCTTGCGAAGAATGTGGTCGGCGCGATCTTCGTGTTTGCCGGATTCTTGATGCTCTTCCTCCCAGGTCAGGGCATTCTGACCATGTTAATCGGGATCACAATGCTGGACTTCCCCGGCAAGCGCAAACTCGAAGCCAAGATGATCGGCCAACCCGCCGTCCTCAACGCCATCAACGGGATGCGCGAGAAATTCGGGAAGCCACCACTCATCATTGCACCAAACCCATAGAAGCCATCAGCTCTCAGGTGTCAGCCATCAGAAAAAGAGCCCTG